>PZPK01000006.1 GCA_006212045.1 Oleiphilus sp. | reverse complement strand
TGCCAAACGAATCTTCATAGTCTTCAGATGCTAGATGCTAGACGCCAGAGCCCAGACGCTTCTCATTTCCCTTCAGATATCTATCATCTGCCGAATGATGTGAGGTTTATCCGGCTTCAGTGATTAAGACAATGGGTCCCGCAACAAGTGCGGGATGACGGTAGCGGGGCTATCCTCGCCATTACCGCGCAAGCGTCATCCATGTAGTTTGCCGATGAAACTACCCTCGTCATAAGCGCGCGGGCAGCAACCCCTGTCGTTTGCCTATGAAACTATCCTCATCATACCCGCGTAGGCGGTCATCCATTAAGTTTGCCGATAAGACTATCTTCGCCATACCCGCGTAGGCGGGTATCCATAACGTTTGCCTCATGCAGTTATTACCTCATAAGCTGCCCCGTCGGGGAGCGAAGCGAACCATTCCTGCCAGTCATTACCCTCCATTCATCATGTTTGCATCGCTGATTCTATGCGCCTCGTTAGGCCGCAAGGAAAACGATCTGAATTATCTATCGATTTGAGAACTTTGCCATTTGCTGGAGCGCGGTTCATATCGAAGTCGAACGATTTTTTATAGCTATCGAAGCGATAGTCTTCTGCGTCACACAAAATCCAGACCCCGAGTTGCTTCGATTATTGATAAAAGGTAAATTACGCTGGCTTTTTAGCAGGCAAGGGTTCGCTATCACGAATTAGCGACGCTTCTCTTTTTATATAACAAATAGGTTGTCAGATATGTCTGATCTAATGTCCAACGCTGTGGACTTGATGATGGTGGGCATGGGCTTTGTTTTCGTGTTCCTGGTCATCCTGGTATTTGTTACCACCTTTATGTCAAAGATGGTGCTCAAATACGCCCCGGCGCCGGAGCCAAAAGCTCCTGTCACAACTGCAAAACCTGCTGCATCGGACGATGCCCAGCTGCTGGCAGTACTCTCTGCCGCCGTTGCGAAATATCGCTCTGACCACAAGAAGTGAGTGATCGAGTATTAAACCTTTAACAGAAGGCTTTTGAATAATGACTGATTCAACAAAGAAACTAGGAATTACCGATGTGGTACTTCGTGATGCGCACCAATCCCTGTTGGCAACGCGCATGCGCATTGATGACATGCTGCCCATTGCAGAAAAACTGGATCAAGTAGGCTACTGGTCTCTTGAATCCTGGGGCGGCGCGACATTTGATTCCTGTATCCGATTTATTGGTGAAGACCCTTGGGAGCGTATCCGTGAGCTCAAAAAGGTAATGCCAAAAACCAAGCAACAAATGCTGTTGCGTGGTCAAAACCTGTTGGGTTACCGTCATTATGCAGACGATGTTGTTGATAAATTTGTAGAGCGCGCCGTTAAGAACGGTGTTGAAGTATTCCGCGTATTCGACGCCATGAACGATCCTCGCAACCTGGATCGTGCTTTGAAAGCCGTGAAGGCAAATGGTGGACATGCGCAAGCAACTTTGTCTTATACCACCAGCCCTGTCCATACATTGGAAAACTGGGTGAGCCTGGCGAAGCAGATCGAAGATCTGGGCGCAGACTCAATTGCCATTAAAGATATGGCCGGCACCCTGACGCCTTATATGGCATACGAGTTGGTTGGTCGACTCAAGCAGCAAACTGAACTCGAAGTCCAACTGCATGCGCATGCCACTTCCGGTCTCTCGGACATGACAATATTGAAGGCGGTAGAAGCAGGGATTGACCGTGTTGATACGGCGATTTCTTCCATGTCCATGACTTACGGCCACACTGCGACGGAAAGTGTTGTTGCTGCACTGGCCGGTACTGAGCGTGACACGGGCATCGACATCACATTACTGGAAGAGATTGCTGCATACTTCCGCAAGGTGCGTAAGAAATATGCGAAATTCGAAGGCTCTCTGCGTGGAACCGATTCCCGTATCCTGATTGCCCAGGTGCCAGGTGGCATGCTGACCAATATGGAAAACCAGCTGAAAGAGCAGGGCGCGGCAGACAAATTTGATGCGGTTCTGGAAGAAATTCCTCGTGTCCGTGAAGATCTCGGCCACATTCCATTGGTGACTCCGACTTCCCAGATCGTAGGCACGCAGGCAGTACTGAATGTACTGACCGGCGAACGCTACAAGTCTATTTCCAAGGAAACAGCCGGTATTCTGAAAGGTGAGTACGGTGCGGCACCAGCCCCTTACAATAAAGAGCTGCAAGAGCGCGTGCTGGATGGAGCAGAAGCAATCACCTGCCGCCCAGGTGATCTGCTTGAGCCAGAGATGGATAAACTGACCGCTGAAGTGAAGAAGATGGCGGACGAGAAAGGCTTTAAGCTGGCCGACGATGTGGTGGATGATGTGCTGACTTATGCACTGTTCCCGCAAATTGGCGCGAAGTTCCTCGAAAACCGTGGCAATCCAGATGCCTTTGAACCGACTCCAAGTGAAGATGATGTGGCTCCGGCTTCAAAATCTAAAGGTGGTAAAGAGGTATATACCATTTCCGTTGGCGGGCAGTCTTACACGGTTGAAGTGGAAGAAGGCGGCGATATTACCGGCATGGTGCCCGTTCAGGGCGGTGCTGCACCAGCACCTTCTGCTCCTGCAGCGGCTCCGGCTGGCGGCGGTGAGCCGGTACCTGCGCCGTTGGCTGGAAATATCTTCAAGATTGTCGCAACTCCAGGACAATCGGTTCAGGAAGGCGATTTACTGCTGATTCTTGAAGCCATGAAGATGGAAACAGAAGTTCGTGCACCTCGTGCTGGTACTGTCGGTACGATCAGTGTGTCTGTGGGTGATTCAGTTGCCGTTGGCGACACTTTGATGACGCTATAAGGATCGCACCATGGAGAATATTCTGAATCTTTGGACCGGCAGTGGTCTGTATAACATTACTGCCGGCCAGGTCGCGATGATCGTCGTGTGCCTGTTCTTGCTTTATCTTGCGGTGAAGAAGGGCTTTGAGCCCTTGCTGCTCGTGCCTATCGGATTTGGTGGCATTCTCGCCAACATCCCTGAGGCAGGTTTGGCCCTGACCGCTGTCGAAAACGCGATTCACTTCCATAAACCGGAGGTGTTACTGGCGTTGTCTGAGGTACTCAAAGTTCCGTTCGATGTCGGCCAGGAAATCACCAAAGAAACCCTCGTGGCATTTAAGGAAGCCTACAAGGCTGCTGATTCGGCGACCGTGGCCTCAGCCATGAACGTGGCACGGGATTTCGGTTACGGCAATGGCATGTTGGCAAACTTTTATAGTGTGGTGATTGGAAGTACGGTCGGTCCATTGCTCATCTTTATGGGTGTTGGTGCGATGACGGACTTCGGCCCCTTGCTGGCAAATCCAAAAACGATTCTTTTGGGTGCGGCGGCGCAGTTCGGTATTTTCGGTACGGTTCTGGGTGCTGCGCTTTTGACCAGTTCCGGTCTGATGGAATTCTCCATTTATGAAGCCGCCGCAATCGGTATTATTGGTGGCGCAGATGGCCCAACGTCCATTTATGTTGCCAGTGTACTTGCGCCACACTTGTTGGGTGCAATCGCTGTTGCCGCGTATTCGTATATGGCCCTGGTGCCTGTGATTCAGCCGCCGATCATGAACGCATTGACCACTGCGGAAGAGCGCAAGATACAGATGGTGCAGTTGCGACCGGTCAATCAGCTGGAAAAAATACTGTTTCCGGTTGCAGTTCTGATTCTGGTGGCCTTGTTCCTGCCGGATGCGGCACCGCTGTTGGGAATGTTCTGTTTCGGTAACCTGATGAAAGAGTGCGGTGTGGTGGATCGTCTGTCCGATACGGCACAGAATGCCTTGATCAATACCGTGACGATTTTCCTCGGTTTGTCGGTTGGCTCAAAATTGGGCGCAGACAAGTTCCTGGATCTGCAGACGTTGGGTATTCTTGTTCTGGGTATGGTGGCATTTGCTGTCGGTACCGGCACGGGTGTCCTGATGGCCAAGTTGATGAACCTGTTCAGTACCAACAAGATTAATCCGCTGATCGGTTCTGCGGGTGTTTCTGCGGTGCCGATGGCGGCGCGGGTGTCGAACAAGGTGGGGCTGGATAACAACCCGCAAAACTTCCTGCTGATGCATGCGATGGGTCCCAATGTCGCAGGTGTTATCGGTTCGGCAGTGGCCGCGGGTGTGATGATCAAGTTCCTCGGCGGCTAAACAGCCAGGATAAGTAAACTTCAAACCCCGGCGCGTCCGGGGTTTTTTGTTCCTGAACAGAGGGGTGTGGCAATGCAATACGAACAACTGGGCACGAGTGATCTAAAGGTCAGTAAGATCTGTTTGGGTACCATGACTTGGGGCGAGCAGAATACCGAGGCGGAAGCGCACGAACATCTGGATTATGCGCTCGATCAAGGGATCAACTTTATCGATACCGCAGAAATGTACCCGGTGCCACCCATGGCTAAGACGCAGGGTTTGACCGAGCAATATATCGGAACCTGGTTAGCGGATCGGGGGCAACGCAGTCAGGTCATTCTGGCGACCAAAGTGGCGGGGCCAGCTGAATGGCTGCCGCATTTAAGGGGAGGGCCCAGGCTTGATAAAGAAAATATCGAGGCAGCGCTAGGAGCGAGTCTCAAGCGTTTGCAAACCGACTATGTTGACCTTTACCAGATTCACTGGCCGGAAAGAAACACCAACTATTTCGGGAAGTTAGGATATGCCCCGGGAGATGATGGTGATGCAATCCCGCTGGAAGTAACATTGGCTGCGATAAATGACCAGATCAAGGCTGGCAAGATTCGCCACTGGGGGCTGTCCAACGAAACCCCTTGGGGCTTGATGAAGTCTATTTCGGTCGCGGAGCAGCTCGGAATGCCTCGGCCGGTGAGTGTGCAAAATCCTTATAATCTGCTCAATCGTAGCTATGAAGTAGGCTTGGCGGAATGTTCTCACCGTGAGCAGGCTGGATGTTTGGCGTATTCCCCGCTAGCCTTTGGTGTGTTGTCCGGCAAGTACCTGAATGGTGCGCGGCCGGAGGGTGCCAGAATTACGCGATACAAGCGCTTCTCGCGTTATACGCATGATCGTGCCGAGTCAGCGGTCAAAGCCTACGCGAACCTGGCTGAGGCCCACGGGATGTCACTGGTGCACCTTGCACTTGCCTTTGTGAATACCAGGCCCTTCGTGACCAGCAATATCATTGGGGCAACATCGATGGCGCAATTGAAAGAGAATGTCGAGAGCGCGTCAGTCACATTGGACGACGAGGTCTTACAGGCATTGGAGAGTCTGCATGAGCAGCATACCTATCCGTGTCCATAGGCGGGATTGGCAATGGCGTTCGAAAACAGATCGATAAATATTATTATTGAAGCAGTGAGGAGTAGCGATTGATGCGTCGATCCCCGGGTTTGATAGAAAAATCTTTCTGGTCTGTGCTCAATGGTATTGAGCAAGTGATCGCTGCGGAAAATTTCAATATTTCCAATCAGAGTCCCTATGTCGAAATATTCGCAGATCGCATTATGTCAGTGCGGCGTTACCTGCCTCTCGAAGAAAACGAAATCCGAATAGGTGACGAAACCATCACAGTATCTCCCTTGCGCCATAAAGTGCCCTTGCTACTGGTACCTCCGTTGGCGGCCACGTCCATGATTTTCGATCTCATGCCGCATCGGAGTGTCGTGCGATATTTTCTTGCCAAAGGCTTCGATGTTTATCTGGTGGACTGGGGCGATGTAACTGCGGATCACAGCGATTTGTCGCTGGAAACCTACGTGCTCGAATGGATGCCGCAGATTGTACAAGCTGTGAAAGACGAGAGTGGTGAAGCTGAAGTATCGATTTTTGCCTATTGTATGGGGGGATTGTTATCCCTGATGTATCTCGCAACACATGACGATGAAGATGTGAGGAACCTGGTGACGGTCGCAAGTCCGATTGATATGCATCAAAGCGGCGCGGCGGGCAAGGTGATGGCGGCGATTTATCAGCCCACGCAGCTACTCTCCAAAGTGCTCAATCTTTCTTTACTGGACTTGCCGGCCCGCTTTTTTCATGTGCCGGGCTGGGCGTCCTCGTTTGCCTTCAAACTGACCAATCCGATTGGCTCCGTCGTCACTTCTTTCGACAAGTTTTTCAATCTCTGGGACCGGGATTATCTGGAAGAAAGTCTGACGATGAGCAAATGGTTCGACGACATGGTCGACTATCCGGGAGAGACCATCAAAGACATGGCTGTGCATATGATGCTGAAGAACAAAATGGCAAAAGGCAATATGAAGATCGGTGGAGTCAAAGCCGAATTTGACCGAATCAGATGTTCGATTCTGGCGTTTGCCGGAGAAGCTGACAAGCTCGTCAGCGTGAAGGCTGCACACAAGGTACTGGATATCGTGTCTTCTGAAGACAAGGAGTTTTGCGTCGTGCCCGGAGGGCATGCCGGAGTATTCGCCGGAACACGAGCGCCGGAGAATACATGGAGCCTGAGTGCAGAATGGTTAAAGGTGCGTTCGGATTAAATGTCCGGGCGCGAAGTTCTAAATAACCCATGGGAAAGCGTGTGAGTCATCCTCAATACTACAAACTGAATTACTGGTTAAAAAATGCTGAAGGGCAGGTCGTTGATACCTCCGAAGGCGGTGAACCGATGAGCTTCGTGGAAGGCAGTCGAAAGGTGATTACGGGATTGCAGCAGGCGGTGAAGGGGCGTGCGGCCGGGGACCGGATCGAGGCGACCATTCCTCCTGAATTGGCCTACGGTGAGCATCAGGAAGCGCTGATCAACAAGGTGCCCTTAAGTTTGTTTGATGGTGTGGAGCAGGTCGTACCGGGTATGAAATTTCAGACCAATACCGGTGAGGACATGCAAATTGTGCAGGTAGTGGGTGTATCGGGGGCCGAGGTTGAAGTCGATGCCAATCATCCTTTGGCGGGATTGACCCTGGTTTTCGAACTGGAAATTTTGGAAGTCAGGGATGCTACGCAGGAAGAGTTGGCCCTCGAAAAGCTTTGATTCTGGCGCCCCGGAAAAGCCCCGAACAAGGCAAAAAATTTTTTCAGGTAAATTTTGAAACAGCATATATACTTACTGTAACAAGTCGTTATTTTGTCGGGCTTTTTATGCTCCGCACAACAATAACAGGGCATGGCCCAGATTCAATTCCACCAACGATTAGATAAAAAGCGATGGATGTAGAAGACAATAACGAAGCATGGCGTATTTTGATCGTCGAAGATGATGAGCGGCTAGCTGATCTGACCAAAGAGTATTTGGAAAGCAACGGCCTGGTAGTATCGGTCGAGGCAAACGGTGCACATGCGGTCGAGAGGATTACCAGCGAGAAACCGGATCTTGTGGTGCTGGATCTGATGCTTCCGGGAGAGGACGGATTGTCGATATGTCGTAAGGTTCGGCCCAGCTACAATGGCCCGATTCTTATGCTGACAGCACGAACGGATGATCTGGATCAGGTTCTCGGGCTTGAGATGGGTGCCGATGACTATATGTCGAAACCGGTCCGGCCCCGCGTCCTGCTCGCCAGAATTCGAGCCTTGTTACGCCGTATCAAGGAACATGATCATCATGCAGAGGGCGGCTCGGCGGATGCGAATGGTGGAGAAGGGCCAACGCGTCTGGTATTCAACAATCTGGTAGTTGACTCTTCCATGCGCGAAGCCTGGCTGGATGATGAAAGTATAGATCTGACCAGTGCAGAATTTGATTTGCTTTGGCTGCTGTCGAGTAATGCCGGCAATGTATTGAGCCGTGAAGAAATCTTTACGGCGCTACGCGGCATCGAGTATGACGGCCAGGATCGTTCCATCGATGTACGTGTTTCCCGTATTCGACCCAAAATCGGCGATGACCCAGTCCACCCAAGAAGGATAAAAACGGTGCGCAGTAAGGGTTATCTGTTTGTCAAAGAGGCGTAACCGGTAGCAGGATTTGAACAAATTACTGGTTCGTATTTCATCAGGCTTGGTTGCGGCATTGGTCGCGCTAAGCCTTTTTAGTTTTGTGGTTTTGAAGCTGAGCAATCAGGTGCGTTATGAGCATCATTGGACCGACTTCATCTCGCCACCTTTGTCCTATCTTTCCCAGAATCAAACGCTGTTGGCCACCACCGAGCTGGATTCGCTTTCGCTGGTTGCGCGCAACCAGACGGCGATAGATTCCGTTGTTTTGGCTCGTCTCGATGCAGGTCAGGTCGTGCTGGACGAAATCGGCACGCGCCTGTTCGCCAGAGTTGCTTTGCAGGAACCGGATCTACTTTTACAAGTCGAGTCGCGTTCAGATGGCGAAGAAATTTACCGCATGTATCTGACGCTGATCGGTGCTTTGATCAATGAGCATGGCTACAGGGAAGGATTGGATGAAATCGCGGATACGTTTTCGGTTGATATCGCTCTGTTGCGAGACGAAACGGTATTGGAAGATCAGGCTGTACTCAATAGTCTGGTGCAACATGATCAGTATCTGAACCTCGCGGCTGACCCAGTGACGGGCCTGATAAGATTGTCCAGCGGAGAAGTATTCAGGGTCTCCTTTCCCGATACTTATGCGCCGTTTTCTACGCTTGTTGTCATTCTGCTGTTGCTGTTTGTGATTGCCGCTCTGGTTTTTTACATCTACTTTGTACTGCAAACTCTGGATCGACAATTGCGCAATGTAGAAACCGTCGCCAGTAGAATCGCACGCGGTGAACTCGATGCCCGTGTCAAGCGTGCTGATAGTCAGGATGCAGTGGGGCGTCTCGGGTCTGCTTTCAACAGCATGGCGGATCACATACAGCGACTGATGTATATTCAGAAAGAAATGATTCATGCGGTATCACATGAGCTCAGGACGCCAGTAGCCAGAATACGGTTTGGCGTGCAGATGATTGAAGACTGCCCGGACCGGGAAAGCCTGCAGAAACAAATCAAGGGAATCGACGGTGATATCCAGGAGCTGGATGAGCTGATTGATGAGATCCTGACCTACGCAAGGCTGGAACAGGGAGGGCCCATTCTGGCTTTCCACGAGGCGGATGTCTCTGAAATTGTAGAGCAGGTGATCTCCGAACAAAGCAGTGTGAAGCCTGAATTGACGATCCAGTCGGAATACCGGAAGGGTTCCAAGGTCTGGAAAGAGTCTGAAATTGAGGCGCGTTACATTCACCGCTCGATTCAGAATCTGGTTGGCAACGCGACGCGCTATTGCAAGTCTACGGTCAAGGTTGTGTGCAGTTTCGATCAGGAAACATGCAGGGTAGACGTCGAGGATGACGGTCCCGGAATTCCGGAGGATGAATGGGAGTCGGTGTTCACGCCATTTGCGCGGCTTGACGACAGCCGAACCAGAAGCTCAGGCGGCTACGGCCTGGGCTTATCGATCGTTCGCAGAATTCTTTACTGGCATGGTGGTCAGGCCTTTCTTGGCCGAAGCGAAATGGGCGGCGCAAAATTCAGTCTGGTTTGGCCTCGCAAGCAGCAAGGACTTTAGTCAGCGAATATCGGCTTCAGGTGTTGGACACGAGAGATAGGTCAGGGCCGTTCGGCTTTTCCATTTTGGACACTTTATCACTGACATAGCTCTGAAGGTGTTGCACTTGCTCATCCGTCAGACGCAATCCCAGTTTTGAACGCCGCCAGAGAATGTCTTCAGCGCAACGCGCCCATTCTTTTTCAATCAGATAGTCGACTTCGGCCCGGGTCAGGCCACTGCCAAAGTCTTCGCCAAGATCCTGGGGCTTGCTTGCCGTTTCCAGAAAACCAAGACACAGCAGGCCATAGCTTTTGGAAAACCGTTCCAGTCTCAAATGATCAAGCCATGGCACGGCCTTGGCAATGCGTGTTTTGATGTCGTTGAGGCTTTGACCAAAGACATCTGCGCCCGGTAAGGGACTATCCTTTGTCCATGCCATTGTTTTACCGGGTAGATAAGGCTGCAATGTGCGCATGGCGGCCTCGGCCAGTTTTCGATAGGTCGTAATTTTACCGCCATAAATAGAGAGCACTACTGAATGTTTACTGCGCTCATGCAGCTCGAGGGTATAGTCTCGCGTAATGGCAGAGGGGTCATCAGACTCATCATCACACAGCGGACGAATACCTGAATAGGTCGATACAATCGATTGTTTACCAAGCGCTTTGTCAAAATGCTGGTTATAAATATTGAGCAAATATTCGACTTCCCAGTCCTCGATAGAAACATCTTCAGGTGAGCCGAAATATTCCTTGTCAGTGGTACCAATGATCGTAAAGTCATCCAGATACGGCAGTACGAATACAATACGCTTATCTTCGTTCTGCAGAATATAAGCACCGTCAGTGCTTAGGGTACGGGGTACAATAATATGGCTTCCCTTGATCAATCGAATGCGTCTGGGCACTTTGAAACCGTCAAAGGCATGCTCCAGAAACTGGTTTAGCCAAGGGCCGGAAGCGTTTACGATATGCTTCGCCCGGATCTCGAATTGACGCTGGCTGGCCCCTTCGCGCATGGTCAGCTGCCAAGAGTCACTGACTTCGTCAAAACGCGCGGAAACACATTCGGTTTGTACCTTGATGGTTGCGCCGTGCCGCTCGGCATCCAGCGCGTTGGTGACCACGAGTCTCGAATCATCCACCCAGCAATCATAGTATTCAAAGCCGACTTTCATGTTGGCGTGTAAAGGGGAGTCCTCGCCAAAGCGCACCTTGCGCGCCCTGGGTAGGGAGTTGCGACGGCTTAAATGGTCATACAGAAACAGTCCGCTTCTGATCATCCAGGCCGGGCGAAGATGTGGCCGGTGAGGCAGGGTGAATTTTAATGGCGAAACCAGGTGCGGCGCTTTTTTCAGCAAGACTTCCCGCTCTGCCAGCGCTTCTTTCACCAGACGAAATTCATAATGCTCCAGATAGCGCAATCCACCGTGGATCAGCTTGCTGCTAGTGGAGGACGTACCAGAGGCGAAGTCATTCTGCTCACAAAGAAAAACACTCAAACCTCGTCCGGCAGCATCTGCGGCAATTCCGGTGCCATTAACGCCTCCGCCGATGACGGCGATGTCGTAGGATTGAACTTCTGATTTCATGATACGTTGCCACAGATTTGTCAGGGAAATGTCTCGATAAAGTATGCCACCGATTGTATGGCGGAATATTGTAGGAACTAATAATTTGCGGAGATTTAACGAGTGTTTTGAAGTTTAGGTACTTGGCGGAATTTTTGGTTGTGTTGCTGTTCCGGATTGTGGTTTAGTTCCCCCGATAGATCTAACAATAAATGGTGCAAAGACACGATGACACAATATATTCTTTCCATTGATCAGGGGACTACCAGCTCGCGCGCGCTGCTATTCAATGCTCAGGGGCGGCATGTTGCCACGGCACAGCAGGAATTCCGCCAGTATTTTCCGCAGGATGGTTGGGTCGAGCATGATCCTGAAGAAATATGGTCGTCGACCTTGTCTGTCTGCAAGGAGGTGCTGACCAAGGTGCCGGACGCGATGCAGCACACTGTATCTATCGGTATCACTAATCAGCGTGAAACAACGGTCGTTTGGGAGCGTAGCACGGGAAAGCCCATCTATCCCGCAATCGTATGGCAGGATCGTAGAACCAGCGAGCAGTGCGAATCCTATAAGTCGGAGGGAATCGAGAAAATGGTGGCGGCAAAAACGGGCTTACTGATCGACCCGTATTTTTCTGCCAGCAAAGTGGCCTGGATTCTTGATCACGTAGAGGGCGCACGGGCCCGTGCCGAGCAGGGAGAGCTGGCGTTTGGTACGATTGACTGTTTTCTGTTGTGGCGCCTGACCGGTGGAACCAGTCATGCCACCGATGCGACGAATGCTTCGCGTACCTCGTTGTTTAATATCCATTGTCAGGATTGGGATGACGAACTGCTAAGCACATTTCGAGTACCGAAAGCAGTCCTGCCCGAGGTGAAAAACAGTAGTGATGATTTCGGCCACTGCCTTGGAGAATTGTTTGGTTTGTCCTGTCCTGTGCAGGCCTTGATTGGTGATCAGCAGGCGGCACTAGTCGGACAGGCCGGGTTTGAACCCGGCATGATTAAAAGTACCTATGGTACCGGCTGTTTCGCCATTCTGAATACCGGAGACCAGGTACTGGAATCGGAAAACCGCCTACTGTCGACTGTTGCTTACCGGATAGACGGGAAAACAACCTATGCGCTGGAAGGCAGTATTTTTGTGGCGGGGGCGGCAATTCAGTGGCTTCGCGACGGGCTCAGGTTCATTCATGATGCCAGTGAAACGGAGAATCTTGCGACCGAGGTGGGATATAACAATTCGGTATATCTGGTTCCGGCCTTTACCGGTTTAGGGGCGCCTTATTGGGATCCGAATGCGCGTGGCGCGCTGTTCGGATTGACGCGAGATACGGGAATCGCGGAGATTGTGACGGCAGGACTTCAGTCTGTTTGTTATCAGACCCGTGACCTGCTTGCCGCCATGCAAAAAGACGGAGCTGAGCTGAAGCACCTGCGTGTGGACGGCGGTATGGTGGTCAATGACTGGGTCGTCCAGTTTCTCGCGGATGTGCTAGGCCTTCCTGTCGACAGACCTGAAATTGTGGAAACGACGGCGCTAGGGGCGGCGTACCTGGCTGGCTTGCGTGCCGGCGTTTTTGAGTCATTGTCCAGTATTGCCCAGATGTGGCGGCTCGATCAGCGCTTTGAGCCAACTTTATCGTCGGAGCAGGCCGACGCTTTGTACAGTGGTTGGACCAATGCCGTGAACCGCGTGATTTCCCACGATAAACAAACCTGACCAGAGTTTGGAAGAGCCTGAGGTTATTCGGCTGGGTAGGCGATCAAGTGTTCGGCATCGAGCGCGAAATGCACGGTATCGCCCAGATTCAGGTCTTGATGACTGGGAAAGGACGCCTGTATCTCGCGTTCGGACGGCAGTTTGATCTGGTAATGTGTGTTGGTACCGGCAAAGGTTTTTGCCGTGACGACCCCATGTAACCGGGATTCCGATGAAAAAACAATGTCGTCCGGCCGGATCAGAATATCAACGCGGCTTTGCATCGGAAAATTGTAGGCGCGGTTGCCCTTAATCTGTCCCAGCTCACTGTCGAAACTTTCGTGAGAGATTGTTGTGCCGGGAATGAAACACCCTTGGCCGATAAAGCTGGCGACAAAACGATTAACCGGTTCATGGTAAAGTTCGAATGGTCGTCCCCACTGTTGTATGCGTCCCTGATCAATCACTCCGATATGATCGGCCATGGCAAATGCTTCTTTCTGGTCATGGGTGACAAGAATGGCGCTCATTTCGAGTTCTTTGAGAATGAGTCTTACATCCAGACCGAGCCGTGTTCTGAGTTCCGCATCCAGATTCGAAAATGGTTCGTCCAGCAAAAGCAGCGACGGTTTTGGTGCGAGGGCTCTGGCCAGCGCAACACGTTGCTGTTGTCCGCCTGAAAGTTCGTGTGGAAAGCGGTGTTCGTAACCGTGCAGGTCGACCAGTTCCAAGAGCTCCAAAGTGCGTTCTTTTCGATGCGCCGGATCGACTTTGCTAAGTCCAAACTCCAGATTCTGCTGGATGTTCAGGTGCGGGAACAGGGCGTAATCCTGAAACACCATGCCGATTCCCCGTTTCTCCGGCGCCAATATCCCGGAAGGTGTCGAGATGGTCTTGCTATCCAGGCTGATCCGGCCATCCATGACAGGTTCGAATCCGGCAATGGCCCGAAGAATGGTGCTCTTGCCGCAACCACTTGGCCCGAGCAGACAGGCAATATCTCCGGCGGCAACGGAAAAAGAAAGATCCTTGACGACGGTCAGCGCATCATAGGCGCAACGCAGGTTTTCTACATCCAGTTGACCTTGCATCAGCAGGCCCTGTCAATCAGGCTGCGAACCAGCTTGTACATGATGTCAGGCATTGCAGAGCAGAAACTCAAGCAAGGCTTTCTGCGCATGCAGTCGGTTTTCTGCCTCATCCCATACCACAGAGCTTTCATGTTCCAGCATGTTCTCGCTGATTTCTTCCCCGCGGTGCGCCGGCAGGCAATGCATAAACAACGCGTCGGAGTGAGCATGGCTCATCAGCTCTTCGGAGACCTGATACGGGCTGAATACTTTGGCCCTTTCCTGCTGTTCCTGCTCTTGTCCCATCGAGGCCCAGACATCGGTGACGACTAGGTCGGCGTTGTGTGTTGCTTTCACAGGATCTCGAACAATATGTACATGCTGCTTATGCTGTTCTATCAGCTCTGCAGAGGGTTCGTAACCTTCTGGTGAGGTGACGACCAGTTCAAAATTCAGAAGTGCTGCCGCATTGATAAAGGAATTGCACATATTATTGCCGTCACCAACCCATACGACTTTCTTCCCTTCAATAGAGCCTCTGTGCTCTCTGTAAGTTTGCATATCGGCGAGTAGCTGGCAGGGATGAAAATCATCTGTCAGCGCATTAATGACCGGAACAGAAGAGTTGTCGGCAAAGCGGACCAGTTTGGCATGTTCAAAGGTACGAATGGTAACGGCGTCCACCATGCGAGAGAGCACTTTCGCGCTGTCTTCAATGGGTTCACCTCTGCCAAGTTGTGTGTCGCGTGGTGACAGAAACAGTGAAGAGCCGCCGAACTGAGCCATGCCGGATTCAAAGGACACGCGTGTACGCGTCGAGGACTTGTCGAAAATGAGTGCCAGCACCCGGTTTTTCAATGGCTCATAAATATTGCCCTGTTTGTGTTCTTTTTTGAGCGTAATGGCTCTGTCGAGAACCTGAATCAGCTCGTCAGGAGATAAGTCCATAAGGGTCAAAAAATGTCTAAGTGCCATAGCGGGTTTTGTTTCCGGTGATAATCGTGATCTGGAAGGGTTTATGCCGTGATTGCCTGATTGCTCAGGCGCGCGGTCTACTCCGGTCATCAGCAGCATAAAGCCTGATAATCTGGATGACAGCGTCGATCAGAAAGTCGCATTCCTCATCTGATAAGTTCAGTGGAGGGAGCAGTCTAATCACTTTATCCGAGGTGACGTTCAGCAGCAATCCTTTGGCCTTGGCCAATGCGACGAGGGCAACGCAGGGGTCGCTCATTTCAATGCCGATCATCAGGCCCACGCCTCTCACATCTTTGACGTATTCTGTATGCAGCAATTCGTCACGGAAGCGCTTGAGCATGCGTTCGCCCATGATTTCTGCGCGTTCACAAAGGTTTTGACTGACAATTTCATTAATCGTTGCCAGTGCCGCTGCGCATCCGAGGGGATTGCCCCCGAAGGTTGAGCCATGCGAACCCGGGCTTAGTATTTCAGCCGCCTTACCCTGTGCAAGGCATGCACCGATGGGGAAGCCGTTTCCGAGTCCCTTTGCGGTAGTGAGTACATCCGGCTTGACATCGAAGGTCCCGGACGCAAAGTACTGCCCGGTTCGACCGTTGCCGGTTTGGACTTCATCAAATATCAGCAGCAGGTTCTGTTGGTCACAGAGCGTTCGTAGTGCTTCCAAGTACTCTTTTGAAGCAATATTTAGTCCGCCTTCACCCTGGATGGGTTCCAGCATCACAGCGACAACATTGGGGTTCGATTTGGCAATTGTTTCAATTGCTGCAAGGTCGTTAAAGGGGGCTCGCACAAACCCGCTCAACAGTGGTTCAAACCCTGCCTGAACTTTTCGGTTACCTGTGGCTGACAGCGTCGCCATGGTTCGACCATGAAAGGAATTATCCATGACAATGATGGTCGGTGTTTTGATATTATTGTCGTGGCCAAAGCGGCGGGCAATTTTAATGGCCGCTTCATTCGCCTCAGCACCGGAGTTGGAGAAAAAAACCTTGTCCATACCGGCCAATTGACAAATGGTACTGGCCAACTTCAATTGAAGAGGTGTGTGGTACAGATTGGAGCAATGTACCAATCTCTCCGCCTGATCTTTTATGGCGTTGGTGACACTGGGGTGTGCATGGCCCAGACCACAAACAGCAATGCCGCTGAAGGTATCGAAATACTTGTTGCCATCTGTGTCAAATAACCAGGGGCCGTTGCCATTGTCAAATGCGACAGGCAAACGGCCATAGGTATTCATTAACGAATGATCACTCATGTTCTTCTCTTAAAACGCAAAAAGGCAGCGAAGGCTGCCTGACTATGTAGCAATCTTAGCGTCAAAACCGGTGTTGCGCAAATCCCGGCAATGTTATCCTGAATTGTCCAATCCGTACCATTACGAGCGACCTTCCCGATGCAGCTTAATAGTGTAGAACTTGCCATCTTTGGCAGCCGCCTCAATGCCATTTGCGAAGAAATGGGATCCGCGTTGCAGCGCAGTGCACTATCGCCCAATATCAAGGATCGCCTTGATTTTTCATGTGCCATTTTCGATGTCAATGGGCATATCTGTGCACAGGCTGCACACATCCCGGTTCACCTGGGAAGTATGGCGTTTGCGATGCAGGATATTGTGTCTGATCTTCCCTGGTATCCTGGTGATATGCTGGTGATGAATGACCCTTTCATGGGCGGTACGCACCTGCCGGACGTGACCTTGATTGCCCCCGTATTCGTTCAGGACAAGCATGTCGGTTTTGTGGCCAACAGGGCGCATCATGCCAATATCGGCTCTGAATCTCCGGGTTCCATGCCGCTTTCAACAACGCTGGAGCAGGAGGGCGTAGTGATTGCACCGGTCAAATTAATGGAGTCTGGCAGCTATGTCGACGCGGTCGTTGCCAGATTGGCGGATATCGAAGGAGGCAGTCAGGATGCATCAGGCGCAAAATTGCCTGGAGATTTTTATGCCCAGACCAGTGCAAATCTGATCGGTATGAAGAGGCTGCAGGAGTGGATTGCAGATCTTCCTGAAGGTGTTACGCAATTTTTTGCCGGAGTTCATGCGATCAATGTTTACGGAAGAGAGCTTGCCAAAGCGGCCTTGTTGTCATTGCCAAGTGGCAGTAGCTATTTTGAGGATGTATTGGACGGTGATGGTTTTTCAGACTCTCCAATTAAAATAGCCCTTACGCTAACCCTTGAGAAAGGATGCCTTCATCTGGACTTCAGCGGAACGGATGTGCAAGTAATGGGCAATGTAAATTGTCCTCTTAGCGTTTGCATGGCGTCGGTTTACTACGTTTTTGCCTGTTTGCTACCGGACTATGCGCCATGTTGTCAGGGTGCTTTTCAGTGCTTGTCAGTGGATGCACCCAACGGCAGCGTTATCAATGCATCCCGTGGAGCAGCAGTGGCAGCGGGAAACGTTGAAACCAGCATGCGTATCGTTGATGTGGTGATAGGTGCTTTGGGCGAGCTGGGTGTAGATATGCCGGCGGCTTCGCAAGGCACAATGAACAATATTGCCATGGGGGCCGCCTCCGAAGGTGAGCGATGGGATTACTATGAAACCATCGGCGGTGGAGAAGGCGCGCAGTCCGCATCAGATGGCAGAAGCGGAATTCATACGCATATGACCAACACACTGAATACCCCGGTAGAGAGTCTGGAGCTGCATTACCCTCTGCGCGTGGACACCTATGCGCTCCGACATGGAAGTGGCGGAGCAGGTATGTTTTACGGCGGTGACGGGATTGTCCGCAGCTATCGCTTCCTTGCGCCGGCAACTGTCACCTTGCTGACGGACAGACGTGTTCATCCACCCTGGGGTAGCTGCGGGGGCATGCCGGGAATGTGTGGTCTCAATACACTGAATGGTGTGCCGCTTCCGGGGAAAACGGTGGCGCAAGTAAAAGCCGGTGATATTTTATCTGTTTTTACGCCGGGCGGCGGCGGTTGGGGTGTCGAAGCGACGGGTTAGAGAATCAGGTCGGAAACTACGCCAATAACCAAGTAATGTGGTTGGTTACTTAAAAAACAGGTAGAATGCCGGGCGATTTCAGAAACGATCTTGAGGTAAATTATGTCAATTACGGATGCGATTAAAGAACAAATTGAGGGTAACAGTATTCTTCTCTACATGAAGGGAACGCCTCAGCAGCCGCAATGTGGCTTTTCGGCAAAAACTGTTCAGGCATTAATGGCCTGTGGTGAGCGATTTGCTTATATCAACATTCTTGAAAACCCCGAACTGCGTGAGAATCTCAAGGTCTATTCGAACTGGCCGACTTTCCCGCAGTTGTATATCAGCGGAGAGCTTGTGGGTGGGTGTGATATTGTCACGGAGCTTTATGAATCCGGAGAACTGAAAACCATGGTGTCTGCTGCCGCGTCGGACGCCGAAACAAATTAAGTACACTTGCCTTTAACCCCGCTTTCAGCTCCGTCTTACGGTTTTGTGGGCGGGTGTTTCAACGCCCGCTTCGATGTATTCCCCCTTTTCTGTCGACATTTCACGTCTTGTTTCAGTTGCCCAGGTAATTAGTTGTTATGCTGACTTTAGGCAGCCCCGGTGCTGGCAGGCTTCACGGATGTGACGCTGTTCTTAAAAATTACAGAAGTTGCCACGAAGCCCCAAGCGAGTGTGAATCTAGTCACAACCAGTCCAGCTTGGCAACGTTATAGTTACATTCCACTACAAATAACAACAATAGCTAATTAAGAAGATGGATTGCCGAACAAAAATATTATTGGACAATAGTGAGTCAGAAGTAGTTTATGACCCAAAAAATGGAAGCGTTTTTGGCAAAAGATCGCGGGATAACAGTCGTACTGTTGGTCCTGGGGGCTTTTTGTTGTTCAGTCCAGGCTGAGCTTAAACCGATTGCAGATGAAGAGTTGAGTCAGTATTCCGGTCAGGCGGCGGTTGCGTTTGATGTGAGTGATATTGGTACCAGTAGTTACACGCGTGTAACACTCGGTATGGAAGCAGACCTTCAGATGAACATCGATACACTTGAGGCGGGTAACATAGCTCGCGCAGGTGAAGCTTTGCCCGCAGATCTGAATATCACCAATCTCGGCTTTGGCTCAATCTCCACGGATGACACAAAAGTTCAGTTGGACGGTCAGACCTATGCGGTTAACGATATCGTTCCATTTGAACTCAATGATCCTTTTTTCGAAATTGCCCAAAATGCCTCTGACGAGCTAACCGGCTTCCGTATCGGTTTTGGTCAGGCACGTGGTCAGTTAAGCGGCGATTTCAATAGTATCTCCGGAAATATCGAAATGGAGATTACTGACTATTTCGGTGATGATTATCAATCTACGATGCTGGATGCGAACGGTAATGATGATAATGTTCGTACTCAGTACTTCGGCGTATCGAAGTCTGATTCCGGGGGCGTTACCAATTGTAGCTCCGGTTTCTATTGCTATAACCTTGCGGATTACAAAACTCTGGATGTCGGTGAGCGCGATAAAACGACGGGTAATGTAGATTACACGCAAGATTTCTTTATTTCCTTTCAGAAGGAAGCGACTGATTGGGCTACGTCCGATGGCACCATAAATGCCGGGTTAGGCGTGTTTATCAACATTCCAACTTCGATGAACATTGATATGAACTCGGGGACCAATGCGTCGGGTACGGATCGGGTCAGAACCGAGTACATTGATCGAGGAAATGGCCTTTTCTGACAGGTCTTGTTTGTTCGAGCCCTCAAAATCTCCTAAGATGGTCGGCTAAGTTTGTCGGGCCATTCTCTGCGCCTTCGCTTTTGAAAAGCTAACGATTAGCCCGGCTTTCCGTCACCAATCGCAACTGACGAACATTATGGAATCTATATTCTGGCACGATTATGAGACCTTTGGTGCCGACCCCCAGAAAGACCGCCCCTGCCAGTTCGCCGGCGTACGTACAGATCTTGAACTTAATATCATCGAAGACCCGAAGATACTGTATTGTGTCCCTTCCGAAGATTTTCTTCCTTCCCCGACCGCTTGTTTGATCACGAAAATTACACCTCAGGTCGCGAAACAGAACGGACTGTTGGAGTCGGAATTCGCAGAGCAGATTAATGCGGTTTTTTCACAGCCCGGTACCTGTGTGGCAGGTTACAACAGTATTCGTTTTGATGATGAGGTATCCCGAAACCTGTTCTATCGTAACCTGATGGACCCTTACGAGCGAGAGTGGCGCTCCGGGAACTCACGCTGGGATCTGATCGATGTGGTGAGACTCGTGCATGTCATGAGACCTGACACACTCGAGTGGCCTCGCGACGAGGAGGGTAATCCCAGTTTTAGACTGGAGCTGTTAACGAAGGCAAACGGTATTGCGCATGAGGCGGCGCATGATGCCATGTCTGATGTGTATGCGACGATTGCTCTGGCGAAGCTTATTAAACAGCGGCAGCCGAAGTTGTTTGACTGGGCCTTTTCGTTCAGGAACAAGGATAAAGTGGCCAATGCTTTTGATATCACTGCGTCCAAACCCTTGTTGCACGTTTCCTCAAAGTACAAAGCTTCGTTGGGGTGCTGCGCAATCGTCGCGCCTTTATTTCAGCATCCGAAAAACAAAAATGGTGTCGTCGTCTGGGACCTGAGATTTGATCCAGCCGATTGGCTTGAATACGATGTGGAAGACCTGAAGAAGTGTTTGTACATGTCAGCAGGTGAGCTGCCGTCGGGGATGACTCGCCCGCCTTTGAAAACGGTGCATACCAATAAATGCCCGATACTGTTGCCAGCTTCTTCGCTTAAGGAAATCTCTGATCATAATCGGCTGTGCTGGCAATTGGATGAGGCCGTGATCAAAAATCATTTACAGGGTCTGAGGAAAAACGTTGAACGTATGCAGCGCTGGAGTTCGATTTTCAGTGAGGAGTATGTTGCTGATACTGCAGATCCTGACCTGATGATTTATTCCGGTGGCTTTTTTTCGCCTCAGGACAAAAAGGAAATGGCGCGTGCCAGGTCCGCCAGCGTGCAGGAACTGGCGGAGTTTGATGGCAAGTTTACAGATCCTCGACTTCCGGAGATGCTGTTTCGATACAAGGCGCGTAACTATCCTGAAGCCCTTTCTGATGAAGAGCAGGAAAAATGGAATCGTCATTGCTTTAATCGTGTGGTGTCGGGTGAGGGCGGTTTTTTGAATCTCGAAGGTTTTGCAGAAGAGCTGAATGCGCTGTGCAACGCAGTGCGTTTGTCAGAAAGTGATGCGTTTATACTCGAAGAGCTTAAGTTGTATGCTGAATCGATCGTCCCTTACGACTGATTGCCAACAAAAAGCTCTTCTTCAGTTGGCGTTGACATAAGTAAACGGGATGGCATATCGAAATCCGTTTCTTATGTCGGATGTGGGTGGTGCTGGGTAAGGGCTTGCATTAAATGCAGCGGTTATGGCCAGTTTGTCGAGTTCCTCCACGCCGCTGCTTTGGCGTATCGATGCGTTTTTGATGGCACCATTCGGAAACAGGGTAAGAAGTATCTCGTAATTGATTTTCGGCTTGTCATGGTCCCTCAGGTAGCGGTGAAAGCGATCGTAAAGCTCTCCCTTCAGCATGTGTTTGCGCAGCGTGAGTTGATAGCTGGATAGAATCTCGGTGTTTCGCGTAGAGATCTGTTGGACAGTTTCAGCAAGCTCGGTCTCCTCTCTGGAAAACAGGTTCTGAAAACCAGTACTTGGAAGCCTTTGCCTGTAATTTTGCGTAACAGAAGGGCTTGTGCTGGGAAGGCTTGGGTTTTCAGGGGGGGATTCGGGGGGCTGGTGAGTTGAGTACGTTGATCGTCCCGTGGTATCGATGAGCTCGCGATTGACCTCTACAGGTTTTCCCTGTGCATCAAGTGCTTGTTGTGTTGTGGCGTTGGACAGGGTGATGACGGGGACAGTTCGCGTATCTTCCAGGTTGATCGTAATAAACTGCGAAACGACGACCAAAGCGCAAATATGCAAAGTCAGTGCGAGCAGGATGCATATCAGAAAATTGAGGGAACCATCACCATGGCCAGCATTCATCTAGGCAGTTTCCAGTATCAACAACAAGGGGGTGCTATGCGTTGTTAGCATCCTGTCTCAAGTTTGACATAATGGAACTGAGAGCCCTGTCAATAATCAGACCCTGGTCGAGAAAAACGACACGTTGATGCAAAAGATCCTTGGCCAGCTCTTCGCGTGTTTTCTCCATGGGCTTGAGTCCCATGCGGTTCACAAAAATATAGCTGTCGGCTTCCGGGATGTGTGCGGATAGTTTGCAGCGATACTGGCTTCCGTTCATGAGTCTGAATTCAACCCATTGCCCGGGCTTCAACTCACTAACACGCGCCAAATAGGCTTTTAGGCGCCCGGAATCAGGCTTTCTCTGCTCGGGTTCATTGTCAGACAATTTGTCTTCGTCTCGCCCCCTATTGACGATGCGCGAGGTCAGGCTGTCTTTTCTGCTGGAGGGCTGGGTGTACGAGCTCTCCTTGAACGAAGATGTCAGCTCATCCTTGATGGCCAGCATCGTCTCTTCCAAGTTAGAGCTGCTGTAGGACACACTTCTGAGTCCGGCTTCCAAATCTTTCAATAGTTTAGGGACAACCGTGATCCAGCGCTGTCGATCCCTGGCTTCTGTGAGCGGTTGAAGACACCAGATCAGCTCCTTGGAGATGTCTGTTACATTCTGCCATTGATGCTCTTCAGCATCTTTTAAGTAGGCCAGAAACATCACGCGACTCCAGCCGTTCTTGAGCATATTGATGACCAGGTCCGGGATGTAGTGGTGCGCTGACAGAATCTGCTTGCTAAGTGTTTCCTCGACCTTGATCTGTGCACGTCGGCTTTTGATACGACCTTCTTCAGCTTCCCGCGTGCGCTGTTCGATCAATGCAGACTTTCGTTCTTCCTGTAGCAGGAAGTTGTCGAGTTCGTCACTTAGGTCGGCAAAAAGCCTGATATCGCCGTCGAACTCTTCAAGTACCCGATAGACGATCTGATAGATTTTGGCGTAAAGCGGGTCTTTGGTCTTGTCAGTGGATTCGCTCCAGCCAATACCTGCTTTCGCGAGCGTATTAAGAAGATGTCTCGCCGGGTGAGAGCTGCTATTGAAGAAGGTTTTGTCCTGCATCACCACCTTAACGATCGGGATCTGCAGACGGCTGATCAGCGCCTGCATCGAAGGTGCCAAACTGTAATCCTTAAGAATGAAGTCAAACAGCATTGAGACGAGATTAATCAGATCCGCGTCATATTTATTCAGTTGGGCCTTGTTGGAAGCGAACTTTTGGGCAATCGAGGCGTCAATGGGCAAGTTGCCGGGGCCCGGTCGCTGTAACTCCTCAATACTGTTTTTTTGAATCGCATTCAGTAATTGCTGAATGCTACGGGAGCTCAGTTGCTTTGGGTTTATATGGTCAGACTGTTGGGCATTGGCCGTTTGATTTGCTTTGGCCAGTAATGCCTGTAATGCAGGAAGCATGTCATTGGCATTTTGTGCTGACTGGCGATGACCAGATGCCCGCTTCTGTTTCGCAGCTGTCTGCTCGCCTCTATCGCCACTGCTTTTTACGGTCGTCTTGTTTCTGCCATTGGAAAAGACAATGCCCAGATGTGCAAATGCGGAGCCGCAGCGGGTAAGGATCTCATCGAAGTGCGCCATGACATAACGGTCGAACTGTTTCAGGATAAGCAAGTGTTCTTTCAGGTCGACTTCCAGACAGCTGCAGGCATCGCAGAAAGCTTTGCAGATGCGGCGGGGCTCAAGTGGATAAGCAATCAGTTGAGGTTGTTTTGCGTGGTATAAGGTGCCAAATCCTGCTTTGATCTCAATGAGTTGTCCCTGGAAATTGGCGCTCGCCTTGCTGGACATTGAGGTCATGGCAATGTCCAATTCCATTTCGGACTCTCCGACCAATGCCAGATTATCTTTGCCGAACAGGGATTCTTCCTGCACTTCCTGGTTGGAGCTTAAAACGGTTTTGGGTTCAAACAGGGCTTTGATGTTTTTCTGCAGGGCGGTTTCGATCGTCTGTTTTTTAATCCGAACATCGCGCATGGCTTCGAAAAAGCGATTTTGTTCGTTGTTGGAGCGGGCATTATTGGCAAGTTCGAACAACGAGTCATCGACCGCATCAAACATGCCTTGCAGCAGCTCGCTCATCGCTTTTGCCGTCGCGGCATAAACGGCGCTGATTTCAGACGGTTCTGGATACTTGGTTGTTTCCAGCTGGTCTGAGGATCTTAAATAAGATACTTCCGACGAATTGCTCATACATTAAGTCCGGTTCGACCGTGCACTGACTGATTTAAAGGCATTCTGAAAAGTGCGCAACTGGCAAAAAACGGGTTCATCTATGCCGTATTGCTCCATCATAGGTCAAAATCTAGTCAAAGTATTGCCTAGATTATAAGACAATCTGATAAAAAACTTAACAAATGATCACGAGATGGGCATATTTTGCAGTGAGTAACAATTATTTAGGGCGATATTGTGAAGACCGTCGAGGCTTACGGGCATACTGTAATCTGGGCGGTCTTGATCATATTGTCCTTTATCTGTCTGATTTCTATCCGATAATTCTCCAGTGTGAGACACACGGGGGATTCCGGTATCGTCTCGAGATACTCTGTGATCAAGCCGCTGAGCGTTTTTGGGCCGTTTGTTGGCAGGGACCATTTAAGAGCCTTATTCAGGCTTCTTACTGTGATTGATCCGTCAATCAGGAAAGATCCGTTGTCTATTCGCGTAATATCATTGCTGCTGGACGCTGAGTAGTCGGTTGTGAATTCGCCTACGATTTCCTCAAGAATATCTTCCATTGTCGCAATTCCCTGAACCTCTCCGTACTCGTCAACAACGATACCTATTCGTCGTTTTTCTTTCTGAAAATGTAACAGCTGGGTGTTTAAGGGAGTGCTTTCAGGAATAAAGTAGGGTGCTCTGCATGCCTGAAGCAGTAATGCTTTGTTGGGCTCGTTGTTTAGTAGTACCCGAGACATGTTTCTGAGATGCAGAATCCCGATGATATTGTTGATTTCGCCTTTGAATACGGGAAGTCGCGTGTGTTGCGATGATTTGATCTGGTGGATGATGTCATCCAGGTTGTCTTCAATATTCACCCCGATAATTTCGTTGCGTGGAATCATGATGTCATTCACGGTGACTTTTTCCAGATCAAGAATGCTGATGAGCATTTCCTGGTGTTTTTTTGGAATCATGGCTCCCGCTTCATTCACCACTGTTCGCAACTCTTCACGGCTCAAATGGTTATTGGAATCCTGGTCTGTCTTGATACGCAATAGTTTAAGCAGGGAGCCTGTGAGCAGATTGACGATCCAGACCACCGGATACATGATTTTCAGTAGCGGAGTCAGGATATGCGCAGCTGGGAAGGCGATTTTTTCAGGGTGGTAGGCCGCGATGGTTTTTGGGGTGATCTCGGCAAAAATAAGGATCACCAACGTCAACAGGGCTGTGGCGATGGCGATACCCGCATTGCCCCAGAGTCGAATCGCTACAATGGTCGCAATTGAAGAGGCAAGGATGTTGACAAAGTTGTTGCCGATCAGGATGACGCTGATGAGTTGGTCTGTTTTGTCCAGCAAGTCGCTCGCCTTGACCGCGCCTTTGACCTTGTTTTTCTTCAGATGCTTGAGGCGGTAACGATTGAGAGACAGCATCGAGGTTTCCGAGCTGCTGAAAAAGCCGGAAAGCAAAATCAGCAAAAGCAGGATCAGAAGTAAGGTGGTCGTGGTTGTTTCGTTCAATTCAGGTACTCTGCGTGTTGATGTGCGGAATGCGTTCAGGGTTTGGTTAGAACCCACTCCAGGACAAACTTGCTTCCAAAGAAGCCCAGCATCAGAAATCCGGTTCCCCAGAGTGTTAATTTTATGGCCATTAGTCCCCTCCAGCCATGCTTGTATCGACCATAAAGAAGGGTTGATAGCACCGCCAGGGAAAGCAGTGAAAAGAAGGTTTTGTGAGCCAGGTGTTGAGCGAACAGGTGATCAACAAAGATAAATCCGGCAAATACGGCCAGTGCAAGTATTGCGGTACCGCTCCAGAGCATCTCAAACAGCAATTTCTCCATTGTCAGCAGAGGTGGCAGGTTGCGCATGAGTATGGTGTTGTTTTTCTTTTTCAGATTGTTGTTCTGGGCATAGATGAAAATGGCCTGAATCGCAGCAATGCTGAGGATGCAATAGGCGATGACTGACAGTGATATATGAAAGAAAATGCCGCTTTCCTGGGGTTCGAACCCTTGCGCCGGGGTATTCCACTGGGTAGAGGCCAGCACGGATATGGCTGCCAGTGGATAAATCAATAACAAGGTTGACTGTACAGGTTTGCGCGTAGCCAGAATTACCATCGTCAAGGCGATCAGTCCTGTAATCAGGGAGGCCGTGGTAAAAAGATTGAAATTGTAGCTATTGCTTTGGTAGAGCTGGTCGCCGGTCAAAGCCAGTTGAGACAATGCCGCAAGTGTCCCGATAAGCAGGGAGATGAAGGGTTTGAGTTCGAGCTTCTTGAGGTAGGCCAGCAACTGGTAGGTGGTCCCCAGGGCGTAGAGACCTGCTGACATCAGGCTAAGTACCATTATATTCATCTGGTAAGGGCGCAGTAAGTCGACGAGAGAGTTCAATATTCACTAAAGGAGTGGTTATAATGCGCGGTTTGCGCATACTTCGCAACTAATTCACGGGTGCATAAATAAATCATGTTTGAAAATCTAACCGAACGTCTATCGGATAGCCTGCGTAAGGTCACTGGACAGGCCAAGTTAACGGAAGACAATATCAAAGAGACCCTGCGCGAAGTGCGCATGGCGCTGTTGGAAGCCGACGTGGCGCTTCCGGTTGTCAAACAGTTTATTGATCAGGTCAAGCAAAAGGCTGTTGGTCAGGAAGTCATGCGAAGCCTGTCTCCGGGTCAGGAGTTCATCAAGATTGTCAACGGTGAGCTGGTCGAGGTAATGGGTGCGCAGTCCGAAGGGCTGGATCTGAGCGCGCAACCGCCTGCAGTGGTGTTGATGGCCGGGTTGCAGGGTGCCGGTAAAACGACGTCGGTCGCGAAACTGGCCAGGTTCCTGAAAGAACGGGAGAAAAAGAAAGTCATGGTTGTGAGTGCGGACGTCTATCGTCCAGCCGCAATCAAACAGCTCGAAACACTGGCCGGTGAGGTCGATGCGCTGTTTTTCCCCAGTAGTGCCGATCAGAAGCCGGTCGATATTGCTAACGCAGCGTTAGCAGAAGCGCGCCTGAAATTTTGTGACGTCCTCATCGTGGATACTGCGGGCCGACTGGCGATTGATCAGGACATGATGGCAGAAATTGCACAGTTGCATGCAGCCATTGATCCGGTCGAAACCCTGTTTGTGGTGGACTCGATGACTGGGCAGGATGCGGCAAACACCGCCAAAGCATTCAATGACGCGTTACCGCTGTCCGGTGTTGTCCTGACCAAAACAGATGGTGATGCACGGGGGGGGGCTGCGCTTTCGGTCAGAACCATTACCGGCAAGCCCATCAAGTTCCTGGGGGTCGGCGAGAAGACTGATGCGCTAGAGCCATTTCATCCGGATCGTGTAGCTTCGCGTATTCTGGGGATGGGTGATGTCCTCAGTCTGATTGAAGAAGCCGAGCGTAAGCTCGATAAATCAAAGGCTGACAAGCTCACACGCAAAATCAAAAAGGGAAAGAAATTTGATTTGGAAGACTTCCGTGACCAGTTGCTTCAGATGAAAAATATGGGCGGGGTCGCTGGGTTGTTGGACAAGTTGCCGGGCATGGGGCAGATGGCGCAGGCGGCCCAGCAGCAGGTGAACGATAAATCACTGGGGCAGATGGAAGCTATCATTTGTTCAATGACGCCAAATGAAAGGCGCTACCCGGATTCCATCAATAATTCCAGAAAGCGCAGGATTGCTTCGGGTTCCGGGACCCAGATACAGGACATTAACCGCTTGCTCAAGCAACACAAGCAAATGCAGAAGATGATGAAGAAGTTCAGCCAAAAGGGCGGAATGGCCAATATGATGCGGGGAATGAAAGGTATGATGCCTCCGGGCGGTGGAGGTCCTTTCGGCCGAATGTAGGGCTTTCTGCGCAGTCTGAGTAAAAAAGCGAAAAAGAGTGTTCAAAAATGCTTTCCAATACTCTAGAATATGCGCCCTTTCGAGCGCCTTGCATGACTTTTGCGGGTGTTTAGATAATTTTTACTAACATTTTTTCAGGATGTATTCACGAATATGGTAACTATCCGTTTATCTCGAGGCGGCTCTAAAAAGCGTCCTTTTTATCATTTGACAGTTGCAGATAGCCGCTCAGCTCGCGATGGCCGGTATATTGAGCGCGTCGGTTTCTTTAACCCATTGGCGCGTGGCCAGGAAGAGCGTCTGCGTGTGGATTCTGACCGTATCGAATACTGGGTGGGCCAAGGTGCCAAAACCTCTGATCGCGTCAAAGGTTTGTTGAAAGAAGCCACTGCAGCTGCTTAATTGAACTTTTTCCGTAGCGTTCAAACAGCAAAAGTTAATGCAGCCCATGACTGACGTAGATAATGTAACGGTAATGGGTAAGATAACGTCGGTATACGGCGTGAAGGGATGGGTAAAGGTGCTTTCCTATACGCGTCCCAAAGAGAACCTTTGTCATTATCGCGAATGGTTCTTGCAGCAAGGCAATACATCCAGAAAAGTAGAGGTAAGCGAGTGCAAGCCTCACAGTAACGGTTTGGTGGCCAAGATAGTCGGCTTGGATGACCGTGAAAAAGCCAGGCAATTGGGCAATGTGCTGATTGCCGTGGCTACCAGCGAGCTACCGGAGCTGGAAGAGGGCGAGTACTACTGGCACCAGTTGGTTGGGATGAAAGTGTCCACCGAGTCGGGCCAATTATTGGGCCAGATTTCCAGGATGATGGAAACGGGTGCGAACGACGTGATGGTCGTTAGAGCCTGCCAGGGGAGTCTGGATGGTAAGGAACGCTTGATTCCTTATCTGGAAGCCCAGGTGGTAAAAAGTATCGATCCGGATAATCGATCCGTGATAGTGGATTGGGATCCGGATTTTTAGAGCGCCGGCGTTATGTGGTTTGGTCTGGTGACCTTGTTTCCTGAAATGTTTGAAAGCATTGAGGAGCACGGTGTTGTAGGTCGGGCTGTCAAAAACGGTTTGGTCCGAATAAAGTATTGGAATCCGAGGGAATTTACCTCGGATCGGCATCGCACGGTGGACGACCGTCCCTACGGGGGTGGCCCCGGGATGCTGATGAAAGTGCAGCCCTTACAGGATGCGATACAGGCTGCAAAGCAGGCCGCTGAAGCTGAGTCCGGAGGCCCCGCAACTGTGGTCTACCTTTCCCCGCAGGGAAAGGCCTTTGATCACGCGGTTGCGCAACGGTTGGCCGGTCAGAAGAAAGTGATTTTGATCGCGGGTCGTTACGAAGGGGTCGATGAACGTCTGCTTCAAACAGAGGTCGACGAGGAGATTTCTCTCGGTGACTTCGTTCTGAGTGGCGGAGAAATAGCTGCAATGGCGGTTGTTGATGCGGTCTCGAGGTTGGTGCCTGATGTGCTGGGGCACGAGGATTCGGCGCAAAAAGATTCGTTTGTCCATGGGGTGCTGGACTGTCCCCATTACACGCGCCCGGAAGTATACCGGGGCATGCAGGTTCCGGATGTACTGTTGTCGGGAAACCATTCGGCGATAGAAGCGTGGAGAGAAAAGCAGGCGCTAGGTCGGACATGGCAAAGAAGGCCGGACCTGTTGAAAAAGATCAAGCTTAGTCCTGAGCAACAAGGGCTTTTGCAAGAGTTTATTAATGAGGCAAATAGGTAGGTAAGGTTGAGAAAACCTGATCTGCTCAATTTTTGGAGTGTAAAATGACTAGCAAGAACAACATCATCAGCGCCTTGGAAGCTGAGCAAATGACAGCTGAAGTGCCTGAATTCGGCCCTGGGGATACAGTTGTCGTCCAGGTGAAAGTAAAAGAAGGAAACCGAGAGCGCCTTCAGGCCTATGAAGGGGTTGTTATTGCGAAGCGCAATCGAGGATTGAACTCGGCCTTTACAGTAAGAAAGATTTCTTACGGCGTGGGCGTAGAGCGTACCTTCCAGACATTCAGCAAGCTCGTTGACAGTATTACTGTCAAGCGTCGTGGCGATGTCCGACAGGCCAAGCTGTACTACCTGAGAGAGCTGAGTGGTAAGGCTGCACGTATCAAGGAAAAGTTGAACTAGTTTCAGCGGTTTCGAAAGTGAAAGGCAAATCATTCCGGTGATTTGCCTTTTTTGCGTTTTGGAGTGCCAATATTGACATCTGAGCAGGCAGTAGAGCGTTTTCTGGAAACATTGTGGTTGGAGAATGGCTTGAGTGATAACACTCTGGCCTCCTACCGCAATGATCTGAAGCAGTTTGGTCGCTGGCTGGATGCACAGATTTCGTGCGAGCTTCTTCAGGTTCAGCGACATCACTTACTCGACTATCTTGCTTTCAGAGCGGGGCAGGGTGCAAAACCGTCCTCTACAGCTCGTATGTTGTCCAGTTTGCGTCGTTTTTACAGGTTTGCCGTTCGGCAGGATTTATTGGAACGCGATCCGAGTATCAATCTTGATAACCCGAGACTCCCCCGAAAGCTTCCATCGATACTGACTGAAAAGCAGGTGGAGGCATTGCTCGCCGCACCTGATACGGAGGATCCCGTCGAAATGCGGGATAAAGTGATGCTTGAGCTGATGTATGGTTCGGGGCTTCGGGTTTCCGAGCTGGTCGGGTTGCAGCTGGGACAGTTGAGTATCGCGCAGGGGCTGGTGCGATTGGACGGTAAAGGTGGCAAGGAGCGGGTAGTGCCTGTGGGTGAATATACGCTGGATTATTTGGAGCAGTTTCTGGCGATGGCCAGGCCGGTACTTGATCCAGGTGGTAGCTGTTCCGCCTTGTTTCCCAGCAAGCGGGGCAGGATGATGACCCGACAGACCTTCTGGCACCGTGTTAAAAAATACGTCTTGCAGGTAGGCGTTTCGTCTCCCGTTTCTCCACACACATTGCGCCACGCATTCGCCACGCACTTGTTGAATCATGGTGCTGACCTGCGTGTTGTGCAGATGCTGTTGGGGCACAGCAATTTGTCGACGACACAAATCTACACCCATGTTGCGCGGCAGCGACTGAAGGATCTTCACGGTCAGTATCATCCGCGTGCCTGAGCCCCAAGTTACCCTCAAAATCTGAAGAGTGCATCAAAATGCGTGGTTCACGCTTGCAGCAGAACTATATAAGAATTAGCGTGTCTGAACTTGACATGGTTTCCGCAATTGGTGGAGACTCGTCGTTTCCTGAAGTGCATGGCGTCACACAACAGTCATGCTTGAGGGCAAAAATACAACTTGATCTGTCGCTGACCATGAGGGTGTAATGCAAACGTTGATAAAATTAATGCTGGTGGCTTTTTTGTCTGCCATGTCTGTTATAGCAAAGGCTGACCAGAAAGCTATTGAAGAGCGCTTGGTCGAGTTGGTTCCCGGACTAGAAATCAAGTCGGTAGAAGAAAGCGAGCTGAAAGGCCTGTATCGGGTCGTTTCAAATAATTCCGACATCATATTCACAAACGAGGATGCATCCTATTTTCTCGCAGGACAATTGTTCAGCACCAAAGGTGGAACGGTCGTTAATTTGAGCGAGCAGAGAAAAGGTGTCGCTCGGGCACAGATGTTGGCTGACGTGAAGCAGGAGGAGCGCATTGTGTTTCCTGCAAAGGACAAGAAGGCGGCGGTCACCATATTTACAGATATTGACTGTGGATACTGTCGTAAACTGCATCTTGAGGTGCCCAGAATGAACGAGTTGGGCATAGAGGTCAGTTACGTGGCCTATCCCCGGGCAGGTATCGGTAGCCCATCCTACGACAAAATTGTGTCAGCATGGTGCGCAGACGACCGTCTGCAGGCAATCACTGATGCCAAGGCGGGCAAGGATATTCCCCAGAAGACCTGTGATAACCCGGTGGCGGATCAATACAATCTTGGCGTAGCCATTGGCATTTCAGGGACGCCGGCAATTGTGCTGGAAGATGGTACTTTGGTACCCGGGTATGTTCCCGCCGATCAGCTCGCCAAGGGTTTGGGGATTCTCTAGACTCCAGTATAATTTTGATGCCTGACGCCTACTCTTCGGGTGGCGTTAGGGGTCTATGACAGTTTCACTGTTTTTCCTTGTAGCTCCGTTCTTGTTTTTGGAATGCGAGCGACCTTATGATATGGCGTGCATCGCGCTGTACGTCCATCGGCCAGTAAGCTTGAGATCAATTTCTTTTCCGCATTCATCGTCTGCTTTATGTGCTCAGGCACACTCGTGTTTTTCCTCCGTTACGATTTCTGTATAAATGTGTGTGAATTGCCAAATGGCGCTGCTGATCATTTTTTTAGCGCCAGTAATAGGTATACTATGCCGCTTGATTTGGCCAGGGCGGCAGTGGCGGCGAATGAATCGTCGTCAATTGAAGCGAAGCCCTTGATTTGGAAGTGAGGAGTAAGAATTGAAGCCTCTTAAGATTGGCATATGCGGGTTAGGTACGGTTGCGAGCGGTGTGATTGGCGTCTTGAAGCGCAACCAGGCAATGATAAGCGCACGTGCCGGATGTGAGCTGAAAGTCGTAAAGGTTGCCTCTCGCCGTCTGAAAGACGGAGTGGACATGAGTGGCATAGAATTCTCAACAGACCTGCCTGCCCTGACACGTGATCCCGGTTTAGATGTTGTTGTTGAACTTATTGGTGGCTGCGATCTTGCGAAAGAGCTTGTCATTGAAGCGATCACACATGGCAAACATGTTGTGACTGCCAACAAGGCGCTGATCGCCGAGCACGGAAATGAGCTCTTCGCGTTGGCTGAAAAACACGACGTGGTTTTGGCTTACGAAGCGGGTGTCGCTGGCGGGATACCTGTCATTAAAGCGATTCGAGAAGGCCTGGCAGCTAACGATATTCAGTCTCTGGCCGGAATCATCAATGGGACAGGAAACTTTATCCTCACCGAAATGAGAGACAAAGGCCGGACCTTCGAGGACGTGCTGGCAGAGGCGCAGGACTTGGGTTATGCCGAGGCAGATCCGACCTTTGACGTAGAAGGAATTGATGCAGCACATAAGCTGACTATTCTGGCATCGGCGGCTTTTGGCGTGCCGCTGCAGTTTGAACAGGCTTATACTGAAGGGATCAGCAAACTGACGCTTGAAGATGTGCATAATGCGGAAGAGTTGGGATACCGGATCAAACATCTGGGTATCACCCGCAAACATGCCAATGGCGTTGAATTGCGTGTGCATCCAACCCTGATACCCGAGGAGCAGTTAATCGCGAAAGTGGATGGTGTCATGAACGCCATTCAGGTGGATGGTGATGCTGTGGGTCAGACTTTGTACTACGGAGCGGGTGCGGGTTCTGAGGCTACGGCTTCGGCGGTCATCTCGGACCTGGTCGATGTGGCGAGAATTTTTAATGCACAGCAGGCTTGCCGGGTTCCCTATCTTGGGTTTGCCCAGCAAGCACTGGAAGCCCTCCAGGTGCTTCCAATTGAGGAAATTGATTCGGCCTACTACCTGCGTATGTCGGCGGAGGATCACCCGGGCGTGCTGGCCAAGGTGTCATCCATCATGAGTGAAATGGAAATCAATATCGAGTCCGTCATACAGAAGGAACAGGAGCGCGCAGGTGACTTTATTCCGTTGGTTATGATGACGCATGTTGTGCAGGAAAAGCGTATCAATCAGGCCATCGAACGCATTGAAGCATTGCCGGAAATCAAAGGCAGCGTGGTCAGGATCAGAGCAGAGCATTTTAGTTAACAGGTCAATACAGTGAAATATATCAGTACACGCGGTGATGCGCCGTCTTTAGGTTTTGAAGATGTTCTGTTGGCAGGACTGGCAAGTGATGGCGGGCTTTATGTGCCTGAAACACTACCCCATTTTACGATCGAGGAGATTGCATCCTGGTCGGGCCTGTCCTATGCGGAATTGGCCTTTAATGTCATGTATCCATTTGTCGAAGATGCTATACCGGAGTCTGATTTTCGGGAGATGGTACAGGATACCTATGCCCAGTTTGACCATAAGGCAGTCGCGCCCTTAGTGCAGCTGGACAGCAATGAATGGGTGATGGAGCTTTTCCGTGGTCCTACTCTGGCCTTTAAGGATTTTGCCTTGCAATTGTTAGGGCGCCTGCTGGATTTCGTGCTCAAACGCCGCAACGAGCGAGTGGTGATTATGGGTGCAACCTCCGGCGATACCGGGTCTGCGGCAATTGAAGGCTGTAAGCATTGCGACAATGTGGATATTTTTATTCTGCACCCTTATCAGCGCGTATCTGATGTCCAGCGCAAGCAGATGACCAGCGTGATCAGCGACAATGTATTCAATCTCGCCGTCAAAGGTAATTTCGATGATTGCCAGAGAATGGTGAAGGAGAGTTTTGGTGATCAAAGTTTTTTGAATGGCACCAGACTGGTTGCGGTTAATTCGATTAACTGGGCGCGAATCATGGCGCAGATCGTTTATTACTTCAGTGCTTCACTTGCACTGGGTGGGCCGACGAAAAGTGTTTCCTTTTCGGTTCCGACCGGCAACTTTGGTGATATATTCGCGGGTTACCTTGCGCGCAACATGGGTTTACCGATCAACCAGTTGGTTGTGGCGACTAACCGAAATGACATTCTGCACCGCTTCATCAGTCAGAATCAGTATGAGCTGCACCCGCTCGAACATACTTTGTCGCCGAGTATGGACATTATGGTGTCGAGTAATTTTGAGCGTTTGCTGTTTGATCTGTATGGCCGTGACGGCAAGGCGCTTGCATCGGTAATGCACGAATGGAAGTCAAAACCGGGCTCGGTAGAGAGCTATCGATGGAAGGCCGCGCGTGCACTCTTTGACAGTCACGCAGTTGATGATGCAGGAACCTGTGACATCATTGAAGAAGTCTATCAACAAACCGGATACCTGCTTGACCCCCATACCGCGATTGGCGTGGGGGCGGCACGTGAATGTCGTCGCAGCGGGGCGGTTCCAATGGTGACTCTGGGGACCGCACATCCGGTTAAGTTCCCGGAAGCGATTCAGAAAGCGAATATTGGTACATTACCGGATTTACCTCCACACATGGCTGATCTTTTTGATCGAGAAGAGCGGTACGAGGTCGTAGAGAACGATCTTGACGCTATTCAAACCTTTGTCGCCAGCCACCGACGCAGCTAGACGGCAGTAATTGCAAAAAGAGCGGAGGCAGCAAGCCTCCGTTTTTTGTGAAGCTTTCGCTCAACCTTTGGTACTTATGAAACGAAAAATTATTCGAAGAACTGTACCTGAAACAGCACCACTGGAGGGCATGCCTGCGTTCCTCAGTCGTGTCTATCGTGCTCGTGGTATCAGAGACATCAGTGAATTGGCATTAAGCCTGAAGGATCTTCAGGGCCTGAGTCAGTTGAAGGGGCTTCAGGGTGCCGTTGACCTGTTGACCGATGCCATTCAGCAAAAGAAAAATATCGTTATCGTCGGTGACTTTGATGCGGATGGCGCGACCAGTACGGCGCTTGCAGTATCCGCATTGAGGGCGATGGGGGCCGTGCATTGCTGGTATCTGGTACCCAATCGTTTTGATTATGGTTATGGCCTGAGCCCGGAGATCGTGGAAGTTGCGATTTCGCAAGGCGCTGATTTAATTGTGACTGTTGATAACGGCATCTCAAGCCTGCAAGGTGTCCGGGCCGCTAAAGACGCAGGGCTTTCTGTGCTGATCACTGACCACCATCTACCGGGTGAGGAGCTGCCTGCTGCAGATGCTATCGTAAATCCCAACCAGGCCGGCTGCACTTTTCCCAGCAAGCATGCGGCGGGAGTTGGTGTGATTTTTTATGTCATGAGTGGGCTGCGAGCGCATCTGCGTAGCCAGGACTGGTTTCAAAACCAGGGGCTTGCGGAACCCTCCATGGCGGATTTTCTTGATCTGGTGGCGTTGGGAACTGTGGCGGACCTGGTGCCTCTTGATCACAATAACCGCATTCTTGTTGAGCAGGGTCTGCGCCGTATCAGAGCAGGGCGAATGCGTCCCGGAATACAGGCTTTGATTGAGCTTGGAGGTAGAAAACCGAAATCTCTGAATGCATCCGATATGGGGTTTGTACTCGGGCCACGACTGAACGCTGCGGGTCGTCTGGATGACATGTCCGTCGGTATAGAGTGCCTGTTGACGACCTCTGCTTCTCAGGCGGTGGAGCTCGCGACTGTGCTCGACAAATTCAATCGGGAGCGCAAGCTGATCGAAGAGGATATGAAGCGGGATGCCGAGCAACAGCTGGCAAGCCTCGAAGCGATAGAGGCTGCCGACCAGTATGGCGTTTGTTTATATGAACAACATTGGCATCAAGGTGTCATTGGTATTCTGGCTTCTAGGATCAAGGAGCGTTTGCATCGTCCGGTCGTGGTGTTTGCGCCCGAGCACGATGACCCTGACAAGCCGGTCGAGTTTCTGAAAGGCTCCGCCCGCTCAATCAGTGGCTTTCATATGCGCGATGCACTGGATGCCATCAGCAAGAGCGCGCCTGGTTTGATCGAGAAATTCGGGGGGCATGCCATGGCTGCAGGCATGACTATTCGTGCCGAGTTCTATGAGCGGTTTCGGGCTGCATTTGATGACATCGCGGCTCGGCTGCTGGATGAGTCAGACCTTCAGTCTGTGCTGTACAGTGATGGTGATCTTTCGGAGCAGGAGTTGTGTTTACCCGTGGTGGCCGAGTTAAATCGGGCGGGTCCTTGGGGGCAAAAGTTTCCCGAGCCGGCGTTTGATGGCATCTTCCGGATAGCCCAACAACGGGTTCTGAAGGAGAAACACCTCAAACTTGTGTTGCAAAGCGAATTTGGAGATCAGCTTTACGACGCAATTCAGTTCAATAGTGACTGGATTGGCAGGCCACTTCCTGAGCGGGTCCATGTGCTTTATCGTCCTGCCATCAATGAGTTCAGAGGGCGCAAGTCCGTGCAGTTGATGCTTGATCATGTGGCCGAGTGCTGAGTTTATGATGGTGGCTTTCAAGGTAATGCTGCGCTTGAGTGTCCTTGTCCTGTGTCTGAGTGCCTGTCGTGGTCCGATAAGCCAGATGCCTGATGCCTTGTCATCAACGCAAATGCCGGCATTGCTTCCCGATGCGTTTAAAATGCGGGATGGCTATTTGCTTCCTTACCGTATGGCCTGGACCGAAAATCCAAAAGCGTTGGTTCTGGGACTGCACGGGTTTAATGACTATAGCCATGCCTTTTCTGGCATGTGTGATTACCTTTCCGCGCGCAGCGTCGCTTGTATTGCCTACGACCAGCGTGGTTTTGGCGCGACTTCCGGTCAAGGGGTGTGGCCCGGAGATGGCGTTCTTCAATCTGATCTTGTCCAGGTGATTGGGCTGCTAAAGGAGAATTGGCCGGATGTTCCTCTGTATGTGCTCGGGGAGAGTATGGGGGGGGCCGTCATTATGTCGGGGAATGTACGTGTGCCGGAGTTTTTCAGTTCGCATATCGAGGGCGCGATATTACTGGCACCTGCGGTTTGGGCGCGTCATACCCAGCCATGGTACCAGCGCTGGTTGCTTTGGTTGGCGGTGCATACTGTACCTTCCTGGCGGCCGACCGGAGAAGGTTTGGAAATTCAGGCAACTGACAACATTGAAGCATTACGTGAAATGTTTAAAGATCCGCTGGTGATCAAAGCCACGCGCATAGACGCCATATATGGGCTCAATAACCTGATGGACGAAGCGCTGATGGCATCATCGAACATGCCCGAGAATACTCTGGTGTTGTACGGTGAAAAAGATGAGGTGATTCCCAAGCGGCCTACATGCGAAATGCTCAAGGATCTCGATTTTGAGGCGCAAGGTGTGTCGTTTCGGCTATACCCCGAGGGTTATCACATGTTAAGCCGTGATTTGCAGGCTGCTCGTGTGTTTAGCGATATTCTGGAATGGATGGTCGATACTTCGACCTTCCGGAAACAAAGTCAGAGTGATCGGATAGCGCTATGTCAGTCCTGAACCTCAGCGACAATGCCAAGTCGATCTTAGTTTAAATTACCAGTGCTAACTTGCCGGGTCATCTCTTTTGACAAGACTTGGGTCATCCACGTAGGGATTGCGTGACCCCTGAATGGACTCTATCAAGTCATTACGTGCGCGCTCTTCATCGCTGGGAGGGTCTATTTCGTTCCAGAGGATAAAATTCGGGAGGTTCCCGCGTACTGGTAGGTCATAGGTTTTGTGCATGTAGTATATGATGCGGGCAATATCGCCCTTAATTTCCTCTCGTGGTTCCACAACATGCATGTGTGTGCGCATGCCGTATTCATCTTTGGCTATTGAGTCGTCAAGTATGCCGAACATCGAAGATTTCAATTTGAAAGACAGGGTTGACTTGGCGATGACGATATTGTGAAGGTCGGAGAGAATTTTGAGGTACTCAGGGCTTTCGCGTTTGCACTGGCGGTCGGTTCCACATTGAAGGTGGTCACGTATCCAGCTTTCTGAATAGACGTAAGTGACACTAAACAGGGGGCTGTTTTTTGAAAAAGGGGTTTTGGTGTAAAAGCAGGTGCCGCCGTCCTTGTAAATATTTCCCCACAGGTCCTGATCAAGGATATCGTCCAGACTCTTTTCCTGTGCTTGTATCGGCGCGTGAAGGCCCGCGATCAGCAACAGTAAACCGGCCACACGGAGTTTTTTTCTGATACACAGCATGGCTAAATTCTCACCTCTTCTTTTTCTAATTGTGTTGTGGTTTGAAGGGCTCTGCAACACAAGGGATTGAAGTACGCATCACTTACAGACTGTAACATACTACTGTGAATCCGATCATTAAATTTGTGTTGGATTCTTTATTTAGAGCTGGATTTAGTGTAGGGCCTAAAGGTGAAGGTTTCTCAGGTTAGGGGTAGGTAACGGACTGCAGTTGGATCTCGTATTCCTCTCCGTTTTTTTCGAGTTGATACATTTTGAGCAGCAACAAGGGGTGCTCGCTGGAAAACCATAGCAGCGTTTTTCTGGGACGGTCTGGTGCGCGGACTTTCTCTACCAGGCGGCTTTCCATTTTTCCAAGGCGTGTCTGGATGGTTTCCGTTTTCAGGATGCGAAAGTCGCTTTCTTCGATGCGGCCCTTATGAACCACCTTGTAATGCAATGGGGAGCGGTTAACCGCGATATCTGTGACCAGCTGCAGTTGGTAGCTCAATCTGTCCTGAGCCCGATCAGGGATATCAATCTTCCACCCTGATTTTCCCTGATGCCCCTTTGCCGCTCGTGAATTCCAATTGAAGTCGATAAAGCGTTCCCTGTCGCGAATCAGCATGCCGGACAAGTGGTAATGGTAGGACTTTGGTTTTACTTGCTTGTCTTCCCAGACAAATACCGAGGTTTCATTGAAATCTGCGGGAAGCGATTCAACCTCAAACCGGTACTCCCAGCGCCGGTCATCAAGCCTTATCAGTTTTCTGACTGCCTTGCCATCAAGGCTGATTCCCTTTTTGATTTTAGCGCTGTAGATGGCCGTAAAGGGGCGAAGTTCGAAAGGCGTTGTGGCATCCACGGTGTTCGAAGCTGCCGTAGTTGTGCCGAGAGCGAGTAGGGTCGCTATGCAAAAATGCATCGAACCCCTAACAATGTTGAAAGCCTGATGTGATCCCATATATTAAGTGTTGGATATTACGGAACTTAATGCAAGGTATTCGGGCTGTCCAGCCTCAGCCCGCTTTGCGGCAGGGGTTCTCCGTCTAGGAAAGCTGCGTGGTCAAGCATTTTGACTCGGCCCTGAACAAACCATTTGACGGTGATCGGATAGATGACGTGCTCCTGTTCGCGCACTCTGGCCGCCAGGGTTTCAGGGGTGTCCTGTGGTAGGACCGGCACCTGTGCCTGTATGATATTTGGTCCGCTATCGAGATCGGCAGTCACAAAATGCGTCGTTACACCGTGATGCTGATCGCCCGCATCCAAAGCTCGCTGATGTGTGTTCAGCCCCGGATATTTTGGCAGCAGGGAAGGGTGAATGTTCAGCAGGCGGCCTTCGTATCGTTTGACGAAATCAGCCGTTAATATGCGCATAAATCCGGCCAGTACGATCAGGTCCGGCTGGTATTTGTCGATAGCACGAATCAGGTTGAGATCGAATTCCTCTCGCTGATCAAATCGGGTGTGATCAACGACTTCTGCGGTAATCTCTGCCTTGCGTGCACGATCGAGCCCCTCTACGCCGGGCTTGTTCGAGATTACAGCGGCGATGGTCGCCGGAATATTCTCGTTTCTGACTTCGTCGATCAAGGCTTGCAGGTTACTGCCAGTGCCCGAAATTAGTACCACAATTACCGGGGGCTTCGCTTCAACAGCATCCATCAATTACAGGCCTTCCAGAACAACGCGCTCTTCGTCGTCTCCTGCCGTCTCGATACTGCCAATCTTCCAGGCAACTTCGCCTGCGTCTTGCAGCATTTCAATGGCAGACTGTTCTGTTGCCGCCGGAACACAAATCACCATGCCAATGCCGCAATTGAAGGTGCGGTACATTTCATGGGAAGCGATGTTACCGGCCTCTTGTAACCATTGGAAAACATCGGGCATGGTATAGCTGCCCAAATTAATAACGGCTTTGGTCTGGTCGGGCAGTACTCTGGGGATATTTTCCAGTAAGCCTCCACCCGTAATGTGTGACAGTGCATTGACCGGCTGTTGCCGGATCAGTTCGAGTAATGACTTCACATAAATTTTTGTTGGTGCCATCAATGCGTCACCCAGATTTCCTTCTGCCATTGGCTGTTCAAGCGAGGCCTGACTGACTTCCAGGACCTTTCGGATTAAGGAATAGCCGTTTGAGTGTGGTCCGGATGAGGCCAGTGCAATCAGGCTGTCACCTGCCTGAACCCGGCTACCATCAATCAGCTTCGACTTTTCAGCGATGCCAACGCAAAAGCCGGCTAGATCATAGTCTTCGCCCTCATACATACCAGGCATTTCGGCAGTTTCACCACCCACCAGAGAGCAGCCGGCCTGTTCGCAGCCGTCGCCTATGCCTTTCACGACATCCGCGGCAACCTCAACATTGAGGTTGCCAGTGGCATAGTAGTCCAGAAAGAACAAGGGTTCAGCGCCGGCCACTATCAGGTCATTGACGCACATGGCGACCAGGTCAATGCCGATGGTGTCATGCCGGTTCAGATCCATCGCAAGGCGCAATTTCGTGCCGACACCATCCGTGCCGGAAATCAGCACCGGTTCCTGATAACCCTTGGGTAATTCAAATAAGGCGCCAAATCCGCCAAGCCCCGCCATAACTTCCGGTCGCCGGGTGCGTTTCGCGACGCCCTTGATTCGCTCAACCAGGTCGTTACCTGCATCGATATCGACGCCGGCATCTTTGTAGCTGAGAGATTTTCCGGATGTTTGGGAAGAGGGGGTCGAAGCGTCTGTCATGTTGGATAAGTCTCGTTCAATTCGCTGAATTAGCGGAGGGCGGATTCTATCAGGACTTGGTTTTTAGTCCAAATACTATGTCTTTATAAGCGCCTGTTGTGTTCTCGTCGGCAGATGAATAATATGTCCGGACTTTCGTGTTTCGCCCTTGGATTTATTCGTTGAAACTACCGTACCCTGCGCGTTTTCCTCTTTTGTTTCTCATTTTGGCAAGCTGCTTGTCGACGTTTTCATTTGCCGCCCGTGTCTCCGGTCTGTACACAGCGACAGTTTCGGTTGAATCTCAGGGTGAATCCAGCAGAAACGACGCGTTGGCACAGGGTCTTGAGCAGGTGCTGGTAAAAGTCAGTGGTGATGAAGCGGCATTGGCGAACAGTGGGGCCAGGCAGCTACTGGCATCGCCGGAAAAATTTGTGGTGGCATTCAGTTACCGCGAGAATCCGGACTATATCAAAGCAGCGGCGGCCGCAAATGCCAGTGACCCTGAAGAGTTGCAATCGTCAGTGCAGGAGCCAGCATTCCTTGAGGAAACGCATGCTGAAAGCGATCCTGCTGAAAATGCGCTCGTTTCAGATGCGAATGCCTTGCTTCCCGAATTACCACCACCTTTTCTGCTTGATGTCAGTTTTGCTCAGTCTTCTGTTGAACGTGCCCTGGCATCTTATGGTGTTCCGATTTGGGGGGCTACGCGGCCTTCCATGTTGGTCTGGTTAGTTGAAGAGCGCCAGGGAGAACGAAGATTGTTGGGCGCGTCCGATCCCGGATATGTCGAAGACCTGAAGCGCGAGGCCGAAAAACGGTCGCTACCGGTTTATTTTCCGGTCGTGGATTTGGCAGATTTGTCTTCTGTTGATCTGAATGCGCTCTGGGGCCTGTATCCGGAAGCGGTCAGCGATGCTGCACAGCGTTATCAGCCGGATCTCAATGTCCTGATCAGGTTGAATGCCTTGCCGCTTGAGCCTGATGTTGCCACAAATTTTTCTGCCGATTGGTCAATGAGACTGAAAGGGCTGGACTATGCGGGTACAGCATCTGGAGTCACGGTGTCGCAGCTTTGGCAGGATCTGCTGTCTCAGGTTTCGGTGGAACTGGCGGCACGCTATGCCGTTCAACAAAGTTTGGACATGCAATCCGAATGGCTGAATATTGAAGTGGACCAGGTGAATCATTTTGAGGATTACGCACGATTACAGAATTACCTGCAAAGTCTGCCTAGCGTCGGACGCATTGAGCTTCAGTGGGTCAAGGGCGCGCGTTTGGCCTATCGATTGAAATTAAAAGGGCAGCGCGAGCAGTTCTTTGAGTATGTTGAACTGGGGGGGCGTCTGAAGTGGATAGCCACCGTGGATGGCCTGAACGGACATAGCGGAATGGTTTTCGAAGACACGAGTCAAACAGTGGCAGTCGAGCAGTCATTAGGACCTGCCGCAGAACATTTTCGCTGGATCGGCCAAAAACCTTCAAAGGCGCTTTGAGTGTTGCATCAAATTCCAAACATTCTGACGGTCATACGCATAATTCTGATTGTGCCCTTTGCCTTACTGGTTTATCGGCAGCAGTATGGTGCTGCGTTGGTTGTGTTTTTTATTGCCGGTCTTTCAGATGGTGTGGATGGCTTTCTGGCTCGACAGTTCAATTGGAAATCCAGATTCGGGGCGATTGCAGACCCGCTGGCAGATAAACTTCTTTTAATGACTGCGTATATTGTGCTGGCGCTGACTGAGCAGATTCCAATGTGGCTGACCCTCGTGATTCTGGGGCGGGATCTGGTGATTGTGGCAGGCGCATTGATCTATCATTATTGGATTAGTCACTACGATATCAAGCCTTCATTATTTGGCAAAGCCTGTACCATGGCACAGATCGTTTTTGCGTTGGCGCTCATTATCAAACTGGCGGAATTCCCGATGCCGGACTGGGTCATTGCAAACGGGATCTGGCTGGTACTGGCCGTCACCCTGGTCAGCGGTGCACATTATATTGTTACCTGGTCCATCAAAGGGTTTCGGGAGCTGAATTCCCGTCATCAGCATTGACTCGGTTTATCTTGATATGAGCTTTTCCGATCAGCTGGCACTACCGTTTCAACAGACTTCCGATGCCTGTTTCGAAAACTATGCTGGTGAAGCGAATGCCTCGGCGGCAAAAATGCTCGAGGGGTTTGTGTCAGAGGGTCGCGAGCACTTTATTTATATTGCCGGGCCGTCTGGCAGTGGCAAGACCCACTTGGCGATCGCCGCTCTGAAGCGCTATGAAAACCAGAACGTACGAGCAAGCTATCTTTCCCTTCGCTCTCTGGAAAAAGCGGACGAAGAGGCCTTGCTGGAAGCCTGTGAGGCCTTTCGCGAATATGACGCCATTATTCTGGATGACATTGGGCCTGAGGTGCTCAACCCGGCAATGGAGCGTTTCGTGTTCAATCTCTACAACCAGGTCACATTAAACGGACAGCTGCTGGTATTTGCCGGATGTTCAGTGGCACAGTTGGAGCTTTCATTGCCCGATCTGGCATCCCGTTTAAATGCAGGAATGGCGCTGAGATTACAGGCCTTGTCTGATAGTGAGAAGGAAAGTGTTTTCAGAGCCGCGGCGGCAGAGAGAGGTTTGGCTGTCAGTGCGGATGTTTCCGCATATATTATTCGCAGAAGCGGCAGAGACCTGAGAGAATTGCTGGGAGTTCTGGATGTGCTGGATAAAGCCGCTTGGGTCGAAAAACAGAAGTTGTCGATTCCTTTTATCAAAAAAGTGATGACGTGGTAAAAGTATTGCTTTGGTCTTACGCATAGACCACAGGGAAAGATACAGAGGTTCCCTTTAACAAACCGGCTAGTGGCGCAAAAGCGCCTATCAATGGAGACGGAAGATGATCAGGGTCGTATTTAATCAGAAAGGCGGTGTCGGAAAATCCAGCATTGCCTGTAATCTGGCTGCTGTGTTTGCATTCAAAGGCAAGCGTGTACTGGTGGTGGATCTTGATCCGCAAGGAAACTCGACGCACTATCTCACTGGTACAAATGCGGCAGACTTCAAGCATTCTATCGCTGATTTTTTCGAGCAGACCTTGTCCTTCAACTTGTTCAACAAGGACCTGAGTGATTTTATTCAGGTCACAGATTACGAAAATTTATCCGTACTGCCTTCAAGTCCCGAGCTTGAGTTTCTGGAACGGAAACTGGAAGCGAAGCATAAAATCTACAAGTTGAAAAATGCGCTTCGGGAAATGGAGAAATACTACGACGAAATTCTGATTGATACCGCACCCGCGCTGAATTTCTATACCCGGTCTGCCCTCATCGCCGCGGACCGTGTACTGATTCCTTTTGACTGTGATGATTTTTCAAGAAAAGCCTTGTATCAGATCATGGGGGAGTTGCAGGATATTCAGGAAGATCACAATGACAATCTGGCAATTGAAGGGATTGTGGTTAATCAGTTTCAACCCCGAGCGTCGCTGCCCCAGCGACTGGTTGAGGAACTGACAGCTGAGGGCTTGCCTGTGTTGCCGGTCAAGTTGTCGGCGTCGGTCAAAATGAAAGAATCACATCAGAACAGCAAGCCACTCATTTACTTTGCGCCTAAGCATAACCTGACCCTGCAGTTTATTGAGCTGGCAGATTCACTGGCATAGTCAGGCGGCGATTGGCTTCCTCAGCGCTTCGCTAATCAGTGTAGTTCATGGCTGAAAGGCAAGTAGATTTGCTTGCCTTCTGTTAGTGGTTCCCCATTTCTTAGAGCATTGAACAGTTCTTGTACCTGTTCAAAAGGGAGCGGTGCGGCATACAGGTAGCCTTGTGCATAGCGGCAACCATTGATTTTCAGAAACGCTTCCTGCCTGTTTGTTTCTACCCCTGTCGCGAAAGTTTTCAAATCCATGTGCGTAGCGATACTGAGCAGCGTTTCGGTAATCGCCATGTCGTTTTCATCTTCCGGTATTCTGCTCACGAAGCTGCGGTCTATTTTGATAATGTCTATGGGGATTCGGTTGATCTGACGCAGGGACGACAAGCCAGTGCCGAAACCGTCAATGGTCAGCGAAAGGCCCATTTGACTCAGAGCCTGCAAGGTTGCCAGGGAGCGTTCGGAATTGGCAGTGATGGTGCTTTCTGACAATTCCAGGATCAGGTTTTTCGGGTCAAAACCGGTCTGTTCGGTCACTTCTCTGACCATTTGTACCAGATTGGGATGGTTATATTGTCGTGTCGAAATATTCAGCGCAATCTGTATCGGTGAGCTCGCAAAGGCTTGGATCTGGCCACCTTCTTCGCAGGTCTTACGCAATGCCCATGCGCCAATATCGTTTAGCAAGCCCGTCTGTTCTGCTGTTTGCAGAAAATACTCGGGCCTGAGCAGGCCGCGGTGTGGGTGGGTCCAGCGTAACAATGCTTCCAGCGCAACGACTTCTCCCGATTCGATGTCGACAATGGGTTGATAGTGTATCTCGAACTGTTCGTCGCGCAGCGCGATGCGAAGCTCCTGCTCGATTGTTAGCTGGCGCTCCATCTCCTCGTTCATTTCAGGGCTGTAGAACTGAATGTTGTTTCGACCGGCATTTTTAGCACGGTACATCGCCATATCCGAATTTTTCAGCAAGTCAGGATAATGGGTCCCGTCGGCCGGGCATAGGGTAATGCCGATACTGGACGTAATAATGAGCTCGTGACCTTGCAGTTGAACCGGCCTGGTAATGTTTTCCAGCATGTTGCGCGCAACCAGCTCAGCGCCTTCCTGACCATTGATGTTGGCCAATAGGACGGCAAACTCGTCTCCTCCCAGTCGGGCAATGGTATCTTCACGACGAACACACTGTTTGAGTCGATTGGACAGCTCGACGAGGAATGCGTCACCGCAGTCATGACCCAGCGTGTCATTAATGCGTTTAAAGTGGTCAATATCCAGTCCGATCAGGGCGACGCTATGTTTGTGACGAATGGCAGACTGGATTGCCTGTGCGCACCGGTCTTCAAACAGCCGGCGATTGGCGCAGCCTGTCAGCGCATCGAAATGTGCCAGATAGTGCAGTTGGTCCTGCGTTTTGCGGATATCCGAAATGTTCTGCCCGATCATCAGGAACTGGGAGTCGCCACCTTCGTCACTCATGCTGGGTAGCTGGTTAATATTCCAGAGCATCGTCTGGGTCAGTCCTTCGTAACTGATGACCTGACTTTCAATGTTATTCTGGTTAATGCCGCTTTCCTGAATGCGGGTCAACTTCCAGGCCATTTCGTCCTGTTGGGTTTCAGGTATAAAGTGGTCAATAAAATTCTTGCCGATAATCTGCTCGCGGGTAAAGCCAAAGGCCTGTTCAGCAGCCCGGTTCCATTGTCGAACACAGGTATTATGATCGAGAACGATGATCGGAATCCCTGCAGTTTCGATCAGTGACCGGTACCGTTTCGAACTGTTTCTTTGAGATCTTTCTGCCTGTTCACGAACAAATATTTCGTCTTTCAGTTCCTGATTTGCCAGACTCAAAGCCAGTGTTCTTTCGTGCACCAGCTCTTCAAGGCGGGATTCGGCGCGCTTCTTTTCATGAATCAGGGTGTTGAAATACAGGCTGCCAAGAAGCGCTAGAATCCAGGCAAGGTAGTACTCCCTGTGTACCAGCCACTCAGCCAGTGTGGTGGAGTGTTTTTCCGGTGCGGCTTCATATGAGGCGAAGGCCAGGCAGGCACACAGGGCTATTCCAGCGCTACAAAACTGCGGCTTGAATCGTGTTGCGGCCCAGATCACGAGGGGGAGCAGTAGTAGAGTATGGCTTTTGTGGTGAGTGAGCATGTAGCTGGAAATTGCCATGAACATGACCAGCCAGGCGAACTGCTCGAGCCATTCCGTCTGTTTGAGAGGTGCGCTGGCTTGATGTTTAATCGCGGCCAAAAGTGAGGAAAAAATCAAAATTCCGGTGATCGAGGCCAAAAAGTGTTCCAGCATCACCTGAAATTTGAGTGTCTCATGTGTATACAGGGCGCTCTCATTCAAAGTGAACAGGGCGCTGCACAGGAAGCAGACACAGGTGCAGACAGCAAAAAAAGTGAGGTAGTCATGACTGCTGGCGAGGTGATGACTGCCTTTGCGGAACTGATAAAACCCTGTGTAAATGGCTGCGCTCTGAAACGCGATAATCAGGGCATAAAGACTCGAAAAAATCAGGTTGTTGGGAGTGAAGTCGCCAAGTATTACCAGCAGAGAAAGCAGTGTAAAGAAGAACAGGGCGTAAGTCTGCTTCAATCCTCCGATGATAAGCAGGCCTAAACCTGTGCCCGCGAGGACGTTCAAATACTGGGGTTGATAAGGCCGAACATCCAAAAGACCCTGGATGTAAAGCGACACAGCGATGAGTGCCAGGCCAGGCAGCAGCTTGCTCGCCTGTATTAATACATTGCTCTGATTCATCAAGTCTGGTTCTTTATCGGGCCCTTGCGCCTCTCGGGCCTGGACGGTAATAAATAGCAAACCGGCTATTTTCCGGCGACCTGAAGCCCGGAACATCTCGGTCTTCACTCAGGTGGGACCAAATGCTTTCACGCATACTTGGTCGAAGAGTGTTGCTTCATGGTGGCGAGTTGAAAAAACAGTGTATAGCGATTTAAAAAATCGAAATGTGAATAAACTGTATCGAACTGTAATTGAATGTAAACAGTTTGGGGCTCGCTAGTTTATAGCGTGATGCGCATAGATAAATCCAGCGCCTTACAATGTTTGGTGAGCGCCCCGATTGAAATATAATCGACTCCGGTTTCCGCGATACCGGTCAATGTTGAATCGTCGATACCTCCGGAGGCTTCAAGTTTGGCCCTGCCCTGATTGCGAGCCACACAGACTTCCAGATCCGCAATGTCGAAATTATCCAGCATAATGATATCTGCGCCTGCTTCGTGCGCCTGTTGGAACTCTTCAATGCTTTCGACTTCAACTTCAACCGGTTTGTCCGGTGCCGTGTTTCTGGCAGCCTCAATCGCTTGTCTGATCGATCCGCAGGTCATGATGTGGTTTTCTTTAATCAGAAAGGCGTCGTAAAGTCCGGTCCTGTGATTTTCGCACCCGCCGCACTTTACCGCGTACTTCTGAGCGATTCTCAAACCGGGCAGTGTTTTGCGTGTATCCAGTAACTTTGTATTGGTATGCGCCACCATATCAGCGTAGGTTCGGCTCACGGTCGCGGTGCCAGACAGTGTTTGCAGAAAATTGAGTGCACAGCGCTCGCCACTCAGAATGGCGCGCGCAGGCCCCTGCAGTGTAAACAATGAATCGCCCGATAAAACGCTGTCCCCGTCTTTCACCTGCCAGTCAATTCTGATGTCATCGGAAAGCGCTTCGAAAACCGCGTCAACCCAGTCAGTTCCGCAGATTATGCCGTCCTCGCGCGTGATCACGCGCGCACTCGCCATTTGATCTTCCGGGATGAGTAATGCTGTGATGTCTCCTGAGCCAAGATCTTCTGCCAGGGCCGCGCGTACGTTCGCGGCTATTGCTTCTGATATGATCTGTTCATCCATAGCTTGGCATGTTCTCCCGGTGATCTGCGTGGCGGTATGTCATTGATACTGTGTCAGATTCAGCACGCCCTGATGCTGGCTCATTTCGAGCTCTGAAAGCGCGCTCATTCCCAAAAGAACGGGTTGCTCTCTGGTCATACCCGGATTCAGGCTGGCGCGCACATTATATAGGGTTATTTTTCCGATGCTAAGTTCATCTATCAGTGTTTTGTCGAGTGCAACGTAGCCGTTGGCGGTCAGGCCGAGGCCTTGTCCGGTCGACTTCAGACCATAGAGCCCGGCCAAACTGGCCGGGATGACGATATCGGTGGCACCTGTATCGATCATGAACTCTGCGTGTTTGCCATTGATGGTCCCTGAGCTTCGGTAGTGACCTGCGCGATTCTGATGCAAGGTGACCCTCACAGTATCACCCATAATTGTGCTGTCTGGTGCCTGATTGGGGTTGTCCTGATGTTTTTCCCAGGCACCAAAAACCTGTGTCAGCAGAATAATTCCGATGATCCAGGCGATAAAAGCCATTTTCTTGCCGATCGCGGTCGAATTTGCTTGGGTCATCCCGGATGTGTCATGTTACTTCAATCGATAGGCTTTATATGGGTTCGGACCTGGCGATTGCAAGCGCTTTTGTGACCGAATTCGCGTAGAAACAATTCGTGACAGATGTTACAAATTTGACGCATTATAATGTGAAATATAGTTAAAAAGTTGACGATCAAGTTCGCTTCTATTCACTTGATCCTGTCAAAACGATTACGGAGCCTTCAATGAGTGGTGCAAAAGTGGTAGGGATTCATGGTGGTAACTCGGGAGCGGGGCGGGGTCACGTTAACCCGCTTCCTGCGCCGCTGGTCAAGTTGCGCGAGCTGCTCAAGCAGAAAGTTCACACCTTGCTGAGAAATCTGTTCGATAGTGCCGATGATGCGCTTTTTGCCATGGCTGATAAGGCGGGCACCAATAATGAGCAGACCGTTTACTTTGATGCCATGAGAGAGTTGCGACTGCAGAAAAAGCATATAGCCACCAATGTCATCAAAGGGGTGATTCAGTCCTTTAACGAAATTGGCCACTATCGCAGCCGCTCTGGCGCCAACAAAGAAGCGGTTGAGAATCTTGAAGATTTGAGTCTGGTGCAGAATGATGATCTAGAAATCAAGGTCGCCATCGAAGGAATGATCACTCGCGTGCGCAGTTCCTGTGGTCAAGTGCTGGACGATTTACATCTGAGAACTGGCAGCCTGATTGCCCCGGTCAGTATTGACCATGAGCAAATGCCGGCTGGCCCCGAAATCCTCTGTGACACCTTTTTGGATGGCTGCTCCGAGCTGGATATTAATATTCGGGCACAATTGGTGGTTTTGAAGTTATTTGAAAAGTTTGTATTGAGTGAAATGACCAAGGTCTATCGTGATGCCAACGCGCTGTTTATCCAGTTAGGCGTTGCCCCGGATATTAAGCAACTGAAAAGAACGCCTACCAGTGCGCCAAAGTCGGCGCAGACGCAATCAAATCCGAGAGCCAGACGTCCGCAGGCACCGCACTCTCCCTGGCAACCGCAGAATGAGTCAGACGTTCTTTATCCGAATGAAACATTTTCCAACACCGTGATCGAAGAACAGTTTGATGATCTCCGCCAGTTGCTGCACCAGGGCGATGTCTCTTCGGGCGCCATCAGCGCTGAAGTACCAACTCTTTCCAACGTATATTACTCGCAGGGAGAGCTGGTCGGCGCATTGAGCAGTTTTCAGACTGAACACATGGAACAGCTGGGGAATGCCAATACCAACCGGGTTTTGGATTTCAGGGCATTGTTGAACCAGCGTCTGGCGAGCGGAGATTGTCAGGCAGACTATTCAGAAATGGATGCCGATGTGATCAATCTGGTGTCGATGCTATTCGAATTTATTCTTGATGACCGCCAGTTGCAGCCGGCGATGAAAGCGTTGTTGTCGCGATTGCAGATACCGATTTTGAAAGTCGCGCTGATGGATAGAAGCTTTTTCAATCGCGGCGGTCACCCCGCGCGGAAATTGCTGAACGAAATGGCGAAAGCGGCGATAGGCTGGAACGAGCCGGCTGAGGGCAAGAAAGATCGCCTGAAAGACAAAATCGAGTCGGTGGTTGAGCGCGTGCTTGAAGACTTTGATCAGGACGTCGCCTTGTTTGCAGAGTTACTCGAAGATTTTGTGCATTTCGTGGATCTTGAGCAGCGCAGGGGACAACTGGTTGAGCAGAGAACGAAAGACTCTGAAAAAGGCAAAGTTGCCAGCGACTTGGCCAAGCAAGCTGCCCAGGAAAGTTTGAATGCCTCGTTGAAAGGGCGTGTTGTTCCAGACTATATATTGGAGCTGTTACGCGACGGTTGGAGTTCCGTCATGGTGCTGCACTACCTGAAGGAAGGTGAAGACGGCGAAAGCTGGCTTGACGCCTGTGCTCTCGTTGATGAACTACTGTGGTCGATCGAACCCGAGACCGGGGATGAGCATGCGCGTGGCAAACTGCTGAAGATGATACCCGGGTTAATGAAGAGGCTCAGGGCGGGTCTGAAAGAGGTTTCATTTGACGGGTTCAGGACAAAGCACTTGTTGCAGGAGCTGGAGGAAAGTCATGTGCTTGCCTTGCAGAGTTTGCAGGCATCACAGTTGCACTCTGTTCAGGATCGCTCTGAGGTGCCCGAGGCTATTGCAGAAACAGAGCAGACAGTGGCCGAAGATGATGAGGCGATTGCGGATTTGGTTCGCTCCACCATGGAACTTGAGGAAGATTTCAGGAGTGGACAATCGGAAAAAACGGAGCCTTCTGAAGATGAAGACAAAAAGGTCGAAGGCGCGAACATTCAGGACGCCTCTGAAAGCGAGGAAATTGTTCTGGTCAGCGCCGAGCCTGACCAGGAAGCGCCACAAATTGATGAAAGTGATCCGTTCGTACAACAAGTGGACAAGTTTGCAATAGGCTGCTGGTTTGAGTTTCAGAACGGTGGCGCGACCGAGCGTTGCAAGCTGGCTGCTGTCATCAGAGCCACCGGGAAGTATATTTTTGTCAATCGCTCCGGCATCAAGGTTGCCGAAAAAACCCGAATGGGCTTGGCGGTAGAGCTGCGTCGCGGCAGTATCCAGATTCTGAACGATGGTTTGTTATTCGATCGGGCCCTTGAGTCAATCATTACCAATCTCCGCTCGAAAAATAGCTAGTCCCTTTTGGTTCTGGTGGCAAGGATGCTGCCAGCCAATCTCTAATGAAGAGCGATGAACGTCGAACTTGTCCCTTAGAGTCTTTGGCTCCGGTCTAAAAGCTGATAGATTTATCACTTAAGTCATCAGCAGGTTGTTTTATCTTGCAATTAGAACAAGGCTGGGTGAAAGAAGCCCGCCAAATCCCATCTCCCAATTTTAATGAGCGGCCTGAACATTGTGGCGTCACTTTGTTGGTGATCCACAACATAAGCCTACCGCCAAAGCAATTTGGTGGGGACTATATTGAGCTTTTTTTTCAGAACCGCTTGCCGTGGGAAGCCCACCCATATTTTAAAACAATTGAGGGCTTGGAAGTCTCGGCACATTTTCTGATCAAGCGTGACGGCTCACTGATTCAGTTCGTTTCGACAGAAAAACGCGCCTGGCATGCCGGCGCATCATGTTTTTGTGGGGTCGATAATTGTAACGATTACTCCCTCGGTATCGAGCTTGAGGGCAGTGACGATATTCCCTACAGAGAGGTCCAGTACAATATGCTGGCCCGGTTGACCCGTTTACTTCAAGCACATTATCCGGCTATCTCTGACGATCGTATTGTTGGGCACAGTGATATCGCACCGGGTCGCAAAACCGATCCGGGCTTCGCCTTTGAATGGCCGGTCTATTTTAAGAAGCTGGCATCGCTATCGTGAGTCAGGTTGGCGAAGAAGGGCCTGTCTAGAGTAGCGTGAGCAAAAAAAATGCAGCCAGGCCTGCGACGACAGTCAGCAGCAGGTGTTTCGTTTTGTAGGCAACGGCAAAAGCGATCACTGAAGCAACCAGCTGATCATTTGACAGGCCCGGACTGAAATTGCCCTGATCGTCATACATGATGATGGGCGCGATGATCGCGGTCAGCGCGGCCACCGGCACAAAGCTGAGCGCGTTTTGCAGCCAGTATGGGAAGTTTAAGCGTTCAGCAAGTGCGAAGGGCAGCAGGCGCACTGAGTATGTCACCAGAAACATCCCCAGAATCAATAGTATTTCGTTCATGTTTTTGTTCCTTTGTGCGAAGCAGGAGTCCATTTTCGGCTGCTGAGTGACGCCACTACGATGCCCATAAGCATGGAAAACATCAATCCGCTTTGATAAGGCCACTCTGAGGTGAGTAGTGCAGTGCTAAAAGAGGTTACTGCACAGAGCCACATCGGGAATGATTTCAGTAAAGGTGCAACGACGCCGATAAACGCCACCACCATCGCGATGTCCAGGCCCCAGTCAAGCGGGTCAGGAATGCGTTCTCCCAGAACAAAGCCCAGAAGTGTGCAGAGCTGCCAATTGCTGTACATAAAAAGCGCCGAGCCCAGATAGTACCAGTGCAGATTTGCGTGTGTAACGGAATGGCTGGAATCCAGCTGATGGATGCGGTTAGCGACCACGGCAAAGGTTTCATCGGTCAGCCAGAATGCCATGATTGATCTGAGGGGCAAGGGTAGATGTTTGACGTGGCTCACCAGATGCGCGCTGTACATCAGGTGCCTGAGGTTTACAAAAAACGTGGCGAGAATAATGATCAGAACAGGTGCAGCCGTCATCACCAGCGTAATGGCCACAAACTGGGAAGACCCCGCGAATACAATCATCGACATCGCCATACCTGCTATAAATGAGAGCCCTGCGGCATGGGCCAGGGCTCCGAACAATATACCGAAAGGTATGGCCGCAAGAATCAGGGGCAGCGTATCGCGGGCACCCGCAAACATCAAAGCAGGAATGGTGGCAGCGGGGCTTGAAGGGCAGTGGGGCGATGGTTGCTTCTCAGTGGAGGAACGTGGTCGCATTAGCGTGCCTCCAGGATTCCGCGTCGCATGCCAAGCCAGGCTGCCCCCCTGACGCCACTGGAATCGCCGTGATGTGCTTTGACTATTTTGGTTCTGACAGAGTCAGAAAAAATATAGCGCGCAATTTTTTCAGGTAGTTGCGCATAGAGCGCGTCGATGTTGGATAAACCTCCGCCCAGTACAATACAGTCTGGGTCAATGGTATTGATGACCTGCGTGAGGCCGCGAGCCAATCTGTCGCAATAGAGTTCAAAATAGTCCTTGGTCTCGGTGAGTTGATGACCGGCTGCCTCTGCCAGCGCTTGAGCCGTTTCGATCTGTGTTTTGAGGTGTGGGTAAGCCGTATGGAAATGCTTAATAAAAGCTGGGCCGGACAGGTAAGTCTCGATGCAGTTGGTTTTGCCACAGTAGCAGACTGTCTCGGGTTCTTTGCTTGAGGTGTTGGGCAGGTTACTTTGAGGCAGGGGATTGTGTCCCCATTCCCCGGTAATGGCGTTTGGTCCGCAAATGATCTTTCGGTCTATGCACAAGCCGCCGCCCACTCCGGTGCCCAGGATGACACCAAACACCATGGGGTATGATTGTGCTGCGCCATCACAGGCTTCCGAAAGCGTAAAGCAATCGGCATCGTTGGCCAGATATACCTGTTTTTGAAGTCTGCGGGAAAGGTCACCTTGCAGGTCCTGTCCGATTATCCACGTGGAATTGGCATTCTTGATTAGCCCGCTTTCGCGCGAAACTGCACCCGGAATGCCGATACCCAGAGAGACGCTCTTGCCAATGCAGGCTTCTGTCTCGTCAACCAGCTGCTCCAGTGCCAGAAGTGTTTTTTCGTAGTCCTGCTGCGGACTCGGGATGCGCTTTCTGTAATGCTCCCTCGATTGTTTGTCGATGGCGATGATTTCTATTTTAGTGCCGCCCAGATCAATCCCCAAGTGCATACACCAGCTCCGTCAGTTTTCGGTTGGCATCGTTGCTGTGGCCATGCGTCGATAAATACCGGGCTGCAAAGCCGTTGATGAAGTCAATTTCGGTTTGGCGTTTCGCCATCCGGTCCTGAAGCATGGAAGATAGATTGTCTCGCGTATCATGCATGACTTTGAACACCATTGCGTCCAGTTCATCTGGTGTGCAGTCCAAGCCAGCCGTGGTCAACATGTTCATCAATTCGATGGATAACGCAGGCCACAACTGTTTGAAGAGCGTCGTGCTGCTGACTTCACCATTGCGGCACTGTGCGATGGCGGTGAAGGGGTTAATCGCGCAATTGATGGCAAGTTTCAGCCACAGCGTTTTCCAGATGTCTTTTGTCGCAGAAATTTTAAGGCCGGAAAGGGAAAGCGTGTCCAGAAATCCGGTTTGGTCTTCTTGTTCAATCTCGCGTGCCGCCTCATTCAGCGGGCCAATGCGGGTGACACCGGTGGCTGCATGGACCACTCTGGAAGGTGGTTCAAGATTGGCGGCTTCGGTGGTGACCGCAGCAAAGCAGGGGACCTTGCCCAGTAGCTCGCAAGCCGCTTGCTGGCTTCCCATCCCGTTTTGAAAAAGCAGAACGCGATGACTGCTATCGAGCTTCGGTATCCATTCTGACAGGCTCGGCACGACATCATAGCTTTTTGTCGTAACCAGAAGCAGTGCGCCTCGACGAAGGCTGTGATCGCTCAGTTGCTGGGGAATTTTTACAGCTTCGATGGCGGCCCCTTGTATCGCAGCGGGGAGATAATCGAAACATCTGTCAGGAAGGGGCGGTAATTGACTGAAACGCTGGTTGACCGAGTCTGAATTGGGGAACCACTTTTTTCTTGTCGCATACGCGCGGGTCGACAAAAAGCAAAGCGGTTCCTGCCGATGCAGGCGGGCTGCCCAGAGACAGCCCAATGCGCCTGCGCCCAATATGTAGATCATATCCGGTCCTGCGACAAGCTCATCCTGGCTGTCCCGTTTCAGATGGCCTTGATTTTCAGTACCTGTTCACTCAGTACTTTGTGCGTAGACTGCGCTTCGGCAAGCTTGGCTTTTTCCTTGTCGACAACCTCGGCGGGTGCATTGCTGACAAACTTTTCATTGTGCAGCTTTCCTTCCAGACGTTTGATTTCCTTCTCGGCTTTTTCTAGTTCCTTATTCAAACGCTTGACCTCTGCTGCAACATCGATCAGCCCGGCCATCGGTACCAGCACCTCCATACTTCCCACCAACTGGGTAGCGCATAGGGGAGGTTCGCTGTCCAGCCACGTCATGCTCTCCAGTTTGGCCAGGGACTTGATAAAACTCTGATGCTGTTCAAAGCGTCTCTTGTCTTCGCCATTACCGTGATGGAGCATGACCGGCACCGGTTTTCCGGGCGAGATATCCATTTCACCGCGAATATTCCGGACGGCAACAATCACGCCTTTCAACCACTCGGTATCCCCAAGCGCTTGCTCATCGACACGCGACATATCAGCTTCCGGGTAGGGTTGATTCATGATCGTGTCACCGCTTCGTCCTGCGAGTGGTGCGACCTTTTGCCAGATTTCTTCGGTGATAAAGGGCAGGAAAGGGTGTGCCATGCGCAAGATCGTTTCCAGTACGCGTACCAGTGTACGGCGTGTCCCGCGCAGTGCTTCTGCACTGGCTTCCGAATCATTCAGCACTGGCTTGGACAGTTCAAGATACCAGTCACAATATTCGTTCCAGATGAAGTCATACAGGGTCTGGGAAGCCAGGTCGAGGCGGAATTCACTGACGGACTTTTCCACCTGCTGTTCGCAGAGTTGTAGTTTGGAGATGATCCAGCGATCTGCCAGTGAAAGCTCAACGCTTTGGTTTTCCTGACCACAATCCTGCCCCTCCGTATTCAGTAGCACGTAACGGGCGGCATTCCAGATCTTGTTGCAGAAGTTGCGATAGCCCTCAAGACGCTTCATATCCCAATTGATATCGCGACCGGTCGAAGCCAATGAATAAAGCGTGAAGCGCAAGGCGTCGGTGCCATGCGGCGCAATGCCTTCACTGAACGCTTTTCGGGTTCGTTTGGCTATTTTTTCAGCCAGCTGGGGTTGCATCATGTTCCCGGTCCGTTTGTCGACCAGATCTTCCAGGCTGATGCCGTCGATCATATCGAGCGGGTCCAGTACGTTGCCTTTGGATTTTGACATCTTGTCGCCATGCTCGTCCCGAATCAGACCGGTGACGTAGACATATTTGAATGGCACCTGGGCCTTTCCATTCTCATCTTTCATGAAGTACATGGTCATCATGATCATGCGGGCGACCCAGAAGAAGATGATATCGAATCCCGTCACCAGTACATCGGTTGGATGGAATGTTTTCAGTCGTTCAGTCAGTTCCGGCCAGCCAAGTGTGCCAAATGTCCACAGGGCGGACGAGAACCAGGTATCGAGCACATCGTCATCCTGTTTCAGTGTCACGCTGTCATCCAGATTGTTGTCCTGACGAACATCTTCTTCACAACGACCAACATAGACATTGCCATTGTTGTCATACCAGGCGGGAATACGGTGGCCCCACCAAAGCTGTCGGGAAATACACCAGTCCTGAATGTCTCGCATCCAGGAGAAGTACATATTTTCATACTGTTTTGGGACGAACTGGATTTCGCCATCTTCGACGGCTTTGATGGCAGGTTCAGCCAGAGGGGCGGCCTTCACGAACCACTGATCGGTCAAGAGAGGTTCAATCACCACGCCTGAGCGGTCGCCATAGGGCACCATCAATTGGTGTTCCTTGACTTCGTCCAACAGGCCGAGAGCTTCAAACTTGGCGACAACCGCTTTTCGTGCTGCGAAGCGATCCAGGCCACGAAGGTCTTCCGGAATGAATGTTTCGATTCCGGTATTTTCGCTGCCATCGATGTGATAGCCCTCGGCCTGATCCAGAATCTCACCGTTCTGGTTGAGGACGTTAATCATTGGCAAAGCGCAGCGTTTGCCAACTTCGTAATCGTTGAAGTCATGGGCGGGTGTAATTTTGACGCAACCGGTGCCTTTTTCCATGTCGGCGTGCTCGTCAGCCACAATCGGGATCTTACGGTTTACCAAGGGCAGGCTTAGGGATTTACCGATCAGGTTCTTGTAGCGCGGGTCTTCGGGGTTGACGGCAACACCGGTATCGCCAAGCATCGTCTCGGGGCGAGTCGTCGCTACCACGATATAGGTTTTACCTTCTGCTGTCTGTTCACCATCCGCCAGCGGGTAGCGAAGATGCCACATATGGCCCTGCTTTTCCTTGTTCTCGACTTCCAGATCCGAAATGGCGGTGTGCAGTTTCGGGTCCCAGTTAACCAGACGCTTGCCCCGGTAGATCAGTCCGTCATGATAGAGGCGAATAAATACTTCCTGGACAGCCTTGTAAAAACCGTCATCCATGGTGAAGCGCTCGTTTTCCCAATCAACTGAAGCCCCGAGCCGCCTTAGCTGACGAGTGATGGTGCCGCCGGAATGGGCCTTCCAATCCCAGACCTTATCCAAAAAGGCTTCACGACCCAGATCATGCCGGGTTTTGCCTTCTTCCGACGCCAATTTTCGTTCGACAACCATTTGGGTCGCGATCCCTGCGTGGTCGGTGCCCACCTGCCATAAGGTATTGTGTCCCTTCATTCTGTGATACCGCGTCAGAGCATCCATAATGGAATCCTGAAACGCATGCCCCATATGCAGGCTGCCAGTCACGTTGGGTGGGGGGATCATAATGGAGTACGCATCGCCTGTTCCTGAGGGCTTGAAGTAGCCTTTTTCTTCCCAGGTTTGATACCACGATTGTTCAATGTCGCTTGGCTGGTAGGTCTTATCCATAGTTGAATTTACTGTCGAATATGTGGGTGAAGGTCTTTTGGGGGCGCCATTATACATGCGCTATCAACGGCTTAGCCATAGCTGTAGCCAAGTTTGCGGCGCCCATCGCCGAGACGACGCAGTACAAGAAGACTAATTGCGCAGATCATGCGTATTGACGCTGAATTCCTGCGCAGTCAGCGCCTTGTAGGTTGTGCGTGCTGCATGAATCGATGGCTCTGTATTGGGCACAATCAGCGCCAGCCGTTTAAACGTCTTGAGCTGATCTGGCAGCTCCGAATCATATTGGATGAGCAGGTCTCGATGCTCGGCCGGAGGGTAAGTACTCTCAAGATTGCTCAGTGTGATGGGCGTCTGATCGACCGTCGCCGAATCCTGCTCCAACACGACATGCGGCAGAAAGCTGGCTTTGTCCGCTTCCCACAATAGTCTGTCGAGTGATTCGGTTTCATGCGCGGCGCTGCCTTTGATGTGAATGCGGTGTCCCGCCCGAAACGCCTTTGAGGTGAGGCGAATGCAGAATTCGCAGACGTCTGAAAAGGCGCTTCCGGGAATCAGATACAAATCCGCTCGTGGCATCATGATGCGAGTTGATTTACCAGATACTGCATCAACAAGGGCACTGGTCGACCCGTCGCGCCTTTTTCTTTGCCGCCGGATACCCACGCTGTGCCCGCGACATCCAGGTGAGCCCAGGGATAGGACTTTGTGAAACGTGAAAGGAAACAGCCGGCGGTAATAGAGCCTGCGCCTTTACCGCCAATATTTTGCATATCGGCAAAGGGACTATCCAATTGGGACTGGTAGTCATCCCATAGCGGCAGTTGCCAGGCTTTGTCGTGCGACTGCTGTCCTGCCGCCAACAACTGGTCGACCAGCGTCTGGTCATTACCCATCACAGCAGAGGTGCAATGACCAAGTGCGACGATGCAGGCACCGGTCAAGGTGGCAATGTCAATCACTGCGGCTGGCTTGAACCGTTCAACATAGGTCAGGGTGTCACACAGCACCAGGCGTCCTTCCGCATCGGTATTCAGGATCTCAACAGTCTGACCGGACAGCGTGGTGACAATGTCGCCCGGTTTGGAAGCATTGCCTGCCGGCATGTTTTCGGCCGCTGCAATGACGCCGACGACATTCAGCTTTGGTTTTAACTCGGCAATGGCCTTCATCACTCCCATGACCGAAGCTGAACCGCACATATCAAACTTCATTTCATCCATCTGTGCGCCCGGCTTGAGACTAATGCCGCCAGTGTCAAAGGTGATCCCTTTGCCTACCAATACATAGGGGGCTGATTTTTTATCCGTGCCGTAATACTCCATGGTAATGAGCTTTCCGGGCAGGGTGCTGCCTTTTGACACTGATACGAAAGCGCCCATGCCCATTTTCTCGAGTTCTTCTTCGTCGAGCACATTGGTTTCAATGTCCGGGTAGTCTTTACCAAGCTGTTTCGCCTGTTGAGCCAGATAAAAGGGTGTGCAGACATTGCCGGGTTCGTTTCCAAGGGTGCGGGCATAGTGGCGCCCGGTGTTCACTGCGTGTGCGAGACGAATGGTTTCGTCCAGCGCAGCTGTCTCGTTTTCCAGGCAATGGAAGGTGACCTGTGTGAGCGTGGGTTCTCCGGATTTTTCCGACTTGTAAGTGTCAAAGCTGTAGGTCGACGTTTCGATGGCATCGATGATCTGTCGACCCAGATTCAGGGGAGATATTGAGCCAAAGTGATCAAGCGCAACACTCAGTTCTTTCATTTTATTTGACTTGATAGCCGCTGCGATTGCCGGTCCAATCTTCAGTACGTCGTTTTCTTTGAGTGCTTGAGGATCACCAATGCCAGCGACCAGGATGTGAAATTCCCGGGTGCCGCTTCGTGGTAGAAACAGGGTTTCCCCCGGTTTGCCGGAAAAGGATAGTTCGCTGAGCAGGCTATCGAGCTCTTTTGCACTGTCATTGCTAAGGATGTCTGACAGTTCACCCGCCTTTCCTTCGCTATTGACTGAAATGCAGATGCACTTCGGGGAGGTATTGATAATGGCTTCTGAAGTACTGGAATATCGCATGTATGATTCGTTCTCGTTGACATTTTCGGGTGAGTGTTTCGCTGGCTCAAGTGTAGTTGAAAGCCAAGGTCGGCCTCAATGCTTTTCTGCTGGCTACCGGACCGTTTGCTGAATAGAATGCACGTTCACCAACGCAGGAAGTATGAAATTTTATGGGTAACCGGAATTCTGGTGTCAAGGGTTTGGCGTGATTGTCTTTAGATATTTGGCTCGGCAGGTAATGTCAACGATGCTGGCGGTGACGCTCGTTTTGCTTCTGATCTTTATGAGCGGCCGTTTTATCAAATATCTGGCGCAGGCAGCATCAGGCGGGTTGTCGCCCGATATTCTGTTGCAGATTATGGCGTACAGGTTGCCTGGTTTTCTGGAGCTGATTCTGCCGTTGGGCTTCTTTTTGGGTATTCTGCTGGCTTATGGGCGAATGTACCTGGAGAGTGAAATGACGGTTCTCCATGCCTGCGGTTATGGTCGCAATCGTTTGCTCTGGCATACGATGATCATGGCGATGTTGGTGTCGCTGTTTGTTGGGGCGATGAGTCTGTATGTCTCGCCCTGGGGGATGCAGAAAGTCGAGCGTCTGTTTGTCGAACAGTCGCAGTTGACCGAATTCGAAATGCTGTTCCCCGGTAAATTCCAGAAACTGAAGACGGGTGACCGGGTGACGTACGCCAAAAGTCTAAGTGATGACAAGCGCAAGATGTTCGATGTGTTTATTTCTGAAGAACCCGACGGAGATGAAGGTATCAACCTGATTCGTGCCAAAGAGGGGACGCAGCTCATTGATCCGAAGAATGGGGATCGCTATCTGGTCTTGCATCAGGGAACCCGCTATCAGGGCGTCCCCGGGACCAATAGTTTTCAGGTTATTATGTTTGACACCTACGGCGTCAAAATTGATGTCCCGGACGCTGAGCAGCGCTCGGTCAAGGAAGAGGCGATACCCACGCAGGATCTGCTGGGTTCTAAATCACCGGGTGAAATTGCCTTGCTGCAATGGCGGATATCCATTCCGATGCTGGTGCCCGTCATTACCTTGCTCGGTGTGGCGCTTTGCAAGGTCAATCCGCGGCAAGGGCGTTTTTTTCACTTGCTGCCATCCATGATGGTGTACGTGGTTTATCTTGGACTCTTGATTGTCGTTCGAAAAAAACTCGCCAAAGGTGAAATTCCTGATTATCTGGGGCTCTGGCTGGTGCACCTTCTGTTTCTGGGCCTAGCTATTGTGCTGCTGAACAAAGACCGGATATTGTCTTCCATGTTCAGGCCAAAAAAAGTGCAGGCCAGTCATGCGTAGAATAGACCGCTACATCGTTTCCTCTGTTTCAGGCGCGATACTCATGGTTATGCTGGTTGTGCTATCGCTTGACCTCGTATTTGCGTTTCTCGCCGAGATCGAGGATCTGAAGGGTGACTATGAAACGCCGGAGGCGCTCCTTTATGTGCTCACAACCTTGCCTCGCAGAATTTATGACTACCTGCCTCTTGGCGCGTTCATGGGTTGTCTGATTGGGCTGGGAATGTTGGCGAACAACAGTGAGCTGGTTGTTGTCAGGGCGGCAGGTGTGTCGACGGGTCGGATTGTGCTGTCAGCGATGAAACCCGCGTTGCTGGTCGTGGTGGCGGCCATGTTGATGGGTGAGTATGTGGTGCCTTTCACTGAAAAAATCGCGCAAAGTAAAAAAGCCGTCGCTCAGGGAGCTCAGTTAAGCTTTTCGTCCTCTGCCGGTCTATGGCACAGGGAAGGCAATGTTTTTGTGCACGTCAATGCGGTGGAGCCCAACGGTATTTTACATGGGGTTTCTTTGCAGACATACGATGGCAATCGCCAAATTCAAAAAACGGTCTTTGCCAAACGCGCGATCTATCAACGCCAGGAATGGTTGCTGGAGGATATCAGGGAGACCGTGTTTGAAGGGGAATCGGTTCGAAGTGTCCAGAAACGGGTTGAAATCTGGAATACCAGTCTGAGTCCGTCGTTGCTTAGCATACTGGTGGTAAAGCCTGATAATCTATCCGTTGCGGGTTTGTATCAATATACGCGTTATCTGGAAGCGCAAAACCTGAATGCTGCCAACTATTTGATGGCGTTCTGGAAAAAAGTATTGCAGCCAGTCTCAACGCTTGTTCTGGTCTTTGTGGCGATTTCTTTTGTTTTCGGGCCGTTGCGTTCCGCGACGGTGGGGTATCGAATCTTCTGTGGGCTCGTGGTTGGCCTGGCATTCAAGTATATGCAGGACCTGTTGGGGCCGGCCAGCCTGGTATTCGGCTATGATCCGATTTATGCCACGCTGGTACCCATAGCGATATGTGCCGGCGGAGGCTTTTTCCTGATGCGACGGGTTGCCTGATGCTGTGTCAAGAGCACGATTCACCACTTGATATTATTTTACAATTCAACTAACATCCGGGGTACGGAAAACTACGTCGTACACGCTGAAAACGCTTGAAAAGCGCTTTGACCGAAAAGAAATGCGTGGCCTTAGGGCAACTGGGGAGAATAAATATAATGAAAGGCTTCAAAAAACTGGCACTCGCATCAGCCATTACTGCCGCATCGGCAGGCGTGCATGCTGATCTCGAAGTGCTTGACGATCCGGAAATGCAATCAGTCGTTGGCCAGGCTGGTTTAACCATTGATATCGAAGCACAGTGGGAAATCGGTGAATTCGCCTATCAGGATGCAGGCTTTCTGATCCTTCAGGGTTTGCGCATGGGTGGTAATTCTTTCGGTAATGGTACCGGAACAGCTGGTTCGTACCTTGATAACCTGCGTCTGGAAATTGATATAGCCGGTGACGGCACCAATGGCGATAATCTTCTTCATTACGGCTTCTCCCAGATGCGTGATCACATGCAGTTGTATGTTGATGCCGCAAACCCTGACACTGCCTTTGCAAGCGCGGCAGCTGGTATCGATAGCACAAGGGACAATTTGGCGATTGATGACAAGCGCACTTATGACGATGGTGATCTCGTCATTCATTTTGATTTTACTGATGGTTGGGCTAGTGAAGGTGGTTTTGCAGCCTACTCCGCAGATGTTTCTGACCGCTTCCTGAATGATGATTATGACACGGTCGAGCTCATGTTTGAGCATGCGGTTGATTTCCGGTTCGAAATTGATGCGATAGGGTTGGCCGCGTCCAATTATGACATCGGTTCTGCCGGGCTGGACATCGATAGCAATCACTCGACTGGGGTGCACGAAGGTGCTCCCGGAACGACGACTCTGATCAGCCAGTTAGGCATTCAGGGCTATTTGGGTCCGGAAGATTTGCACATAGAAAACAACGGTAATGGGTTTGGTGCCGACGGGTCGGGTGTCGACCATGACGGTAATGGCACTCCGGATATTGGTACCGGTAACGCTGATTCCAAAATTTACTGGAGCTCCTACTTTATGATCACTGATCTGGATATGTACATAGACATAGCAGGTTTACAGATTAGTGACATGGCGATCCACAATAAACGCGGCGACAGATCAGGGCTGGACGGCACTTCCTCCTTTGATTTTGCGCACTCTATCCGCGAAATCTATGCGGTGAAGGATGCGGTTATCAAACTTGGGTCTGACGCTGGTGTTAATGGTTCGAATAACTACGATGATTACGTCGATGGTATCGCCATTAATACGCGTTTCAAAGGCGATATTGACATCGGGCATCTGTCCTTTGGTGATACTGGCGATTCAATCGGGCAAATTTTTATTACCGATATGGAGTCAGATACTCGCTGGATTATATCTGCCAACTAACAACGCGTTTGGCGAAGGAAAAACCCGGATTCATCCGGGTTTTTTTATATCTGTCCATTGCTGGACTGCATTTATAGGTGGTTTCAGCTTTTCCGCATCGGAACTCGCAGCAGTTCAATTAGTTGGTCTGTGCGAGGCCGTTTAAATTCCTTCAGACCGATTTGATCTGCTTGCTCATTGTAAGGGCTGTAAGTGCCAAATAGCCTGTCCCATATCGATAAAAAGAAACCATAATTGCTGTTGGTGAATTTCGGTTCCGGAGAGTGATGGCTACTGTGCATATTTGGTGTGACAATCAGTCGGCGCAGAATTCTATCCAACCCTCTGGGTAGGTGGATATTAGCATGATTGAATATCGCGCTGGCATTGAGCAGTGCCTCAAAGATGATGACCGCAATGAGTGGTGCTCCAAGAATCAATACCAGAATGAATTTATAGGCGGATGAGGGCAGAATTTCGGCGGGATGGAAGCGCAGTGCCGTGGTCGCATCGAGTTGTGGGTCACAATGGTGAACGCGATGAATTCGCCAAAGCAGCGGGAAGCGGTGGAATGCCAAGTGTTGCAAATAAACGCCAGCATCCAAAGCCAGAATGCTGAAAACGATACTCGCCCCCAAGCCTGGCTCAATGAGGTGAAATAGTCCCCACTCCTTCTGTGCGGCTAATGCGGCGGCGGCAACTGCCGTCATGCCGGGGACCAGTCTCAGTGCCAGCGTGTTGATCAGAGTGAGCGACAGGTTTGTGATCTGTCGCCTTCTTGGCTGCTTTTCCGTGCGTTCTGGAATTATCTGTTCTGCAGCCAGCATGAGGATCAAAATGCTGACAAAGATGCCTGTTCTAGCTATCGCTTCGTGTTGCGTAATCCAGTCCATTATTCCCCAGTGGTTGTGGGCTTAATTGCTATCAAGCCCTGACACTATGATCAGGCCTTAGTTCCCGGTCTGGGAAAGAATAGCGCACAATGCGTCGAAGCACAGAAAAATACTGGGAGGAGAATCGGCCGGTGTTGTACGGGATCTGATATTTTCGACAGATGGTTTCGACCTCGGGTGCCATTTCGCGGTAGCGTGGTGCCGGTACGTCCGGAAACAGGTGATGTTCTACCTGAAAACTGAGGTGGCCGGTCATCGTATGAAAAAGCTTGTTTCCGCGTAGATTGGAAGAGCCCAGAATTTGGCGGTAATACCATTGTCCTTTCGATTCATTTTTTATTTCTTCTTCTCTGAAGGTATGGATTCCATCGGTAAAGTGGCCGCAGAAAATGATGGTGGAGGTCCAGAGATTGCGAAGGATATTGGCGAGGAAATTACCCAGTAGAACCTGCGCGGCTACTGGCCAGCAAATCAGTGGAAAGAAGATATAGTCCTTGAATACCTGGCGCCCGATCTTGCTGAAAAATGCACTGCGCAAAGCTTTCCTGCTAATCGGCAGGTTGCTGTGGCTTCGGGGTTTGCCAAAAAATATACGCTCCGCAGCCAGTTCGTGATACGCCACCCCCCATTCGAACAACAGGCTAAGGTTCATATAGGTGAAAAACTGCCAGGTGTTTTTGAATCGCCAGGGCAGATCATCGCTAAGTCGCAGTAAGCCGTAACCAAAGTCACGGTCCTTTCCGATCACATTGGTATAGGTGTGGTGTTCATGGTTGTGGTAGCGTCGCCAGGAATCCCCATCTCCGGCAATATCCCATTCGAACTTTTTGCCATTGATCAGAGGGTCATTCATCCAGTCATACTGACCGTGCATGACATTGTGACCAATCTCCATATTGTCCAGTATTTTTGCGACTGCCAATAGCAGCACGGCAACAATCCAGAGTAGCGGTGAGATAAATCCCGCCACCATGAGTACCCGGGCGGAAATTTCACAGCTTCTCTGAATTCTTATCATGCGCCGAATGTATGCTGCATCTTCAGAGCCTACTTTGCGCATTGTCTTCTCTCGCAGCGCGTCGAGTTCGGAGGCGAAGTTTTCCAGGGTTGCCGGGTCAGGTGTGTTCATGCTGTTGTTCCTTCTCGTCATGATGAGTTAGATCTCCAGGGCGACATCTTCGACTGGCTGGGATATACACAGTTGTATTTCTTCCGGCCCGGAGTCTGAAATGGTATTGGTTCTCAGGTTCTTTATGCGTCCGCTGATTTTTTTGCAGGCGCATTGATGGCAGACGCCTATCCTGCAGCCAGACAATGGCGATAGGGCTTCGTTTTCGGCAATTTGGAGTAGGGTCCGATTATCATTTTTCTGGCAGTGGACCTGACGCCCGGAACGCTTGAATGAAATCGCATGTCCTTCGACGGACGAGGTATCGCCAGTTTCCTGGAGGGTATGCGTAAACGGAAAACCGAAGTATTCGAAGTATATGTCCTGCTCATCAATCCCCGATCGTGTCAGAACGTTTTTGCAGCTTTCAATCATGGTTCCTGGGCCGCAAATATAGGCCTCATAGCATTCAGCCTTGTGCGGAAGTGACTGTAGATGTTGTTCTGTAAAATATCCGGATTCAGGGGTGCTGAAGATACGAATGTCCACCCCTTGTTCTCGCAGTCGTTTAAATTCGCTCCCAAAGCCCGTGTCCGAGCTATCCCGTACGAAATAGAGCAGGCTGGATTGGTTTTGGTCATGTTTGTCATGTGCCTGTAACAGCATCGAAAGCACAGGGGTAATGCCGCTGCCTGCTGCGATATAAAGCTTTGGCGCGATACGCTTGCTGTCAGTAAATGCGCCTTGAGCCTGGCTGATATGCAAATAGCTGCCTTCTACTGCGTTTCGACACAGCCATGGCGTGACTTTTCCGTGTTCCTGAACGCGTATGCTCAACTGGATGATGCCGTGTCTCTCGTAGGCATCAGGCTCCGATGAGATGCTGAAGCTGCGTTGAAGGCGTCGTCCGTTTACTTCAGTTTCCAGCAGTACAAACTGCCCCGCCAGAAAATTTCTGAATTGTGAGCGTTTTGGTTTAAGCGTAAGTGTGTATATATTTTTATTTTGCCATACCAAAGAAATAACTTTGGCGGGTATCAGGTCAGGATGGGTTTGGGGCCTGAAGATAGAGGCGATGGGATACAGGTAATTTGAGAAACTATCCTCGTTGGTTAGCCAATGGGCTAGTTTGCTTAAGGGGGCTGACCAATGTGCCATTTTACGTACGTTACTCATGCTCAAGCTTCTGCGAATTAATACAGAGTACAGTTGTACGCTAAAATGATGCTTCTGTCCAGTAGCTTATGTCATCGCTGGTGGGTGACCAACATGGATAAATGTGCAGCGGATGCTTTAGAGCGGCGTATGGCCCTAGCTGATTGCGAGGGCCTGTTCGGGTGTAACGCTTTGAATTCCCTGGGCTTCGCCTACAGAGGCACAGCACAAAAGAGACTGATAAATATTCAGACCCTGACGTAGGTGCGCGTTTTCGATCAGTGCATTTACGCAACCCTTGTTGGCCAGTTCGAGTATAAATGGCAGGGTCGCGTTGTTGAGTGCCTGAGTGGAAGTGCGCGCGACGGCCCCCGGCATGTTGGCAACACAGTAATGCACAACACCATCCACGACAAAGGTCGGGTCGGCATGTGTGGTCGGATGAGAGGTTTCGAAGCAGCCACCCTGATCTATTGCAACATCGACAAGCGCCGCACCTTCTTTCATGGTTTTGAGATGGGCTCGAGTAAGCAGTTTAGGGGCAGCTGCACCGGGTACCAGCACTGCTCCAATCACAAGGTCAGCCTGGGTCAGATAGTGGTCTATCGCATGTTTGGTTGAGGCAACCGTCGTGATGCGGTTGGAGTACATGTTATCCAGCAAACGAAGTGTACCAATGTTCTTGTCCAGCACTGTGACACGTGCGCCAAGGCCAACAGCCATTTTGATAGCATTACTCCCCACAACACCGCCACCCAGCACAACCACGTGAGCAGGCTCAACACCGGGTACTCCGCCAAGAAGCACGCCGCGTCCACCATTCTCTTTCTCCAGACTGCGCGCGCCCGCCTGAATACTCATGCGCCCGGCAACTTCTGACATTGGGGCCAGAAGGGGCAGACGTCCCTCGCGATCGGTCACGGTTTCGTAAGCGATACATGTCGCCCCCGATTTGAGCAGATCCTGGGTCTGTGGAATATCTGGAGCAAGGTGCAGATAGGTGAAAAGGGTATGATGAGGTTTCAACATGGCGCGTTCAGGCGCTTGCGGTTCTTTTACTTTAATGATCAGTGCGGCAGTGTCAAAGACATCCTGTGCGCTGTCGAGCAAGCGTGCACCCGCATCGCGATACTCCTGATCACTGAACCCCGAGCCTTCGCCGGCATGCTGCTCGATGACGACTTCGTGCCCGTGGTGCACCAGTTCGTGCACCGAAGAAGGGGTTAAAGCGATGCGATATTCATGTACCTTTACTTCTTTTGGAACGCCAATGATCATGGAAACTCCTTGCGCGCGGGTTAGGGGCATAGCTATTCCTCTCATTTATAGACCCAGATGGTCAAAATTTCAGCCTTTTGGGTGAAACTGGCGAGCGAGAGTTATCTACTTTGTTGAAGGCTTCTGTTGTGTGCCGCATCACTGATGGTCGTCCCGGATGCTAAAAACAAGTGATATGATGGCGCAATGGAAAAGCTGGCTTTTATTGATGTAGAAACGACGGGCGGCAAGGCGAACGGGGATCGCATTACCGAGGTCGCCGTGCGGATATTCGATTCAGGGTGCGAAACCGCTTCCTGGCAGTCACTTGTGAATCCGGGCATGCTGATTCCACCGTTTATACAGCGTTTAACCGGAATCAGCGATGATATGGTGACGGATGCCCCGGTTTTTGAAGAAGTCGCGGAGCACCTGGACAAGCTAACAAAAGGCTGTGTGTTTGTCGCCCATAATGCCAGATTTGATTATGCTTTTTTCAAGGCGGAGTATCGCCGCTTGGGAAGAGGTTATTCCCGCCGGACGCTGTGTACCGTAAAGCTGGCAAAGCGGCTATACCCCCAGTTCAAAAGGCACAGCATGGATGCCTTGATCAGCCGACATGCGATTGAAACGCTTACGCGGCATCGTGCGATGGCTGATGTTGATGCCATGGTGGCATTTTATCGTATCGCTGAGCAGGAGCATGGCGAGCGGTTTCATGCAGTTGTACGGGAATTGCTGGGCAAGCCGGCACTGCCGGCGTCTATTTCGCAGGAAATGATTGATGCCTTGCCCGAAAGCGCCGGAGTGTATCGTTTTTATGGCGAACAGCGCAGCCTCCTTTATGTTGGGAAAAGCGTCAATATTCGTCAGCGGGTCTGCTCTCATTTTTCTTCCGATTATCGTGCAGAAAAGGAAATGACACTGACGCGAAGTGTTCGGGATATTGAGTGGGATGTCACTACAGGCGAGCTTGGTGCCTTATTGCTGGAAATTGAGCAGATCAAGACACTGCATCCGGTGTACAACCAACGATCCCGCGCCAGCGCGGAGTTATTTACCTTCCATCTGCTTGAGAATCAAGAAGGCTACCTGCAGTGTTTTTGTGATCCAGTCACGGATGTTGCGGACCTGAAGGGCGCTTTCGGTCTTTACAGAAGTCGTTCGGCCGCCAGCAAAGCACTGGTTAAGCTTGGTCAGCAAAACGACGTGTGTCCCAAATTGCTGGGTGTGGAGAAAACAGACAATGCCTGTTTTGGTGTTCAGACAGGGCAGTGCGGTGGCGCCTGTGTCGGGAAAGAAGACCGTGAACGTTACAATCTGCGGATGCAGATTGCCTTTCATGCCTTAAGAATCCCTGAATGGCCTTATGATGGCATGATTGCCATTGTCGAAAAAAGCTCCAGCCAATCGATGAAAGGTAATGCTGAAGCGGAAGGTGCAGCGGATACTACGGTCTTTCTGGTTGATTGCTGGTGTGTGCTGGGGAAAGCCAGCTGTTCAGAAGATCTTCATGACCTGTGCAGGCAACTTCCTTTAATTCCTGTTTTTGACTTGGATAATTACCTGATTTTGAAACGGTTTTTTAGCAAACCCTTGAGGCACTATAAGTTACTTCCGTTTGAATCTTTGTTGAGAGAGACTGTTTTCTAGGTGACATTGATTCCATAGACTGTTCGAATGCCTAGCGGGAAGAATAAGGCGGGACCGCTTATTCTTCTCTTTTCCCGCAAGTGTTCACGCCCGTTAAACATGCGTTCAGGCGTTCTGCACTCAACTGGATTTGCCAGCGAATAGTTATGTTATACCCCTAAGAAAAAGCAGGGTGTATTTGAGCGCGGTGTGGTTCTCTGTCGTGCGTTATGTTTTCGGGATCGTTTCAGTCAGCATATACAGGGCCTGCGACTATCGAAAAATGCATCGCTAGAGGCGTCTCGTACCTGATAATGACGGGGGTTGTTGCACAGCTGTCAGGCCGCACAAGTACAAACCTTATCAATTGACGGACAGGGATTGACAGTGGTTCAGGCGGGATTGATCACAAGCGATTTTTTTGATTAGATTGAGGGATCGAATACCGACGCTGATTGCAGACTCTGTTCAAGGCTATTTCTCTATGCCTAACTTCTGGAAAAACCAGGCCCACCAGTGGAGTATTACCAGTATATCATTGCATTGGTTGAGCGCGTTGCTGGTATTTACCCTTTATCCCTTGGGCTGGTATATGGTGGAACTGGACTATTATGATGCCTGGTACCGGACCGCGCCGTATTGGCATAAAGGCCTGGGCCTGTTGCTGTTTGCACTGATCCTCCTGCGCCTTACAAGTCGTATGAGCGCTGGCAAAGTGGCTGGACTACCTAGCCATCAAGCATGGGAAATCAGGGTCGCCAGTCTTGTTCATTTTCTGCTTTATGTCCTGTTGCTAATCAGCTGTGTGAGTGGTTACATGATTTCCACCGCTGATGGCCGGGGGATATCCTTCTTTGATTTGTTTGAAGTGCCTGCCTGGACTATCGGGCTGGACCAGCAGGAAGAATTGGCGGGTACCGTGCATGAATGGGTCACCAATATGTTGATAGGTCTGGCTGGCGTGCATGCGCTAGCGGCACTAAAGCACCATTTTTATGATCGTGATGCAACCATACTGAGAATGCTTGGTCGTAATCGGGGCTAGAAAATACTCACAAAAGGGGAATTGAGGATGAAAAAAGGTAATTCGATCATCAGAGCAAGTCTGTTGGCGACAGCAATGACGTGTGCGAGCACATGGGTTCAGGCAGCTGACTACCTGATAGATACCAAAGGCGCACATGCCTTTATCCAGTTTAAAATACAGCATTTGGGCTATAGCTGGTTATACGGTCGGTTTAATGATTTTGACGGGCAGTTCAGTTTTGATCCGTCAGCACCTGAGGCCTCGAAAATTACTGTTAATATAGATCCGTCCAGCGTTGATTCGAATCATGCTGAGCGGGACAAGCACCTCAGAGACGACGATTTTCTTGATGTGAAAAAATATCCGAAGGCCAAATTTGTCAGCAAGCGCGTTGAGTCAACCGGGGACGGCAAGGCAAAAGTAACCGGTGATCTGACATTGAAAGATGTCACCAGGGAAATCGTAATCGATGCAGAACTGGTGGGAATGGGTAAGGACCCCTGGGGAGGAGAGCGTGCCGGTTTTCAGGGTAGCACCCGTTTTGCGTTGAAAGATTTCAATATCATGAAGGATCTCGGCCCTCTGTCGCAAGAAGTGGAAATGATACTGTCCATCGAAGGCATCAAGCAGTAAGTGCCGGGTGAATGCGGGTACAAAAGCAACTCGGCTCGCCTGATGTTGCTTTTTTCCGCAAATCTTTGCCGGCCGCGCATTTACCGGCGGCGACCTTTTCGCTATCTTTAAGGCAGTGTATATTCCAACCGGTTTGTTGCCCTTCTGGTGACTTCGGCGGATATTGCCCCCAAAACAATAAGCCGGTCCGCGCTTGTTACAGGGCTTACTCTCAAAGAAAAAAAGAGTCGTACTATGAATATTGAGATCAAGAAATTCTTTGACCGCTTTGTCGCGGACTTTCCGAGCTTTGATGGCAAAATTATTTCTCAACGTTACATTGCTCCTTATACTGCAGTGAATCGAGAAGGAGACCTATGGGTTTGTCGTGATGCACTGGATCTGATTGAATATTTTCAGACGCTGCTGGACAAGCATGCCTCTGAAGGTGTCGTCGCATGCAAATACGAAGATCTGGAAACTTCAGAAATCGGTAGCCGTTGCCATCTGGCGGCCGTTACATGGACGATGATGGGGGCGGAAGGCGAAACTATCTCTAATTGGAGAGAGTCCTACAATCTGATAGAAGTGAATTCGGAATTGAGGATCTTTACTTCAATCGACCATTAGTGTGCCCGGTCTACTGCGAAATTCTCGCACAATAGGGCCTATGCTAAACATACACAGCGAAGCGTCAAACCCGGATGATTCAAGAACAAACCGAGAAATTAATGGCCACCCTGAAAGGATTTCGTGCTGCGACCGAATCAAATGACTGGGAGCGCGTGCGCGAATTGGATCTTTCCTTTCGAGAGCAGGTGGAGCTCTCCATTCAGGCCATGCAAAGCGAAGCGGATCGGGAATTTCTGACCCGATTTCTGCAAAGGGCGCAGTCAGTGTATGAGTTGGTGAAGACCGGTGCGGAAAAGAACAAGGCAGAAATTGCGGAAGAACTGACCCGATTATCCAAAGACCAAAAAGCCGTTGCAAGCTATCAGCGCTCCATGCAGCTGCGCTAGTTTGAACAAAACAAGACCTTTTAACTGACAAAATATTGATCATTTAATGTTCTGGTCGCTATTTTATTAAAATGGCGTCACTTTATTGACAGTCTGTGGCATCCATACTTTAATTACCCTATCGCTTCCATGGTCTGACAAATCGCATACCTACCGGTGTAAATTTGCTTTCGTCGATGAAAACACCATGGAAAATCAATCCATTCCGTATTCGCGCGTACTGGCGGTTCGTTTTTTACCGGAACAATAGACTCGGTCTTCCCGGGCATTTGGCTGGAGCGCGCAAAGATGGCTATACAATGACAAACAAGGCAGGTTCATGGCACAGGATATGAAAGTTTTGGTTATGCACGATAACCAGGAAGTACTTCGCGACGTGACCGTGATTTTTGAGTTTCTGGGTGAGGACGTCATCAGCTCGGATTTGAGCAATTGGAAGCAGACCGCAGATTCCTGCCTCGACGATAGTTCACAGTTAGGTGTTATTTGTCTGGGCTCGGATCAGACCAGTCTCGCGGGGCCAATTGCTGAGATTGAAGAATGGGACGAAGGTATTCCGATCCTGGTGATTGGCCAGGCTGACACCGATGAGCTGGACTCGGTGCTGCGGAAAAAGGTTATCTCCAATCTGGAGTATCCACCCAATTACAACAAGACCCTCGACAGCCTTTACCGGGCACAGGTATACCGGGATCAATATACAGCGCGTTCCGGGAGAGGGAAGCAACGTCAGGTTGAATTGTTCAGAAGCCTGGTTGGAACCAGCCGCGGCGTACAAGTAGTGCGCGAGCTAATGTCACAGGTCGCGGACAAAGACGTAAGTGTTCTGATCACGGGGCAATCCGGTACAGGGAAAGAAGTGGTAGCGAGGAATTTGCACTATAACTCGCATCGTCGGAACAAGCCTTTTGTGCCGGTTAATTGTGGCGCGATTCCGGCAGAGTTGCTTGAAAGTGAATTGTTCGGACATGAGAAAGGTGCTTTTACCGGCGCGATAACCGCGCGAGCTGGACGATTTGAACTGGCGGAAGGGGGAACGCTGTTTCTGGACGAAATAGGGGATATGCCTCTGAACATGCAGGTAAAAATTCTGCGTGTGTTGCAGGAAAAGATGTTTGAGCGCGTTGGCAGTAATAAAACAACGCCCACCGATGTCAGAATCATTGCCGCGACCCATAAACACCTTGAAGATATGATTGAAGAGGGTAGCTTCCGGGAAGATCTGTACTACCGATTGAATGTTTTCCCGATCGAGATGCCGGCATTGAAGGATCGGGTTGAGGATATTCCTTTGCTGATTAACGAGTTGATTTCCAGAATGGAAACGGAGAAACGAGGTTCCATTCGTTTCAATTCGGCGGCAATTCTGAGTTTATGTCGACATGAGTGGCCGGGCAATGTCCGGGAGCTTGCCAATCTGGTAGAGCGTCTGGCGATTATGTACCCCTATGATGTGATTGGTGTCAAAGAGCTGCCACAGAAATACCGCCATGTTGAAGTGGAAGACGAACATTTGGAGAATAGCGAAGCTGGGCCCCAGATTGCGCCGGGACTGGTTGGGCTCGATGCGCCCGCTTTGCTGCCAATCAATGGTATCGACTTGAAAGAATATCTCGGCAATCTGGAGAAAACCCTGATTCAGCAGGCGCTGGATGAAAGCTCCGGGGTGGTTGCGAGAGCCGCTGAAAAGCTCAGGATTCGCCGAACTACTCTGGTGGAAAAAGTCCGCAAATATGGGCTGAATGAGTAGTAGATATATTCTTGCCGTTCACAAACAGCCTTCCCTAACGGAGCGAATCAACGCTCCGTTTCTGCGTCAGAAATCTGACGGTTAATCTATGTACGTCGCTCCTATTAATTCTAATCTATTGAATGTAAAGAAAAAAAAGAAACTGGATTGATATGTGCTTTGACAGTGCTGAAACAAATGATTGTCGAATTTCGGTCAATGCCGCGTTGTTCACCCTTAGTCTTGAAGAACAGCTCAGCGTGAATCCGGATCGGCCAGAAAAAAGGTTCAGTGCATGCAACAACCAAAAACAGCGTCCTGGGAAAAACAAGCGCCGGATTTGCCCGCGGCAGAAGTGACTCGGGTAGACCCGGATGATTCCGGGCTGCAAGCAGGCTTAAATAAAGGTGCCAAATCCGGATCGGTCGATACTTCCGAAGTGCATGCATTGTTTGGTGAGGTATCTCAGGCTCTGGCCGGTCATCAGGGAGAGCGACTCTCGTTTACCGACGCAGTAGCACAGCGTCATTTATTGCCTGACGGTGTGCAGGACCAACCGGTGGAACAGGCACTTTCCCTGTTCGACCAATTGTCTTCGCAATTGACCTCGTCCTATCGCAACCTGGAACAAAAGGTTCTGCAGCTTAAAAACGACTTGTCAGAAGAAGAAATTCACCGTCGCGAGCAATTAAAAGAGAAAGAAGCTTTGGCGCGACGGATGTCGGCGCTGCTGGATATTCTGCCCGCAGGTGTTGTCGTGCTGGATGGTCAGGGGCGCATCGTGGAATGCAATCCGGCCGCAAAAGATCTGCTGGGCGAGCCTCTTGAAGGGGAGTGCTGGCTGGATATTATCAAACGCTGTTTTGCGCCCAAGCATGACGATGGTCATGAGGTATCACTGAAGGATGGGCGCAGGGTACGCATCGAAACACGTTCCATGACGGCGGAACCTGGCCAGTTGATTCTGCTGAGTGACCTGACCGAAACGCGACTGTTGCAGGCCAAGGTGAGCCGCGCAGAACGGCTCAGCTCACTTGGGAAAATGGTTGCCAGCCTCGCGCACCAGATTCGTACGCCATTGTCCACGGCGATGCTTTACGCCGGACATCTCAGTCAAAAAACAATTCGTGACGACATGCGCCGTGATTGTGCCGAAAAACTATTGGCACGGCTGACGCATCTTGAACATCAGATTCGTGACATGCTGATATTTGCAAAAGGCGAAACAAGACTGGCGGAAGAACTCAGCATTGCCGATTTCGAGCAGGCGTTGCGTAATGCACTTGAGCCGGTGATTGAAAAATCCGGGGCTGTCTGTCACTGGCATGTTGAGCTTTCGGATCACTATCTGCTTTGCAATCGGGAAGCCTTGATCGGTGCCTGTCTGAATCTTGTCAACAACAGCATTGAGGCCTTTGAACAGGCCGGATTGCAGGACCGCACCTTGACGCTGGATATCCAACTGGTACCGGTCGGTGAACGTGGTTTTTGCCTGAGTATCCGCGATAACGGCCCGGGAATTCCCAAGGTACATCAAAGTAAATTGTTTGAACCGTTTTTTACAACCAAGCCTCAGGGTACCGGACTTGGCCTGGCCGTAGTGCAGGCGGTTGTCAAAGCACATAAAGGCATTTTTACGCTGGACTCTTCTTCCGAAGGTGTCAATTCAGTGATTACCTTGCCAAGTAAAAGAACCAACAAGCATCCGTCACCCGCGATTGCATGACAGAAGCCACGACAGGAGAGAATTATGTCTAGTCAAACCATTCTAATCGTTGAGGATGATCGCGCGCTCAGAGAAGCGCTTTGTACGACGCTAGAACTTGCAGGTCTGCGTTATCTGGAAGCCGACAGCGCCGAAGCGGCCCTGACCGTTCTGGACCGCAAGCCCGTCGACATTATCGTCAGTGACGTCAATATGCCTGGCATGGATGGTCATGCACTCCTGGAACAGGTAAAAGCCCGTTTTCCAGGTTTGCCCATGATGCTGATTACCGCCTACGGACAGATCAAAAGCGCGGTAGATGCCATGCAGGCAGGGGCTGCGGACTATCTTGTCAAACCATTTGAGCCGCAGGTGCTGACTGAATCGATTCAGAAAATACTGGGGCAGTGTTCAGGTGACGCTTCGGCAAATACGCCGGTAGCAGAAGATCCCTTTAGCCGTCAGTTTTTCCAGATCGCTTCCAAGGTTGCGGAATCCGAATCGACGGTTCTGATATCCGGTGAAAGCGGCACAGGTAAAGAGGTACTGGCGCGTTACATACACGAAAACTCGCCACGCAAGAAACAAGCCTTTGTGGCACTTAACTGCGCAGCGATCCCCGAGAATATGCTTGAGGCCATGCTGTTTGGTCACGAAAAAGGCGCTTTCACAGGGGCTTACAGTAGTGCCCCGGGTAAGTTTGAACAGGCTAACGGTGGCACTCTGCTGCTTGATGAGATCTCGGAAATGGATCTGGGATTGCAGGCTAAATTGCTGAGAGTTTTGCAGGAACGCGAAGTGGAACGTGTCGGTGGCCGAAAACCGATTGCGCTGGATGTGCGTGTGCTCGCAACGACCAACCGCGATCTGCGTGAATATGTCGATGAAGGCAAGTTCCGAGAAGACCTCTACTACCGTTTGAGTGTATTCCCCATGCACTGGAAACCATTGCGCGAGCGTCCGTTGGATATCTGGCCCATTGCGCAGCGCTTGCTGGTTGAACATGCGGTAAAAATGAAGCGTCCTGGAATGCAATTTGATGCCAGCGTGGAAGCATTTTTGCAGAGTTATCACTGGCCTGGAAATGTTCGTGAACTGGACAATGCAATTCAGCGTTCCCTTATTCTGGCAAGCGGCAATACGGTTAAGACCAATGATTTCTGTCTGGAGATGGATGAAGCAGAGCAGTGGCTCTCGCAATCCGTATCCGAATCGGCCTCACTGGTTAGTCGTGAGGTGACCGCAGAAGTGGAACCGGATCGCAGCGCCTTGGGTAAGGACCTAAAACTGCGAGAGTACCAGATTATTATCGATACCCTGCGTCAGGAAAATGGCAAGAAAAAACAGGCAGCGGAGAAGCTGGGGATCAGTCCGCGTACGCTGCGCTATAAGCTGGCCCAAATGCGGGAAAACGGTATTGATATTTCGGCTGAGTTAGCTGCCTAGCCGGAGGAGTTAAACAGGTTTGTCAATCTGCTGATGACTTTAGGGAGCCTTGCGCTCCCTTTTTTTATGTACAGGAAGTACGGTATGCCGCGGGCGCATGGATGCGCAGGAGCGGCGATGTACAGGAAGTACGGGCAGGCAAATGTTCCCGACAATGCCTGCACTTCCGCCGTCCGTGGCGGTCGTATGCCGCGGGCGCATGGATGCGCAGGAGCGGCGACGTACAGGAAGTACGGGCAGGCAGTTGTCTCTGGCGATGCCTCACTTCCTCCGCGACTAGTGGTTAGTTGCCATGCGTGAATGAATGCGTATGGAGATTGCTGGCGACTGTCGGATATTCGTAGGCATGGGCAAGCCGAAAGCGCGCGCCACTGCTAAGAATGCGTATTTTTCAACTTGGCCTGTTTGTTGCTGTAAACCTTGTAAATGCCTTTTCTAAGGCGTTAGTTACGAAATTTTGACGCTGTCATTTACGGAGAACAATATGTCTGGAGTCAGTTCTGTCGCAGGGCGATCAGATATTGCGCAAGTGCTCGCAGATATGCGCAACCTCAGAGCCCAGATACAACGTCCCGAGCTTCCGGCGAATGAGCTGGCGCCCGCAAAGGTTGCTGAAACAAAGACCGTCAGTGAAACGCCCAAGTTCGGTGACTTACTCACCAATGCAGTCAATAGTGTAAATGCCGAACAGATGAAATCATCGAGCATGGCCAAAGCGTATGAGCAGGGTGACCCCAGCGTGAGTCTGACCCAGGTGATGATACAGTCTCAAAAATCGTCGGTGGCGTTTGAAGCGTTAACGCAGGTAAGAAACAAGGTCGTCAAGGCCTATGAAGATGTAATGAATATGCCGGTCTAGACCGCGCATCCCGATAAGTTCCGGTTGCGGATAAAACTATGGCTACGACGACAGCTGACTCAAATGTAAATCTGCCCGCTGCAGCGGACAGTACAGCCGTTTCAACCCAGGCGAACGAAAGTGATTTGATGGCCGGATTAAACCGGCTCAGTGTATTCAAACAACTTGGTCTGATGATTGGCCTCGCTGGAAGTGTGGCGCTTGGGTTCGCTCTGGTACTGTGGTTGCAGGAACCCAACTATCAGCCCTTGATGCATGACCTGGCCGCGCAGGATGTGGAAGAGGTTTCCCGCATTCTCAATCTCAACGGGATCCAGTTCAAAGTGGATCCCAATTCCGGTGTCATGCTGGTGGAGGCGGGTAAACTGTACGACGCCAAGATCAAACTGGCAGCGAACGGGATTACCAATGAGCGCAACATCGGCTACGAAATTCTCGACAAGGATCAGGGGCTGGGCACCAGTCAGTTTTTGGAATCCACCAATTTCAAGCGCGGTCTGGAAGGGGAGTTGTCCAGAACGATTGCAAGTTTTCGAAATGTCCGTAATGCCCGCGTCCATCTGGCGATACCAAAGCGATCGGTATTTGTCCGTGACAACCGGAACCCGAGTGCTTCGGTATTGATCGAGGCGTCCAGTGCGATTCCGATCACCCGCGAGCAGGTCGATGCGATCGTCAATCTGGTGGCTGGCAGTGTGCCGGAAATGAGCAAAACACATGTCACCGTCGTCGATCAGAAAGGCAATTTGCTGTCACGCAATGATGAAAGTGAAGAAGACAAACTGGTGAGCCGGGAATTCGAGTACTCACGCAAAATTGAATCCGTGCTGAATAATCGTATTGCCAGCATTCTCGACCCGATACTGGGTTCGGACCGATTCCGTTCGGAAGTCTCGGCAGAAGTTGACTTTACCTCGGTAGAAGAAACAGAAGAATTGTTCAATCCGGACATGCAGGTGATACGCAGCGAGCAGACGCTGGACGAGCAGCGTCAGTTGGGAGCGGATGGCGGCGTTCCGGGAGCCCTGGCCAATCAGCCTCCTGCTGCAGGGAATGCACCCGAAATTGCAGGCGCAGATGGTGGCGGCGGTGGTGGCGCTTCAACCAATCTACGCAAGCAGGCCACACGTAACTATGAAGTTGATCGCACGATCAGCTATACCCGGCATCAGTTGGGCCGCCTGAAGCGTATTAGTGTCGCGGTTGCCATTGACGATATTCGAAACATCGACCCGGAAACCGGCGAAGTCAGCTATACCCCATGGGATGAAGCAGAGCTGGAACGTCTCACTCTGCTGGTTCGCAATGCCGTCGGCTTCTCTGCGGCGCGAGGAGACAGTGTCAATGTCATTAATACGCCCTTCGCGCCACAACTGGTTGAGCCCTTTGTTGAGCCTGAAATTTGGGAGCAGGACTGGTTCTTTGACGCAATCTGGCGAGCGAGCGCCATACTGATGGCGATTATCGTGATTTTTGCGGTCATTCGTCCGGTCTTTAAAAATCTGGCGACTAGCGGCGCAGAGTTAAAGGAGCTGGCACTGGCTGGCGACAGCGAAGGCCTGGCCCAGATTGACTCGTTGGGAGAAGGTGAAGCTGGAGAGCGCGTGACCCTTGGGGCATCAGATGAATTTCTTCTACCCGGCGCCTCGGAAGGGTATGATAAGCAGATAAATGCGCTGAAAGGTCTGGTAGCTGAAGACCCGGCGCGTGTTGCACAAGTCATACGACAATGGGTAGGCGACGATGGCTGAGGAACAAAAAGCGGGGGGCAATAAACCGCAATTATCCCGACTGGATTCCGCTGCAATTCTGATGATGAGTCTGGGCGAGGCGGATGCTGCCCAGATTCTCAAGCACATGGGACCAAAAGAGGTGCATCGGATCGGTACAGCGATGGCCAACCTGCAGAATATTACTCAGGACCAGGTCGAAGGTGTGATGCTCAATTTTCTTGAGGAAGTCGGGCGTCAGACCGGTATGGGTATCGGATCTGATGCCTACATTAAAAATATGCTGAATGAAGCACTGGGCGAGGACAAGGCATCGAGCCTGATCGACCGTATCCTTGTCGGCGGCAACACGACCGGTCTGGACACCCTGAAATGGATGGATGCCCGTGCCGTGGCTGAACTGATTCGTTACGAGCACCCGCAGATTCAGGCCATTGTGGTGTCTTATCTGGAGCCGGATCAATCCGCAGAAGTGCTCGCCAATCTGGATGAAAAGGTACGCCTTGATGTCATGATGCGGGTTGCTGCTCTGGATACGGTTCAGCCTCAGGCCCTGGCCGAACTGAATAATATCCTGGAGAAACAGTTCTCGGGTACTTCCAGTACCAGTACCAGCAAGATCGGCGGCGTCAAGTGTGCGGCGGATATCATGAACTTTATGGAAACCTCGATCGAGGGTGATCTGATGGATTCGATCAAGGAAATTGATGCGGATCTGGGAACAGAGATCGAAGATCTGATGTTTGTCTTTGACAATCTCAAAGATGTGGATGATCGCGGCATACAGACCCTGTTGCGTGAGGTATCTTCGGAGGTCCTTATTGTCGCACTGAAGGGTGCCGATACCGAGCTTCAGGAAAAGATCTTTGCCAATATGTCCAAACGTGCGGCAGAGTTGCTGCGTGACGATTTGGAAGCGAAAGGGCCAGTGAAGGTAAGTGAAGTGGAGGCGGCACAAAAAGATATTCTTACCATTGCCCGACGTCTGGCCGATTCCGGTGAGATTGTGCTTGGTGGTTCCGGCGAAGAGATGCTTTAGGTGTTAGCCGATGCCCGATAGCAAAAAGCGTGTGCTCGCAGAAGACCTTAGTGCCTATGAGCGTTGGGAACTTCCGGCGTTTGCGGGGGGCACGGAAAACCAAAAGTCAGCGGGATTTCAGGCCTCCAAAAAAAGAGCGGACAAGTTGCCGACAGCGGGCGAGCTGGAGAAAATCCGCAAGGCTGCCTATGACGAGGGATTTGCGGAAGGCAAGCGCGACGGTTTCAAGAGCGGTCAGGACGACGGCCGTAAAAGCGGGATGGCCGAAGGCCGCAAGGAGGGCCAGGCGCTGGGCAAAGCAGAAGGCCAGCAGCAGATTGAACAGGCTATTGCTTCGCTTTCAAAACTAATGACTGACCTGGCCGATCCGATATCGGCTCAGGAAAAGCAGTTGGCACAAGCGATGGCGAATATTTCGATTGCCATTTCCCGCAGTGTCATCCATCGGGAATTGCATCTGGATTCGGAGGTTGTCGGTGATCTGGTTGGTCAGATTCTCGGTACCTTGCCAAACGTTGACGGTAGCGTGAGTCTGACGATCAATCCCGGCGATATGGAATATGTCACACAGGCCGTTGAAAAATCGGGTCTTGGCGTCAAAATCGAAACAGACTCGCGCTTGCACCCGGGGGGATGCAAAGTGAGTTCCTCAACTCAGTTGATTGACTACACTGTTGAGAAGCGATTCCAGAAAACTGTACAGGAGATGCTGTTGAATGCGACACAGCAGAGCAGCGCGGTGCTGGCGCAGGAATCTCCTTCGGAAATTCAGGAACAATCAGAGTACTCGGCCGAATTACTGGACCAGGTCTCGGAACAGGTGAAAGCGACTCAGGCTTCAGATTCTCCCGACCTGGCAGAGCCCTCAGCAACAACCGAAACAGATTCTCCTGATCAGATATCTCCCGAATCCAGGCTTGACTCAGAAACCGAACCCAAGCCTTCTTCTGACCATGAAGACTGACGATGTCTGAACTTGTCAAACACCTTCAGGCTCTGCATCAGGCCACACCGAAAACCACATCCGGAGAGATTAGCGGACGTCTGACCCGTGTGGTGGGTTTAACTCTGGAAGCAAAAGGCTGCCAGCTGGTGGTTGGCGATCACTGTATCGTGCAGGGTGCCGCCGGGCAGCAGGTGGATGCCGAAGTGGTCGGATTTGATGGTGACCGGACCTTCCTGATGCCGATTGGATCGGCAGAGGGTTTGCGTCCTGGCGCGATGGTTACTCCGGTAGCTGCGATTAACGAAATAGCGGTCGGTTGGAATTTGCTTGGACGCGTGCTCGATGGTGCCGGCCAGCCCCTCGATGGCAAAGGTGAGATCAAGCCGGATGCATACATATCCTACAGCGGACGCGCCATTAACCCTTTGGAGCGTGCGCCGATTCGAGCGCCACTGGATGTTGGCATCAAGGCAATCAACAGCTTGCTAACGGTCGGGATTGGCCAGCGTCTGGGACTGTTTGCCGGCTCCGGTGTGGGTAAGAGTATGTTGCTGGGCATGATGACCCGTTTCACCAATGCCGACATTGTTGTGGTGGGCCTGATCGGTGAACGGGGGCGGGAGGTGAAGGAATTCATCGACGACATTCTCGGTGAAGAAGGGATGCGCAGAGCTGTTGTGGTGGCATCTCCAGCCGATGACTCTCCTCTGATGCGCTTGCGGGCGTCGACACTGGCAACCCGAATTGCCGAGTATTTCAGGGATCAGGGCAAGCGCGTACTGTTGCTGATGGATTCTCTGACACGTTATGCGCAGGCGCAGCGTGAAATCGCGCTCTCTGTGGGTGAACCGCCGGCGACCAAAGGGTATCCGCCCTCAGTGTTCGCCAAAATACCTCAGCTCGTGGAACGCGCGGGAAATGGCAAACCGGACGGAGGATCGATTACGGCATTTTATACTGTTCTCACGGAAGGCGATGATCAACAGGACCCGATCGCCGACGCTGCGCGAGCCATTCTGGATGGCCATTTTGTGCTTTCGCGAACGCTGGCTGAAGAGGGTCACTATCCGGCGATTGATGTCGAAGCTTCCATCAGTCGGGTGATGCCTCATGTCGTGCCGGTAGAGCAGTTGAATCTTGCGCAACGCTTCAAGCAACTTTATGCCCGCTATCAGCAGACCCGGGATCTGATCAGCGTGGGGGCTTACGTGCCCGGCTCGGATCCTGAAACCGATTTTGCGATCGAGCGTTTTCCATCCATGAAGCAGTTTCTGCAACAAGGCCTCAATGATCGGGCAACTGCGCCTGCATCAGTGGCCGAACTGAAGCACGTTCTGACTGCCCCGGCTGCGCAGACAAGTGATCAGACAGCCAGAGGGGAGGTGGCCAATGTCAACAACGCCAATGGCCCTAACGCCCAAGTACGCTAGCTGTACTGCGCATATGTTAGAGTGGGTGTGAGGTATGCCAATGCCTAAAAAGTCCGAGCGTTTGCGACTGGTTTTTGAGTTGGCCGAGCGCAAGGAACAGACAGCGAAAGAACAGCTGTCCAAGGCAAAGGCCTACCTTGATCAGCAGCTCCAACAGCAGAATATGCTGGCAAGTTACCGCGTACAGTATCTGGCAGATTTGAAAGCACGTATGAGTGGCGTTGCTTCTGTGGCCCAGCTGGTTTCCAATCAGAATTTTATTCGACAACTTGATCAGGCCATCGAGCAGCAAACGGCGGTTGTCGAGAATGCGCGTTCCGGCTTTGAACGCTTCAGGGCCGAGTGGCAGGCTTTGCATGAAAAAAGCAAAGGGATGTCCGACCTGCTTGCACGGACTCTGAAAGAGGAACAGTTGGCGCGGGAAAAAAGACTGGAAAAGCAGATCGAAGATGACTTTTTGACGCGTCGACGGTTTCAGTGAAGATCATGGATCGATCCCGGTAACTTTTCCGGAAATTGTTTTCGACCTTGAACAAACAGTTTCGCTGCCGTTATATTAGATACGCCTATTGACTCCAAACACAAAATAACAGGGACTAGTAGATGCCGATTACCAGTCAGCTCTCTCCACAAGGTGACTCCGTATCCATTGTCGTAGAGGGGCGCTTTGATTTTAGTTCTCATCGGGATTTCAGGGACGCCTATGAAGCGCATGGCGACACGATCCGAAACTATGTCATCGATATGACAGACACGGTGTATCTCGATAGCTCTGCGCTGGGCATGCTTCTGTTACTGCGCGACTTCGCGGGCGGTAATGATGCTTCCATCAAGATCATAAACTGCAACGACGACGTGAAGAAAATCTTTTCAATTTCCAATTTTGAACAGCTGTTTGATATTCAGTAGCGGCGGTGAATACTTCTGACCGCCCGCAGTAGAAGGAAGTTTTCGAATCGACGGGAGCTTTCCGCTTACATACCGCTTACATATTCAAAGGCAATTGCGCCTCTGATGCCGGCGTCATCCTTCTTTTTCTTCACTGACTAACCATTACGCTCAATCTAGCGGAGATCACACGCGGCAATGTGCCACTTTGTTTTGTGCAGGGGATTTCCATCGCGAGATAGCTGGCGTTTATCTTGCTTCGTGCTTCGGGTGACGCCAAATCCGGCAAGTGCACCATGTCATGCCCAGAGAGTGACATTGGCCCGTGCTTTGCAAATGTTTGTGTGACATTGATCTGTGATTAATCACAGCTTACAAACGACGAACGATCAGTTTTCCCTTGTGTGGTCGATTTTATGCAACAGTTACTATTGCTAAACAGTAAGCCTGCAACCGCAAATGCAGCTTCGGACGCCGCCTGGAAAGGCGGGGCAGTTGCCGGATCCGGGCCTGTGGGCAGCGGGTTTACCGACGCCATGAGTCAGGTCAGGCGCGATATGGATGATGGCTTTCCCAATCAAGCAGGTATGCGAGCCCCGGGAGCCTTCGGTATTGCCGGAGCGGCTACTTTGGAGCCGGGTGCCGGAGGGCAGAGGCAATATCTGACCTCGTCCGGGTGGACGGCAGGCACCTTCTTGCCGCCTTTGGGTAATCAGGCCTGGGCCGGGCAAACGCCATATACGGTGCCAGGACAGACGCAATCGGACCTTTTTGGATCTGAATTGTCGGCAACTTCTGGGCCAATGCTACTGCAGGAGCTGACGGCACAGCTCTCCGGTTTAATGCAGCAAGAAGGTGTGCAAGAGAAGCTTGAGAGTATGGGGCTCGACCCTGAACTTCTGAAACAGTTACAGCAGCGATTAGACGACTTGACTGAAGCGCTCTCAGCCCTGGATGGGACAGCAACAAATGATGTGGCGTTAGCAATGCTGATGGCCGGGCAGGGTTTGGTGGACGATCCGTCCTTGAATGCCATTCGCGAGAAACTTGATGCTCTGATGTCAGAAAACGGTCTCGCTCAAAGCGATGGACTGGTGCAGCCGCTTCACACAGCGCTGAATGCACTGACGCAGTTTGGGCAGGCCCAGCCAACGACCGACCCTTCTGTCGCACAAGCCGCACCGCATGCACAGCTGCTTGGCGGCATCATGGCACTGAACCGACTGCGTGGCGAAGGCTCTTCGGCGGGCAATGCCCGACCGAATGCAGATCTTCGACAGTGGACGGAGAGTTTGGGTGCGACAGCTTCCACTGCGCCATCCGGCTCAACGACGTCAGACGGAGATGGTGCATTGTCGAGCAGTGCTTCAGGCTATGGTTCTCAAAGCGGTCAATCGCCAATGTTGTCGACCAGCTATTTGCAGGGTCCCGGGACCCTGCAAATGAGTGCAGAGTCTGATCAAAACTTCAGGCAAACCATGGAATCAGCCCTGACGCCTGCAGCGAAACTTGAGGTTGCGGCGGAACTGCCCGACGACTCTGTTGCCAGATTAAATGAACTGGCTGCAAACAAGCCTGCTCAAAACTCTCAGTCAGCAGCGAATCTGAGGCCATATTCGAGTTCGGTGAATACGCCGGTCGGCGACCCGGAATGGACAGAGAAAATGAATGAGAAAGTGATCTGGATGTCCAGCCGGGGTATCCAGTCAGCGCAAATTCATCTGAATCCGGCCGAGCTGGGGCCGGTAGATGTGAAAGTGTCTGTGCAGAATGATCAAACGGTCGTTCATTTCAATGTTCAGAATACGACTGTTCGGGAGCTGCTTGAATCCAATGTACACCGCTTGCGGGAGATGATGGATTCCGGTGGCGTCAATTTGTCCCAGGTTGATGTTGAAGAGCGTTCTGCGGATCAACAGGGTTTTGCCCGACAGTTCCGGGATGATGATGACGGATCTCAAGGTAGTGCATCAAACGAGCGTGATGGAGGTGAGTTTGGTGACGCTTCCGCAGAGAGCGCAAGAGTGGCGGTGTCGAGCCTGGACAACATTTCCATTATTGACGACTACGCCTGATCTGTACCCATCGACTCGCCATGATTTTCGGTCCTGGCATGACAATAGGCGCCGCTTTCGCGGTGCTTGTTCCTTTCCCCTGTTTTTCTATAATTTTTCTACATATTCAAGCTGATAGTGACGTAAAGTGTTAGGCTTTTATGGCCAGATCAGTTCTAAACCGGTGGCGCATTCACTAAGCGTTGTTCCGCGTCTGAGCGCAGGACATGTGCGTGACGTGTCCCGTGCAGACATCGGGGCGGCAAGGTCTGAATGCTGGAAGCTATTTGGGTTGATCTGAGTTGGCTGGGTATTGGCACAGTGCTTGCTGAATACAGGTGAGCTGCGCTTTTTTAATGACAATATGACGGGAATTTGACGTGGCAGAAGAAGACAAGAAAGAGCAGGGCGAAGAGGGCGAGAAAAAGTCCGGTAAAAAGACGATTATTATTGCGATCGTTGCTCTGGTTGCGATAGGTGCATCGGTAGGTGTCACCCTGATGCTGTTGGGTGGTGATGATAGTGCAGAAGGAGAAGAAGGGGCAGAGGCCGCCGAACAGGTGGAAGTGAAACTTCCGGCAGTCTACATGGATCTCAAACCTCCTTTCCTGATTACACTGAATGTGAATGGGCGGCAGCGTTACATGCAGGTGCATGTCTCTGTTTCCAGCCGCGAACAGGCGTCATTGGATGCGGTCGATCATCATTTACCCCTGATCAAATCGCGCATCAATTCGCTTTACAGTGCTCAGAACTTTGAAGAGATTCAAACGGAAGCCGGCAAGGAAGCGCTAAGGGAACAATCGTTGACTTTGATCAACGAAGTACTTGAAGCTGAGGGTGAAAGCCCTATAGAGAATGTGTTCTTCACGAATTTTGTACTGCAGTAAATGCAGTTCGGACACTGGTAAGTCTGTTCGAAGATTCTTGAAGATGTGTGTGGCTGATTTCAGGGCAAGTGTGTGCAGGATTTATTATCACAAGACGAAATAGATGCCTTATTGCATGGGGTCGACGACGGTGACATAGACACCGAAGACGATGTCGATGAGGAAGGCATACGTTCCTATGATCTGGCGAGTCAGGATCGTATTGTCCGTGGGCGTATGCCCACGCTTGAGATGATCAATGAACGATTCGCTCGCTACACGCGTATCAGCTTGTTCAACCTCCTGCGTCGCAATGCCGATGTCTCGACAGGCGGTGTTCAGATTATGAAATTCGGAGAGTATATCCACACTCTCTATGTTCCAACCAGCCTCAATATCGTCAAATTCAGGCCTTTGCGGGGTGCCGGACTGTTCATTTTTGACGCCAAACTGGTGTTCAAGTTGGTAGATAACTTCTTCGGTGGTGATGGTCGTCATGCCAAGATCGAAGGCCGTGAATTTACGCCGACAGAGAACAGGGTCGTGCAGATGGTGCTGCAACAGGTCTTCATCGATATGGAAGAAGCCTGGAACGCGGTTTTCAAAGTCAACTTTGAGTACATTAACTCGGAAGTGAACCCGGCGATGGCAAACATCGTAAGCCCGAGCGAAGTTGTCGTTGTCAGTACATTCCATATCGAGCTGGACGGTGGTGGCGGTGATCTGCACATGGCGATTCCCTATTCCACGATTGAGCCGATTCGCGAATTGCTGGATGCCGGGGTGCAGAGCGATGTTGACGATATGGACGAACGTTGGGTGAACACCTTGAAGAAAGACCTGATGGAAGCGAGGGTTCCGGTAAATGCGACCATTCTGGAAAACAGGATCTCGCTGCGCGATGTTCAGGGCATTAAGGCTGGGGACATTATTCCAATTGAGTTGCCGGAGCAGGTCACCGTGACGGCGAATCGAGTGCCCATGTTTTATGGCAAATTGGGGCAACGAAACGGGACACTGGCATTGCGCTTGGGTGAACGAATTGAACGCATAAACTCTATGGCAGGTGTGGTAGACGAAGATGAGTGACGAAGAGAATACTGGCGAAGGCCAGAGCGAAGACGAGAAGCTCGCAGCCGAGTGGGAAGATGCCATGCAGGAATCCGGCGATGGTGAAGGTGGTGATGCCGAAGCCGGTGCGGAAGAGGGTGGTAGCGGAGCTGAAGATGAATGGGCGGCCGCAATGGCGGAAGCCGAAGCACTGGGTGAGGGGGAAGATGACGGTATCGAGTCTGCTCCGCTGGAAAACTTCAGTGCCGGTGCACCGCAACAGGCAGCAGCCGGTTTGGGGAGTGGCGGTGATACCCCGGATCTGGATGTCATTCTGGACATTCCTGTCACGATTTCGATGGAAGTGGGTAATACTTCCATCCCCATTCGTAATCTCCTGCAATTGAACCAGGGGTCCGTGATTGAACTGGACCGTCTCGCGGGTGAACCTTTGGATGTGCTGGTCAATGGTACCTTGATTGCGCATGGCGAGGTCGTGATGGTGAACGAGAAGTTCGGTATTCGCCTGACCGATGTTGTCAGTCCCAGCGAGCGAATCAGGCGCCTGAACTAGTGGGGTTCATGTTAAAACGTGGCAGTCTGCTGTTTGGTCTGATGCTGGTATTGACGGGTACATACGCGCCTGCCGGTTTTGCCAGTGTGCAGCAAGAGGAATCGTCCGGTAGCGTTCAGGCCTTACCCGAATCCCGTCAAGAAGTACCACAAGCCAGCGAGAAATCCTCCACCTCCAATGCCCCGCAGCCTGTATCCGGGGATTCAGCAAGGGCTGAAAATATATCGGCTGCACCGTCTGAGCATCCGGTACTTGCACCACGCCCTCGAGTCAGCGAGGTCTCGAACTGGCCGGTTGTTCTTTTGGGCCTGCTCGGCATCATTGCCTTGATTCTTTTGGTGGCCTGGTTGCTGAAACGACTTGGCGGCCTGAATGCGATGGGAATGCGAGGTATGAAGGTACTGGCGGTATTGCCGCTGGGTGCGCGAGAAAAAGTAGCTCTGATCGACGTGAACGGTCAGCAATTGTTGCTTGGTGTCACATCGCAGAATATCAATTTGCTGCACACCTTTGATCAGCCGATATTTACTGAAAACGAGATGAAGGGTGGCAACGATTTTGCCAGCAAATTGCAGGGCTTGCTGGCGCGCCAGCCAACAACGCAGGACCACGACTAGTATGCTTTCCAACTTCATACGTGCAGGCCTGAGCATTCTGCTGCTGGGCAGCGGCAGTGTTTGGGCGGCCGATGGCGGCATTCCGGCTGTGCAGCTGGTGACCAATGCCGATGGTTCGCAATCCTATTCGGTCACCCTGCAGATTCTGGCGTTGATGACCGCGCTGACCTTTCTGCCGGCAATGTTGATGATGATGACATCGTTCACGCGCATCGTGATTGTATTTTCCATCCTGCGCCAAGCTTTGGGGCTGCAACAAACACCCTCCAATCAGATTATTCTGGGGCTGACCCTGTTTCTGACCATTTTTATCATGTTGCCAGTGCTTGAACAGGTCAATCAGCGCGCCATACAACCCTACATGCAGGAAGAGCTGGCGCCCTTGGATGCGGTGAAAGCGGCCAGTCTGCCGTTCAGGGAGTTTATGCTGGGACAGACTCGGGAAGATGATATCGCGCTGTTTCTGCGTATTTCCGGCCAAACGGCGAATAGCCCGGAAGATGTTTCTTTCTGGGTCCTGATGCCTGCGTTTGTGACCAGTGAATTGAAAACGGCGTTCCAGATCGGCTTTCTATTGTTTCTGCCGTTTCTCATTATCGATATGGTTGTGGCCAGCGTTTTGATGGCCATGGGTATGATGATGTTGTCTCCAATCATTATATCGCTGCCATTCAAAATCATGTTCTTTGTGCTGATTGATGGCTGGGCCCTGATTATGGGTACGCTGGCTGCCAGTTTTGGTATCTAGGCTATTCTGCGGAGGTGAAACATGAGTCCAGAAGTCGCGATGGATATTGTACGGGAAGCGGTGCTGATTATTGTCATTCTGGTCGCGGTGATTCTCACACCGAGTTTGCTGGTGGGGCTGTTGGTCAGTGTGTTTCAGGCGGCAACCCAGATTAACGAGCAAACGCTGAGCTTCCTGCCCCGCTTACTGATTACCTTGCTCGTGATTGTTGCAGCCGGTCCCTATATGATGCAGAAGATCATCGATTTCTCCGAGCGCCTGATCTTGAATATTCCCATTCTGATAGGTTAGAGCATGGTCTTAACCGACGCTCAGATAGGCGCCTGGATGGGACAACTGCTATGGCCGCTGTTCCGTATCGCCAGTTTCTTTATGGTAATCCCGATTATTGGTACCCAACTGGTCCCTATGCGCGTGCGTCTGGGGCTGGCGATATTGGTCACCATGGCGGTTGCCCCCATGATCGATGCAGTCCCCGAAATAGATGCGCTGTCCCTGGAGGCAGTGATGGTGACCCTGCAACAAATTCTGATCGGTACGTTGATGGGTTTTATGTTTGTGTTGCTGATGCAGTTGTTTGTCGTCGCCGGTCAGATGATTGCAATGCAGATGGGTTTGGGCTTCGCGTCCATGGTGGACCCCGCGAATGGTGTAAATGTTCCGGTGTTATCCCAGATCTTCCTGATTGCGATAACCCTGATGTTTCTTGCCATGAACGGCCACCTCGTCATGATCGAGGTGATAGTCGAAAGTTTTCGTTCGTGGCCCATCTCCTCAACCATTGTCGGTCCCGGAAGTATCGACCATGAAATGCTGTGGAGCATTCTTACCCGGGTGAGCTGGATGTTTGCTTCAGCCTTGCTGCTGGCGCTGCCGGCGATTACCTCAGTACTGATCATCAATCTGTCTTTTGGTGTGATGACACGGGCTGCGCCACAAATGAACGTGTTTGCCCTGGGCTTTCCGATCGCGATGCTGTTCGGCCTGTTTATCCTTTGGGTGAGTACCTCCGGCCTCTTGCCCCAGTTTCAGAAGCTGAGCGAGGAAACCTTTATCTATCTGCGAGAGCTGCAGGGAGCTTGATAGATGGCCGAAGATAACGACAGCAGTCAGGAAAAAACCGAAGAACCCACCCCCCGACGCCTCGAAAAGGCGAAGGAGGAAGGGCAGGTTCCCCGTTCCAAAGAGCTCACTACGGCGGCCATATTAATGATGGGCACCGGAGGTTTGCTGATCTCCGGGGCACATATCGCCGATACCATGACGCGCATTATGCGCAGCAGCTTTGCCCTGCCGCGGGCTGCCATGTATGACACCCATGAGATGGGTCTCTATATGGCCAACGCCGCAGTTCTCGCGATTGAAGCGCTTGCCCCTTTGATGATCTTTCTGTTTATTGCCTCAGTTGCGGGATCCATCGCCTTGGGGGGCTGGCTATTGTCGGCCAAAGCGCTTGCACCAAAGTTCAGCCGCCTCAACCCGATCAAAGGTCTTGGGCGCATGTTCTCCCTGAAATCTCTGGTGGAATTGGGCAAAGCGATTGCAAAAGTCACTGTGGTGTTATTTTTTGCGATTATTATCTTGCGCTCGCAAACCGAGTCATTGTTGGGCTTGTCGAATCAGGCGGTCATACCTGCCATGGGGCATGCTACGCAAATTCTGGGGTGGAGCTTCTTTTTTCTCTCATGCACCATGCTGCTGATTGTTGCGGTGGATGTGCCTTTTCAGATTTACGATCACCAGAAAAACCTGAAAATGACCAAGCAGGAAATCAAGGATGAGTTCAAGGACACGGAAGGCAAACCGGAAGTAAAAAGCAAGGTTCGCCAGTTGCAGCGCGAAATGTCGCAACGCCGCATGTTGCAGGACGTGCCTCAAGCTGACGTGGTGATCACCAACCCGACGCATTACTCGGTCGCTCTGCGCTATAAACCGGAAACGGATAGTGCGCCGATTCTGCTGGCGAAAGGCGGAGACCAGATCGCATTGAAAATCCGGGAAATCGCGAACGCCAACGATGTCGAAATTGTTGAAGCACCGCCATTGGCACGTTCGGTGTATTACCATTCCGAAATAGGAGAAGAGATTCCTTCCGGACTTTATATGGCGGTGGCACAGATACTGGCTTATGTGTTCCAGTTGAAACAGTTCAGGCGTCGTGTTTCACCCCGGCCTGAAATGCCGGACTTTCCAATCCCGGATGACTTGCGTCGGGATGATTAACCAGGTGTCCACTAATATGGAGGTCGGGTATTCGAAAGCAAGGATAAGGCTGACTTCACTGGGGCTTGGCACGCAATGATCAAGGTTTACAACAGCACACCCGGTATTTTGTGGAGCCTGATGAAACTGGCCTTGCCGGCAAAGAAAAGGCTTTTGTCCGACTGGAACTATCGCGATCTGGTGTTGCGGCAGGAGAACGTCAGACTAGATAGCCATCGCTTATCCCGATACCGCAACATTTGTGAAACAAACGCTGATGTTTCGGTTCCTGTGCTGTTTCCGCAGGTCTTGATAAGCCCCTTACAAATCGCCCTGTTATCCCGCCAGACAGCGCCTTTCAGTTTTTTGGGTGCGGTGCACAAGTACAACGTGATTGAGCAATATGCACCGGTCGATCCTGACCTGCGATTTCATCTACAGGTGCAAATCCGGGAGGTGCGCGTACTCGAAAAGGGTCTTGAAATCGAGTTGGAAAACCTGCTTGAACAGGATGGTCGTGTCATCTGGAGTAGCCGTTCAGGCTACTTTGTACGCGGCCGTTTTCCGGGAACGGCTAAGTCAGCCGAAGCATTGCCCTGTTTGCCGGTCCTGCCCGTGGATGCGATGCAGCCACATGAACAGTGGCATTTGCACAAGCGCAAAGGTCTGCACTACGCGCGTTTGACCGGAGATTATAATCCGATTCATGTGTCCAAATACGCAGCGCGCTTACTCGGTTTTGAGCGCGACCTGATTCATGGCTTGTGCGTGTTCGCGACAGCACTGGATCGGGTAGAGCCGACATCAAGCCGGGCGATGCGCGAGGCATTTGCATCGGGAATCCATAAAATTGTGACCACGGTGCACTTCAAGGGGCCCAATTATCTGGGCCATCAACTTTGTCTCTACGCGCGCAGTGAGCAGGGGCGTTCCAGAATGGATCTTTATTGTGCCGGCAATACCCGTCCCACATTGCAGGCTGAGGTACAGTACTGCCAGGCCGATTGATCTGGCCTGACAATTTGTTCATCACCGGATGCATGTCGCGTTTAACGTTGCGTTTTGCGTTCTAAAGTCGTTCAAGCCGGGACGCAATGTCACCGCTGCGCACGGCTTCCAGAAAGTCCTCGCCGAGTTCCTGGCTGGCTGCCAATCCTGCTCTCCAGACCCGCTCACGTTCATCATCCCGTCCCAGAAAACGCTTGAAGTCCTTTCGGTCGGGAATCCTCTGGTAGGGAAGCCGTGCCACAAAATCTTCGCTTGGTGTCAGCACAACGACATTATTGACAATGGAACCGCTTGCCCGGCGTTTTTTGTAGGTCTTGTCGAACCAGCCGGGTATCAGGTGTGGATAAAAGTGAGGGTAAAGAATCAGTCCCTCGAACCGGCTGAAGTTTGATGGCACAGGGTGATAGTCGAGCATGCCTCCATCCCGGTAACTTCCGGGCTCTGCTCCGGGAATGTCTCTAACGGCAGGTAGCACATAGGGGATGGATCCAGAGGCCAGCAGGGCTTTTTTAATGTTTGATCGGTTCAAGGGGAAGCGTTGCGTCTTGTAGCCATCCCCTCTAAACAGCGGGAATTGCTCGGGACTTGTGCTGAATAATACACGCTCCATCGACTGCTTAAGGGCATCCCGGCCGCCGACATTTTTCAGGGCCAGTTGCAGCATTGCCAGAGCCAGATGAGCACGGCGATCACTTGCCAGCAGTCCTTTACTTCGAATGGTGCCGATGTGCAGATGGACCTTTGCGTTTTGAAGGATAGCCTCGATGTCTTCTGCGTGCAGAAATGCATTCAGAATTCTTTCGGCTTCGGCTGCGACATCTTCCGGGCGTGTCTGTTTGTTGTAGCGCTGAGCAATGTACGCCTCGGCGAGCTGGTCCATGGCGACCTCGGGCTTTGCGCTTGCGGCCGCTGCCAGCTTCCATGCGCCAATAGAGGTGCCGAACAAATGCAGATCCTTTCTGCGTTTGTGAATCCACTGTCCGAAGATCGCTTTGTCCAAGCCCTGAATCGCCAGCCACTTGGCGGCGCCAGAAGCGCCAAAAATGGCGTCGACAGCGTCAGGTGTTAGGCCATTCTGTTTAATTCGTTGATAGGCTTCAGGTCCCGCCAGTACACGCAATGAATTCAATGTGGCTCCTGTTGAGTCGCAGATCAGTGTCTATTAAGGCATCTTGAAAGGGCGTTTTTTAGACCCTTCTTCTAAGTTCTGAAAGTGTATCTGTGCAGCGCTTGCAAGTAAAAAGCAAAAACAATTCAGAAGTGGGTGTACTTCTTGCAGAAGCGGGAGAAGGAACAAAATGTGTCGGGTTTCCGTCGCACCATTGCGGAATCATTTTGCGGAATTAACCGGAGTTGTCTGAAAGAGATCTATGCCTACTTCTGCCATGAGTCAGTTAAAGCTTGTTCAGGCCAATATGGCTGTACCCATCCTGTTAGTCGGGATGCTGGGTATGATGACCTTGCCGGTCCCGCCATTTTTGCTCGATCTGCTGTTTACTTTCAATATTGCCTTGTCACTGGTGGTACTGCTGGTCTGTGTCTATGCCATGCGGCCGATGGAGTTTGCCATTTTTCCGACGGTGCTGTTGGTTGCTACATTGCTGCGTCTGGCACTGAACGTCGCGTCAACACGGGTAGTGCTGCTGCATGGCCACGAAGGCGGAGATGCTGCCGGTAAGGTCATCGAAGCCTTTGGTGAGGTGGTGATCGGCGGTAATTATGCGGTTGGTCTGGTGGTGTTTGCCATCCTGATGATTATCAACTTTGTGGTCGTCACCAAGGGTGCCGGTCGGGTCTCGGAGGTCAGCGCGCGTTTTACCCTGGACGCCATGCCGGGCAAGCAGATGGCGATCGATGCTGATCTGAATGCAGGCATTATCGACCAGCAGGAGGCCAAATCACGCAGATCGGAAGTGGCGGAAGAGGCCGATTTCTACGGCTCTATGGATGGCGCGAGCAAATTCGTTCGGGGCGATGCGGTCGCCGGCTTGCTGATTCTGGCGATCAACATCATTGGTGGGCTTAGCATTGGTATCCTGCAGCATGATCTCGAATTCAACGATGCCATGCAGAAGTACTCGTTGTTGACGATCGGTGACGGTCTGGTTGCCCAGATCCCGTCTCTGCTACTTTCGACGGCTGCAGCCATTATGGTGACGCGGGTCAGTACGACTCAGGACATGTCCAGCCAGGTACTGAACCAAATGTTTGTGTCACCGAAGGCACTCTATATTGCATCCGGCATTCTGATTGTTCTTGGTCTGGTTCCCGGTATGCCTCACATTGCTTTTCTTGGTCTGGGCGGACTGGTAGGCGCGCTGGCCTGGTATGCCGACAAAAACATCAGGCAAGCTGAGGTGGAAAGTTATGATGGGCCCATGCCTGCGCGAGGAGGAATGGGCGGAGCTGTTCAGGATGCGGTGACCGGGCAGGCACTCGATGCGTTGCCGGGTGGGCAGGCGGATTCAGACGCGCAGCCAAGGGAACTGGGCTGGGACGATGTGACGGCCGTGGATATTGTCGGTCTGGAAGTCGGCTATCGACTGATACCGCTGGTAGACAAAGCCCAAGGTGGACAGTTGCTCGGCCGGATCAAAGGCGTACGTAAAAAACTATCGCAGGAGCTTGGGTTTCTGATGCCCTCCGTCCATATCCGGGATAATCTGGATCTGATGCCGAATGTTTATCGCGTGACGCTGATGGGAGTCAATATTGCAGAAGCCGAGATTCATCCGGAGCGCGAGCTGGCGATCAATCCGGGCCAGGTCTTCGGGAAGGTGGATGGGATTGAAGGAAGAGATCCGGCATTTGGTCTTGATGCCATCTGGATAGAGTCGAGTCAGAAAGACCACGCGCAAACGCTCGGCTATACCGTGGTGGATGCCAGCACGGTGGTGGCAACCCACCTGAACCTGATTCTCCAGAAACATGCCAATGAATTGATCGGTCATGAGGAAGTGCAGCAGTGGCTGGATCAGTTGACCAAGGTGTCCCCGAAACTGGCAGAAGAGCTTGTCCCGAATTGCGTGTCGGTCAGCCTATTGCTGAAGGTGTTGCAGAACCTGTTGATCGAGGATGTCCCCATCCGCGATATGCGCTCGATTGCCGAAGCCCTGGTGAATGTTTCTCCGGCCTCAACGGATGCCACACAATTGACCGAATCCTGCCGTATGGCCCTGAAGCGGTTGATCGTTCAGGGACTCTGTGGTGCCGAGCCGGAAATACCGGTTATCACACTAGAACCGGATCTGGAACAGCTATTGCTTAAGTCAGTACATCAATCACAAAAATCCGGCGTGAGTGATGACATGGGACTGGTGTTGGAGCCACAGATTGTTGAGTCTCTGCAACGCTCTTTAAGCGAATCTGCTCAGCGTCAGGAAATGCTCGGGAAGCCCGCGATACTGCTGGTTTCAGCGCCGCTCAGGCCATTACTGGCGCGCTTTATTCGAGTCAGTATTGAAGCCATGCGGGTACTGTCTTATCAGGAAGTACCGGATAACAAACAGATCAATATTGTGGCAACCGTGGGTCAATAAATTGGCGGTGGCAGCCTAAGCCAGGTAAAACCTTATGAATGTAAAAAGATTTGTCTCCAGCAGCATGCAGGATGCCCTTAAAAAAGTTCGGGAAGAGTTCGGCGCAGACGCTGTGATTCTTTCGAATGAGAAAGTCAACGGCGGTGTTGAGATTGTGGCGGCCCTGGATTACGACGAGCAGCAGGCGCAGGTGTCTGTCGGTGTCAGTGATCAGGTAAGCCCTTCCAGGGTGGCAAGGCTGCATGCTGAAAAGCACTTGCGTCTGCAGGATGAATTAGGCCGTGCCAGGGAACATATCGCTCAGGTTAAGCGCAAACAATCGGAAAGTGCGCATCACAGCGAGGTCAGGGTTGGCCGGGATGCTGCGTCAGACCAATCTGAATCGGCGAGAGGCTGGGATCAACTGTCTGACATGCGTGCCGAAATCGAATCCCTGAAGGGCTTGATCACGCAGCAGGTCGCAAGCGGACCTCAGCAGATGAGGCCTGCTATGACATTGGCGCAACAGCATGCCAAGAAAAAACTCGATGCTTTGGGGATCATGGCCAGCGTGCAGGAGCGTCTGATGGCGTCCATCAAACAGGATGCCAGTCCGGAGGAATCCTGGCAGCAGGTAAGTGATCGCATTGAGCAAGGAATTGAGGTCGAATTTGGTGAAATTATCGATCATGGCGGGGTCATTGCGCTGGTCGGGCCGACCGGCAGCGGAAAAACCATGACGATAGGCAAGCTGGCAGCCAGATATGTCATGAAATTTGGTGCCGACAGCATCGCACTGGTGACGACGGATCGCTACCGTATTGCCGCCCATGAGCAGCTCAAGGTCTTTGGTCGTATATTGAATGTGCCGGTACACAGTGTGGATGAACAGAATACTCTGGACAGCATTCTGGATCGCCTGTCCGGCAAGAAGCTGGTGCTGGTTGATACCGCCGGTTTGTTGCCAAGTGACAAGAGCTGGGATCAGCAGCTGCGTGAGCTGAAGATGTCTGCCCATCGCGTGCAGCCTTATCTTGTGATGTCTTCGGTTGGTCAGTATCAGGTGATGTGTGCCAACTACCATCACTATAAAATGGTGAATCTGTCAGGTGTTATACTGTCGAAGCTAGATGAGGCCGTCAGTCTGGGTGAGTCCATCAGCTTTTTATTGGAAACAGGATTGCGGGTTGCCTATTACACGAACGGCCAGCGCGTTCCTGAAGATATCCATAGGATGGATAAGAAAGGTTTGCTGGAACAGGCCGAAGCATTGTTGAATAGTTCCGAGCGATGGGTGACAATCCATAGCCGGGATGTAGGCGGCGTATCCGAGTCCGTGGTGTCGCATTCTGCTTGATCACATCCGACCTCTCCGGCACAGCAAATAGTTCATGCGGAAAACTTTTGCTAGACTTTAGGGGCGAAAATACTAAAGTGCTGGCGCTAGCGCTGTAGGGTTACAGGCTCCAATCATCATAATACAAGCACTGCAATAGGCAGTACGCACTGGAAAGTGTGTTTATCAAGAGGAATCAAACCGGTATGGCTCATTCTGGCCCGGTTCAAGTAATTGCGGTCACCGGAGGTAAGGGTGGCGTCGGCAAGAGCAATGTTTCAATCAATTTATCTATTGCGCTGGCAGAGCGTGGCAGGCGTGTTGTGCTGCTGGACGCTGATCTGGGCCTGGCCAATATCGATGTGCTTCTCGGAATAACTTCCAAGGGAAATATCGCAGATGTCATCAGTGGTGAGGCCAGTTTACGTGACGTTATGGTCGAAGGGCCGCAGGGCATCAAAATCGTTCCGGCATCATCCGGAACCCAAAAGATGGTCTCGCTAAACCCGATGGAGCATGCAGGGTTGATCAATGCGTTCAGTGAAATTGCCAATGATCTGGATGTGCTGATTGTAGACACTGCCGCAGGTATCTCAGAAGGCGTGGTTTCCTTTCTGCGTGCAGCCCAGGAAGTGGTGATGGTGGTATGCGATGAACCAACTTCGATTACGGATGCCTATGCACTGATCAAATTACTTAATCGAGACTATGATATGTACCGTTTTCGCGTCCTGGCGAACATGGTGAAATCTCAGGAAGAAGGCAGGCATCTGTTTTCAAAACTGACGCACGTCACAGATCGTTTTCTGGATGTCGCGCTGCAGTATGTTGGCTGTATCCCATTTGATGAAGCGGTAAAAAAGTCTGTCCAACGGCAGCGTCCTGTGCTGGAAGCCTATCCCCGGGCCAAAGCTTCGCTGGCTTTCAAGGCGCTGGCCGAGAAAGCGGACAACTGGCCCTTGCCCTCAACCCCAAGGGGGCATCTGGAGTTCTTTGTTGAACGCCTGGTGCAGCAGGCCTGAGCAATACAGTGGCCCTAACGCTCGTGATGTCTGCACTTCAGCCAACCACCTCCATGAAGGTGCCGGTTCCGCGTCATGTATAGTGAAGTTGAAACCCGGCGCGCGGATAAGTTGATCGCCAAGCATGCGCCGCTGGTTAAAAAGATTGCCCATCATTTGCTGGCACGTTTACCTGCCAGCGTCCAGGTGGATGACCTGATTCAGGCTGGCATGATCGGCCTGCTGGAAGCTGCCAAAAAGTACGAATCAACCAAAGGCGCCACTTTTGAAACCTATGCCGGCATTCGTATTCGCGGCTCCATGATGGATGAAGTCCGCAAGGGGGATTGGGTGCCGCGCTCGGTGCATCGTAATGCCCGCAGAATTTCTGAAGCAATCAAATCGATCGAAGACCGGGAAGGGCGCGACGCGCGTGACGAGGAAATCGCCACTGAACTTAACATGACGCTGGATGAATATTTCGCCTGCCTCAAGGACAGCAATAGCGGAAAACTGTTCAGTCTGGACGAAGTGACCGAAAGCGGCGAGGGCATGATTGACGCCGGAGAACATGATCATGCCGGTCCTGGTCAGCAATTTTTTGAAGCCGAGTTTAAAACCAGCCTGGTCAATGAAATAGCCAATCTGCCGGAGCGAGAGCGCCTGGTGTTGTCTTTGTATTACGAAGAAGAACTGAATCTGAAGGAAATCGGATTAGTGTTATCGGTGAGTGAATCGAGAGTCAGTCAGATACACTCTCAGGCGGCGATGCGATTGCGCGCGCGCATGAGTCACTGGATGTAAGGGATCAGATACGCGTCGAGCGCCCGCGCCTCTGGCCAGCGGTGCTTTTCAGGATACGTCCGAATTTACGAAAAACAAAAGGTTTCAGGGAAAGCTGCACCCTGATGTTATTTCCTGAAGCTGTACAAATGATGTACCGCCCGCAGAGCAATTAAATTTATCGTGATAAACAGGCACGGATACCCTTGAAATAAAAGCTAAAAAAAACTGGATAGCGGCCGAACAGCGGCTAGACTTGGTGATATAGTTGAGTGGTTCAAATGAGAGCCCTATTACTGATTTTCGGGTATCGACATGAGTGGAGGTCGACTTGAATAAAGATATGAAAATCCTTGTGGTGGATGATTTTTCTACAATGAGGAGAATTATAAAAAACCTGCTGCGTGATCTGGGGTTTACCAACACCGATGAAGCAGACGATGGCAATTCTGCACTACCTATGCTGCAAAGCGGAAAGTATGATTTTCTGGTCACAGACTGGAATATGCCCGGAATGACCGGTATCGAGTTACTCCAGCATGTCCGTGCGGATGAAAACCTGAAAACCCTGCCGGTATTGATGGTGACAGCCGAAGCCAAACGTGACCAGATAGTTGCAGCGGCCCAGGCGGGCGTCAATGGATATGTCGTGAAGCCGTTTACCGCTGCCGTACTTAAAGAAAAGATAGACAAGATTTTTGAACGTATATCCTCATAAGGATTGCCGTAATTATGGGTGATAAAACCGATAGTGAACTCCAGCCTGTAACCACGTTCGAGAATAATCTTAAAGAACAAAGTACTCGCTTAAAAGAACTCGTTGACAGTGGTGACCTTTCAGGGGCACTGAGCGTCCTCGGCGAAATGAATGAATCGCGTGATACGACGCTGTATAACGAAGTGGGCCGGCTGACCCGTTCGCTGTACGAATCCATCCGTAATTTCCAGATTGATACCAAAGTTCCGCATGATCCGGATGCACTGTCCAGAATGAATGATGCCTCGGATCGACTGGCCTATGTGGTGGAAATGACCAACAAGGCGGCCAACAAGACATTGGATCTGGTAGAAGAAACCATGCCGTATGCCTCTGACATCAAAAATGAGGCGATTCAATTAAAAGAGGCTTGGGATCGTCTGCAGCGGAAAGAGATGAAACCTGAGGAATTCCGTAAGCTTGCCGGGCGAATGGACCAGTTTCTGGCTAACCTTTCCGAAGATTCCGATAAAGTTTACAAGAATTTGTCCGAAATATTATTGGCACAGGATTTTCAGGATCTGACCGGGCAAGTGATTCAGCGTGTGACCGGGATGGTGACCGAAGTAGAAGAGAATCTGGTCAATCTTGTGAAGATGGCTGGCAAGGTCGACAAAATCGCCGGCACTGTTCATGAGGATCTTGAACAGAAAGATACGATGATGGCGGGCGAAGGTCCCCAAATGAATGCAGAAAAACGGGATGATGTCGTTTCAGGACAGGATGACGTAGACGACTTACTGTCTAGTTTAGGTTTTTAAGGGGCACACATGTCATTCGATGCGGATGAAGAGATTCTGCAGGACTTTCTGGTCGAGGCCGGTGAGATTCTGGAGCAATTGTCCGAGCAACTGGTTGACCTCGAGCAGAACCCGGACGATGTTGATCTTCTGAATGCAATATTCAGAGGGTTTCATACCGTCAAGGGTGGTGCCGGATTCCTTCAGCTCGAAGCGCTGGTAGACTGCTGTCATGTTGCCGAGAACGTTTTCGATGTGCTGCGAAACGGCAAACGTAAGGTCGACTCCGATCTAATGGACGTCGTTCTGAAGTCGCTCGATACCGTGAATGAAATGTTTGATCAGGTGCGGGCCCGCGAAGAACCCTCGCCAGCAGATCCGCAACTGTTGAAAGATCTTGAACGATTTGCCAAGCCGCTGGAAGAAGGAGAGTCAGAACCGGCTCCTGAAGAAGCGCCCGCTGAGCCCGTGGCTGAGACCGTTGGGGATGGCGGTGGCGATATTACCGATGATGAATTTGAACAGCTACTTGATGCCCTCGACGGTCCCGGTGCTGATAAAGCGTCGCCAGGTAAAACTGACGGAAGTGCTGCCGCATCATCAGAGGAAGACATTACCGAAGAAGAGTTTGATCAGCTGTTGGATGAACTCCACGGCGGTAAAGCACCGGCAGGCGACGCCGCTGCAGCGCCTTCGGATACGAGTTCAGCGGCTTCCGACGAAATTACCGATGACGAATTTGAAAAGCTTCTGGATGATTTACATGGCAAGGGCTCATTTGATTCCAAGAAAGTAGCGCCGCCAGCTCCAGCCGCAGGGGAGGCATCATCGTCGAAAGATAGTGGTGATGGTAACCTGATCACCGATGATGAGTTTGAAAACCTGCTGGATGAGTTGCACGGATCCGGCAAGGCACCAACTCCCAAGTCAGATACCACAGCGGCCCAAAAGCCGGCCGCAGCCAAGCCTGAACCAAAAGCCGAACCGGAAAAGAAACCCGAAATGGTCTCGGCACCGGTTGCCAAAGCACCACCTCAGGCGAAAGCCAAACCTGCCACCGGCAAGGCAGACAATATTGCTACGGAAACCACGGTCAGGGTCGATACCCGGCGGCTTGACGACATCATGAATATGGTGGGAGAGCTGGTATTGGTGCGCAATCGACTTAAACGATTGGGTGATGAAAGCTCGGATGAGGCCCTGCAGAAAGCGGTATCCAATCTGGATGTTGTGACCGGGGATCTGCAGTCTGCTGTCATGCAGACCCGTATGCAGCCCATCAAGAAGGTATTTGGCCGATTCCCGCGAGTTGTGAGGGATTTGGCGCGCAACCTGAAGAAAGAAGTGAATCTTGTGCTGGAAGGCGAAGAGACCGATCTCGACAAAAACCTGGTCGAAGCGCTATCCGATCCATTGGTGCATTTGGTGCGTAATGCGGTCGACCACGGCATTGAAATGCCCGATGTCAGGGTCGAGAAAGGCAAGTCACGTATTGGCCAGGTTATTTTGTCTGCCAAGCAGGAGGGCGACCACATCCTTTTGTCCATTGATGATGATGGTGCAGGAATGGATCCGGACATTTTGCGTGGCAAGGCGGTCGAGAAGGGTTTGTACGATGAAGACTCTGCCGAGCGCCTGACGGACAACGAGTGTTTTAACCTGATTTTTGCCCCCGGTTTTTCCACCAAAACGGAAATTTCGGATGTCTCCGGACGTGGCGTCGGTATGGACGTGGTGAAAACCAAGATTACCCAGCTTAACGGCACCGTCAATATCGACTCCGAGAAAGGCAAGGGCTCCAGACTGACAATCAAGGTGCCGCTGACCCTCGCGATTATGCCGACCCTTATGGTCAAGCTGGAACAGCAGTCCTTTGCCTTCCCCTTGGTTAGCGTGGTCGAGATTTTCCACCTCGATCTGACCAAGACCAATGTGGTGGATGGACAGGAATGTATTGTTGTGCGTGACAATGTTTATCCTTTGTTTTACATCAAGGATTGGCTGGTTGGTGGTCGCAGCACCGATACTGAGTCTGCTCATGTCGTGATTGTCGCAGTTGGCACTCAACGTGTCGGTTTTATTGTGGATCAGCTGGTTGGGCAGGAAGAAGTCGTGATCAAACCCCTGGGCGGAATGCTGCATGGTACCCCGGGAATGGCAGGAGCTACGATCACGGGCGATGGCAGAATCGCCCTGATTCTGGATATTCCCAGCTTGTTGCAACGTTACGCTTGATGGGCCATCCATTGGCGTCTGGCTTATGAGCAGGGCAGAGGTGTTTTGTTAGACTCATGAGCGTTCGTGTACTGGTGGTAGACGATTCGGCGTTTTTCCGAAAGCGTGTCTCTGAAATTCTTGACAGCGTCCCCGAAGTGGAAGTGATCGGCGCGGCATCCAATGGCCGAGAGGCCCTCGAGAAGGTCAAGACACTCAAACCCGACGTCATTACAATGGATTACGAGATGCCGGTGATGGATGGCGTGACAGCTGTGCGTCATATCATGCTCGAATGTCCTACTCCGATCCTGATGTTCTCATCCCTGACCTATGAAGGCGCGCGAGTCACGCTTGATGCACTGGAAGCGGGTGCGGTCGATTTTCTGCCCAAAAATTTCGAGGATATTTCCCGCAACGCCTCGCGTATGCAGGAGGTGCTGAAGGAACGTATTCTCCAGGTTGCCGGTGCCCGGCGCAGTTCTCTAAAAAGTTCCCCGGAAACGACAGCACGACGCGACACTCCGCAAAACCTCAATTCGAAGCCGCAGAGTCCGGCCTCCGGTTTACGCCGGCAGACAGGGGCGGACAGTCAGGTTAACGGCACGTCAGCATCGCTTGCCCGGCCCTCAAGAGCGCCGGTCCAAAAAGATGTGGGCGCAAGATCAAACGCAAAGCGTGCAGGCGCACGTGGCAAAACCATCAATCATCCGGTGGATATCCTGCTGATAGGCACCTCTACCGGCGGCCCTGTCGCACTCCAGAAAATCGTTTCCAGATTACCGGCCAGCTTTCCTGTCCCGATATTGTTGATTCAGCACATGCCCGCGACATTTACGCCTGCCTTTGCTGAACGGCTCAACAGTATGAGCGCTTTGCACGTGCGGCAAGCAGAAAATGGTGATGAATTACGTCCCGGTTCAGTGTTTCTGGCGCCGGGTGGCAAGCAAATGATGCTAAAGAAGGAGGGGCGCCGGACGATACTTAATATAATTGAGGGAGATGAGCGCTTAACCTATAAGCCTTCGGTAGATCTGACCTTCGGTTCGGCTGCGCGTATTTTTCCGGGCAGAATCCTGTCGATAGTATTGACCGGGATGGGAGCCGACGGTCGCGAGGGCTGCCGACTGATCAAGGCTTCAGGGGCGACCGTCTGGACTCAGGATGAAAAAAGCTGTGTGGTATATGGTATGCCCATGGCCGTAGACAAGGCCGGCTATTCCGACCTGTCCTTGCCTATTTCTGACTTCGCGGAGCGTTTGGTGGGTGAGCTGAGCTAATGGATTTGCTAAGTATACTGGGAGTGATACTGGCCTTTGGCGCCATTCTCGGTGGTAATTATCTCGAAGGTGGACATGTCGAGGCCTTGTTCAATGGCCCAGCGGCGGTGATCGTGCTCGGCGGTACTTTCGCGGCGATTATGCTGCAAACCCCCAGGAAAGCGTTGTTTTATGGCTTGCGGATGCTGGGCTGGGTATTCTCTCCGCCTTATCTGTCGCTTGAAGATGGCATCGACAAGATTGTGAATTGGAGTATGCGTGCCAGAAAAGAAGGTTTGCTCGGGCTTGAAACGCTGGTGCCCAAAGAGCCTGATGCGTTCGCCGGAAAAGGCTTACAGTTGCTGGTTGACGGTGTCGAACCGGAAGCGATTCGTAGTGTTCTTGAGCTGGAATTGATCGCCAAGGAAAATCATGATCTGGCCGCTGCAAAGATATATGACGGGATGGGAGGCTATTCCCCAACAATCGGAATTATCGGTGCTGTGATGGGGCTGATTCATGTCATGAGTAATCTGGCGGACCCTTCTTCTTTGGGAACGGGAATTGCCACAGCCTTTGTCGCGACCATTTACGGTGTCGCCCTGGCCAATCTCCTGTTTTTTCCGATCGGCAGCAAACTGAAGTCCATTATACAGTCCCAGTCACAGTATCGAGAGATGTTGATCGAAGGGATCGTATCGATATCGGAAGGGGAAAATCCCCGGGCGATCGAATTGAAGCTTAGAGGCTTCGTCCATTAATTGAGAGCGCACTATGCGACGTCAACGCGAAGCGGAACATGACAACAAAGAGCGTTGGCTGGTGTCCTATGCGGATTTTATCACCTTGCTGTTCGCGTTCTTCGTTGTGATGTATTCCATCTCCTCGGTCAATGAAGGAAAGTACAAGGTGCTTTCCGACAGCCTGGAAGGGATTTTTAATACCAAGAACAAAACGATCAATCCGATCCAGATTGGCGAGTATGATGATTTGACCGAAGAGCAGGCCTTCGGGCGCAAAAAAATTAAACCCATACTTGAACGGCCTGAGCCCGTCGCCAAGGAAAAGATAAAAGAAAGCGAAGAAGATCTTCAGCTGGAGCAGATCGCCGGCGAGTTTATGCGCAGTTTCGAGGACCTGATTTTCGAAGAGCATTTAACGGTCGAAACCAAGGAAGACTGGATCGAAATTTCACTCAATGAATCGGTGGTGTTCGAAAGCGGAGGTGTTGAACCGATTCATGATGCACTTGAAGTCATCGAAAAAATTGCCCTGATCATGGCGGATCGGGACAACGCGATCCTGGTGGAAGGCCACACTGACAATATCCCGATAAGAAGTTCTGTGTTCCCGTCAAATTGGGAGCTTTCCGCAGCGCGTGCAGCCTCCGTGGTTCGCTATCTGGCACTTGAGGGCGTCAACCCGGACCAGCTTGGTGCCGTGGGCTTCGGTGAGTTCAAACCGATCGCCCGTAACGATACCCAGGCGGGTCGTCTGAAGAACAGACGAGTGGTGATTCTGATCTCGAAAAAGAACGATATTCACGAAACGTTCCTTAACTAGCATGCCTGGAAATTTTCTAATTTCCTTATAAAACAACCACTAATCGTTCATATCTTGAACAGTCCTCAGGATTATGGCACAGGATGTGCTTTATCCCGGTCAGCGGTAGTCTGACGTCAAATTATCGGCAAGCTTTTACCGTAGAGCATTTACTTAGAATAGCTTGGTGCTATGATCGCCGGTCTATTTCTGAATGTTGTATTTAATTATTAAGGGTCGAAAAAAGTGAAAATCTGGGCGATCGCAAATCAAAAGGGTGGGGTGGGTAAAACCACAAGTGTCGTAAGCTTGGGTGGTCTGCTGGCGCAGCAGGGCAAACGGGTACTTGTGATGGATCTGGACCCTCACGGTTCTTTGACCAGCTACTTCAAACTTGATCCGGATAACATCGAGCAAAGTGTTTTTGATTTGTTCATGCATCAGGGAAAAGTCCCGGACGGACTGCCTGAACAACTCATCACCGCAACGAGCTGCCAGGGCATGGATATCATGCCGGCCTCGACCGCACTGGCAACGCTGGAAAGGCGTATGGTTGGCGTTGACGGGATGGGGCTAATCATTTCCAAAACCCTGGCAATGCTTTGGGAGCAATATGACTACGTTTTGCTCGACAACTCGCCTTCACTGGGTGTGCTCATGATCAACGCGCTGGCTGCCAGTCAACAACTGGTCGTTCCGGTGCAAACCGAGTTTCTGGCCATCAAGGGCCTTGAGCGTATGATGCATACACTGGAAATGGTGATTCGATCTCAAAAGAGCAATCTCCGACATCTGATTTTACCCACCATGTTTGACCGTCGTACGCAGGCATCGACCCAAAGCCTTCGAACGATCAAAAAAACCTGGGGAGACAACGTTTGGAAATATGCGATTCCGGTAGATACCAAATTTCGGGATGCGAGTATGGCTGGGGTCGTACCATCAGAGCTGGATCCCACGACGCATGGCGTCAGAGCCTACGCCAAACTTCTTCAAACCCTGAATGATTTGACCAGTAGTCAGGCCTGAAAGGCATGACTTGTTGTCGGGCAGGTGTATGAGTGACTCAGGACAAACACGCCAAAAACAAGGCTAAAGAGGCTTTAACCGATTATTTTGATGATCTGTTAGGTTCTCTGGCAGGCAGTCCTTTGCCGGAACACGATGACCAGCCTTTACCGCAGACAAGCCAAGCAGAAGTATCGAGCAAACAGGCACAAAAAAGTAACAGCAAAACTGCGCTGCAAACATCCACGCACCCGCCAAATGACAAAGAGGCCGATAAGGGTTCTGCAGAGAGATCTGCAGCACGGGCGGATGGCTCCGTTTCCGAAAGCGAGAGTGGCCAACAGGCGGCCGATGCAGCGCAAGCTGCCCGGAGTGCGCGTGCAGCCATATACGCCGAGCCGGTTTCAACGACACTGCCAAAGCTCGCGCCACCGAAAATAAAGACTGCCCCATTGGCGGCGACAGAAACGATAGCCAAACCGGAACTTTCCACCAAAACAGCCGAAGTATCGGCGCCGAGCGAACAGTCTGTGCCTGATGCCGTCGCGCAAGAAACCGAGCTTGCCGGGGCTGAAGATAATGTCTCTCTCGATAATGGACTTGTTCACAAACCGGCAGAGTGGCCTGAAAATGGTCGACCGGAATGGGCCCAGAATAGATTTGAATGCCTGTTGTTTTCTGTGGCCGGCCTGAAGCTGGCGGTACCGTTGGTGTCATTAGGGTCGATTCACCGTATTGAAGCTGATTTTACCCCCTTGGTAGGGCGTGCCGACTGGTTCCTTGGGCTCTATCGGACAGGGGACAGAAATATACAAGCGGTGAACACGGCCAAATGGGTGATGCCTCGTCAGTATCAGGAAGCCGTGATCGAGGGTTATCAGTTTCTGATTCGATTAGGTGATACTAACTGGGGAATGGCTTGCGATTCGGTCGCAGAAGCCATCCAGTTGGATCCTGATCAGGTGAAGTGGCGAACCGAGCGCAGCAAACGAGCCTGGCTGTCGGGGACTGTGATCGATCATATGTGTGCGCTTCTTGATGCAGAGATGTTGAGCTATCTATTGCAGGAAGATGCCAAACTCAGGCGGTGAACTCTTCAAACGACCTAGTCCGGGCACGTCAAAAATATCTGCCGGAATACGGACATTCGCTGGCATAGATTGTGCGATGATCTATATTAATGAAATCGGCGTTGAATAATTGACGCGTAGCAGAGCAGCTGGATCGAGACCGAAAAGCTCTGCCCCCTATTGAGACAACAGAGGTTTGCAAGATGGCGCCTAACACAGGACACAGCAGCCAGGTGGCTGAAGATCCGATTCTACAGTACGTGACTTTTCGTCTGGATGAAGAGACCTACGGCATCAATGTGATGCAGATTCAGGAGGTACTGCGTTATACAGAAATAGCGCCGGTACCCGGTGCTCCGGACTACGTATTGGGTATCATCAACCTGCGCGGCAACGTCGTGACGGTGATCGATACGCGCAAGCGATTTGGTTTATCGCAGTCCGAAATTTCGGATCATACCCGTATCGTGGTGCTGGAACTGGAAGGCCAGGTCATCGGCGTGCTGGTGGATTCGGTAGCGGAAGTTGTTTATCTGAAACAGTCCGAGATTGAGTCGGCACCTAATGTAGGTAATGAAGAGAGTGCCCGCTTTATTCAGGGTGTTTGCAACAAAAATGGTGAACTCATCATTCTGGTGGAATTTGAAAAAATGCTCTCCGAAGAAGAATGGGCCGAAATGGCAGCGTTCTAGACCCCATTGCACAAGATATTGAGGCTGAGATGAATTCGATAAGCTTGCTGGCGCCAGTGTTTGCAGGATTGCTGCTGATTGGCGTGACATTCTATATTTTTTCCCTGAAGCGCAGCTTGCTGAAAACACAAGCGCAACAGGCGAGCCTGATTGATGCGCTTTCAAAAGAAGTACAGGGAGCCTGTCACGGGTCTATTGGGGTCGGGCGCAAGGCCTTGCAGCTGGAAAAGCAAATGCTGAAATTGGAAGAACGTTTGGAAGAAATGCAGAACAATGACCCTGCCAAAGTGTCTTACTCGGAAGCTTCCCGTTTGGTGGAACTAGGCGCCGGAGTTGAAGATCTGATGAATACCTGTGGTATTTCCCGTCCTGAAGCCGAACTGGTCAGTGCGCTGACGTCCAGTAAAAAAACCGGAGATGCGATCCCGGTACTGACGACCGAGGCCTGATCATTCGTTTCAGGCTGCCTGATGAATGCCCTGTTGTATCTGTTTGAGGTTTGCTTCGATGTAATCGTTAATCAGGCGCTCATGCTGTTCGCTGAGTTGTTGAAAATGCATTTCCAGCTCAAAGCAGTCGCGTGAAAGTCGTCGCAAGCTGAACACCTCGCACGCCGCCTTAATGTTCTGTTGCTGACCCGGCAGGGTGAAGGTCACCTGCATACTTTTTGGTTGACGCGGTGCAATACTGGCCGTGTTCGGAAATAGTTGGTCCAGCGTTTTTCTGTCACAGCTCAGAGTCATCCCGTCGCGTGCAATCCGTTCAAACTGAGTCTGGAATTCTCCGGATTCTGTCCGTGTCGAGACCGAGTTGTGCACTGGAATCTGTGTATGGTAAATCAGGTTTCTCTTCATCTGTCGTTCTGCATCCGGTTTGGCTTTACAAAGCAAGGCCGGGCACACTCCACTGGTTAAACATTAACGGCTTATCTTTCACTGTATCTATAAAGCGCTAAATTTCCGTTGAGTCTCTGTTAGACTCTGCAACGAAATGCAATCATGTGTCGTCATGCACAGTTGACCTGAGGCTCAACGCACAAAATTTGGCAGATACCGGGGCAATAATATTCTACTGCAAGCTGTGAAAAGTGGATCATGATTGAAAGTAATTGGGGACGCATCGGCTTTACCTCAGGTAATGGAAGGGGCAAGAGGAAGATATGAAGCTATTTATTACCGGCGCATCCGGTTTTATCGGCGGGGCCATTGCAAAATCACTGAGTCAGAACCACCATGTCAAGGCGATGGCCAGATCAGAAATCAGCGCCAGGAAAATTGCGGCGCTTGGTGCAACACCGGTGATTTGCGATCTGAACACGGTGACGGAAGGTGACCTTCAACATAGTGATATCGTGATACATGCCGCCGCCAGGGCTGAAGATTGGGGGACGTATCAGGCGTTTTTCAATGCTAACGTGATGGGTACCCGCCGAATGCTCGATGCGGCCAGCCGCGCAGGCGTCAAACGATTTATCCATATTGGCACCGAAGCCGCACTGTTTAAGGGGCAGGATCTCATCAATGTCGATGAATCCTATCCGCTCGCGCCGGACTCACCTTTTCCCTATGCCAGTACAAAAGCCCTGGCAGAGCAGGCAGTGCTGGAGGCCAATGCAGACGGGTTTGAAACCCTTTCCCTGCGGCCACGACTGGTTTGGGGGCCGGAAGATCAGAGCATTTTGCCTGCCATTGTCAGCATGATAGATAAAGGGACCTTCGCCTGGATCAATGACGGTAAAGCCAGAACCTCAACCACCCATGTTGATAATATCGTGCATGCCGTGACTTTGGCGCTTACAAAGGGCGTTCCTGGTGAGGCGTATTTTATCAGTGATGCCGAGGTCTCCAGCCTCAAACAGTTTTTTACCCAATTACTGGCGACAGAAAATATATCGGTACCTGAGAAGTCGGTTCCGGCCTGGCTTCTGCAACCCATGGCGTATCTGGTCGACACAATCTGGCGCAGTTTGCGTATCCGCGCTAAACCGCCCATCACGCGAATGGCCGTGGCCATGATGCGTAGTGACTGCACTTTGAACATTGATAAAGCAAAGACAGAACTGTGTTACCAACCGGTCGTGAGTGTGGCAGAAGGGATGCGGGCTTTAGCTGGCAAGGCAGCAGCGCTGCAAACTGGCGAAGGAATGTTACCGGAGTAAACTGTTACTGGCGGCAGCATGCGTTATAATCCGCGCCCGTGAAACTTACCGGATCAGTCACAACTTTCATGTCATGCCTTGAGACAGGTTTTCAGGGTTACGTTAGCGCGCGGGATGGCGCAGTGTGGACCGGTAGTACAGAGTGTAATTGAGGTATGTGTCAGTGAGTGAAGCCGAAAACGAGAATCCCGTGAGCATTGATGAAAATAAAGGTGCCAGTCAAAGAGTCGGCTTTGTGTCGCTTGGTTGTCCAAAGGCATTGGTGGATTCAGAACGCATCCTCACCCGCCTGAGACTGGATGGCTACGAGGTGGTCCCCAGTTACGACGATGCCGATGTCGTTGTGGTCAATACCTGTGGCTTTATCGATTCCGCCAAGCAGGAGTCGCTTGAAGCCATTAACGAAGCGATGCAGGCCAATGGCAAGGTCATCGTAACAGGGTGCATGGGCAAGGGCGCAGACGCCGAACTGATCAAATCCAAAAGCCCTGACGTACTGAGTATCAGCGGGCCGGCGCAAACCGATGCGGTGGTTGATGCGGTGCATGAATATGTCCCACCGTCCACCAATGAAGCTTCACACTACAGTGCTCAAGTGCCTGCCCAGGGCATCAAGCTGACGCCTCCGCACTATGCTTATCTGAAAATATCCGAGGGCTGTAATCACCGCTGCAGCTTTTGCATCATTCCCCATATGCGGGGAGATCTGGTTAGTCGCCCCATTTCAGAAGTCGTGGCAGAAGCACGAAAGCTGGTTGCCAGCGGCGTGAAAGAGCTGCTGGTGATCTCGCAAGACACCAGCGCCTACGGCGTCGACGTAAAGTACAAGCTCGACTTCAATGAAGGTGTGGCACTGGAAACACGCATGCAGGATCTGGCCGAGGCGCTTGGGCAACTGGGTGTCTGGGTACGCATGCACTATGTTTACCCTTATCCGCATGTCGACAAGCTGATTCCCCTGATGGCCGAAGGTAAAATCCTGCCATATCTGGATATTCCGTTTCAGCACGCCAGCCCCAGAATACTCAAGGCCATGAAACGGCCTGCGCATAGCGAAAAAGTGTTGGAGCGAATCCGAAAGTGGCGCGAGGTCTGTCCGGAACTGGTGATTCGCAGTACCTTTATTGTCGGCTTCCCGGGCGAAACCGAAGAAGACTTTGCGATGCTGCTGGATTTTCTGGAGCAGGCACAACTTGACCGGGTCGGATGTTTTACCTATTCCCCGGTCGAAGGCGCGCCCGCCAACGCATTGGCGGATCAGGTCCCCGAAGACGTCAAACAGGACAGACAGCGCAGGTTCATGGAAACACAAGCGCGCATCAGTGCCGAACGCATGCAGGCGAAAGTGGGTACCCGACAGCGGGTGCTGATTGATGAAATTGCAGAGCAAGGTGCCGTTGCGCGCACAATGGGGGATGCTCCCGAGATCGATGGCAATGTCTTTATCGATGGCGCAACCCATCTTGCGCCCGGAGATCTTGTCGTGGTGGAAATCGAAGAAGCCGATGAATACGATCTTTGGGGACACCTCGTTTGATCTTGCCATGCCGGGTTTCTGACAAACAGGTGAGCATGCAATGAGAGCACTGATACTGGTAATAGGGATGATGATAGCGATACCCGGATTTGGCTTTTCCTATACGATAAAAATGACCGAGGCGGAGATTCAGCAAAAAATCTCGGCAGCCATGCCCTTGCAGAAGAAACAGCTGTTTTTAACCGTCGTGCTCAGTGATCCTGTGGTTGAACTGCGTGAAAGCGATAACAAAATTACCTTGTTCCTGAATGTGGAAGCCAAGGCACCCGGAGGACTGAAAGGTTCCGGGCGTGGCAAGTTGGCGGGCACAATACGCTACGAAAAGGAAACCGGCAGCTTTTTTCTGGCAGATCCGGTGCTGGAAGCGTTGGAGATTGACCGCATCAGCGGCAAGCTGAATCGGGAGCTGGCAAAAGTGGTTCAGGTCTTGATGGTGTCGGCACTCGAAAAACAGGCGATTTACCGACTTCGGGAAGACGATTTTAAACACAAAATGGCGCGCTCTATGCTGGATTCGGTAACCGTACAGAATCGCCAGCTACTGATTAAGCTGAAAGCTTTCGGCTAAGGTGATGCATCTCCGTAATAGGTGTGGTTAAACTGTTCTTTAATCCTGTCGATTCGCCCGGTACGGACCATCTCCTCAATAATGGATTCTAAATCCTTGTAACGGTTCGCCAGAGGCGACTGTTTTGATAGTCCAAGGTGGACGGGGTGTTTCTTGTCATAAACAAACGTGGCGACTTTTAACTGCTGCTGAACATCCGGGTCGGCCAGTACCAGATCCCGATAACTTTGTTCCCTGATAATAAGTGCGTCAATGCGCTTGCGAAGCAGCATTTGAATACCCTGTTTGATGCTGTTAACGGGCCATTTTTTAAACGCGGTTTTTTCCTTATCGAATTCCGGAAAGTACTTATAGCCTCTCACCACGCCAATGGTGAGCCCCGTCAGGTCTTCATATTTCGCGATCACGGAATGGTTAGTGTGGTGGCTTAGAAATAGTTTTCTTGATGAGCCTGAATATTCTATCAAGAACATATAGCGCGCTCTTTCTTCGTTTCCGAGTAGTCCCCACATCACGTCGGTTAAACCTTTGCGCATCATTTCGAGGCAGCGCTTGAAGGGGGTGTCAATACTGGGTTGTAGTGACAAGTCCATTCTTTCGGCCACTTCATTCAGCGCGGTAATCGCAAAACCGAAAGCTCGACCGTCTTTGGGTGCCATTTCGTGGGATTTTGACAGCTTGTCTGGAAAAATATGGTTGGGGGGGTAGTGGTCAATACAAAAGCGTAATGGGGGCTGGGCACTTGTCAAATGACTGAACATACACAACAGCAGGATAGAAAAAAGACCTGGTTTGCGCATACTGATTAGATGAGCGGATGGTTTTGCAAATGTGAGAATCGACGAGAGCTTTACTGACATGTCAAAGGTTCCTCGCAAAGGCTGCGTGATTCAACTGATGAGATAGTGAGCACATGTTCTAACCCAAGCTGAAGTGCCTGAATGAGACTTGCTATGCGCTCACTATGTTTTACACCTCTATCACCTTGTGCCAATAAGAGGATGGTATTGCCTAGCCATTCAGTTTTCTCTGTAAAATTTCATTGAACAACTTGGGATTGCCCTGACCTTTGGAGGCTTTCATCAGAGGCCCCATAAAGCCACCCATCAGTTTCTTGCGTTTCTTCTCATCCGCGGCTTTGTACTGTGCGATTTGATCGGGCATGCCCGCCAGCACTTCGTCTACCATGGCTTCCAGAGCGCCGGTATCGGAGACCTGTTTCAGGCCTTCCTGGTCGATGATCTGATCGACATCGTTTTGCTCACCCTGCCACAGAATACCAAAGACCTTCTTCGCGCCCGAGGATGAAATGGTGCCATCCTTGACGCGCAATACCAGCTGACCAAGGGCCTTTGCCGATACCGGGCAGTTCTGAATCAGAATGTCTTCACTGTTAAGCCGACCGGAAAGTTCACCCATCACCCAGTTGGCAGAAAGCTTGGCGTCGCCAGCATGTTCTGCAACGGTTTCGAAGTACTGCGCAGTGGCGGCATCGGCAGACAAAATCGACGCATCGTAATCCGACAAACTGTATTGCGCCACAAAGCGCGCTTTGCGGGCATCCGGCAGTTCCGGCATCTGTTCTTTCAGGGCTTCGATGTAGTCATCTTCGAAGACCACGGGTAACAGGTCAGGGCAGGGGAAGTAGCGGTAATCGTTCGCTTCTTCCTTGCTGCGCATGGAGCGGGACAGGTCCTTATCTCCATCATAAAGACGGGTTTCCTGTACGATTCTGCCACCGTCCTCGATGACATCAATCTGCCGCTCGACTTCCAGCTTGATGGCGCGCTCCATAAAGCGGAAGGAGTTCAGGTTTTTGGTTTCCGTGCGTGTGCCATATTCTTCCTGACCGACAGGGCGCACCGAGATGTTGACATCAAAGCGCATCGAGCCCTGCGACATATCGCCGTCGCAAATACCCAGCGACGTGACGATCGAATGCAATTTCTTGGCGAAAGCAACCGCTTCTTCTGAAGAGCGCATATCGGGTTCGGTGACGATCTCAATCAAAGGCGTTCCTGCGCGATTCAGGTCGATCCCTGACATGCCGTGAAAATCTTCGTGCAATGATTTTCCCGCATCCTCTTCCAGATGAGCATGATGAATGCGCACGGTTTTGCTGGAACCATCCGGCAGATCAACCTCTACATGGCCCGGTCCGACAATGGGCTTGTCCAGCTGGGTGGTCTGATAGCCCTTGGGCAAATCCGGATAAAAATAGTTTTTACGCTCGAATACCGAACGTTTGTTGATCTCGGCGTCGATCGCCAGACCGAATAATATGGCATAACGGAACGCCTGCTCATTCGGAACCGGCAGGGTACCGGGTAGTGCCAGATCAACCGCACTGGCCTGCGTATTGGGCTCGGCACCGAAGGCGGTGGAGGAGCCTGAAAATATTTTTGATTTGGTCGCTAGCTGAACGTGAATTTCAAGCCCGATGACTGTTTCCCATTGCATAGTCTCTACTCCTGTCCTGCTAGTCATGAATGCCGTGTGGGGCTTGGGTGTGCCAGTCTGTTGCGTTCTGGAACTGGTGCGCAACGTTCAATATGCGGGCCTCATCGAAGTAATTACCCGTCAGTTGCATCCCGATCGGTAGGCCATCAATCTGGCCGGCGGGGAGCGAAATACCTGGCAGGCCTGCCAGATTAGTGGTGATGGTATAGATATCTTCCAGATACATCTGTACCGGATCTTCGCCTTTTGAACCAATGCCAAAGGTCGTGGAGGGGGTGGTTGGCGACAGAATGACGTCGACGTTGCCAAAGGCGTTCACATAGTCATTCTTGATTAAACGTCTGACCTGCTGGGCCTTGCCGTAATAAGCATCATAATAGCCTGCAGACAGCGCATAGGTACCAATCAGGATACGTCGTTGCACTTCATCTCCAAAGCCTTCCGAGCGGCTGCGCATATACAGATCCATCAGATCTTCGGGGGCTTCGCAACGATGGCCATAACGGACACCGTCAAACCGACTCAGGTTGGCGGAGCATTCGGCGGGTGCAATCACGTAGTAGGCCGGAATGCCAAGCTCGACATTGGGCAGGGAGACCTCGGAAAAAATGGCGCCCTGTGCTTCCAGGACCTTGATGGCATCCTGCAGAATGTTCTGAATGCGGCTGTCCAGCTGGGCATTGAAGAACTCCCTGGGAAGCCCGATGCGTAAACCTTTGATGCTCTGTTCAAGTGCCGCGGCATAGTCCGGCACATCCTGTTTGATACTGGTGGAATCTTTCGGATCGTGGCCAGCCATGACTTGCAGCATCAATGCGGCATCTTCGGCGCTCCGTGCCATAGGCCCGCCCTGATCAAGACTGGAGGCGTAGGCGATCATGCCGTAACGGGAGACGCGACCATAGGTAGGTTTGAGGCCGGTGATGCCACAGAAAGAGGCTGGTTGTCTTATCGAACCGCCGGTATCGGTGCCTGTTGCCACCGGCGCGAGCCGGGCCGCAACCGCCGCGGCAGATCCACCGGAAGAGCCCCCGGGCACCCGCTCAATTTCATCGCTCCAGGGGTTAATCACCTTGCCGAAGTAGCTGTTTTCATTGGATGAACCCATCGCGAATTCATCCATATTGGTTTTGCCGAGACAAACTGCGCCAGCCTGCTTGAAATTGGCAGTGACAGTGGCATCGTAGGGCGGTACGAAATTTTCCAGCATTCTGGAGCCGCAGGTGGTGCGCAGACCGTCGGTGCAGAATACGTCTTTATGGGCCAGCGGGATACCTGTCCATAGTGTGGCTTCGCCTTTTGCAATGCGGGCATCGGCCGCTTTCGCCTGGGCCATTGCCGAGGCTTCATCGACGGTGACAAAGCTGTTGTAACGGCTGTCGAGCCGGGTGATACGGTCCAGATAGCGTTGAGTCAGTTCGACACTGGAAAAAGCGCCCGACTGAAGGCCCTCGGAAAGTTCTTTGATTGATTTGTCTAACATGCTGGTTCTTCTATTCACTCGGCTTGGTTTATTCTAGAGCGGTGCTTGTGCAAACAGTGCAATGTATTTTTCCAGGTGCATCCCGGAATTATTCGATCACCTTGGGTACCAGATACAGTCCCTCTTCCGTGGCCGGTGCACAGGCCTGGAATTTTTCGCGTTGGTCGGTTTCAGTGACTTCATCTGCACGCAGTATTTGCACAGCGTCCATAGGGTGGGCCATAGGTTCGATGCCGGTGGTATCCACGGCTTTCAACTGGTCAACCAGTGCCAGGATGTTGTTGATGTCTTGGCCCAGCTTTTCGACCTTTTCCTCGTCCACATGAAGGCGGGCGAGCGTGGCAACGTTTTTAATATCGTCAGATGAGAACGACATGAGTCTTACCCCTGGAGTGTTAAATCTGCATGAAAAAAAGGGCGCTCATGATAGCAGGAAAGGGCTGAGGGAAACAGATTTGGCAAAGGATTCACTCGCTTGGTTGTTTTCTGTACAGTTCCGCCTTTAATTATCGTTCATGAAGCATTTGTACCTTGCCCAAATCCAGCGCCATTGTTAAAGTTGCGCGATTATTCCAAAGACTGAAACTCAGGTTGACTCCCCTCCATGTTTAAAAAAATCAGAGGCATGTTTTCAAGTGATTTGTCGATAGATCTCGGGACGGCAAACACGCTTATTTATGTGCGCGAGCGCGGTATTGTTCTGGATGAACCGTCTGTTGTCGCCATTCGGAACCACGGTGCGCAAAAAAGTGTCGCGGCAGTGGGAGCCGAAGCGAAACGCATGTTGGGCCGTACGCCCGGAAATATTACGGCTATTCGTCCACTCAAGGACGGTGTGATCGCTGACTTTGTCGTCACGGAAAAGATGCTTCAGCACTTTATTCACAAGGTGCATGAAAACAGCTTTATTACGCCCAGTCCCCGTGTACTGGTCTGTGTACCGAGCCGTTCCACGAAGGTAGAGCAGAAGGCTATCAGGGAATCAGCCCTGGGCGCGGGTGCGCGCGAGGTGTACCTGATCGAAGAACCCATGGCTGCAGCAATTGGAGCCGGTTTGCCGGTCGAAGAGGCTAGCGGCTCAATGGTGGTCGATATTGGTGGCGGGACCACTGAAATCGCCATCATCTCACTGAACGGTATTGTATATGCCGATTCGGTGAAGGTGGGAGGCGATCGGTTCGACGAGGCAATCGTCACCTATGTGCGTCGCAATTACGGCAGTCTGATCGGTGATGCTACCGCCGAAAAGATTAAACAGGAAATTGGCTGTGCCTATGAGGGGCTGGAGCTGCGTGAAATTGATGTGCGCGGGCGAAATCTTGCCGAAGGGGTGCCTCGCGGCTTCACCCTGAACAGTGAAGAAATTCTGGAAGCCTTGCAGGAATCCCTATCTGCAATTGTGCAGGCGGTTAAAGGCGCACTGGAGCAGTCGCCTCCGGAACTGGCATCTGATATCGCCGAGCGTGGTATTGTGTTGACGGGCGGTGGTTCCTTGCTGCGCGGTCTGGATCGTTTGCTCAGTGAAGAAACAGGCTTGCCGGTGATTGTCGCTGAAGATCCGCTGACCTGTGTGGCGCGAGGTGGCGGCAAGGCCATAGACCTGATAGACAAAAGTGCAGAAGGACTGTTTCCGATCGACTGATTCGAGATTGTCCCCAAAAAAACGCGCTCTTAAGCGCGTTTTTTTGGTTATCGTGTTCAGGTTTTGAAAAGCCATCGCCCCTGTCTGGTATCTGGAGAGCTTAGTGAGCGTTACCCAGGGCTACCCAGGCCATTCAAGAACTGCATAAAATGTTCTGCAGATTGTATCGGTCTTTCTTCCATTGGCAGGTGCCCGACTTCCGGGAACACGAGCACTTCGGAACCCGGAATGTCTTTGTGAAAGCGGTAAGCGTTTTCAGCCGGGAAGTATAAGTCCTCAATGCCCCACATAATCAGGGTCGGGACCCGTATTTCCGGGATATATGAGGAATCCTTGTCCAGCCTCGCCTTTACGCGTTTGGGGAAGGCCGCACGATTGCCCGGATAGCGGGACAGTTCGTAGTAGCGATCGACCAGCGTTTCCGTCACCATCGCGTCTTCGTAATAAACATCTTCCAGGCCGATCCTGAACATAAAGCGTGGCGAGAAGTTTTCCATGACTTTGTCGATCATTGGCCACTGCGCCATCTCGATGGGCGGTGGCCATCGTTCCTGAGGGTAACCCAGCGCGTTCATCAATGTGAGGCTTTTCACTTGCTTTGGCTTCTCCAGAGCAAACTGCCAGGCAATGCGCCCCCCCAGTGAGCTACCCGCAATATGGGCTGAATCTATGTTCAGAGCGGCCAGAAAATCAGACAGAAACCTGACATCGTCAGAGACTTCATAAGCATCATTCCGGTTCGGGCCGGTTAAGCCAAAACCCGGCAGGTCCATACGGATCACCCGAAATTGATGTTTCAGGAGGCCAGTCCAGTCGTTCCAGGTATGCAATGAGGAAGCAGTTCCGTGGATCAGTACGACCACTTCACCGGCGCCCTCATCCCTGAAATGCACCCGTTGTCCATTCAGGTTTATAAATTTTGAGGACGCGTCTGTGTACTTGCTTTCCAGCCAGCTTGCATCGATAGCATCTCCGCATGCGCTGAGAATTACACACAGACCCACGATCAAAACAGAGTTTTTTATCATTACAACTTGTATCCTTGAGCATCTTGTTTAACCCTGATCTTAAGCACATATTGACCGCCTACATAGGTCCGCCAGTAACGAGATACTGTCAATTGGTAACAACCATGAGCTCAAATCAGCCTGCAACGACTGTTTCACGATTCGCCGCCCAGGATCTGGTTGAAACATGCAAGGCGCTTGGATTTATGTCGGTCAAAGACCTCCGAAACCTTGGTGTGGACAGACCTGCACCAGAAAATGCAAGTGCTCGAATTCCTGAAGCTGCTTTTATCACCCTGTGGCAAACCATTGCCTCGCACGATGCCGGGCGGGGGGTGGGCCTGGAGATCGGCCAGATGATTAATCCCGAGGCAAAAGGTTTGCTGGCAAGTTGGGTGAGTCAGTCCCGTAACCTGCGGGAAGCATTGGCGATCTTCCGTAACAATATTCAATTAATGAATCCCTCTGAGAGCTGGGATGTGCAGGAAGATAAGCAACACGTACAGCTGGTATTCAGTTTGCGTAAAAAGCGCGGCTATCCGGATATGGCCATCGAAAGAAGCATGTCGGCCATGATCGCGTGGGCACGCGCTTTGAGCGGACATGTTTTTCCCGTTAACCGTGCGGGATTTTCGTTTGCTGCCCCGGTTTACGAGAAAAAGTTTCATTGTGTTTTTGGACAGAACATCGAGTTCGCATGTATGACGAACCATCTTGTGCTGGACAGACAAATCCTGGAATTGCCGGTACTTGGAAACAATCCACTTCTGAAAAACATAATAAGAAGAGAGGCCTCTCAAGCGCTTGCGGATATCAAGGCTGCGATGCCTGTTAAGGAAAAGGTAAAAGTGATGATTCAACAGTCGCTTAAGTCAGGGGCCGCCATTTCCGTCAATGACAGTAGTCGGGCTTTGGCGATGAGCCGACAAACCCTGTATCGACAGCTCAGGAAAGAGGGCACAGATTTTCAGACCCTGCATGACGGTGTGAAAAAGGACGAGGCTCTGAAAATGCTCAAAGCGGGCCTTAAGGTGACTGCGATCGCTTGGAAATTGGGATACAAAGATTCCAGCAGTTTCTACAAAGCGTTCCACCGCTGGTTCGCGATGTCACCAACAGCGTATTTGGAATCCTGTCAGAGAGGGGATTTCTAACGCATCAGGTTTATTATGTCGGGAGACGGGAGACGGGAGACGGGAGACGGGAGACGGGAGACGGGAGACGGGAGACTGAGGTGACTCCGTTTTAGTGGACACCTATTTCATTTCCAATGCCTCGTTCTTTTTTGTTCAGCGTCTCCCGTCTGACGTCCGGCGTGTGAGATGACTCCTTTGCTGATCTGCTTCCGTAGCGTGTTTTCCTTTGTGTCTGAAAATTAGATCCCTGTCACATCCAGACTGCTTTTTGCAGCCATTTGGCCGCTAATATCAAGAAACAAACATCGTCGGCATCGAAAATGTGACCGCCGGTCACTAATCTGTTCATCGAGTCATTCTTCACACATATGAAGCAGAATATCAGGATCTGGCGCATGCAGAATAAAACAAAAGAAACGAACTATGAGCAACTCGATGTCTTGATTGTCGGTGCAGGTATATCCGGCCTGGGCATGTGTTATAACCTGAAAAAGAAACGTCCCCACAGCTCTTTTGCGGTGATCGAAGGACGCAAGAATATCGGAGGGACCTGGGATTTGTTCAAATATCCGGGGATTCGCTCTGACTCTGATATGTACACTTTCGCGTATTCCTTCAAACCATGGCGGGAGCGTGAATACATCGCAACGGCAGAGCGTATTCAACATTATCTGCATGAGTTGGTACAGGACGAGCAGCTGGATCATTACATTCGGTTTCAGCAGAAGGTAAAGTCCGCCAATTGGGATTCAAACACGAACAGGTGGCTGGTCACGATTACGCGTGGGGATGGTGAGGAGTATCATATTGCCGCAAAATTCTTCGCTTGCTGTTCCGGTTACTATAATTACGAAAAAGGTTATCTGCCGGATTTTGAAGGCTATGATGACTATGAAGGAGATATTGCCCATCCCCAGCATTGGCCCGAAGATCTGGACTACAGCGGTAAAAATGTGATCGTGATTGGCAGTGGAGCGACGGCCGTGACCGTTGTACCTTCCATGGCGAAAAAAGCAGCGCACGTCACCATGGTGCAACGCTCACCCAGTTATATCTATTCGCGACCGGCTTCCGATGTGATGTTTCGGGTGCTGTCCAGAATACTGCCGGCGGGAATCACCAACCGTATCATGCGTTTCAAGTACACGGCGCTACAGCAGCTTTCCTTTGTCCTGTCCAAGAAATTTCCGGATATGGTCAGAAAAATGGTGCGTAATATGAATGCCAAAGCATTGACCGGCGCGGCTGATGTGGATGTGCATTTCAAGCCGGACTACAAGCCTTGGGATCAGCGCATGGCACTGGTGCCGGATGCCGATCTGTTTAATGTTGTTCGTTCCGGCAAGGCGACAGTTGTCACAGACCATATCGAGCGATTCACCAAAACCGGTATATTGCTGAAGTCCGGGCAGGAAATTGATGCGGATATTATCGTCCCGGCTACGGGGCTCGACCTGCAACTATGGGGCAATATAGATCTGCGAGTGGACGGCCACAAAGTGGAAGGGCACAAGTTGACCAATTATAAAGGGATGATGTTCAGCCAGTTACCCAACTTTGTTTGGGTCTTCGGTTATTCCAACTCATCGTGGACCCTGAAAGCAGAGTTGACCTTCGATTATGTTTGCCGATTGCTGGAGCATATGGAGCAGCATGGCTACGAAAGCGTATACCCCTATCGTAGCCCGGAAATTCCGCGACAGAATCTGGTTGGCCTTCAGTCCGGCTACATCCTGCGTAAGCTTGATATCCTGCCGAGCCAGGGAGACGAATTTCCCTGGTGCAACAAGGATCTTTATGTGAAGGACCTGTTTGCCATCAAGCACAGTAAACTCGCCGATGGCGTGTTGCGCTTTGATGATAATGCTCCGTTGGCGGAATTTCACAAGCCGAATGCTCCGACATCTGAGGAACAGGTGAAGGTGTGCAGCCGCACCAGCGCAGTGAAAGCGGGTGAAAAAAGTGCAGCCTGAACCGGGCCGCGCGGCGGCGATCAGCACCAGCTCCAAAGGCACTTCGCATGTAGTCCTGGTGCACGGTATGTGGAGTACTCCTGAGACTTTGCAGGAACTGACACTCGCCTTCGAAAACGAAGGCTATCAGGTACATGTCCCGCGCTTGCCTCATCACTGGCCGCGCAAGGAAATGTCGCCCGATCGGTGCGAAAGGCTTGCATCAACAAGTATTGAAGAATATGTCGATGCGCTGCTGGCCCATGTGCAGTCCCTGCCGGAACCACCGATTCTGGTGGGTCATTCCATGGGCGGGCTATTGGCGCAACTGGTGGCGGCCAGGACCCCTTGTCAACGACTGATTCTCATTTCGTCGGCTGCACCTGCCGGCATTAATGGCTGGCGTTGGTCAGTGGTCAGAACGTTTGGCCGCAACCTGTTTCGCTTTCCTCTGTGGCGAAAAACCACCCAGCTGTTGCTTGCAAATATTGCCTATGGAGTTGCCCAGACCCAATCTGCCGATGTTCAGAAAGAAATTCTGAAGAAGGCTACCTATGAGTCCGGGCTGGCGTCCACGCAGATTGGTATGTGGTTTTTGTTCAGGAAGCCCGCAACGCGAGTGGATAGCCGAGCAATCACCTGTCCGATATTAGTGATTGGGGGCACAGAAGATCGTTTAACGCCATTGTCCATTCAGAGGAAAATTGCCAGTCTTTATCCCGGCCAGGCAAGTTTAAAGGCGATTGAAGGCGCCTGTCACTGGACCGTTGGAGGAAGTTTCCTGCCAAAGGTTCGTGCCACCATATTCAACTGGATTCCGGCAAAACCGGAAACAGTCACCGCCGCCGCATCCACTCAACCCTTGAAAGAGCATAGTTAATGAACAAGCATTGGAATAATAAAATCATATTGATCACCGGAGCAGGCTCTGGCATTGGACGGGCACTGGCTCAGCTGTTTGCCGGAGAGGGTGCTCAACTGATATTGACCGATATCAAAGCAGATGGTCTGGCGGAAACCACAGAATCGGTCGCATCGTCCGTGCTGCTCTCAAAACAGGCCGACGTGAGCTCACTTGAAGACTGGCGTATGCTGGTACAGGAGATTGAGCAAGGGCCCGGCCACATCGATGTGTTAGTTAATAATGCGGGTATGGCTCCATTCGGTTATTTTGACGAAACCTCGGAAGCATTGTTCAACAAAGTGATGGATGTTAACTTCAATGGCGTGGTGAATGGCTGCCGCGAAATGCTGCCATTGCTTGAAAAAGCCGAGCGCGGTCTGATCGTGAACGTGGCTTCGATTTTCGGATTGATCGCTGTTCCGGCCTGTAGCTCCTATCATGCCTCCAAGTTTGCCGTGCGGGGCTTCACCGAAGCGCTGAAACAAGACCTGATGTTCCAGAAGAAATCCGTCGATGTTGTGTGCGTCATGCCGGGGGGGATAAAAACCAATATTGCCAACTTTGCGGAATCGGATAGCGCTGATGCCCGGGACTTTGCCAAACACTTCGCGAGCGTTGCCCTGACGAGCCCTGAAAAAGCGGCAAAAGTGATTGAAAAGGGTATGCGTAACAACACCTTCCGGATTCTGATTGGCCCCGATGCCAAAGTGGTGGACTGGCTTTATAAACTATTGCCGACCAGCTACTACAGAATTACCAACCCCTTGCTGGGTATCCGTAAAATACTGGGCTAATACCTCAGATTCGACTGCCGGAAGGTCCACAGCGTGGGCCCCGGCCGCTTCAAAAAATCCGGTGTGGATCTTAACATGCCGGTGCTTTCGCGCTATGTTGCATGCTGAGCTTGCGCTGAAAGGATAAATGAAACCGTGCGAATTGAACCGGCGAATACGCCGACCAGCAACCTGATTAAACTCACTTATCTGATTTACGCCCTGCACCTGTTCAGTGCCGTCAGTGGTCTGTTGACGCCTGCCTTTATTGTCACGGCCTTTCTTTCAGGCTGGCCCTCCATTATAGCGCTGGTCATGAGCTATATCTGGCGCGAAGATGCAATGGGTACTTATCTGCAATCCCATTTTGACTGGCTGATCCGTACTTTCTGGTTAGCCTTGCTGTGGCTGGTGATTGCGTGGGTGTTTGTCGCGACAATAGTCGGCATCGTGGTCGGATTGCCTATCATGTTGTTTGTCGGTATCTGGGTTCTGTATCGCCTTGGGCGGGGGCTATTTGCCCTCAATGACCGGCGCTCCTTATTCTGACCCTTCCTCGCATCAGAGTAGGCAGGGACAGCACTGAATCGCTATCTGATCCAGGTAGCCTATAATGACGTATGTTTAGGCAACACGAGAGCGGGTCTGGCAGGAAACAATCGCTGTTGTAAAACCTTTTTGGCATGGACTTTCCGGTCACTTGCTACTATCCTTCCGCCCCGAATTATAGCTGTCCTGAAAGATGAGAGTCGCGTATGAATGTTGTTATTGTGGGTGCTGGTATCATGGGGGTCACGTACGCAACGCTGGCCAAGGAACTTGCTCCGGACCTTGAAATCACCATCATCGAGCGCTTATCCGGACCCGCCCGCAGTAATTCGAGTGTATTCAACAATGCCGGAACAGGTCACGAAGCCAACTGTGAGTTGAATTACACCCCGGTTGACGAAGAAGAGATCACCGTAGAAAAAGCGCTGACGATTCATGCCCAATTCAATGTCGCGAAACAGTTCTGGGCCTATCTGGTCGAGCGCGGCATTATCAAAGACCCCGGTTGTTTTATCCATCGCACCAAGCATTGCACGCTGGTGGGTGAAAACGGTATTGATATGCTGAAACTGCGTTTCGATGAAATGTCGCGGCACCATTTCTTTGACGGCATGCAGTATTCGGAAGACCACGACAAGATTCGTGAATGGATACCGTTTACCATGGAAAAACGGCCCGCGACCGACCGCATTGCCGCCACTATGATTGACAGCGGCACTGACGTCAATTTTCAGGCCGTGACTGAGGAAATGGCGGAGTATCTGCGGCGCAAGGAAGGCGTTAAAATTCATTATGGTACACACGTCAAGAGGGTGCATAAAAGCCCAACCGGACGTTGGCTGCTGGAAACAGAACAGCGTGGTGAGGACATCCAGTTCAAGGCGGATGTTCTGTTTGTCGGTGCCGGTGGCGGTGCCTTCCCCTTATTGAAACTAAGTCATCTTCCGGTACGAGCGAGATTTGCCGGCTTTCCGGTTGGTGGACGTTTTCTGCTGGCCAAAATTGAAGAAGATGATGCCAAACGCTACTCCGCCAAGACTTACGGCAAAGCCAAAGTGGGTGCGCCCCCGATGTCTGTGCCGCATCTTGACCTGCGTGCAGCCAATGGCCGCCATTACCTGCTGTTCGGACCTTTTGCGACGTTTATGCCGATTCTGGAAAAAGGCCGTGGATTCTTTGAATATCTGCAAGCCATGCGAATGCACGATATCCCGAATCTGTTGAATGTTGCGCGTGAACACTTTCCGCTCGTGAAGTACCTGATTGGCGAAACCTTTCTGGGCAAGAAGAAGATGCTTGAAGAGCTGGAAAGTTTTGCGCCCGGCTTGAGCCAGAAGTTTGACTGGCAGGTCGTGTCTGCCGGTCAGCGCGTGCAGATCATCAAAGACGGCGACCTTCAGATGGGAACGGAAATCGTGATGTCAGAGGACAAATCCTACGGCACATTGCTGGGTGCGTCTCCGGGAGCTTCGGTATCGCCCGAAGTCATGTTGCGTGCGCTGAAAGAGCAGATGCCCATGCTGTTCGAAGGACCCGAGGCTGAAGCCAAACTCAAGGAAATGTTCCCGGTCAGCGACCTGAAGCTCTTGGCCAAAGATGCAAAGAGCTACAAGAAGATTCGGGATCGTGTCAACAAAGTGCTCAAGATTGCATGATCGTCGCTGTGCGAACCTAAAAAAAACGCTTTTTTAGGTTACAATTAATGAGACGGGCTTTCCGCCTTACACCAGCCTCGGCACAGACCTGACAATCACGCATTTTCAAGGAGCTTCAGATTAATACCATCTTTGTTCAAGGGCCCTATCTGGGTTACCGCTTGGCAGTGGCGTTAATCTTTTCCGTCATCCTGATTGTGGTGGATGTGCGCTTCAGCCAACTCGATCCGGTACGCACTGTTTTCAGTTCGGCGCTCACTCCCTTTCAATGGTTAAGTGATGTCCCCCAAAAACTCGGCAACGGTCTGGCATTCCTGTTTACCAGCCGTGCCGAACTCGAAGACGAACTCGATGTTCTGCGCGACCGGGTGCTAGTACTCGAAAGAAAATCCCAAAAGCTGGCTTCGGTGACAGCAGAGTTGAACCGTCTGCGCGAACTGCTCAATGCGTCCAGATTGCTGGATGAAGGGGTCGTGGTGACCGAGTTGGTGGGGGCCAGTCCTGACCCTGATAATCAGTTTATCATTATTGATAAAGGCCTCGAAGAAGGTGTCTATGTGGGTCAAGCGGTGCTCGATGCCAATGGTCTGATGGGGCAGGTGATCGAAGTGAACGACTTCAGAAGCCGAGTCTTACTGATTTCGGATAATCGCCACGCGGTACCGGTACAGGTGAACCGCAATGGTCTGCGTGCCATTGCTTATGGTGTCGGCTCTCTGGATGTGCTGGAATTGGCCAATGTACCGGATACCGCTGATATCCAGATCGGGGATTTGCTGGTCAGCTCTGGCCTGGGAGGCCGTTTTCCGAGAGGTTACCCGGTTGCCCGTGTTTCCAATATCGAACATCATGCCGGTCGCGCATTTGCTACGGTAGAAGCAAAGCCCGAGGCCAAGCTGAATCGAAGCCGGCTGTTATTGCTGGTGTTTAAAGCGCAGGCGGAACCGCTTGCAAGCGAATCAAAAAATGACGAGACAACGCAAAACGTCGAAGAAGCCGTCATTTCGGAAGGGGAAAACTAGTGGTTGCGGGTGCATTCAGTTGGCTGGCAGTGTTGCTGTCCTTTGTGTTTGCCGGTGTGCTCGAACTTGTCGCCCTGCCAGACATGCTGCGCGGATTCCGCCCTGAATGGCTGGTACTGACGCAGATGTATTGGCTGTTGCGGCGACCAGACAAGGTCGGTATCAGCTTTGCGTTTTGTATCGGTCTGGTCATGGATGTCATGGCGGGGAGCTATTTCGGCATCCATGCCATGGCGCTGTGCCTGGTGACCTATCTGGTGTTGGGGATGCACAAGCGATTCAAAATGTTCCCGATGGGGCAGCAGGCGGCGATCATGTTTATCGTCACGGGCGTGCACCTGATGATTGTGTATTCACTGCGCGCAGCTCTCAGTTATGCCGATAACGGACTCGACTATTTGTGGCAGGCCTTTGTCAGCGCACTGGTTTGGCCACTGTTGCTTGTGTTCTATGACCGCCTGGTCTTTATGCTTCGATGAAGTCACCAGCCATGATCATTCTGGCCTCGGCCTCTCCCCGTCGTAAAGAACTGCTGACACAGCTGGGTTTGCGTTTTTCTGTTTTCCCTGTGGATATTGATGAAACACCTTTGCCGGGCGAAATGGCAGCAGAATACGTGGCTCGGCTTGCCGCCGGCAAAGCGTCTGCGGCACTGGAACGTTTGGATGGAAAGCTGCCCGCGCAATGTTATGTCATCGGTTCGGATACCAGTGTCGTCCGCCAGGACCGCATTCTGGGCAAGCCCGAAAACAAGAGTGATTTTCTGGCGATGATGCATTCACTGTCCGGAAACGGGCATCAAGTGATGAGTGGCATTAGCGTCATTTGGATCCGGGCCGGTCATCCCCCTGAACGACAGACCCAAGTCGTTAAAACCGACGTCCGATTCAGGAATTTGACGAAAGAAGAGATGCAGGCCTATTGGGACACAGGGGAGCCGCTGGACAAAGCTGGCGGCTATGGTATACAGGGCAAAGGGGCGATACTGGTTGACGGTATCGAAGGCAGTTACAGTAATGTTGTCGGACTGCCATTGACTGAACTGGCTGCCATGCTCGGACAGTTGGGGCTCGATGTCTGGCGGTTCAATCCGTCTGATATGGACCTCCCACCGGGTGAATGCCGTCTCGATGAATGGATGTAATTAAAGAGAGCCAGAAACATGACCATAAGTGAAGAAATTCTGATTAACGTCACGCCGGTAGAAACGCGTGTTGCGGTTGTTGAAAATGGCATGTTGCAGGAAGTCTATATTGAGCGGGCCAGCAAAAGGGGCCTGGTTGGCAACATATATAAGGGCAAGGTGGTTCGTGTACTGCCCGGTATGGAAGCCGCGTTTGTAGACATAGGTCTGGAACGTGCGGCGTTTATCCATGTCTCCGATATCGTAAGTCCGGATGGTTCGGATAGTGATAGCCCGGGTGATATTGCCCTGCTATTGCGGGAGGGGCAGTCTCTGGTTGTTCAGGTGATCAAGGACCCGATCGGCACCAAAGGAGCGCGTTTAACGACGCAGCTTTCGGTCGCCAGTCGCTATCTGGTCTACATGCCTTCCATGCCGCACATTGGTATCTCACAGCGTATCGAGGATGAGGCGGAAAGAGAGCGTCTCAAGAACCTGGTATTGAGCTGCACGCGCGAAGACAGTGATGCTGCCGAACAGGAGGCACCGGAGCAGAACGAGAGAGGCGGGTTTATTGTCAGAACGGCAGCAGAAGGCGCTGGTGAAGAAGAGTTCAAAGCGGATATCCGTTTTCTCGAAAGACTCTGGCGCAAGTTGGAGCAGCGCATCGGCGAGTACCCGGATGCATCTGTCATCTACCAGGACCTGCCACTGGCGATTCGCGCGATTCGGGATCTGATCAAGCCGCAATCGGAAAAAATCCGTATTGATTCCCGGGAAAGCTTTAACAAGGTCAAGGAGTTTGCAGAAAACTTCCTGATCGATGTGTCCTCGCGACTGGAATATTATCCCGGCGAACGGCCCATTTTTGACCTTTATAATATTGACGATGAAATCCAGAAGGCGCTTGGACGTAAAGTGCAGCTTAAGTCTGGTGGCTATCTGATTATCGACCAGACCGAAGCGATGACAACCATCGACGTCAATACTGGTGCGTTTGTCGGACACCGTAATCTTGAAGAAACCATTTTCAAAACCAATCTCGAAGCGGCCAGGACCATTGGCCGACAACTCCGGCTGCGTAACCTTGGCGGTATTATCATTCTGGATTTTATCGACATGGCAGACGAGGAGCACCAGAGGCAAGTCCTGAGAATGCTCGAAAAGATGCTGGAGCGGGACCATGCGCGCACCACTATTAGCTGTGTTTCCGAGCTTGGACTGGTGGAGATGACGCGTAAACGCACCACTGAAAGTCTGGGCCAAACGCTGTGTGAACCCTGCAGCGTGTGCGAGGGCACCGGATTTCTGAAAACGGCCGAAACTGTCTGTTATGAAATCATGCGAGAGATACTGAGAGTAAATCGTGCCTACGACGCCTCGGTCTATCTGGTCATGGCCTCTCAGAGTGTGATTGATCGTCTGCTGGATGAGGAATCAGACAATGTTGCAGACCTGGAAACCTTTATTGGCAAGCAGATCAAGTTTCAGGTGGAAGTTATGTACAATCAGGGGCAATACGACGTGGTATTGATCTAGGGCTTTGATGGCCCTTGTCTGTTAATGCCGGGCGGGTCATCTGTGAGGTCCGCCGGATGAACACGGGGAGATAGTGTGGCCATGGCCGCATTTTGCCCAATCAGGCAAGGACTTTCGGGGGCCATGCGCACCGGGGTGTAGAACGGAATGGTAAGGTGAAGAGAGTCTATTGGTTCCTGAAGATCAAGGTACGCTTTTTGGCGACCCTGTTACTCTGTTTTGCGGCGGTCTATGTCGTGGCAGGGCGCATTCTGTTTATGCAGCTGCCGGAATATCATCAGGATATCGTGACCATTCTTTCCTCAGAATTGGGCCGGCCGGTCTCAATTGAAAGTATAGAAGGTCACTGGTCCGGGTTCGACCCGGTGGTGCAGCTCAATCAGTTACGCATCAGCGGGAAGCAAGCCATTGAAATTGATGCCATCAATGTCAGGCTTGGCCTCCTCGCCAGTCTGCGCGCGGGCACGGTCCGTCTGCGCTCACTGGAATTATTGAATACCACATTCGAGGCAGTGCAGCATCCAGACCGCTGGCAGATTGCCGGCTATGATCTGGCGATGCCAAAGAATGCCGTAAAACAGACCGATTCAGCCATGCTGGCGTTTCTGGAAGGCACCAATATCTCTTTTATCGATACCCGCGTGACTGTGCTGTCCAACGGCGGAGACCAGCGACAGTGGCGATTGCCCAGTGTGTCCCTGCGTTATCAGGGCGACGATGTCTATGCCAGTGGCCAGGTTGTTGAACCGGGTAGCTTATCGCCCCTGATGAGTATTTCCTTTCATGGCGATCGGGTATTGTCAGACCAGCCAGTGCGTGGCGAAATTTATCTGGAAGCCAGGTCAGTGGACTTTCTGGATACAGTGTTGAGCACGTATACCTGGCAGGGCATGTCGGTCAAAAGTGTGGATGCTTCGGGAAGATTCTGGGCCAAGTTCGAGAACTTTGCATTGCTGGACCTGCAGGGAGAAATTCAGGCAAGCCGACTGGACTGGATGGTGAACGCGCAACAGCAGGCCCCGATTCGTAATTTAACCGCGCAGTTTTTGTGGCGAGATGAAGCCGAAGGCCAAATGCTGGCCCTCAATAATCTGGCCTGGAACTGGCGTCAACTGCATTGCCAAAGCAGTAACGGCGTGTTGAATCAGAGTGCAGACCGAACGCAGATCTATCTGGATCGCCTGGAAGTTGGCTGTCTCAACGGGTTGGTACTGGCCAGTGATCTGCCGCAGGGAATCCTGTTTGATCGACTGAATATCAGCCAGCCACAAGGGCAACTGCAGCACATCAATCTGCAACTGAACACTGGCGCGGAAGCGCGCATCGATAATACGTCTGCGCCGGTGAAAGCCGCGCCAGAATCTGTCGCTCTGAGGGCTGAATCGAGCGAACCGCAAGAGCCGGCGTCGCGCGAAGCCGGGGGCAGAGGGGCTGCGAACAAACAGCCCAGTCGCAAACCCGATCACCAGATAGAAATGACCAGTAGCCAGCAACGGGACCAGACGGGCGTTAACGAGTCATCGCCGGCCTCAGGCTCAGAAACCGAAGCATCGGCATTTCTGCTGGAAGCCAATCTCAGGGACGTGGCGTTGGCCGCGTATGAATCGACCCCTTCCGCAGCAGGGATAGACGGTTACCTGTATGCGGATGAGCAGAATGGACGTGTCGAGTTTAAAAGTACGGACTTCGCGCTGGGCTTTCCGGACCTGTTTCTCGAAGGTTGGCAACTGAAGCGAGCACAAGGGGTAGTGCATTGGCGGATCCGGGGTGAGGACGTGGATATCTACTCTGACGGTCTGCAGTTGGTGTTGCCTGATCAGGGCTTGATCTATGGTGACTTTCTGTTGCGCCTGAATGATGATTCGCATGAAGACTATCTCGGACTGAGTATTGGTTTACAAAGTATTCCTTTCGAACAGGTCGTGCGTTTCGTGCCTTACCATGAAATCGATAGCGAACTATACAAATGGCTGGAACAGGGTCTGCAGTCAGGGCTTGTGACAAACGGGGTTTACTTTGGCTATGGCTCGGTGGAAGAAGATGATTCCATCAATAGTTATACCTCCAGTTTGCAGGTGGATGTGGAGAATGGGCGTTTGAAGTTCGATCCTGAATGGCCCTTGCTGGAACGATTAAACGCGCATATTGAACTGCAGGATGATGAGCTTGACGTGGTTGCCGACCGGGCGTCAATTCGGGATACCGAGCTTTTTGGCTTGAAAGTACAGATGCCAAGCGCGCCGGAAGGAGAGTACCCGGTGCTCGAGGCCCGCGCGAAAGCCCTGACGCAAGGGAGCAATCTGGAGTACTGGATTACCGAATCCCCGGTAGCTGAGCATACCGCGGCGCTGTCAGAAGCCTTGGAAATCGAAGGTGTACTGGAAGTCGACATTGATATTGCGGTGCCCATGGGCGATGAAGACACCCGCTATGATGTGGAAACGCGCTTCAAGGACAACCGGATAAGCCATGGCTTGTCCGGTCTCGTCTTTACGTCGCTGCAGGGAACGGTCAAGGTCAGTTCGGAAACCGGTGTTACCGCGCAAGCGATTCATCTGAATGTGTTTGACCGCCCCGCGACGCTTGATATCACTTCTCCTTCGCCGGATGCCCCCGGTCCTGATGTGATTACTTCGTTTCACGGTGAATTGGAGCAGAAACAAAGCGAAACTCCACCAGCCAGAACCCGCCTGACGCTGAACTCAAAAACTGATATTGAACGTATTCTCAAGCATTTTGAGATGGCGTCCGTGCCGGGGCTGTCGGGTGAGCTGGGTTATCAGGCACTGCTGGACATTTATCATGATGAGGCCATAGCGCCGGAACTGCGTATTCGCTCGCAACTGGAGGGGGTTACACGGGATTGGCCGGCGCCTTTGGCCAAAGCTGCAGACAGCACTGAAATGCTGGTCGCGGATATTCGTTTTGAAAGCGATTCAACCAAAGTGAAAGCAATGCTCGATACCATAGATGGCGGACACGTGGACGCCCATCTGAGTTTTCAGGAAAAGGTGCTTGAGTCGACGGATATCCTGCTGGGCGATGCGGTACGCCCATACTACCAGAAGGCTACAGAAAAAGGACTGGCGGTGCATGGCCTGGTCAGGAACGCGGACTTGCAGGCCTGGCTGGATTTTATTGACACGCTGAAGCAGCAAATGGCCAGTGATCGTGATCAGGCCGACTTAATCCGCATCGACCTGGGCATACAATCGTTGAGTGCATTCGGTCAGCAGTTTGACGACTTATCGGTCACAACGAAGCCTCAGGATTCCGGTTACGCCTTGCATGTGCTGGGCAAACAGCTGGAAGGTGATATTTTTCTGCCGGATGAAGCACGCAGTTTGTCGCTTGACCTTGAGCGCATTCATCTCAAGACGGATGAGGAAGCCGCATCCGATACCGCCGAACAAAACGTGCAGGATGAAAGTGAAGCCGGCATTGACCCGCGCGATATTCCGGCACTTTCATTCGCAACCCGTTCTCTGGTCCTGAATGGGCAGGACTATGGCCGATGGAGTATGGTGTTTGTGCCGCAAGAAACGGGCGTGCGATTGCAGAAGCTAAAGGGTACGCTCGGGGGCATCAAGTTTGAGGGCCAGTTGAACTGGAGCCAGGAAACGCTGGATCGTACCTTTCTCGATTTGGCCTTTACCGGTAAAGATGCCGAGGTTTTCTTCTCGGCAATCGGCAAACCGGCGCCGCTTAGCAGCAAGTCACTGAAAGGGGATCTGGCACTGGTCTGGCAGGCTGCGCCTTATGATTTTAACGCCGATAAACTTTCCGGCAGCTTTGATGTCGAGATGAAAGACGGTTTCCTGCATACCTCTGACGAAAAAACAGGCGCCTTGCGCCTGTTGGGAATATTCAATGCGGATGCACTGGCAAGGCGCTTGAAGCTCGATTTTTCAGATATCTATAAAAGCGGCATTGGCTATGATGAGCTGAACATGAAGAGCAAGATTGATCAGGGCACATTGCGTTTTGAACAGCCGATGACGATCAAGGGACCTTCCAGCAAGTATGAAATTTCAGGGAGTTCCAATCTGGCCAAACGGAGTCTGGATCTGGATATGTATGTCGAGTTGCCTTTCTCGAGTAACGTACCCTTGGCTGCCTTGATGCTGGGCGCACCCCAGGTAGGGGGCGCCGTATGGCTGGTCGATAAATTGCTCGGCGAGCCATTGTCTTCCATTACCTCGCTCCAATACCGCGTGAAGGGCACTTGGGACGAACCCAAGTTGGAATTAAAGTAAGATCAGGGACAAGCGCCTATGTCGACATCAGGACAACACATCACGGCAGCACTGATTCAGATGAACAGTCAGCACGACTGCCGTGAGAATATGCGTCAGGCGCAGACTTTAATGTCGGACGCCGTTTCGCAGGGCTGTGACTTGCTGGTCCTACCCGAGAATTTCCTGTGTTTTGGGCATTCTGGTTTGAGCCGCTTAAGTGCGTTTTTGGATGCACTTCTGAACGACTTGAAGGCCTTTGCCAAGGCACATGCAGTGACCATCGTGGCTGGTTCCATCGCGCATCAAAGTGAGCAGGATGCCGCGCGTTATTTCAGCCGAAGTCTGGTCATCGGTCCACAGGGTCAGGTACAGGCAAGTTACGACAAGTGCCATCTGTTTGATGTCGATGTGGCAGATGGTCATGGCCGTTACCGCGAGTCTGATACCTATCTGTCGGGCCGTGAAGCCGTGGTCACGGAGGTCCATGGAGCACGGCTGGGCCTGAGTATCTGCTATGACCTGCGTTTTGGGAATCTATACCAGGCGCTTGTGGAAAGGGGCGCGCAGCTGATCACCGTGCCATCCGCATTCACGGCGGTGACCGGACGGGCACACTGGGAAGTGCTGCTACGCGCGCGTGCGATCGAAACCCAGTGTTATCTGCTGGCGGCCAATCAATGCGGCGACCACGGTAAGGGCCGGGAAACATGGGGCCACAGCATGATTGTTGATCCTTGGGGCAAGATCCTAGCCGAGTGCGATGACACGCCCGGATTCTGCCATGCCGAACTGGACCTGCAGTATCTGGCCGAAATCCGCAAAGCAATCCCCATGCAATCGCACAAAAGGCGCTTTTAGCGGCCTGTCCTGTTAGCCAAACAGCGTGTTTACACAGGCTTCGATACGCGCGTCGAATCGTGCTTGCTCGTCCTCCGCCAGGCCAACACAGCCATACCATTCCTGCAGCAGACCAGTCAGTTGTTCTTCCCGACTCTGATGCCCGCTGCCGGACATGCCTTCAGACAAACGCGTGACCTGCAGTTGCATCCGCAGCTCCCGGTCGGCCTCGGGTGACTCAATTCCGCTGGCTATTTCGCATCGAATACATTGCTCTCTGGCCTGTTCCGTGCCTATCCGCTGGCTGTCTTTCAATGCGCCAGCCTTGACTGAAATCCAGGTGTTCCTGAGCCTGTTTTCAAGTTCTTCATCGAGCGTTACCCGAGAACTGAAATCCTGCTCCAACTGATCATCCGTTTCACTCTGACCGTCGATATAGCGCTTCCGCACAATACTGGCTTTCCGCTGGACTTCCTGCCATTGCTGATAGCGAGCCACATTTTTTTGCTTGGATATCGCTGCTTTAATCTGTTTTATCCCGGCCTCAAAGTCTTTCTGGTGCTTTTCCAACGACTCTTTTGGCAGAGGCCCTAACTGTTTGTTTTGTTTTCTGAATTGATCCAACGCCTGTTTCAGGGTATCAACCGATGGCTGGTCTTGCGTTTCAGTCAAGGCGCGGATCTCTGCGATCAAAGCGCGCGCTTCCTCAATGGCCTGATCGGCTTCTTCCTTGCGTACCGAACGCTCCTGGTCCCGACGGGCAAAAACGGCATCACATGCGGCCCGAAACGCTTTCCAGAGTGCGCGATCCTTTTTATGCTCCGTAATCCCGATGTTTTGCCATTCCTTTTGTAAGGCTTTGGCGGTATTGATCGCTTGTGGCAGGTCCTCTTGCTCGGCCAGGGCTTCGGCACGTTCGACCACATTTTGCTTGAGTGCCAGGTTGCGTTGCCGTTCCTCACTCAAATGCTCGTCCAGTTGCGCGAGCAGACGATTGAAGGTTTTTTGCAGAGGACGGTTCTGTTTGTGGTCCACCGGAAAAGCAGCACGCCACTCTTCACGGGCTTTCCGGTTAATCTGGTCTGCGGCTTTCCAGTCAGCATGCTCCCAGTCGTTTTCAGCAATAAATTGCTCTAGCTGGGTGATCAGTGTTTCACGTCGTTTCAGGTTCTTTTCTTTCAGCGCTGACTGGGCTTCGAAGTAAGCTTTGCAGGGCTCGTAAGCGAGATCGGATGCAGCTTTAAAACGCAGCCATAGTTGCTCGTCAGAAGCGCCGCCGAGCGACTTCCACTCATTCTGCATTGCCTTGATCTTTTTGGCCTTGTCCTGCGGCGGCATGGTTTGTTCGCTCAAGCGCTCCATCAGTTCGCACAGCTCCTGCTGCCGGGGAGTGGAAGCAAAACCCTGCCAATCCCTTAACTCATTCAGTTGCTTGATACGCAGATTCAGCTGATTGTGGAATTTTTCTCCATGTCTGACATTCAGCTGGCTCATCAGGCTCTGAATTTCCTTCAGTTTGGCCGCGGATTTCTTGATCTGCCGGTCTTCCAGACTGGCATCGAGCTGTTCGATCAGCTGCTGGACACTTTCCTGAATCTCTTCATTGTTTCGCATCTGCTGTTGCTTGATATTGCGGGACAGTCCGAGTGCTTTTTCTGCCTGTCGCAGCGTGTCCGGTTTGGCGAAACTGTCTGGCCAATTGATCTTGTCCAGTGTCTGGTTCAGTGATTTGCTGTTGCTGGCAACCGCTGCGGGCTGATCTGCCTGAGCCTCAATTTCCCTGGTCAGCAGAGAAACGGATTCATCATGTTCCGATAACTCACGCAGGGCTGTGAGATACATGCGCAGTTCCCCCATCAGTACCTGATAATGTCTGGCCTGAGTTTTATCAACCTTGCTATGGCGGGTCGCTTCCAGCCAGCGGGTTTCCTGTGTTTTGACAATGGCATCCAGAGAGGCACTTTCGCGCGGCGAGGCCGGAGTCTCGCGCAGACGGTTCAGGGTTTCCTCCAATGTCATCAGCGTTGCTGCCTGTTCGTTTCCGCCAGCCTGTTCGAGCAGTTCCGCCTCGGCCGCTTTACGGGCCTCGTTTTCCAGGGTTTCGATGCGCAAGCTGCATACCGAGCGGGCATCTTCATAGCGTTTCTGCTGGGCTTCATCCGCTGCGTTTTGCAGTTCCCGCCATTTGATCTGCAAGGCTTCAAATTTTGAGCGGTATAACTGGGTGTTCTCGGTATGGGCGTGTTCTTCGACGTCACGAAGCAGATCTGTCAGTTGAGCCTGTTGTGCATCCTGCTGTTTTAGCAAGCGCCGGATGGCGTCCAGCTTGGTCTTGGCAATCTGGTATACCCGCTTGTCTTTGGACTTCATGGCGTTGGTCAGCGTTTTCAGTTCTTCTTCACTTTCCAACAACTCGGCAGCGGCCTGCCTGATGCGACTGGTTTTGCCACGAGTGGCAATCTGCAGTAAAACCTGCGGGTCTTCCAGGCGCGCGAGGCCATTGATAAAAGCGTCTGGATTCGTCGCGCTGATGATCATTTCCGTCAATAATTGCTGGTCGATAATCAGATCGAACAGGCTAAGGGATTGACTGTCGGCGAGCGCGTATAAACGTTCTTCAATCGCCTGCTTCAGTTTTTCTTCCTCATCGCTTTGCAGCGTTCCATGCAAGGCGATCAGCGCCTCTGTGTCATTGATTTTCGGAATGGCTAGCAGCCGGACCTCATGGGCCGGGTCATTCTTGGCCAGCGTAGTAAGAATTTTCTGGTCTTCGGTCTGATGGGGGTCGAGCGTGGCAATCGCTTCAATGCGAACAGATTTGTTTTTACTTTGCCACTTGGGCTTGAACAGCTTTGACAGAAAGGTAGACATGCGTGGTTCCACTTGATGTTGGCATTAAAGATCTCGTCTTGTGCATCTGCACGCAATCATGGCGTGCTGTACCCCAAGGTTTTCAATCCGGAGTAAACGAAGATCAGTCGATACACCCGGGGCACCCGGGTGAAGCATGTGAAACGAGCGTATTGAACCCGTTTCAGGAGGCCATATTTAACTACGAAAGCGCGCATGGGCAAAGTGTTTTTGCAGCCGGAGCCTGTATTGGTGCTGAATTCTGCAATCGGGTTATCATGCATGTATCATCTCTCGTCCCATTGGCCTGCAAGGTGTGAATTACGATTTATGTCCCAGACAGATATCACCCCTTCCGAAGCGCTTCGGAAACTGGTGCAAAAGGGTATGGCACTGTTGGTGCGTCGCGAGCACTCGTGCGTGGAAATGGCCCAGAAACTGAAGCCGCTGGCGGATCGTCTTGGCTATGCAGACCAGATTGCCGAGGCCGTAACGGAAATGGTAGACGCCGGATACCTCAGTGACGAGCGTTTTGCCGATATGCTGGTTAGAAGTCGCATCGCGAAGGGGCATGGGCCATTGCGAATCAGACAGGAGTTACAACACAAGGGGGTGGAGCGGCAACTTGCCGAACAGGCGATAGCGCAGAATGAACCGGACTGGTTTGCGCTGGCCGCGTCCGTCCGTGAACGTCGTTTTTCTCTCGACAAACCGGTGAACCAAAAAGAGCAGGGGCGTCAGATGCGCTTTCTAGGTGCTCGAGGTTTTTCTCACGAACAGATCCAGTATGCCCTGGAGAAAACGGAGTCTGATGCCTGAAACCGGGAGGATGAACCCTCGCATTTCGGCCTGCTTGATGGTGGAGTGACGAAAGCTGTTCACGCAACCTGGATGCGTGGAATCGCCATTCGCCCTGTAAAACGGGTGATAGTGGTCTAAAATTGCCTTGATTTCGTAAAACATTCAAGACAGGCATCCGGATACCTTCCTGATGCCCTTGAATCGTTACCCGGACATGCAGGGGCCTTGGGATGGTGTGGGACTGAGGCAGCGAAGTTGTTTGATCACACACAGGTAAACGGAACAGCTCACAGGACTGGTAGCCATGTTGCGATGCTTGAAGCACAGACACGAAAGGCGTTCCGTTATCTTCGGTGGCTTCGTGGCGTGTTTGTGGTTGCTGTCTGCGAATATTCACGCGGCTGATCTGCCGCGACAGCTCACATGTTATAGCACCGCTTTCGAACCTTATGTGATCGATAGAGGGGATGAGATTGTGGGGGTCGATGTCGAAATCGTCCAGCTGGTGGGTAGAGAACTGGGAATCACGGTGAACTTTAGACTCATGCCCTGGAAACGACTCGAACATGAGCTCAAAAAGGGCAAGGTTGATTGTGTTGCGGCTTACTTCAGGACACTGGATCGTGAGGCCTACATGCATTTTACGCATGTGCCTCTGCATATTACGGCCTACACTTTGTTCGTAGGCAAAAACTCGCCCGCATATGCGCCTCTGGATCAAATTAATCAATGGAGCATCGCAGTCAATCGCGGGTTTAAGACAACCCCGGAACTGGAACTGGCAGTGAAGGAAAAGCGTGTGGAACTGGTGGAACTGAACTCGACCCGACAGGGGTTCGAGATGCTTCAGCTTGACCGGGTCGATGCGGTGCTGACCAATCTGCATGTCGGGCGCTACCTGACCAAACAACATTTTCCCGGCGCTTTCCAGCCAGTGAAACCAAGTTTGAGTGCGACACCTGCTTACTTCGTCTTTGCCCGCAAGAAGGAATTGGAGCCACTGGTACCGCTTTTTGACGAGGCCCTGATGAACGTCATGATCGACGGTCGATATATGGAGATTTTTGAGCGTTACATGGGGTCTTCAGGCGCTATTCCTCGTCCCTGAACAGATTGGTGCAGCCAGTACTTTCGTCGCAACATCCCAGGGCGTCGACCTTGGCAGCCCGGATGGTATCCGGGCACATGTCGTATTCGTTGAGAACCCCGTCACCATCGTCATCCGCATTTGCCTTATCGACTTCAACAGGTTGGCTGTAGAACTGCTCAAGCCGTTTTTTGTTGGAGAGTATCTGTTGATCAGGTGTCTGTGCAAACCCGAAATACCGCCCGAAGGTGACTCCGAAACTCGCTGCATCCTTGGCGTAGCTGTGATATTCGACATTGGTAAACCATGGGCTGTCCTGGTAGCGATAGTGCAGCCCGGCACCAAAAGCGAACAGGGTGCCAGACTTTTCTTCAAGCGCGATTCGGGCATCATTCGCGTTGCTTTTGGTTTGTGCTACCCCCAGTTTGATAAAGGCATTCAAGGGTTCTGCCTGGTCACGAAAATAGTAGCCGAGCATCAGAAAGGGGGCTGTATATTCGAGGCGAGCGTCGACCTCGTTATTCAATACCGGACTGGCATTTCCCAGACCGGCTTCGCCCAGATACGCGTAACCCAGTTCAACAAAGGTGCGTGGCGTCATGTGCCAACCGAGACTGGCTGAGTAAGCGAAGCTGTTGGCATCATCGACGGTCCAGCCACTGTTGCTGCCTTCGGGCTCCAGTTTGCTCAGAGCCAGCCCAAAACTGGCGTAAACACAGCTTCTAAAATCGCGCCCGGGTGCAGTTGCAAGGGGGGTCACCGGGCCGTGAATGCCCGCGCAGCTTGCGCTTTCAGCATTGGCTACTTCAGGGGTGCCCAGAAAAACCAGCGCGAGCAATAAGAGTCCCTGACATCCGGACATTTGAATTTTTCGCCGTCTGAGTCGGGCTATCCCGACCAACGCCACGAGCCCGAGTATTGACCATAAATCGACAGATCCCGCGCCTTGCAAGGAGGTTTCGAGCTTGTCACCGGCCTGCTGAATGCGGTCGTTGATGCCGTCATTATTGAAGTCGCCGTCTTCCTGACCGTCATCATAGCCATCATTATCAGAATCCGGATCAATATAATCCGCGTCCCCGTCGGCATCCGAATCCACCGCGCCGAACAGGGTTGCGGGGCGGCCCAGCCAGATGACCGTACCGTCCACACGGCCGTCGTTGTCATCGTCGATGCCCGTCAGAGAGGTGCCCGGTGCCCGGGCTTCGTGCAGGTCAAACAGATCGTCGCCATCGGCGTCGAGATCCCGAAAGTCCGCACGCGCATCGCTGTCGGAATTGCGTGGTCGTCTGGTCGCGTCGACAGCATCGTCCAGACCATCGGTATTGCTGTCGATGAGACCGTCGATAAGACCATCGTTATCACTGTCAGTGACCATTGCGCCGCTTTCCCGAAGGTCAGTGAGGCCGTCATTGTCACTATCAAGATCCTCGGTGTCGGCCCAGGTGTCGCCATCGGTATCAACGGTGCCGCTGCTTTCATAGATGTCCGGGATACCGTCGTTGTCATCATCCAGATCATCCTTGTTATCCAGGCCATCCTGATCGGGATCCACCAATGAGCCAAAGCGGAATCTGGATTCGTCCACAAGGTCTACAATGCCGTCCTGGTCGGTATCGGTCGTCGCATCCACCACACCGTTATTGTTGGTGTCGAGTGTTGCGGCATCGCTGTTGGCGGCAATATCAAATGGCCCGATCAGATTGTTAAGCGCGTTGCTGCTTTCAATATCCAGATAGTCGGCCAGACCATCGGCATCCGTATCAGTCGGACTGGCCAACGTGCCCTGATTGCTGGAGGGATTATCGATAATGGCATCCTCGGGCGTGGTATCCGCGCCAGCCGCTTCCAATACGTCTGGCAGGGAGTCGTTGTCGCTGTCCAGATCACGGTAATTCGGCACGCCATCACCATCACTGTCGCGCGCCGTGACCAGATCATCGATGCCATCATTGTTGGTATCCGGCCGGCCTGTGGCATCGGCGTCAAATGCATCAATAATGCCATCGGAATCGCCATCCAGAGCCGGATTCAGATCCGATTCAAGGGTGTCGCGGATACCATCATCATCACTGTCGATATCGACAAAGTCCGGGTTGCCATCGCCGTCGGTATCGCGCAAGGCAATGTCATCAAGAATGCCATCCAGGCGATTGTCGTCACTGTCACTCGGGCTGGCCAGGTCGATATCGAAACCGTCATCAATCTGATCATTATCACTGTCGGTATGCAGAGTGATGCCGTTTTCGAGGGCATCGGGCAGGCCATCGCCATCGCTGTCCAGATCCAGATAGGTGGGCAGGCCGTCACTGTCCGGATCCTCATCAGTAACTGCAAATTCGATGCTATCAGGCACATGGTCTCCGTCAGAATCGAAATCCCGGTAATCCGGTACGCCATCGTTATCACTGTCTCTTGGCGAGGTCGGCGTGGCGCCTGCTTCTACGCTGTCAGTGATCAGGTCGTTGTCGGAATCCAGATCCAGTGCGTCGATGGTGCCGTCGGCATCGCTGTCTCTCGGCGCATCGCTATCCGGCCCCACTTCTTCGAGGTCCGGGATACCGTCGCCGTCCGTATCCTCCTGAAAGGGGCTAAGGCCCAGTGCCCGCTCGGTACTGTTGGATAGACCGTCAAGATCGACATCACATACCGACAGGCTTTCGACCGGAGAACAGGCATCTTTGTCGACACTGATGCTGGTGGTGCTCTGATTGCCCGCCACATCGGTGATGTCACCATCAATCGTCAGGGTGCCATCCCGCAGAGTACTTAAATTGAAGCTTTGGCTAAAGCGTCCGTTCCCTGAGCCATCATCGCTGCAGGGTAGGGCATTTGCGCTGAATGTGGCGAATGCGCGGTCGGTAATCGTCAGATCAATCAGGGCGCCGGGTTCACTGCAGTCACCGCTGACGGTATAGGCGCTGGTGCTGAAACTGTCCGGTCCTGCCAGAGCGTCGAAGCTAAGTGTCGGCGTCGTCAGATCTATCGTAAGTTCGCTGGAGGTGGTATCTGCACTCAGCTGGGCCGCGGTGTCGATGACCATGGCGGTAACCGAATAAATGCCATCGCTGAGGGCGAATACTGGCGGGATGCTCAATGTCCAGGTTGATCCTGCGCTGGCGAGGTTTCCGTCACCATCCGTATAGAGCCGCCCGTTAACCTGGACACTGAGCGAGGCACCAGCGAACAGATTGACCGTCCCCGTGATGGTGGGCACTCCCGAATTGCTAATTTGTGCATTGACGGTGGGGCGTTCTACCAAATTGACCGTAACAGAATCTGCCATGGCGACACCATTCAGTGTCCCTGTCACCAGGGCCGTTTGGGCACTGCCGGAAGATGTCAGCACGACGCTGTAGGAGCCATTGTTATTGTTGGTGACGGAGCTGAGGGTTCCGGCGCTGGTGGTCAGAACAATTGCGTCGCCGCCGGTGGTCAGATTGTTGCCATTGGCATCAATTGCCTGAATATTAATGGTGCTTTGTGTGACCGCATCTGCAACCAGGTTGGTCAGTGTCGCGCTGATGCTTGAATTGGCGGCATTGGCGGGCCCGGGAACATAGGTGACCACTTCGGTGTCGGTCATGGGCTGGCCATTGAGTGTGGCAGAAATATTGGCGCTGCCCGTGCTGGTCGGCGCTGTCAATGTGGCCTGATATCGTCCGTCCCCCAGATCCGTCTGATTGCTCAGGGTGCCCGCGTCGGTCGCAAAGATCACCAGGTCGCCACCCGCACTGAGCGCGTTGTTATTGCTATCGCGCGTTTGAACGGTAATGGTAGTGGTATCGGAGCCATTGGCGGTCATTGAGGTGCTGCCGACTGAAAGTGTACTGGTGGTTTCGCTGGCCGGACCGGCAATAAAATTGACCGTCGCCGTATCGACAACAGGGTCGCCGTCAATGGTTGCGGAAAGAATGGCAGTACCGGTTGAGGTTGGCGCAGTCAGTACCGCAGTATAAGTGCCATTGAGCTGGTCAGTGGTCGCGCTGATACTGCCGGCATTGGTCAGCAGGGTGACGGGCTGACCGGATACATTGGTGTTGGTGCCGCCGACATCGACACCTTGCAGCGTGATGGTGGCGGTGTCTGTGCCATTGGCTACGATATTAGTGACGTTGGCGGTAATCTGCGAATTGGCCGCTGTGGCTTCGAGATTCGGACCCACATTCTGGACGTGATTGAAGTCCAGGAGCTGAACATCCTGGGCATCGTAGAAACCGCCATCATCATAGAACACCAGGACCTGAGCCTGATACACGCCACTGGCTTCGGTAATCACGTAGGTCGGATTATAGGTGCGAGTGATGGTGTCTCCCGCTGTGGCAGAAATATCTTCGGAGGACAGCCAGATGTTATTGCCGTCGGCATCAATCAGATTAAACTCAACCTGAAAATCCCCGGTGCTATTGATATCAAAGGCGAAACTGACGTCCAGGGTCGCGGTGTTGCCGGATATATTGTAATCGGTAATGTCCGCTGTGGTCAGATCGGCATGTATTTCATCGCCGTTGTCGATCAGCAACTGTCCGGAATATAACAGCAAGGGACCCGGAGCAACACTGACCTGCACCAGATTCCGGCCTGCCAGCACATCGGAGATATCCAGGGCGAAGACACTGTGACTGACCGTGCCATCGCGCCCGGACAGCGAGCCGATCAGACTGCTGTTGAAGAATACCTGATCGTTTTCACCGGCCTCCTCATCGATATCAAAAGCCTCGATAATCAGAGTGGCACTGCTGCTTGGCAAGGCGCCCGTCACATCGATATCAAAATCGATCGGGTGAATACCATCGGTGTTGTTCACCGAGACATCCATATCATTGTCCGGGAAATTCAGGCCGCCATTGTTTTCGTTGTCGTCGTCGGTAAAGTAGGTGTCGCCAGCCTGCAGCACCGAAGCCTGGAACAAAAGCAGGCTAGTGAACAGTACCTTCATCAGCAGCGCAAATACGCTTAACGGGTGCTGAAGCTTTGAGAATTGCGGGAAACTTTGCATGGGGGCTGGTGCCTACCTCTTGTCATACCACGGCGGGTGCCGGTCGCCTATCGTTCCGGGCTTTATCCCTTATCGGCAAAATCCCCCGTTTTTGTAGTCTTCTTTTGCTGAAGGGAAGCTTTTCTGATGGTGTCGCGGTCGTTTATCTGGTGATCGGGATCTGCCAGAGGAAGGCTGGTCCCGATCGTACCGCTACCAAAGGGCCTAATAGGCCGGGAAGTACTGTAATTTGTCTGCCGGAATCTGGTCAATCTTCTGCATGCCTTCAGGATTCTTCGTCGCTTCGACCGTGGTGTCATTCATGGAATACACAAGCAGCCTGTTGCCCGCCTGTTCGGTCAGGGCGCGATAGAATGCCAGTAATGTGTCATGGTCGATTTTTTCCACTTGGGCGATCAGCTGTTCCCGGGTATCAAAACCGGCATTGTTTCGGTCAATTTCACGCCAGTAGCGATTGCCTTTATCGTAAAGCTTGTTGTCTTTTTTACTCAATCGACTGATTAAAGAGGTTTTGATGCGCGTCAGCAGTTCTGCCTCCATCGATGCCAGCTGTTTCTCCCAGTCGGCCAGAAAACTTCGGGTTTCCTGCCATAGTTCAGGGCCACTGCTCTTGGGAGATTGGACGATAAATGCCAGTCCGGGCACCTCCAACACTGGCATATAGGTCGCAAATACGATGTAGCCCAATTGTTTTTCGGTTCGAATCTGGGTGTAGTAGTCCGAGGACAGGGCCTGGGATAGCAGCATGAACAAGGCCTGTTCCCGGTAATCCCGGCTGTTTCCTTGCAGCAAATAGACGAAACCGGTATCCGGATGCTCCACTTCAATCAGATCAAACAGACCGGTCCCGGCATCCAGATCCAGTACTGCCGAACGCTCAACGTGCCGGGTATCTGCTTTTTTCAGCAGATGCTGTTCGATGGTTTTGGCGATGCTGAGGCCATCCTCTTGCGTGACATTGCCATTACTGAGCACCGCGATATCGAGTGTCTGGAAAAACCGTTTTCGAAATGCCTCCATATCCTGTACCTGAATCGGTGCCAGTGCCGCCAGTCGCTCTTCAGGAGACCAGGCGGGAGAAAGCAGAGTACGCTGGGCCTTGGCGAGCGACTGCTCGTAGGGCTTCTGTTCTTTCTCGTTTTCCAGAGAGCGTTTCAGGCGTTCCTTGATAATGGCAAACCGTTCTGCCTTGAATGTTTCGTTCTTCATGCCGGACAGAATACGCTCAAGCAGGATCAGCTGTTTGTCGTTGTAGCCACTGATTTTAATCGTGACACCGCGCATATGGTTGTACAGTTCGTAGTTTAAGCCCGCCAGAAATGCCGGGTAACTGTATTCATTGAGTGCATCTTTGAGCAGGGAAACCATCAGCTCGATCTGGTTCAGAGTTGTCGCGCTTTTCATGGTTTCAGGAGAGCGCAAGGTCACGAAGAGATTCGCTTTGGGAGTGCCGAATCCGGTATCGACCGCATGCCACAGGGCAATACCGGGGGCCTGATAGCGTAGTTCGGGAATCTCGTCCTGTTTACCTGAAAGCAGGACGACGTCGTCCGGAATAAAGATGTTCTTTTCGGGCATTGCCAGTTGATCGTTGCGAGGTGCCTTTGTGAGTCGCGCAATCAGCTCCGGCTCGATTTTGGAAAGGGTATAGGGCGTCTTGAACCAGCGCGTCTGTTCTTTGCCAACGATCGAGTTGGCGCTGATGGTGACCAGCATATTATCCGGGCGCAGGTGCTTGGCGAAGCCCAGATACAACTCGTCGTCGAAGGTGTTCAGATCATAGGGTTCAAACAGTACCCGTTCCGGTGCGGATTCCTGCAAAGCTCCGCTCAGGGCTCGCACGAACTGAATCGGTTCGGATTTTTCCTGATAGGCAAAACCGATCTTGAGCATCTGTGCCTGCTCATCGAAGTAGCTGCGCTTTATCCCTTTCTGCTTCATCAATTCGATATAGGCAAACAATCTTTCCAGAATGGTATCGGTCTGCGCCAGGCCCTTTTGTGTCAGACTCATGGAAACCAGAAACATGGCCTGATGCTGGGTATCAAACTGTGCGCCGGCGGAAAGAGAGTCGACCAGCTCCTCGGCTTTCAGGGCGGATAGCAAACTGCCTTTGCCCTCATGACCAATCAGATTGGCAAGAAACGACACCGGTTGCGCATGTTTGTATTCAGAAGGTGAGGGGATCGGAAACCCCACGCTCATGCTGCGCTTGTCCATGATTGACTGTATTTCCAGCTTTGCAGGCAGAAAATCCTCATCGAAGAAGTCCTGAGTGACATAGTGGTGTGCCAGGTTTTTATTTGGAATGGCAGAGAACTTCTCGGTGGCCCATTTTTCCAGTGTCGACAAGGGTTCATTCCCGAGTACGACCAGCTTCATGATATTGGCCGAGTAATGCTGTGCGTAAAATTCCAGTAGGGCATCACGCAGTTTTTTGTCATCGCGATCTTTCAGGGTTTCGAGATTACCCACGGCAAAATGCTTATAGGGGTGTCCGGCTGACAGCGTGGTTTTCAGCGCATCAAAATAACGGCGGCCGTCGGATTTGAGCTTGGAGCTGTATTCCGAATGCACCGCATGCACTTCGCGTTCGACATACTCTTCGTTAAACAGGGGGGCCGTAAACTGTTGGGCAAAGCGGTCCAGCGCACCTTCCAGGTGTGGCGCACTGACGTCGAAGAAGTAATTGGTATGCTCACTGCTGGTAAATGCATTGTGTGCACCGCCGTGCTCGCTCAGAAACTTCTGATAGGCATTTGCGCTCGGATATTTCTCGGTACCCAGAAACAGCATGTGTTCCAGAAAGTGCGCCAACCCGGGAAAATCTTCCGGGTCACTGGCACTGCCAACGTAGACATCCATGGAGGCAGCGGCCTTGTCACTGTCGGGATCGGAGACCAGCATGACCTGCAATCCATTCTCCAGTGTAATGCTGCGATAGCTCCGCTGATCGTTGGGGCTTTTGATGATTTGATTCTGGGTGCTTGCGGCGTCAGTGTCCGTGTCCGGGTTGGTGTCAGAACAGGCACCCAGAAGCAGCAGACAAAATGAGGATAAAATCAGGGCAAGAGGTCGCATCGCGAAGTTCAAAACAGAATCACCTTTAATTAGACAATGAGCAATCGATCCAGTGAGCAAGTGCAAGCAAGCGGGACATAATCCGTATCGGCGGGAAGGCTGTCCCGATTTCCCGTCCTGCTTCAGGGCGATCATTATTGGCAGGTGGGAGTGCAGGCGCAAGTTAATTGCTTGTAAATGCCAGCCCGGCGCCAAAAACTGAGAAGAGGTTCCATGGCCGGGTGATCTCGCTTCAGATGGGCTGAGGGCGGCCATAACCCGTGCCGCTTGAACGCATCCATCCCGTTTTGGAAATAAGAGTTGTTGCTCTACACAGGCCTTGGCTATAGTGGCCGCGTTTGAAAGGAGCCCCCTTATTTGCGGGGCGCGTTGCTTGAGTTGTTCTGATAATGGTCCAGACCGGTTGCCACGACTCAAAATGTTTCTATAATGAACAGGCGATGCGTAAGCTACGGTCGGCAGGTTTATTTCCCTGCCGTGATTAATCTGTTGTGCGACAGCAACTGATACCTTGGCGAAGGATCTAAAAACAACAAGCAACATTCATTTTTCTGTTCAGCGGAGACATGATACCGCCGAGTCCAGTGCGACCGGTCTGATCAGATCCGTATGGACCTTTCGATAGGGGTGTATTAGATGAGCTATTTTGTGACGGGTGGCACGGGCTTTATTGGTCGATTCCTGGTTGAACGGCTGTTGGATCGCGGCGAGACCATATATCTGCTGATGCAGGAAAAAAGCATGGAGCGATACCATGCGCTGCTGGAGAGATTGGGCGCAAGTGAGGAAGAAGTGGTTGCTGTCACCGGTAGCCTGACCGAAGCCGGTCTGGGCATCTCCGATACTGATCTGGCCAAACTCAAAGGTAATATCAAACACTTTTATCATCTCGCAGCCATTTACGACCTGAACGCCAGTGCAGAAGCACAGCAAGCCGTAAATGTCGAAGGCACGCGCAATGCCGTTAATGCAGCCGAAGCCATGCAGGCCGGTTGCTTCAATCAGGTCAGTTCCATCGCCGCTGCGGGTCTGTATCGTGGCACGTTCCGCGAAGACATGTTCAGCGAAGCGACCAAACTGGACAACCCCTACCTTAAAACCAAGCATGATTCGGAAAAGTTGGTTCGGGAAGAGTGTAAAGTTCCGTTCAGGATTTACCGCCCGGGTATGGTTGTCGGACATTCCAAAACCGGCGAAATCGACAAGATTGACGGCCCTTATTACTTCTTCAAAATGCTGCAGAAAATCCGTAACGCTTTGCCGCAGTGGGTTCCGACTGTTGGTATTGAAGGTGGCCGTTTGAATATCGTTCCGGTCGACTTTGTGGCAGATGCCATTGACTATATATCCCATGCCCCGGGAGAAGATGGCGGCTGTTTCCATCTGACTGATCCTGATCCGCACAAAGTTGGTGAAATTCTGAATATTTTCGCTGAAGCAGGGCACGCGCCACGCATGGCGATGCGAATCGATTCGCGTATGTTCGGCTTTATCCCCGGAGCTATCCGTAATGGCCTCAAGAATATGCCGCCGGTAAAACGCATTACCAATGCACTGCTGGGTGACTTTGGCATTCCTTCGTCGGCAATGGAGTTTATCAATTATCCGACGCGTTTCGATTCACGCGAAACCGAACGCGTGCTGAAAGATTCCGGAATTGAAGTGCCAAGGCTCGAAAGTTATGCGCCAGCGATCTGGGATTACTGGGAGCGTAATCTGGATCCGGATCTGCATAAGGATCGTTCTCTCAAAGGCACGGTTGAAGGCAAGGTCTGCGTGATCACCGGTGCTACCTCCGGGATTGGTCTGGCAACGGCCAAGCAATTGGCGGATGCAGGTGCCATTACCTGTATTGCCGCGCGTACACAGGAAACCCTGGATGAGGTCAAGCACGAGCTGGAAGCAGCTGGTGGTAATGTCTGGGCCTATCGTTGTGACTTCGCCAATATGGAGAACTGTGACGAGTTTGTTCAGGCCGTGCTGGCGGACCATGGGCACGTCGATTATCTGATCAACAACGCCGGTCGCTCGATTCGCCGTTCGATCAATCTGTCCTTTGACCGCTTCCACGACTTTGAGCGCACCATGCAGCTGAACTACTTCGGTTCCCTGCGATTGATCATGGGCTTTGCGCCTTCCATGCTGGAACGCCGCAAAGGACATATTGTCAACATCTCGTCCATCGGTGTGTTGACCAATGCCCCCCGATTCTCGGCGTATGTCGCTTCCAAATCGGCCCTCGACGCATTTTCGCGCTGTGCCGCTGCGGAGTTTTCGGACAGCAATGTCACCTTTACCACCATCAATATGCCATTGGTTCGTACGCCGATGATTGGGCCGACCAAAATCTATGATTCGGTACCCACTCTGACGCCGGAAGAAGCGGCAGACCTGATTGCAGAGGCAATAATCTATCGACCCAAGAAAATCGCTACCCGACTGGGAACCGTTACGCAGGTGCTGCATGCATTGGCACCTAAAGTGGGTGAGATTATTATGAATACCGGTTACAAGATGTTCCCGGATTCAGCCGCGGCGCAAGGTAAGGATCAAGGGGCCGAGAAGCCAAAGGTATCCACGGAGCAGGTCGCCTTCGCAGCAATTATGAGTGGTATCCACTGGTAAGCAATGGCAGCTTGAAAGAAACGGCTCTTCGGGGCCGTTTTTTGTGCTTGAAAAACGGGTTTTAGTACCCATCAAGTAGAGTCGGGTGTCCGTGCATCGCCACGCTGTAAAAACTGAGATTACGGCTGATTGCAATCAACGGATATCGATATAGCGCAAAGCTATAAGCTGAATTGGAAATTTTTATCGTTCTGCGGTGGCGAAGTTTCCGAATGAGCGGATACTATAGCGCTTCCTTATAGAGTAGCTGTTTTGGACTTGTGCATACTGGCGCAAGCAAGCCACTCGGACAAAGTTTCATCTTCAGGGTCGACACAATAAACGGACCTTGGGTCCTTTCAAATCACGGAGAACAAATAATGAGTGTACTAGTAGGCAAGCAAGCCCCCGATTTTACGGTTCCAGCGGTATTGGCAAGTGGCGAAATCGTTGACGAATTTACGCTGTCCGAAGCCATCAAAGGCAAATACGGGCTGGTGTTTTTCTACCCTCTGGATTTCACCTTCGTATGTCCATCCGAGCTGATCGCACTGGATCACCGCATTGGTGACTTTAAAGAGCGTGGCGTGGAAGTGATTGGTGTCTCCATTGACTCACACTTCACCCACAATGCATGGCGTAACACGCCCGTCGATAAAGGCGGTATTGGCCAGGTGGGTTACACGCTGGCAGCGGATATGAATCACGATATCTGCAAAGCTTACGATGTTGAATCTGACGGCGGTGTTGCCTTCCGTGGCGCATTCCTGATCGACAAGGAAGGCCAGGTGCGTTCTCAAATCATCAACGACCTGCCACTGGGTCGTAACATGGACGAACTGATCCGTCTGGTAGATGCACTGCAATTCCACGAAGAGCACGGCGAAGTTTGCCCGGCTGGCTGGAACAAAGGTGACAAGGGCATGGATGCATCTCCGGATGGCGTGGCCAAGTACCTGGCAGAGAATGCTGAAGGGCTTTGATTTGCTTGATGCGCGCATTTGATTGCTAGATGCGCGCTTTGCTTGACGGGAGAAGTGAGGCGGGAGACGCGAGGCGGGAGACGTAAGACGGAAGACGGAAGACGGAAGACGGAAGACGGAAGACGGAAGACGGAAGACGGAAGACGGAAGACGGAAGACG
>PZPK01000050.1 GCA_006212045.1 Oleiphilus sp. | reverse complement strand
GCACGACTGCCTACACACAAAAACAATCGGCTGGATGAGTTGTTGCCTCACAACTGGCAAGCGGATCAATAGGGTTTTACCGGACGCTTACGAAGATTCCGGCTACCGTAATTTTCTGTCGCGCCTGGCCGAACCTCTGATGGACCGTCTTCCGGCAAACGCAAAAGGCCTCGACTTTGGATGTGGCCCGGGACCCGCATTGGCCGCGATGTTGAAGGAACATGGGCATGCCGTGACGCTTTACGACCTTTACTATCAGCATCACCCGGAAGTACTCAAGCAAGCCTATGACTTTGTCACCAGCACCGAAGTGCTGGAACATTTACGGGAGCCGAAGCGGGAAATTGAGGCCCTGGTCGGTATGTTACGCCCCCAAGGCTACCTTGGCGTGATGACCAAACTAATACCGGACCTTAAGCGATTCAGCGACTGGCATTACACACGCGACCTGACGCACATCTGCTTTTATGACCGGCGTACCTTCGAATACCTTGCTGAACGCCTGAACCTGAGGCTGACGATCAATCGTTCCGACGTCATACTGCTGCAAAAAAGCGAAGGCACAGAGACTCAGGAAGTGAGTTCACTCGACTTGCGTTGAACTTCAATCGGACCGGCTTCTGCTTCGATCTCCTTGTTCAGCGAAGATTTCAGTCCAAGCGCAAACACCGCCTCTGCAACAACAAACAGAGGACCAATCGCCAAGCCGATCAAATCATCAACGAAAGCCGGTTTTTTGCCCTCGTAATAATGCCCGATAAACTGAAATACCCATCCAATCAAAAACAGTCCGACACCCCAGCTCAACCACTCATAAAACGGCGCGCTGGCGAATAGTGCACCCGCCCAGCCTGTCAGGGCATACAGCACCGCCATGATCAACCCAAATGAAAGATCGAGCATAAAATAATAGATGACCGATAGCGCCAGCACTATCGCGGCCGGACTCAACCAAACCCCCATTACCTCAAATCCCGGACGGGAAAGAAGAATACTCAAGGCAACGACAATCATCGGAATACCGACAAAATGGGTTGCAATATTACGCGGGTCGCGATGATAGCGGGCATATTGCGTCAGCTGTTGCTGCAGGTTTTTCATCCTGGATCTCCTGTTATTATTTGTTTGTCCAAAATATCAAAAAACTGGACGCAAGATTGTCGCCTTGCCGACAAACCTGGCTGAATTTTCAGCGCTGAAAGCCGGATAGCCGCTTAAGCTCTTCAAGCGCACAGATTTCAATGTGTCCGTAGGCAATACGGATCAACCCCTGACTCGCCAGATCTTTCAGTATCTGGTTCGCCGTTTGTCTGGACATGGACAGCATTTTCCCGAGCTGTTCTTGCGGTACGGAGACAATATGCTTGCCATCACATATCCGGCCGCCGTCCCCCTCCGCCATCATAACCAGACGGCGCGACAGACGCACCGAGGCAGGAAGCAGTGCCAGATCTTCAATAGCAGTAAACGCCAGCCGTAATTTCCTGGCCAGCAATAATCCAAATTCACGCCAGTATCCAGGTTCGGCGTCTAGCAAACGGTCCAGAGCAGACTGCGGAAAGTGCAACAAAGTGACGCTCCCCTCCGCCATTGCATCATGAGTGCGTTTTTCTCCATCAAACAGGGCCACTTCGCCAAACCAGTTGGGTGCTTCCACAAATGTGAGAATGGCTTCCTTACCCTCCTCGTTGAGCCCGCTGATGCGCACCATCCCGGATAACACTGCATATAAACCGCAGCGGGCATCCCCGCGCAGGAACAGGGCCTCACCATGAACGAGTTTTTTCATTTGAGCCATTTCCAGCAACTGCTGTTTCAGCGCAGCCGGCAAGGCCTGAAACCAGAGCCCTTGCTCAAGGATTTTCTGTTCAGTAGTAGCCATGTGCATCATCGACGGAGTCACGGAGGCTCACTGATAGTTTCATTACTCGCTCCCGCGCAGCACGCGCATGGGGGAAATCTCAGGAATTCGCCGCGTTTGGAGATAACCAAACCAGGCCAGTAGCAAAGCCGAAATCAATGGCATGACCGCCCAGTAGAGCAAGGCTGGCCGAAATGCCCCTTCAAAGATACGCTGCTTTAGAAGATACACTGAAAGCTCCGCACCAATCACGGCGACCAGAGCAGACAACAAACCAATACAGAAAAACTCGTACAACTGCACCTGATGCAGCAGGTTTCTGGGTGCGCCAAAGGTTCTTAGAATAACAGCCTCATGCATGCGGCCTCCACGTGACGCGGCCACCAAGGCGGCCAGCACCAGTAAGGACGCCAGCAGCACAAAACCAAGGATCAGCTCAACCATCAGCGACACCTGCTCCACAATGGTCTTTATTTTGGCGATCAAGCGGTCCATTTCGAGTACGGAAACCGTCGGAAATGACCGGGTAAAGGCGTTGATTTTGTTCTTAAACTCTGGCGCCAGATAAAACGCTGTAATATAGGTAGCCGAAAAGTCTCGCAAACGCGCTTCAGGAAACATCATATAAAAATTGGGCCGCATGCTATCCCATTGCACCGAACGAATACTGGTGACAACGGCGTCGATGGACTGCCCCGGCATCGCGAAAGTAAGACGGTCACCGACAATGACACCGAGCTTTTCGGCCAATTCGGATTCGATGGAAACACCATCAGTCGGCTCGGGCAACTGGTCCCACCAATGCCCCTGCTCGATGCGATTATCAGCGGGCAACTCCGAAGCCCAGCTCAAATTCAGCTCACGGTTAAGCGCACCGACATCTTTCGTAACGGCCACTTTTACATCGACGCCATTAATGTGGCTTAGACGCCCACGCACCATCGGATACAGGTCCGTCGTACTGATCTGCTGAGAGGCCAAAAACTTCTGAACATCCGACACCGCGTCCGGCGCGATATTGATCAGAAAGTGATTCGGTGCATCTTCCGGCAATTGGGCTTGCCAGTCATTGATCAAACCTGTGCGGGTCAGATACAAGGCGCTAAACAGAAACAGGGCAATCGTAAACACACTGAGTTGTACCACAGTCTGGCTGCGACGTCTGAGCAGGCCCTGAAGCGTCAGCTTGAACGCGCTTCCCGGCGGCATTTGGTGGATCATAAATCGCTCGACAAGACGCAGCAGACAAAAATGCAAAAATGCCACCAACACAAACACCAGCGCAAGACCAAGCAACAGAATCAGCAGCAACGTAAAATCGCGCCCATACCAGTAAAGCAGAGCCAATACGCCTGCAAAGGCTGTCAGTGAAACGCCAAAACGAAAGCCACCCTCGTTCGTGGCACTCTGCCGCAACACTCGCATCGGCGGCGTACCCTGCAATTTGGCCAATTGCGGATAGGCAAAGGCCAATAAAAATATACCGACGGTACCCACGGCCAGCCACAAGGATCGCAGAGGGGGGAACACCCAGGTCCCGGCTGCAATCACATCGGACTGCTGGCGCATCACCGCCAGCCATATATTGAGACTGATCCAGCCAAGGATACTACCCAGAACAATGCAGATGATCGCCAGCACCACCAGTTCCGTACAGTAACGACGGGTTAATTGATGCCCCGGCATGCCAAGGGCCTTGATGATGGCCACCTGGTCAGTCTGCTCAATTGAAAACTGGCGCGCGCTGATCGCAATCGCAAGAGCGGCCAACAACACCGACAGACTTCCGCCCAAGAGCAGATAGCTGTCAGCTTTTGCCAATGCCCCGGATATGGCCGGCCGTCCTTCTCGCAGACTCTGCCATTTCTGACTGGACACCAATTGCGGCTTCAGCCACGCTTCGTATTGTTCAACTGCCGCTTTTTCACCGGCAAAGTAGTACCGCCACTTGACCCGGCTTCCGGGCTGAATGACCTGAGTCCGTTCCAGGTCCGCGAAGGAAATCATGACCCGCGGCGCCAGTCCCGCCAACTGAAAACTGACATCGGGCTCCTGACGCAGCTCGGCCCCGGCAGCAAAGGCATACTCGCCGATCGTGACATTCTGACCCGGCACAAGTTTCAGCAGATTAAACAGACGTGACTGCAACCAGACCTGACCAGTGTCAGGGCCACCCTGCACTTGAGTCACGTTCTCTCCCCCGGGTTCAGCCACTTCCAGCTCGCCTTTCAGCGGATAGTTGGCATCTACGGCCTTTACCGTCACCAATTGATATGCGGTCTCTTCGGCCTCTGTAGCCCTTGCACTCAACATGGTCGTAAATTCAACACTCAAGGCCTGTCGAAGCCCTAAAGCCTCTGCCTGATCCAACCAGCCTTCCGGTATCTCACGGGGACTGGTGAGCTGTCTGTCGCCCGCCATAAAGGTGCTGGAAGCCCCTGCCAGACTCTGCTTCAGAACATCACTCACGCTGACGATAGTCACTACCGCCATCACCGCGACCAACAGGGAACTCAATAACAAGCGCAACGAAAAAGCACGGCGTTGACGCCACAACAGGCTGACCCCGGACATACGCGCACCCGACAATCCGGCTACTCTCATGAGGCAGCCCTTTGGTGGCGTTGCTCAATCAAACACCCATCCTCGATAAGTGCCTGCCTTTCACACAATGACGCCAAGGCATTGTCATGCGTGACCAGCACCAGCGTGGTGTTACGAGTGCGATTCACTTCAAACAGCAGGTCGATGATTTCCTTGCCAGTCTGGGAGTCGAGGTTACCGGTAGGCTCGTCCGCGAACAGAATTGTCGGACCGCTGACCACAGCTCGTGCCAGTGCGACACGCTGCTGCTCACCCCCGGATAATTGTGGAGGAAACTGATCCAGACGCTCCGCAAGTCCCAGCGAGGTCAGCAATTTGAGCGCCTGCTCACGCGCATCTTCGGCCTTTTGCAGTTCCAGAGGCAGCATCACGTTCTCCAGTGCTGTCATGCCTGGCAGCAGGTGAAACGACTGAAACACGAAACCAACATGCTTGGAACGCACCAACGCGCGCTGATCTTCGTCCATCTGATCCAGTGATTCACCCATCAGCTCCACTTGTCCCTCACTGGGCAGATCCAGCCCCGCCATCAAGCCAAGCAAGGTGGTCTTACCCGAGCCGGAGCGGCCTACAATTGCCAATGATTCGCCCTGCTTGATTTCGAGATCAATCCCTTGCAAGATCTGTAGCGATCTCTCACCAAGATCAATCGACTTGCCCAGCCCCCTGACACGCAGGGCGGGTTCTTTTTTACTTAACAACATATCATGAGTAGACATCGCTTGAATTACACCCCAAATCAATTTGCCGTGAACGGACGTAACACGCCGTTCTTTTCATTCCTCTCGCGCTCGCTGGTATTGTTCGCGCTACTCGGTTTTGTATCACTGCTTCCTACGTCCATGCAGGTCCGGGCAGATCACCATGCAAAAGACACACGCAACCTCCTGGTTTTGGGCGACAGCCTCAGTGCGGCCTACGGCATCCAGATTCAGGAAGGCTGGGTATATCAACTATCGCTTAAGCTAAAGGATTCTTACCGGGTGATCAATGCCAGTATCAGCGGTGAGACCACAGACGGTGGCCTGCGTTCGCTTCCGGGCCTGCTTGAAAAATACCATCCCGAAATCGTGATCATTGAACTCGGCGCCAACGATGGTTTACGCGGTTTTCCCATTGACGTCATCGAAAAAAATCTTCGCCAGCTGGTGACCTTATCCAAGGCCATCACAGACAAAGTGCTGCTACTGGGCATTCATATTCCACCCAACTATGGCAAAGCCTATACCGAGGCCTTTCACAAGCTGTTTGAAAAAATCGCAAACGAACATTCCATTGCACGTGTTCCCTTCTTTCTGGATGGCGTGGCGACCGACAAGTCGCTGATGCAGGACGACGGACTGCATCCAAACGCGAAAGCCCAGCCCATCATCCTCGATACCGTCTGGCCTGCTCTGGAGCCACTACTGACGGCTGAATTAGCGGCGGATGATTAACCATGGCGAGTGCGCGCGTTGCTGCAGCTGTTTAAAAACGCCAGTGCGCGTGATTCTGACCAATAGCGACGCTCCCGATTGAGCGACATAAAACCCACATGCCCGCCATAGCGCGGTGTTTCCAGTCGAAAACAGGGGTTCACCGCGGTCTCTGGAAAACATTCCGGTGTCAGGAAAGGGTCGTCCTGGGCATTGATCAAGAGTGTCGGCAGCTGTATCTGCTCCAGCACCGTTTTACTGCTGCTCTCGCGCCAGTAATGCTCGGCACTTTCAAATCCATTCATTGGCGCCGTGTAGTGTTCGTCGTATTCCAGAAAGGTACGCACCGTCTTGATACGTTCAAGGTCCACCTGCCCCGGAAACAGCTCACTTTTTTGTTCCAGCTTTTCACGAAAACTGTTCAGGAAATTCTGCATATAGATACGGTTGCGCCGCTTTGCCAGATGATGGGCACTGCTGCGCAGATCCACCGGCACTGAGAAGGTTACCGCACCCACCAGCGCCTCGGGCCGGTCGATCCCATCTCGCCCCAAATACAGCAGGGTCTTGTTGCCACCAATGCTGAAACCCACTAAGCCTATTTGCACATATCCCTGTGCCAGCGCCCAATTGATCACCTGCTCTAGATCGCGGGTCTGACCACTATGATACGAGGCCAGCTTGCGGTTGGGTTCGCCACTGCAGGAGCGAAAGTTCCAGGCCACAGCGTCCCAGTCCTGACTTAAACCGGCTTTCATCATGCCCAAGCAGTATGGTCGCTGGCTATTCCCCTCCAGACCGTGAGTTACGATCAGAACGCGCTTATTCCCTTTGCGGGCAATATCCAGATCAATAAAGTCGTCGTCTGGCGTGTCCAAACGGACACGTTCAACAAACTGGCCATCCACCTTTCGAAACAGGGATGGAATGATGCTTTGCACATGGCCATTTCTTAGCCACCAGGGAGGTGTATATTGCACTTTTTGAGTTCTATTCCCGTCAGTTTTTAATCGATCTGATGCTATTATAACCAGCCAGTTCCGAGAGTGATAAATACTTCGAATTTTCTTTAAACGAAGTGTTGACGAGGTCGGGGGAAGCCAGTAACATGCGCCCCCGTTGTGACATTCCCCGATAGCTCAGTTGGTAGAGCAACGGACTGTTAATCCGTGGGTCGCTGGTTCGAGCCCAGCTCGGGGAGCCACACAACGATCTATTTTAAAAAGGTGTTTACGCGCAAGCGGAACGCCTTTTTTTATGCCCGTTTAAAACGGAGCGACC
>PZPK01000077.1 GCA_006212045.1 Oleiphilus sp. | reverse complement strand
AAAAAGTACTCACTCAATTCACTGATTGTCTGGTATTCAAAGAACAAGGTTTTAGGTAAGGAGCCGAATGTCTTCTCTAGACGACTTGTGACTTCTGTAACAATCACCGAGTCAACACCATACAATTCGAACGATTTATCATTCAAAATTCTATGCTCAGGCAGTTTAATAGCCAAAGAGAGCTCCGACTTTAAGAATCCAAGTAACCCTTGAAAAGTCTTCTCACTATCAAAACTCTTTGGCTTCTGAAGTATTTTGTGTTGTTCGGGACGTTCTTTAACCAAAGAGCCATACTGGGAAAAGCCTTTAAGGTCCAACCAATTACTTAATCTCTCATTATTACCCTGGGCAACAAGTATTTGGGTCTCCTCTCTCAATAAACAAAATGCTAGAGCTGGCAGCCCTAATTTCTCGTCCATAGGGACCATACCTATACCTTCATACATTTTTCGGGCCGTAGTCTCACCGACTTTCATCCCTCCATTTTTCCAAAGAGGCCAATTAACGGAAAGACTGCGTCCCTTGCGCTTTCCTTGACTGACAAGTTCGGAACGATAAGAAGCGTATTTATCCAGAAATGAATTGGCAATAGCATAATCCGCTTGTCCTGTATTTCCCATTTGTCCTGACAGTGAGGAAAATAAAACAAACATATCTAGATCAAATCGTAAGCTGCACAGATCCAAATTAGCTGTTCCAGTGACCTTTGGTGCGAGTACATCTTTAAACGTTTCTAGAGACTTGGCTTGTATAAAACTATCGTTTGTAGATCCTGCTGCATGTAATACGCCGTTCAAGCGTCCAAAGCGATCATCAATTTGATCCATTAAATGGCTAACATCATCCAACTGCGTTACATCAACACGTCGATAATCAACATCCGCGCCTAATGCCCTGAGAGACTCTAACGTCTCCCTATGCTGCTCATTAAGCTGAGACCTACCTGTCAGAATCAGGCTTGCTCTACCACTTGTGCGTTCGATAATTTCTTTCGCAAAAAGAACACCTAAACCACCTAGACCTCCCGTGATTAGATACACTCCCTCTTCCTTCCAAGGACAGTCACTGGCTTCTGAATACTCAATTTCTTCCAAATGTTCTACGTAGCGAATACCATCCATATAACGTATATATTTGTCTTCAATTGAATTCTTGTTCTCTTCAACAATTTTACAAATGTCATCCTCATTCAGATCTGTATCTAAATTTATTATATGGCCAACCACTCGTGCATTTTCTATTTCTGATGTTTTTAGTAAGCCCAAAAGACTGCTATATAGAAAGCCGTCTCCTGAACTAGGAGTCAATATCTGGACGAGTATTCGATCATTGGGATATTGAAGCAGTTTCTCCTTGATGACACCGAAAAGAATAAGGGAATGCTCCGTCAAGTTTTCAGCCACTTCAGAAGCCTTGGATGCCAGGTGGACAAGCTCTACTCCAGGAACCAATTCACTAACTAAGCTCTCGTTAATTTGAAAATCAAACATAACAAGCAATCTTTGGCTGTAGCCACTAGCCTCATTAAGCTCCTCTACCGGCGAAGAGCGCCATGAAGGTCTAGCAAATATCAGTCGATTCTTGGCAGGCAGAGCCGTTGCATTCTCAACTTCCCTAAGACATAGTCCCCTAATTTGTGCACACAGCTTTCCTTTTAAATCGAACAAATCTATATCAAGCCGCGTCAAGGAGTGAGTCAACGTCTTCTCTGAAGGACGAACCCAAACCCACATATCTTGAGATAGTGAGCGCAGAACATAAAGCTCACTTAATTCAAAAGGTACGGCCAATGATTTATTTGGATCTTCGTCAAGAAAATACGCCGATTGAAGTGCGGAATCCAAGACTCCTGGATGCAATAAACAATTCTCTGACTGAGCCTCTAATGGGAGCGTAATTCGCGCGAGTACTTCTTCGTTTCCTATCAAAGACTCTTTAATACCTTGATACATGGCCCCATAACGAATCCCCTTTCGATCAAAGCTTCTATATATTCCTCCTACGTCACTAGCGGCACTTAGCGCACGATGTTTAATATCATTTAATTCAACGAACTCTCTTTCTGTAAAAGAGCTGAATACCGCTTCCCCCTTGCAATGCACCCTTGTGGCGTTTTGATCCTCTGTATAGATTTCAAATTCTATACTGTCATCTTCTGCCAGGTTCAGAACAACATTAACGTCTATCTGATGGGTTATAATTAGCGCCCTCGGCCAAACTATGTTTCTGAAACTAAGTTGGTAATCACCTAGATCATGGATTTCCATTGCATCGAAGACACATTCTCTGACCATTTCAATTTGTACTGCACCTGCCAATACAGGTACGTTATTTATGAGATGATCCTGTAAGAAGGTTTCTTTTCCAGAAAAGCTGCTTGTATATCGTTGCACCGATAGAGTAGAAGTATTTCGATGAACGAATGAGCTGATATGATCTACGTTCGGATTAGTCTTACCCAATAAACTGCTATTTGAAACCGACGTTTCAGGCCAACAAATTTCTTTCGCAAATGGGTACGTCGGTATGCAGATCTTACGGTAGCTTTCTTTCGCATAAAGTTTATCAAACTCTATTTCAAAACCTTTTATCCAAAGCTCTGCTACTTTATGGAACTCTCCTTTTTCTATCCATCGATAAACCAGCTCTTCCATGTCCACGTCCGAATCGAGAACATTTATAAATCCATCATCTTGATCAATTGTCCCGCGATAAATAGCTTCCGAACAAACATCATTGCTTGATTCATAGCTCTGCAGTTTTCCAATTAAATCTTCATACGAGTCCGCAATAACAGCAAGACGTTCTTCAAAAGCCTGTCTTCCAACCTGCAGCGTTCTGACCATATTTTTAAAGGTCTGCATATCCTCGTTTCTCTTAATAAAATCAATGAGGTTATGAACAACATGACTTAACTGTTGACTAGAGCGAGCGGATAATATGACTAACTCGGGGAGCAATAGCTCAGTTGAGTTTGAGGCGTTGTCATCTAAGCCAACGGGGTGTATGTATTCTTCAACAATTAAATGTGCATTGGACCCACCTGCACCGAACGCATTGATCCCCGCTACGCGAGGCAACTCCCTTTCAGATACTATTGGCCGCACCCAATCAGACACAGTTTGTTGAACGAAGAATGGGGACTTATCAAACTCGATGTTCGAATTTAATGGCGCTGCATGAATAGAAGGGACTAATAATCCATGCTTCATTTGTAGTAAAACTTTTGTGAGCGCCGCGATACCAGAAGCAGATTCACAATGACCTATATTGGACTTCACAGATCCAATAGCACAATACTGTTTTTCATCTGTGTAGTTAGAAAATGCTTTTGTTAAGCCTGAAATTTCAATAGGATCGCCCAAAGAAGTACCAGTTCCGTGAGCTTCTATATAGCTCATATTTTTTGGATTTACGTTTGCTTTATCTAAAGCTTTTTCAATTACCTTACTTTGAGCATCTACATTGGGTACCGTGAATCCATTTGATTTTCCACCATGGTTAATTGCCCCTCCTTTAATAACACCATAGATTCTGTCCCCATCCGATATGGCTTTGGATAAGGGCTTCAGCAATACCGCACCGACACCCTCGCTAGGAACATAGCCATCCCCTTCCTCGCCAAAACTCTTACAACGTCCTGAACTTGACATAAAATTCGATTGGCTAAGTAAGCTGTATTTATTAGGGTGAAGATTAAGATTCACTCCACCCGCTATAGCGAGCTTCGTGTTTCCCAACAGCACATCCTGACAAGCCATCTGAATAGCAGTAATTGAAGACGAGCACATCGTGTCTACAGCCATACTTGGCCCACTTAAATTAAAAAAATGAGAGACTCGATTGGCAATACTTGAAGGACTTCCCATAAGTGCCGCAGGCACATTCTCGGTAACCTCCCCCGCTCCGTAAAATTGGTATTCTTCGTACATAACACCAACGTAAACACCTACACTTCTGTCACTCGACTGTGCTAGCTTTTTAGGTGTGTAGCCAGCATCTTCAAGAACCTCCCACGCGGTCTGAAGAAACAGTCGCTCTTGAGGATCGATCTTCTGCGCTTCACGAGGAGAGATGTTAAAGAATAAGGGATCAAATTTATCTACATCATTGATAAATCCCCCCCATTTACTATCGTGCAGACGGTCATCTGAAGGCGACTCTGAATAATAACTACTCCAGTCCCACCTATCAGAAGGGATCTCTGAGATACTGTCTTTCCCATTGACTAGGTTTTCCCAAAAATCTGCCAAGCTATCTGCACCGGGATATTTTCCAGCCAACCCAATTATCGCCACATCACCTTGGCTAAGTTCTCCCGACTGATGGTTCGTAGTACTCTCAATGCCAACTTTATCATTGCCAGGTTTCTCACGAATATGGATCTGTGAATCCGGGTTGCTATCAGATCCTATCAATGAAGAAAACTTACTAGAGTGCTCTTTAACGAAATATGCACCGAGAGTGTTAATCGTCTTATACTCAAAAAGCAAAGTCTTAGGCAACACACCAAAATCCTGCTCGAACTCGCCGATTAACTCCATGGCTGAAACCGAATCCACACCATACTGCTCAAAGAAATTATCTCCTTTAACCCGATTTACCGGGATTTGTAAAACCTTAGATAATTTCTGTTTTAAGTATTGTGATAACTGCGCACCTATGGCGTTATTTGGGCTAACACCCTCTTCGTGCTTGAGGCCCGTGTCTCGAGCTAAATCATCAGGCCGCGCATCTAGGTATGCGGCGGCTTTACTCTCTGACTGAAAATTTCTATAAGTGAACCCTTTGATACTAAGACACAGATTTCCCGAGAGGTCGAACACATCGACATCGATTCGTGTCGCTTCATCAAGAGCCAGCGATTGGCCAGAGAATCTAATCCAGGCCGAGACAGAAGACGTAACGGGGGCGTAAACGTTTACTTCATTGATAGCAAATGGGACTTTTAGCGCTGGAGAGTTTTCGATTTCTTCCAGGCCAAACCCCACAATAGCACTTACCTGAAAAATGCCATCCAGAACAATTGGCTGGATGGTATATTTATTATGTTCAACAGCATGGCCTTGCGGGAAATTCACACTCGCTACTATTTGTGTTTCACCAGAGCAAATCTCATCAAGCACCCTAAAAGAAGGGCCATAATCAAGCCCTTGCTGTTCGAACATTTCGTAGATACGAGCAGAATCAATTTCTAACGGTAAGTCGCCTCTGCTTGGCCTGGATACTTTCTCCGAAAGAGTATCTGATAGTTGTGTTTTACTAACTGCCCCGCTAGAAAACTCTATTGTCTCCTCTGTCCCTGACTCAGTCACCTGACTAGAGATTATCTTATAACTTGCTTGCCCATCAGAGCCCACAAGCAACTGAACTTGGATAACCAGCTCATCAGTATCGATTAGAGCAGGCCTCGACCAAACAACATTACTAAAAGATATTCCCCCTTCATTCCAGTTCACATGCCCCAAGGAAAATGAGAAAGCTGCACAGACCATTTCCAAAAGAGCAGATCCAGGCATAACTTTTTGTCCTTTGACTCGGTGCTCAGAAAGAAACTCCTCTGCCCCAGTAAAAGTCGACTCATAGCAATAATCGATCCCCGTATTTTCTACTATCCTATGAATCAAAGGATGCAAAGGGGCATTTACGTTATTAGTTATGAAAGCATCACCCTCAAGCCAATATGACTCTCTCAAAAACGGGTATGTCGGTAGACTAATCCTTTGAGCTGAATCATTCCTCAAACGAAACCAATCTAGCACTCCTCCCTCAACCCAATGCCGAGAGATACCATCTAAATTTCTAGCTTCCAACAAAAGCTCAAGATCATCGAATGTTGAATCTAACTTCGATCCTGCTATCCCTTCAACGTAAGCCGAGTGATCCTGTCCATTTGAATAAGCTCGAAGGGAATCTTCAAGCTCTTCTAATGAATTTGCAGCTATGCAAAGTCGATACTCCATCTCCTCTCTGCCTACCTGCAAAGTAAAAGATACATCGGCCAAATTAAAGTTTCTTTGTCCCGGATCGGAGACAAGGTATTGTTGTAAGCTCCGAGCAGACTGCTTCAACTGCAATTTACTCTTGGCTGAAATCGGAAAAATCAAAGAATCACGAGTATTAGAAGGTTCAAAAGTATTCTTGCATTGAATATACGGATGCTCCTCTAAAACAACATGCGCATTCGTTCCACTGAATCCAAATGCACTGACTGCAGCCATCCTAGGTAGGGGTGACTCCCATGATTCAAGCGCCGTATTTATATAAAAAGGCGAGTTATCCCAATCGATTAACTTATTGGCTTTATCAAAATGCAAAGTGGCAGGTATTAGTTTATGTCTGATTGACAGAGCCGCTTTTATCAGACTGACCAGTCCAGATGCATAAGCTGCGTGCCCAACATTTGTTTTCACCGACCCTAAAGCGCAGAATGCTTCCTTGTCAGTAAAATTCTTGAAACTTCTAATTAAAGCATTCGCCTCAACAGGATCACCGAGTTTTGTGCCCGTGCCGTGAGCTTCAATCAAACCAATCCTTTCAGGATGTATATCAAACTCGTTATAAATATCAATTTCTAGATTTGACTGCGCCTTCCCACTAGGGGCTGTAATGCCATTGGTTTTACCATCGTAATTTATTCCAGAGCCCTTAATAACGCTATAAATTTGATCTTTATCTTGGATAGCTTTTGACAAGGGTTTCAAGACCAGTGAACAAACTGCTTCTGAAAATACCGTTCCGTCAGCCCGGTGATCAAAGGCAAAGCAGCATCCTTTTTCCGATAGTGCCTGAAGACGAGAATACTCCAAATAAGGTTCAGCAGTTGGCATCAAATTAACACCAGCAACAATTGCGGTCTCTAATTTGTTACTACTCAAGTGCAAACAAGCTTCATGCAATGCAACCAGTCCGGAGGAACAAGTTGTTTCAATACATATACAAGGCCCTTTCCAATCAAATAAATATGAGATCCTGCCAATCTCAGTTGAAAAAGGTTGGATTACCTTGCCAGGATAATCGCTTTTGGTTCCGGCTACAAAGAGCCCCACTTTATGCTCAGAAAGATCAGTCGCTTTATATCCAGAGTCCTCAATTGATTTCCATATTTCCATTAGCAAAAGTCGATACTGTGGATCCATTTCTTTTGCTTCTTTAGGAGAAATATTGAAGAATAGAGGATCAAATTTATCGACGTCTTCTAACAATCCTGCTCGCTTTGAGTATATTTTTCCTTTCTTTCCTTTGGCAGGATCATATAAAGATTTTATGTCCCAACGCGATTCCGGAACATCCCTTATACTATCAATGCCATTAACAAGATTGTTCCAGAATTCGTCAATGGTATCAGCACCCGGAAACCTTCCCGACATACCAATAATTGCGATGGTTTCTCTTTGGCTCTTTTTATTATTTACTTCTGTTTTCAACTCTCTAAGAGCGTCAGAGAAAGGTATTTTTCTGTCCTTAGCGGCCACCAAAATATCTTTGACTTTATTATCCATAACAATACTCTTCTATATTCTATAAAAACTAAATCAAGGGAAAGATATCCAAGGTTTTAGCTCTCAAGTCGCCCTACCTGCTCCATACATTCATTAAGCTCAATATTCCCATCAACATATTCTTTCAACATTAATTCGAGAATATCGTCTGCCCCACGTTGAGTACGATCTGCGTTGTCACATACTGGATCCTGACGCTTAAGACCAATGCTATTCAGTTTTGTAGCAATATGGATCGATAACGAAGAGATATCGGGATAGTCAAATACTTCAGTTTCACTTAAGCTGACATGTAAGCGCTGATTCAATCCCTGAACGAAAAGCACGACTTTCTTCGAATCAAGCCCCATTTCTACGAAAGCCATGTCATCGGAAATATCGTCGCTGTCAATAAACCCCATCAGGTCAAACAGCACTTCTTTAAGGGCAGTTTTAATTAGAACATCATCTGAGTATGCTTCTACCACACCATGATTTAACTCTTCGTTCAATGCTTTACTTGTATTCTGAAAAGTTCCCTTCCAACACTTCCTGTCAGCAAAGGGATAGGTAGGTAAACAAGCCAACTTTAAAATATTATATGCAGAGTAATAATCCGACCAATCTAACTTATAGCCATCGGCCCACAGCCTTGCTAGATCATTATGGGGCAGACTTTTCGCATTGATTACCTTGTTTTTATTAGCGAGATCCAACAATCTGATGTCAGAGAAGTAACTTCCTAAGGAGTTTTCACTCTCTTTCCAAAGAGTGATTTTCTTCTCAAGCTCTTTTATGCTCTTAAAGACAGTCGCAAACCGGCAAGGCATATTTTTTCTTCCCGTTTGCAGGGTGTACATGGCACGGGTCAAATCTAGATAAGGGTTCTTTCGCAAGTAAGTTAGCCAACTATCAATATAAGCCTTTAGCTGTTGCGGATTATTGGCAGACAACACGAAAACCCATTCATTGAGGACAGGTTGTCTTGAATTTTCTTCAGACGAAGGATTCTCTTCAACAATAATATGACTGTTTACTCCGCTTGAACTAACAGCAGTGACACCAGCTCGACGAGGAATACTTATGCCATCAACACTCCTTGTTTTCCATGATGTGTTTTCTTGTTGCAATGACAAAGGAAACGTTGCTAGATCAATATCACTGGATAACTCATCTCGAACTAAAGTTTTTACGAGCTCTTTATTTCTCATCGACATAACAACTTTTACAAGTTGTGATATTCCAGCCGCGGCTTCACAGTGTCCAATATTTGGCTTAACCGAGCCAATTTTCAGTTCACCGTAGTTAGGGCTCCGTCCCCCAAACACCTTTTCAAGCGCTCTGGTCTCCATTGCATCAATCATTTCTAATCCCGCAGCTGCTGTTTCAATATAACTTATCGAATCTGCAGAAACTCCACTGGCTTCTAGCGCTGCTTCTATTACAGCCTGCTGCCTTTTGGGATTTGCAATTCCATACTGATTCATATTTCCGCTATGATTGACCGCAGAACCTCGAATCAACGCATAAACATGATCACCATCTGCTAAGGCTTTTTTATGGCTTTTCAGAAGTACGGCACCCACACATTCGCCTGGTACGTAGCCTTGTCCACCCTTGGTAAACGCTGCACTATCTTCACCATGCGACAACAAACCCTCGTGGGATAAATGAACGTAGCTACTGGGATGCAGGTTTATGTTCACTCCTCCAGCTATGGCGACCTCACCACGTCCTGAGCGAAGATATTCACACGCTTCGTGTATGGCTACCAACGAAGAAGCACAGTGGCTATCTATTGCAATACTTGGCCCTCTCAGATCCAAGAAGTGGGAAGCACGGTTAGCAATAGATGCAAATGATGTCTGACAATACTTGTCTTCTACAAATAGATTAAATCTGGCATTTGTTACACCAACGTAAAGTCCTGCTCCCAAACGAACTTGTTCAGGTAAACTTTCGATATCATATCCAGCATCTTCAAATACTTTCCAACATTCCTTCAAGAACAAAAGCTCTTGAGGATCAATATATTCTGCGTCAGAAGGAGCAATACCGAAGAATAGGGGGTCGAACTTATCGTGCTTATCTATGAATCCCCCCCATTTGCAATAACTCTTCTTTTCCGATGGTGCTTTCAAAGGGTCTGGACAATAAAATTCCCGCCAATTCCATCGCTCGGGAGGTATCTCACGGATACTTTTTTCTCCTGACGTCAAATTCTTCCAAAACTCTTGTATATTGGAAGCATTAGGAAAAGTTCCCGAGAGTCCGATAATGGCAATATCATTGTCCGGTTCATGACTGCTTTTTGACACGCCGTCTAATGTTTCGCGACGAACTTTTAAATTTTCATTTACAAGCGCCGCAACCTGATCACTTCCAGCCCCAAATTTCTTATTATTTAGCGCTCTTAATGCTGCAATCATTTCATCGACAAAACCCTCATCTTCAAGTCCAAGAGGTATCGCAAGTCGGATATAATTCTCTTGAGTATGTCTTCCTAAATGCAGATGGTTGTTTCCTCTGATGCCATACCCTTCAGCAAGAAACTTTAGGTATTCCTCTCTCTCGTTGGCGAGCTCCCCCGCTGAAATGAGCAAACAATGTCCCAATGCAAATGGGGATATAGAAATGTTTTCTGACATCAATCTTTGAGTCAGGGATTCCGAAAGTTTCAATTGTTTTTTAACGAGAGAATGAAAGTATTCGCTATTTTCCAAGGCGAGATAGACGAGCTTTCGTTGCGGCTCACCAACCAAGTCCCCTTCCATAGAACCTCTTACCTTCAGTTGTTCAAAGTGCGAACGGTTATGCCCCGCAACAATGCCTCCGAAGTTAATCGCGAAATCCTTACTCAAGCTTCCGATCACGAACGTGGCAAGATCAGAAACTTCCTTGATAATTGATTCTATGTCGTAATGTTCGTAACCCTTTTCATAACGTTTGATGAGCTCTGCATTCCGCACAATGCGAGTAATATCCAAGATAAAAGGGATATTAAACTGCGCGCACAACTGAGATACCAACTTGAGATTATCCATTGATACTGGACAGCCACCCGACGCATTGTTACACAGTTCGATCACAACCATTGCAACATCTTTTCGTTCTTGATGAAGAAGACTCTCAAGCTTTGTTGCGCAAATACCACCTACGAAAACATTATTCAAATCTTGATTAAAAATGCGTTCATCCGGTATTTCAATTGAATTAAATCCGGCACTTACTAAATTATGCGATGTTGTTTCAAATAGGATATTTTGAATTACCTTTTTCTTCTTGCTCTTGAAAGTTCTAAAAAAAAGCCTCTCTGCGGAACGGCCGGAAGTTGAAATTACGTGATGTGGCATGCCAAACAATGTCTCAATTACATTTTGAGAACCTTGCTTGCTAAGGGCCTTTCTTCTAAGGCCATCCATCCTTTCTTCAATAAAGGGATATTGCAATGCTGCCCAAGAATCACTTATCAAATCATACTTAAGCTCCGTTGATCGATTTGAAAGCACATGAGACGACGGCGCATCCATACCTGTCTCCATCAAATCATATGCCTCGGTTTCGGAGACAATGGATTGTATCTCTGAGAATCGTAAGGCTTTCTTAAAGAACTGACTTAAACATTGATTTATTAGTCTGACATCACTTCCATTCGGCCGATAAAAGTGTATAGACTTGTTTTCGGGTCGAAACTTATTTTTGTATTGAAAGTTCGCTGCACCATTCTCAAAAATACTAGCTAGCATTCCCCGACTCTTATTTATGTGCTCCCAACCAGCTTCGTCACTAAATGGCTGAGTTGGTGGAAATAACCCCCAAGTCAATCCTAAGCTAAAATCCTGAATACCTTCTTTTGTTAGCTTCTTACAGATTTCGAAGACAGCAAACTCCGTTCCTGACGAATCAGAGTTACTGATATAGTACTCTTGATCCATCAAGTAACCAGTATCAGTGGCAACGATTAGAATAACGTTTCTCAATTCTTCATTTACATAAGTTAAAAAGACGCGGTATCTAGAAAACAATTCTCCACTTTTGATATCCCTTAGAATGACATCGACATTATTTACGACCTTCTTGTCCTCACTCCAAGCCAACACTATGCTGATGATCTGACGAGAAACCTCAGGGTCTTCTTTCACATACTCAATGGTTTTACAATCACCCTCCTTCTTAAACTTTTCTATCTGATATCTCAGGCGTCTCATTTTTTTTCCTGATAAATTGAAGTTGGCTATATCAAAAATATCCTGATAGTAACCAACTGGAAGGGATATCAAATCGAGACTCTTTTCAATTTTAGTTGTATTAGAGCCAGCTAAATCTAAGTAGCAAAATGACTTTCCAATGCTAAGACAATATTTCTGGAGCCGCTGAAGTGTCCTAAGTTCATTATTTTTTTCGCCATTGTAGTTAGTAGCAAAAATAAACTCATCTTGCTCTAAAAGATGGACATATGCTTTTTCTTCCAGTGACATAAAAATATAGGGCCACATTTCGTAAAACGCACCATCTTTGAACCTAGAATAATCCACACCAAATGAAATATTCGCTTCTTTCTCTTCAACACTAAGCTCCTGTTTGGAAAAAATTTTCATCCCGCTTTCTGGAGTGACCGAAGCATCAGAAGATATTTCCCATGGTTTGGCGTCTACCTCAGGAGATGCTAGAGAAGCGTTCTCACGAATTTCATTCGATTCTAAGAGTCTAAATTGGTTGGGAAACTTCTCCCTCAAATAGCCAGCAAGTTCCCTAATGTTCTCATATTCAAAGAACAGCGTTTTTGGTAGATTTCCATACCTAGCTTCTAATTTTTCCGTCAGCTTCGAGGCCATTAACGAATCCATTCCGTAATCGCTAAATGCTGAAGAAGGGAGAATTCCTTCTGAAGATACTCCCACCTCTTCAGAAAGAATTCGAACCAAATATTCAGAGCTATCCCTTTCAACTGAGTTCTCACGTAAATCCTGTAACCCGGTTATTGCGTCGGGTTGCTCGACCGTAATCGCCTTCGGCAAAGCAGTATTTTCAAACGATAGAAAACGAACTGACAATCCTTTGATCGTAATACACACATTCCCTTCTAAATTAATAATATCCACATCGAACTTGCGAATCTTTCCTGATCCAGAGCTGGCCTTATCTAAACGCAACCAAGAATACATCTGGGTCTCTAATGGTGCGATAACTGACAGTTCCTCAAATGCATAAGGTACAAATAAATTATCTATCTCGGTATCCTTTGCACCATCTAAGAAAACCCTAAACTTCTCGTCAATGCATGAATGAGCCTGTATTGCTGCATCCAAAATACTCGGATGTAAAACGAATTCACTTTGGGTATTCTTGAGACATGTTGGCAAAGAAATCTTTGTTAGAGACTCTCTTTCCGTGAGGTATAATTCCTCGATGGCTCTGAAGCTTTCTCCATAGCGTAGCCCTAACAATTTGTAGTAATCGTATACTTCATCTCTTGGTACTCCCAGCTCGCCAAACCTAGACTTCAACTCAGATAAGTCTAGGTTTAGTCTAGAAGGAACCACACCGACCGTTATTTCCCCCTTTGAGAAAATTTTCTTACTGTCTGTTAGATCACCTTGCTGACTAGTCACTTCAAAGTTAAATGATACTGTATTCTTTTCACTACTATTCGGACGCATTTCAATGGCGACTATAGGTGATTCGTTATCAGCTTCAATTGGGTGATACCAGGCCACATGTTTAAATTGAACCGGAAACGCTTCATCTCTACCATGGTCTATTGGAAGAACTGATCTAAGCATTTCTAGATAGTACACCCCTGGTAATACAGGCCTATCTTTAACAATGTGATCACGCAAATAGAAATATTCTGGGTCAAGACGGATTAAAGTTTCTCCCCCTCCCTCATTGGGCGGAATTGGTAGAGACTTGGTTTCTCTTTCTTCTCCTGTCACGTTTTTCTCTGCGTTCTTGAGCTCAGGCAACCAATACGCAACACGTTCAAACGGATAACAAGGCAAGGAGATAAGCTTGGGTTTAGGGGTTTCATAACAATAACTAAAATCAATGTTGACTCCGCTAACCCACAGTTGAGCGATCGCTTCCATATCTCCAGCTTCGAATAAGCTAACAAGCAACTGATCCAACTCATCAGGGCGCTTTCTAAGCATTTCGAGAACTGGATTTTTCACCTTGCTATCTTGATAGAAGCTCGACGGAAGAGATGTAATATGTTCGCCAGCCTTGGACAACTTATCTTTCAAATCATCTATGCTCGTTACAACAACAGCCCATCTCTTATCCATGGACTCTCGCCCGACTTGTAAGGTATACGCGATATCGCGCAGAGTGATGCCTGTATCAAGAACACCTAACAAATCACGGATTCGTTGTTGAACCTGCTTTTCAGACTTTGCAGACAAACATATTAGTGTTGCGTTTTCCTCTAGTTCATCGAGGTCTTCCTTTACTTCTTCGCTAAGCACGCCGCGCACGATTAAAGCGGCGTTAACATTGCTCACACCATAACTACTCAGCAACGCGAACCTAACTAGATCATTCTTCGAATCTAGACCATTCCCTCTCTCCCATGTCTTAGGCTGAGTCACGAATTCAACACCAGCCCTCTCCTTTGTTATCTCATTGTTCATCAAGTCAGAACTTAACCCCTTAACCGGGGCTATCTTGCGGCTCTTAAATGACAGAAGAACTTTAAGCAGTGAGTATATTCCCGAAGCCGCATGCGCGTGTCCGAAGTTAGGCTTGATACTACTGATACTGCATTCAGGATCGGTCTCTGTTCGAGCAAAAGTATTAATGATGGCATTCGCTTCCATTGAATCGCCGAGCAATGAACCCGCACCGTGAGCTTCAACATAAGTAATGTCATTTGAGCTTATATTTGCAGCATCAAGAGCACGCTTGTAAGCCGCTTCTAATTGTGTCTGGCTAGGACAAGCAAATGACTTCGTAGCGCCACCAGAGTTTGTAACCGCCGCATCCAAAGTCCCATATACAACTCTATTCGCTTGTTGAAGATTTAATCTTTCCAGCACAAATACGCCACAGCCTTCAGATGAGACATAACCAGCAGCTGTATCAGAAAAACAAACTGACTCTTCATTAAGGCTTTCAAATTGATCATTCAGAGAATTATGGAATAGTGTTACGCCGCCAACTAAAGCGTAATCACATGCTCCTTGCTCTATAGCATCCTTTGCCTGTTGAAGCGCTACAAAAAAGCTAGAGCATGCAGTATTGAAAACTAATGAGGGCCCTTTGAAATTGAAAAAGCTTGATATTGTGCTTGCCAGAAAACATGGATTATTCCCTGGAATAATATGCTCTTGGTTTTCAAGATAAAGTTCTGACCTGGGGTCAATATATGCACCCCAATGCCATGAGTCTTGTGCAATAAAAACACCCACCCTCTTTCCATTTAAGTCAGATATTTTTAAACCAGCATCTTCTATCGCTGACCAGCTGTGTTGTAAAAGTAGCCGTTGCCTTGGATCCGAAAACATCGCCCGCCGAGGAGACATGTTAAAGACCTTCCTGTCAAACATGTCGATGTTTTTAAGAAACACTCCTCTCATCAGCGCTTTGTCTTTTACATTTCCGCCTTCAAGGTTCAGTTTATTCCAACGCTCATCACTTATTTCCTGTATGAACGACTCTCCAGCTTCTATGGATTTCCAAAATTCATCCATAGAATTCGAAGGAATACTTACCGACAAACCAACAATTGCACAATCCATTTCAATACCTTACATCCCTTATTTGGCGACCCATCCCATTTGTTCATAAGATACGTGGTTTTTTCTAATCTCAGCATCAGGAACAACGGTCACACCTTTCAGATAATCATCCTCAAAAGAGCTCCACCGTTTTGTCCTCATTGACTGGATAAAGTCCAATACCGACGCTTGACGAGTATATTCCTGCTTTATGCCCCAACGCGTAGCAACAGCAATTGTCGATTCCGTAATATTTGATATTGTGTGCCACCACCAAGGAGGATTAATTAGCAGATCACCAGGTTCAAGAGTGACTGTGAGCTTTGGAATCCGGTTATACAAGGGAAAATGCTGTTCGATAAATCGCTTTGGCGCTTTATTTTTGACAAAAGATCCAATGAAATAACCCTGATTGATCAAAGTAGGATACATCGCTAAGGAATATTTTGGATGAACAAAGGTCCAGTGCTTTTTACCGTATATGTTTAAAAAACAGTTTAATTCATTTGCACAATGAAACGATGCACCCGTTCCAACTCCACCAAAAAACAGCTGAGCGACTCTTAGATAAGACGCGTAGCCTCCTAAGAGCTTGTCAAGCTTTTCAATCCCAAGGTGATCATGCAACTCCGGATATTCATTGAATATATCCGAGAGGGTTTCGATATATGCCCTACTTTTATTTCCCGCCAGGATGTCATCTATAAACGCTCCCAACGACAAACCATGATCATTCATGATTTTTTCTGGAGTCGTGTAAAAGATTTTGAAGTCCCCATAATTCTCTTTAAAAAAATCAGGGTTCCATCTTTTTACACACTCGTAATCCTTTGCGAAACCTCTAATAACCACAGGTCGAATATCTGTTTTGAAGATACTATTCAGCTTATTGGTTGAAATTTCTTCAGGTGCATAGCACTCCACCTCTTCTACATCATCTTCTAACACAGGCATTTGTTGAGTTATCTGGCTTTCGATTTGATTAAATTCATCCCTATACATTTCGCGATTTTGAAAAAAGTTTCTTAGAAACAAGATATGATTAAAATCGGTGACGATATCCTTTGGAAATTCAATTGAATCACTCAATCTACTAGGCTTCATCTACGCCTCCACTTTAGCTATTCGATCAAAAAAGAAATCTGTAGCTTCTAGCACGGTTTGATGAGGCAATAACTCCTTGATCTCAGCCTTAAACCCATATTTCTTTGACAACTTATCAAGAATTTTTATCAGCGTGATCGATTCTAATCCGAAATCTGAAAACAGTTCTTGCTCCTCTATTTCATCAATGTCCATATACATATAATCAGCAATAAGGGCTTTTAACTCTTCTTTTATTTCTGTTTGCGTGATCATTTTGTCTCCTTGTTATTTGTTAAAGTTTGAATTTCGTTGAACAGCGGAAGCACATCTTTCGCAGATACGCCATCCATACCATTTTCATTAATAAAGTTCTTTATCAACAGAAAAAGCCTATCGATCTTATTTACTAAAGGTCCGGCCCCCTCATCATCTATTCCATTGAGATAATCATTCTTTGACAGCTCTGTACCTATCAAAATGGCTTCCCCTAACATACCTTTTAGCAAATCTACTAGTTCACTTTCGTTTTTCATCTATCAGTCCCTTTTGTAAAAATTGAATAACTCATACCAATAACATTCGATGTTTTCTTAATAATTCTGTCTCCAAGCCTTGTTTCCTAGTTTGCGACGAGACAACGAAGTCTTTACTTTTATCAAACGGGTAACCAGGAAATCTTCTGCGCTTATAACTTTGCAACGACCAACTTATATCTGCACCGGAGATCCAAACCTTTGCTATAAATGGCCAATCTTTCTCATCCAAAGCGTTTTGAATTTCAATATCTGAAATATTGAGCACTTCAGCATGCTCAAAACTATAAATACCATGCTCCCCGCTTAAGCATGGGTCATTTATATAAATCCTAAGCTTGATAATCAGGTCTTCAAAACCATTCGCTACAATCGCCATTCTTTTAGGCATAACTTCACGACCTAACTGATAGGTTTTGATGAATGAGTCAAAATCTGCTTGAGCTAAGGAGGAGAGTTCTGCGCTCAAGAAACTTTCAAGGCTTTTCGCATAGTTCAGAAGTACATCTCTTGTTTGTGCAGACAATACAAATAATTCACTCGTTTTTGCACCGCCTCGCTGAACAGTTAAACTCGATGGAAGTGGGCTCATAACCAGAAAAGCCGAAACGCCTCCCAAACCATAAGAATTTAACCCAAAACTTGTGATTTTATCATCGCAGTCCAAGCCAACTTGATAAGGTTTGCAATCCAATGCCACCCTATTTGAGACAATATCCCTATGGACCTTCGTCAAGCCCTGAATTCCAGGTACGACACCTTTCTCAAAAGATAGAGCGGCTTTTGCTATTGCCGCGACTCCAGAAACAATTTCCAAATGCCCTAAGGTTGGCTTCACGCTACCTACTGGTGTCTTAGTGTGCTCATTAGGTGTAGTTTTATTAATTTCCCTGCTAAATGCTTCTATCTCTGCGGCGTCGCCAAGTGCCATCGCAGTACCATGGGCTTCTATGTAGTCGAGTTCTCCGGCGACGATACCACTGCAACTTAATGCTTGTTCCATAGCCTCCTGCATCGAGTGGCTATTTGGTGTAGTCAACCCAATAGACTTTCCACCATGCCTTACACCAACCCCATTCACCACACCATAAATATGATCGTTATCAGATATTGCTTGGGAAACCGGCTTCAGAATCAAACTCCCAACTCCTTCAGATCGGATAAACCCATCTGATTCCTGATCAAACGATGATGTGAACTGAGTTGAGCTAAGCAATCCCTGCTTATCGAGAGCGTCAAAGGCTTGAGGCAATAGATTGAGCTGTATGCCCGACACAATTGCTTGCTCACTGGCACCACTTCGTATTGCATCGAAAGCTTTCGATATCCCGACAAAAATACTTGAGCAAGCCGTATCAATGGTTTCACTTAGGCCTTTCAAATCAAAATAATGAGAAACTCGATTTGCAGAGATATATCTATAACCACCAGTTCCGGTAAATTCATCAATATTTGGATCTCTCCTAGACATTTCCGCATATTCATTTGAATTCAGAGCCAGGAAAAAAGAAGTGGATTTCTTTGCAAACTCTGTCTTGGAGTAACCCGCATTTTCAATCGCACTCCATACGCTATGAAGCACAAGCCGATGCTGAGGATCCATTAACATCGCTTCTCTAGGGGAGGTTTTAAATAGTTTGTTATCGAACTTGAACACATCGTTCAAGAAGAACCCTTTATAATTCAATCGATTCTTCTGACTCGTCATGCTTTTAGACAGGAGTTTCCATCTCGACAGTGGAAAGATTCCTACTTCATTACCTCCCCGCGTGATCAGCTCCCAGAATTCATCTAGTGTCTCAGCACCAGGAACTTTTATATCGATACCAACTATCGCTAACTGGTCACTTTCTGCTTTATCGGCAACATCCCCCTCAACGAAATTAAGCGAACTACTTTTATTCTCTAGCGATGCTTGATCTCTTGTTTCAAGTAATTTCTCAGATATATGCGCCGATAATTGGTTAATGCTGGGGTGCTCATACACGTCCAGAGGACGAAAACCAAGCTCGAATATCTTACTAAGTTGCTCTGCGAATCTGCTAACCAAAAATGAATCTAGCCCGTAATCACTAAAGTGAAGGTCTAAATTAATACCCTTACCATCCAGTTCGATAACATCAGAAAATATTTTGGCAACTTTCTCTACCATATCGGTATCAACAGACACTGAATTCAATCCTGAGTTAGACACTGATGTCGAGTCCAAACAAGGAGAATTAACCTGATCCGTTTGGCGGCAGATACCTACTTCACCTACAATATGTGAATTTAGAATACGCTCTAAGATATGCAGTCCTTGCTCATCTGATATCGCTTGACTATTTAACGTTCGCGCTAATCTTTCTCGGCTTGTCTGACTCAGCTTCATACCGCCACCTGACCAGTACGGCCAATGAATTGAGAGAGAGCTACCTTGACGAAGCCCGAGCTCAACCTGTCGTTGTCGCCTCAAAATAAATGACGTTATATAACTGTTCGCTGCCGAATAATCTGCTTGTCCATAGTTGCCGAATAATGCAGTAAGAGAAGAAAATCCTATAAAGAAATCAAGATTCATATCCTGAGTCACTTCATCGAGAACATCTACTCCGAGTAGTTTTGGACTTAGTACATCTTTAAAATCTTCACGACATTTATTCTGAATGGAGCTATCTCTAAGTACCGCAGCTAAATGAAAAACACCATTAATCCTGCCAAATTCTGACGAGATTTTTGATGCTAACAACGCCATTTCATCAGCATTAGTCACATCAGCTTTCGCACAGAAAATTGCTTTTTGATCTAGGTTTGGAGAAAGACTGTCCAACGATCGCTCACTAGTCTGCCGTCTCCCACTTAAAATTACTGTTGCGTGATATTTATCACACAAAAATTCCGCGATTTTTCTTCCAATGTCTCCTGATCCACCAACTATCCAGTAGACGCCATGCTGCCGCAAGCGGCTCCCAAATTGTTTATTTGGAAGATCAAGATAAGAAAACACCCTTTTCTCATAACAAAGTCGATCTTTCTGATTCCGCAAACGATACAAGCGATCAGCTTCAGTTTGATTCGCAACGTCGTTACATATCATTCGATACGCAAACTGTAATTCTGTGGAACCAACATCACCAATCGATATAGAACTAAAAGGAATTCTAAGCTCCATACAAAAAGAACGTAAGGCTGCACTGAGCATTTCGCTTATCTGGACATCACTTTCGCGGGACAACAAGAAGCAGTGCTCATGTGTATTTTTTTCTAATACTAACTTCAGTGAAATAATCGCTGAACTAAACTCTGCCACGATATTTTTGGGTTGGTTATAAAGCTTGCTTCCTAAGCTTACTAGTTCTACATCAACTTCAGGATAACGTGCCTTAAAGTCATTACTGTCCTTCTCATTTAAAAGAGAAATGACCAAAACATCTTTGCTTATTCGTTTGGTGGAATCAGGCAGCTCGTTGTAAAAGGCATTGGGCTCCCATCGTTTTACTACCATAGAGATTTCACTCATCGCGGCTTGCCCTTTCGAATCCCCTCCCTTTGAGAACTGATCCGAAAACAACCAGTACCTCTTTGATTCAAAAGGATATTTAGGCAAGTCAACTAGTTTTGCCCTTGGATAGCTTGTTTTATCTAAATCATCGTTACTTGAATGAAGCTGCCAGTCGTCTAACCGTTCATCTTCCTCTATATAAAGTCTTAGTTTAGCTTTTAGCTCTTCTGTAGTAGCGGCTTGAATAACAAGTCGATCATCCATCTTCTCGCGTTTAGCTAAAGTATATGCAATATCTATCAGAGAGAATTTCGTCGATTCAAGACGGCACAACAGGTTCTTTGCATGGGCTTTTAATCTCTCTGAATTCCTGGCTGATAAGAAGACTCGAATTGGCTCATTTGATTCAGGTTCAGACTCACTTTCTGTAAACTCCTGTTGGTCAAATTCTTCAAGAATTACATGGGCATTTGCACCACCAATTCCGAAACTGCTAACTCCTGCGCGTCGAGGACAATCTCCTGCCGCTTGCCAATATCGAACAGAATCGACAACATATAATCCGTTGTTTTGAATATCGACACTTGGGTTCAATTTCCTATAATGAATATTTGGAAGCAAACTACGTCGCGCCATGCATAGAATCACCTTCAAAACACCAGCTAGTCCAGCCGCGGCCTCTAAATGACCGATATTACTTTTAATAGAACCTAAGCCAATATGAAATCCTTCCTTTGAAATTTGAACAGACTGGTCCAAAAAAGCTTGTTTAATACCTTCTACCTCAATAGGGTCACCAAGGGGAGTACCAGTACCATGCGTTTCGATGTAACTAATGGTTTCCGGTTCAACCTCAGCATCACGCCAAGCGCTTTGAATTAACTCCGATTGCTTAATCGGGTTCGGAGCCGTAAGCCCACTTGAAGTTCCACCATGATTACAGCTGGACCCTTTTATAACTGAATAAACCCTGTCATTATCTGCGATAGCCTTGTCCAGTGGTTTGAGCATCAAAACAACCACTCCCTCCCCTCGAACATAGCCATTGGCCTCTGCATCAAAAGTCTTACAAAGACCATCTTTCGACAACATGCCAGCTTCATAGTACGCAACACTATTTTGCGGAGAGCATATTAGATTTATCCCTCCAACAAGGGCTTGTTTAGACTCTCCCGAGCGCAAGCTCTTGATTGCTTTATCCAAGGCAACAAGCGACGAGGAGCAAGCGGTATCGACTAGTAAACTTGGCCCAGAAAAATCATAGTAATATGAAATTCGATTTGCCATCATGGACGCCAATGTCCCAGTTACATAATGAGCCTTATTGAAATTTGACGACTCAGAAAGGCGCATTCCATAGTCTGATCCACTAGCACCAATAAATACTCCTGTCGACGTTCCTTTTAAAGCCGAATTGCCATATCCCGCATCTTCTAGACAATGCCAAGTTTGTTCTAGCAACAATCTTTGCTGCGGATCCATGTACACAGCTTCGGCCTTGGAAATCTTGAAGAAATTGGCGTCGAAGGTATCAATTTCGTCAACTGTTCCTATTCTATCTATCCCAACATGCGTAGAGAACGGATCAATGCCCTTGGGCCACTCAAACCTATTATTTGAAAGGCTGCCTACTAAATCGCGCCCTTCCGAAAGTGCTTCCCAGAGTTTGTCCAGATTGCTTATGCCACCGGGCAACTTCATGGAAACCCCAATTACAGCAATATCTTCATTATCTGGTAAAGCGCCCTTCTTTTTAGTATGTGAGAGGGAATTCTTATGAAGTTTATCTGATTGCCGTTGAGGCACAGCAACTCTTTCTTCTAAATAGGAAACTACTTTTTGAACCGTATTGAATTTGAAGAAAAACGTGGGCTCAAGCCTCAAATTGTAAGTTTGAAATATCTGTTCATTTAGCTCCAAAAAGTCTGCAGAATCCAGGCCCATATCCATAAGGGGCGTATCGGTAGAGAAGTACGTCTTTTTGTCTTCCCCTAAACAGGAACAAACCAAGCCTTTAATAAACTCATCTGGAGAAACAAATTGTGCCTCCAGGCCATTAACTTTCGGATCCAGATTTACCTTTTCGACGTCTCTATACGTTTTTCTGTTCCTTAGATCATAGTGGATCAGTACACCACACCCTTGGTTATCAACGTCCAAGGGCCTAAAACCAGGAACAACCTCATCGATACTCGCACCGTGCCGTTGATGAAACTTGATAATTGGGTCAACACTATATCCATTGGAGTCCGTGAGGCAGAGATACTCTTCAAGTCGACTACCTTGGTCTGGCTTAAAATTTTTGCAGCGTGTCACACCAACAACCTTCTCAACACCATTCATTACACTGCAACGCTGAAGCATGAATTCCAATAGCTCATCCCCAAACCCTTGAGATTGAACCTCTGGATCTACATTGAGAGCGAGTAGTTGTACTATAGGTCCGTCATGATGATTTATACGATAGGTATTGCTGACATCTACCAAACTAATGTCTTCAACTCTTTTGATTCTTTGGGAATAGATAACCCCCAAAACAACTCCATTTTTTTCTAATACAAAATTTCCTTCTGAGTTCGTATCTAATCTTTTCTTTATAGACTCTTTAGACAAGCAAAGATTAGAACTTGACCAACACAATTCTTCCAGCCTACACAACGAACTAAGATCATTTTCTTCTGCTACCCGAACGGTGTATTCTCTCGGTTCAAAGTGGCTAAGTGTTATTCGGCAATAGTCCAAAGTCTTTGGGTATCTCTTTGGCTGAGACCGAGGAAATATTCCAACATTAGCAGCGAGGACTATAAAAGCTTCTGCACTTATCAAGTACTGTCTTGATAACGCGTGAAGCGTATCAAAGTAAAAACACTCAGATGAATCAAAATATTTCTTAACAAAAGACGAGCTTAGCGAATGACACTCAAGTACCAGCATCCCGCTTTTCGAAATAAAAGATGCCCATCGCTTTAAGTGCTCACGCATTGCTGAGAGCACTTGATTTGCCCCAACAACCTGCCCTTGTTTATCAACGTACGAAGCATCTGAAGTTCCCCCTCCTCCCGCTGTATTTACGGGTTGATGAGCCTCAAAACCAAAGTTGTGGTCAAGAAAAGATCTTACATGCAATATCTTATCAAGTTTGCTAACCCCCTTCGTTCTTAGTTTTTCAACGAGACTATCAGGATAGTTAATGTCGCCTTGTAAAATAATGGCAGGAATTTCTGCTAGGTTTCTAGATGTCTCAGAGAGCGCACGCTCATTACAATCAATCCCGATGACTTTAATTGGAAATTGATCTAGTTTCCTACCTCTAAGCGTTTGATTCTTTATCGCAAAATATATTTTTTTCAGAAACTCTCCGTCTCCACAGCCCATATCAGCTATAAAATCCGGTTGCAGTTCTATTGGTTCTTGATTAAACAAATCGACAATATTCGCTTCAGCATCCGCAAAATATCGGCCATGTTGAAATCCGCTTGCAACTACGTTCATGGTTCGGTCGAGATGTCTCTCATGCCCATTTTCATCCAACACGAATAAACTACCTGAGTCACCAAAAATTAACTGATCCATAGATGCCAACATTGGTCTATATGACGCGGCTATCGCCAATACATCAATCCGTCTAATAACCTCTTCACCCGCTTCGGTCAGATCAAAATCTTTTTCCTTCTTAACCGACCAATCATGGGACACAAAAATCGCCCCAACATCATCTTTTAACGATTCTGGTAATGAAGAGAAAGACGCTGAATCCCCTCTTGCAAATACTCCTTTGAGGGCAATCATCAGGGGAACCATCAGCGCCCCTTCGTAGAATTTAACTATCCGATTACTAGAAGGTTTTACAACCTTCAAATAGTGATTTATGCAGCTGGATAAAAGCGCTATAGCCTCCGGTTTTTGAAGCAGATCTTCAGGAGGAAACGCATAAAGGCGAACAAAATCAGGAAGCAACTCTAAGTTACTAAGGTCTGCCGTAGCAGAATACATATCACCTTGTTTCTTTACCAAGTCCAGTATATCTAGAGCATTTAATCCTACCGACAAAAATCCTGAATTAGCCTTAAGTTCGCTGACGAGCGATTCGAGAGATAAGGAGCTATCGGCACACAGCTTATTCAACAAGCCATGAGTAACACATGATGTAATTATTGGTGTAGCCACATATCCGTGACAAAATGAATTTAATAGTGACAGCATCGAAAATCCCCTTTTTATAAGTACTTATCTACTTCCCTCAAGAAGATTAGCCACGATAAAAAACGCTCTATCAATCTAGCCGATCATACTTCCGAAGATATCGAGAACCTAATTTATCAGACAGCAATAACGTATGCGTTGAGGCGATTATCGCTGCCTCACCAAGCATACGATTGCCGTAAATTACTTCCAAAATGGAAGCAGTATCTGACACAAAACGTTCTCAACTTCGCTTTGTAGACAATTAAATTCTGCACAAGTTTTGGTACCAAAAAGAAGAACTATCTCTCAAACTTAAGGCCCACTATTGTCCTTATAAGAAGAACCCGTTCACGTCTACCCAATTTTCTCCCAACTTTGTATTTAGTAAGCGCCCATAAACCAGCACCTATCAATTACCTTTCGGCTACCCGACAATTTCTCCTATTCACTCACGCAGGAGAAAAATTATGGAAACCAGCCGGCTTGATGAGCTAAACAACTACTGGATGCAGCAGGTCACCGCCTGGAAAGCGTCCGGCATGCCACAGACAACTTTCTGCAAAGAGCATAACCTCATTTATCACCGATTCATCTATTGGAAACTCAAGTTTGAAGGCTCATCTCAACCTTCACCGTCAGTCGACTCACACAGCGGTTTTGTCAAAGTGGTGTCAGATCCTTCCAGCTTTCAGGGAGATTCAGGGCTGACTATTAATCTCCCTAATGGTGCTATGCTTGAGGGGCTTTCTGAAGCTAACCTTGATTTAGCTTGCCAGCTCATTAAGCGTCTATCATGACTCACTACTTTCGCCCCAGCTACGATATGCCCGCTATTTTTCTGTATCGGGACCCCGTTGATTTCCGTAAAAGCATACGAGGGCTAGCTGCACTTGTCGAACAGGAACTGGAACACAATCCATTTGATGGCGGTCTTTATGCGTTTACCAACCGGCAACGCAACAAAATTAAGTGCCTTTTTTGGGAGGATAACGGATTTGTGCTGTATTACAAATCGCTGGCTGAAGAGAAGTTTCGTTGGCCTCGCCATGGTGAAGACGTCATTGCTCTTTCCGGTCAGCAGATAAACTGGTTGCTTGATGGCTATGATATTAGCCTGATGAAAGGCCATAAAAAACTGCATTATGAATCCGTATTTTAGCGTTTTTTTAGTGACAATCTGGTATAATTCTCGTCATGAAAAAGGCGACAAAAACTCAACAAAATCAAAGCGGTGAAGCGGCTCCAACAATTCAAGAGCTGCTTGCTTTGTTGGCCCAAAAGAACCAAAAAATTGAAGAGCAAGATCGCCAACTCGAAGAAAAAGACAGCCTACTCAACGCCCACCAAAAGCATCTTAGCGACAAAGAAAAACTCATCAACAAGCAACAAAAAACTATCCAGCTAATGGAAGAGCAGTTGCGTCTGGCTACCTTGAGAAAGTTTGCCGCCAGCAGTGAAAAGATGCCCTGGCAAGGGGACTTCTTTGATGAGGTTGAGTTAGAACAGGCACTCATGGAACTGGAAGAAGACATCCCCGAAGAAGATCGGGTAATTCCACGTAAGAAAAAAAGAAACCGTGGTTTTTCCGATAAGCTCCCCCGAGAGCAGGTTTTTCTGTGTCTGTCCGACGGAGACAAAGCGGATGCCGTCAAAACCTTCTTCACCAAAGTGAAAGAAGAGCTGGAATTCATTCCTGCTCAAATGAAAGTGCTCGAATTCTGGCAGGAGAAAGCCGTATTTGTAAATGACGGCGAGGAATCCATCGTCGCTGCGCAACGACCGGCTCACCCATTGGGTAAGTGTTTTGCCACCCCTTCTTTACTTGCTCATATTGTGACAGCCAAGTATGCCGATGGCTTACCGCTATATCGCACCGAAAACATTTTAAAACGGTATGGTGCCGATGTAAGTCGCACCAATATGGCTAATTGGGTGATACGACTGGAGAATGTGTTCAAACCGTTGATCAACCTGATGCGGGAAGTGCAGCTTGAAAGTGATTACTTGCAAGCAGATGAAAGCCGGATTCAAGTGCTGAAAGAAAGCGGAAAACCCGCCACATCAGATAAGTGGATGTGGGTAGTTCGAGGTGGACCACCAGATAAACCGGTAGTGTTATTTGAATATGATGCATCGCGCTCCGGTGACGTACCCGTTCGTCTGTTGGATGGTTTTTGTGGCGTTCTGCAAACAGATGGTTATGCGGGTTACAACAAAGTGTGCAAAGAGAACGAAATTATTCGCATTGGTTGCTGGGATCATTGCCGCAGAAAATTTGTTGAAGCCGTTCGTGCAGCTCCCTCCAAGAAGAAAGGCGGCAAACGCAGCAAGGCAGAGCAAGCCGTGTCGCAAATACGAAAGCTGTATGCCATTGAGACGTCCATAAAAGATCTCGATGTATCAGAGAAAAGGCGTGTGCGACAGGAAAAGAGCTTACCCTTGCTTGCTGAATTCAAGCTGTGGCTGGAACAAAACAAAGGTAAGGTGCTTAAAGACAGTCAGACTTACATCGCCATCAATTATTGCCTGAATCAATGGGATTATCTAACGGCATATTGTGAAGACGGTTGTCTTAATATCAGCAATGCATTGGCAGAAAATGCTATTCGCCCATTTGCCGTAGGCAGACGCGCGTGGCTTTTTGCCGACACGCCCAAAGGGGCTTGTGCAAGTGCTACCTGTTATAGTCTGGTAGAAACGGCGAAGGCAAATAGACTGGAGCCGTTCGCATACATTCGACACGTCTTATCGAATATTGCTCATGCTGATACGTTAGAGAAACTGGAAGCACTACTGCCTTGGAATGTCGACTTGGAGCCTTTTTCAAAAAATGTGCCGCTGTATGGTTAGGGGAAGTAGGCGGTTTTATTGGCGCTTACTGTATTTAAATTGAGATAACCACACGTTATTTTAAAAAAACAACCGAAGGAAAAAATAAACGGAAAGAGTGATCCAAGCTTAATAAATGGAGATAAATAAAGTGGATATGGAAAATAGTCTTAGGACAGACTCCTATGATGTCATCATCATGGGTTCAGGAATTGGCGGTTCAATGCTCGGATCGATCCTAGCACGCCAGAATTTAAATGTACTTATCATTGACAACGGTACTCACCCACGATTCGCAATAGGCGAAGCGACAACCCCAGACACAAGCTTCAGGCTCAAACTAATAGCGGCAAAATATGATGTTCCAGAAATAGCGAACCTTAGCACGTTTCACAAGTTGAGAGATAAGGTCGGAGCTTCGCACGGTGTAAAGAGAGCATTTTCTTTTCTATACCATAACGAAGGAGAATATTTAAATCCACGTGAAACCAATCAACTTCCTACACTTGCTGCTCCTTTGGGTCCTGATTGCCATTTTTTCAGGCAGGATACCGACTCATATCTCCTCTCAATAGCGGCAAAATATGGCGCTAAAGTCAAGCAAGCAACAGGTGTTACCGATATTCAGTTTAAAGACGACGCTGTACATTTGACGACTAATCGAAACGAAAAGTTCCAAGCCAAATTTCTGATTGATGGAACAGGCTACAAGTCCCCTTTGGCAGAAATGTTTGATATGAGGAACACACCAGATGCACTTGAAACAAACTCGCGTTCTATATTTACCCATATGGTAGATGTTGAGTTCTATGACTCTTTTTCAAACAGTAAGAAGGATCATAATTTAACATACCCGATGTCCCAAACGACACTTCACCATGTTGTAGACGGAGCTTGGATGTGGGTAATTCCTTTCAACAATCACGCACAGAGCACCAACCCTCTATGTAGTGTAGGCATCATGTTTGATCGCTCCAAATATCCTGAAACTGGGATGGACGCAGAAGAAGAGTTTTTTGAATTTATCGCAAAGTTCCCAGATATTGAAAGACAATTTAAAGACGCAAAAGCAATTCGGCCATGGGTTTCTACAGGTCGAATTCAATACAGTTCGAAATCCTCATATGGTGATCGCTTTTTCATGTTACCGCATGCATCAGGTTTTATCGATCCACTGTTTTCGTCTGGACTAAACATAACCACCGGGCTTAACGATATCTTGGCCAGAAAGATAATTGACGCTGTTAAAAATAATGATTTTTCTCAGTCTAATTTTGATTCTGCAAACGAATTCATTGCCTCAAATATAGCTCTCTATGACAAGGTAGTTGCCAACTCATTTTTCTCATTTCATAACTACCAGCTATGGGATGCATGGTTTAGAGTTTGGTCAATTTGTATCATTATCGGGACATCAATAAATGCAAATCAGTATTTGCGTTATATCGATAGTAAGGATAAATCTTTGCTTGAGAATTCCGAAAATATTCCTTTCAACGGCCTATTGGGGTCGAAGCTTCCCTATTGTAAATCGTTATTGGACAGGGCGTGTGAAGAGATAGATAACGTTAAGAATGATCGCAAATCCCCTGAAGAAGCAGCACGTAATATCAGAGCATTATTCAAAAATGCTACTTTCTTTCCTGACTACTGGAACTGGGAAAAGAAAAACGTTCGAACAAGCCCTGCATTTACCGCGACGCAGTTAGTTAAAATGCATTTTTGGTACCGAAAGAATTCGCCACCAGAAGTCATTCGAGACATGTATTCTTGGAAGCTTTCGACGGGGCTTAAGTATTTCCTTGCCTCCATACTAGCTGATTGGAAAAGCAACTTCAGACGCGGAAATGCGTTTATAAGGGATGTTTTTTGGGGTTGGAATAACGAATGGAGGGTAAAGAAGAACTCTAAAAAATTATCTCGAGAAACCTAAAACTGATACCTCAACAGTATTTAAAATGTAACTAATGAGGACAAAAGTAAGCTTCCAATGATCTAACCTACCAGTTACTCCTAAATACCGATATTGATAGTGTCAAGTAAAACTAAGCGGACACTATCATGACTGAAATAAATCTCTCATGGCGTAACCAACTGAATAACCCAAACACGCTTTTTGAAGTCCTGTTGGATATTCGTAAAACCATCTATACCACTAAAGTGAATTAGCCCCTAACAGAGTTACCCATAAGGCTATAAAAAACGTAAGCTGTTCTCTATGATGATTCGGTGAGAAAAAGTCTTTACCTGGCCATTCAATCAAAATAGACGATGCTGATAAGAAATTGCAACGCAGTCTCTAACCGATTTATTATCGAGTTCGAAGAACGCTTAATTTGTTATGTTTAAACGTGGCAGTTACACAGAATTACTTACAAAGTCAAAGCTGATAAAATTGAGAAACGTGATGTCTGCGTGAATCAGACGGTTCACTTAAGCCTGCTGCTCCTCATATATGATCCATCTTTTAGCTCATCAGTGAAATCATTATCCAGCTTAATGCTAGTACTTCCTATTTCTCTCCTAATTTTTTCTAACAGTCTATTTTTTTCTTTGCAAGCCTCTTGCTCTGCACGATCGAGAATCAGCTTCGATTGATTTAATGCGTTTTCGATGCAAATACCTGTCTCAATCTTCAGCTCATTTATCTCAGTTGATGCTCGCTCACTTTTCAACTTTAGCTCATTGGTTAAATTCTCTAACTTGGCTACATTTTTCCTATACTCTAGCTGAGGAACAACCACCTTTCTCCAAATCAGAACTAGAGCAGGGATCGCAAACATGCACATGATCATCGCTATTAACGAAACCGAAAACTCACTCTGCTCCATTTCCATATCCCTATAAGTTTTGTTTCACCAAATAAACTAATGATCCTCGTGAGCAGCACTCAAGTAGACTATTGTGAGAACCATAAAGATAAACGCCTGAAGAGTAATAATCAAAATATGGTAAATAGCCCACCCCAACTGTAGAGCACCACCGAAAAGACCAAACATCCAACCAGCACTATACATAACAGCGATCAAAATGAATATTATCTCGCCTGCATACATATTTCCGAACAGCCGAAGCCCTAATGAAAACGGCTTAGCAAGAAGCCCTACCAGCTCCATAAACAAATTCACGGGTATGAATGCCCAGTGATTAAAGGGATGCATGGACAACTCTTTCGCAAATGCTTTTACCCCTTTAACTTTTATTGAGTAATAAATCATCAAAATAAAAACACCCAAAGCCATCCCAAGAGTTATGTTGGGATCCGTTGTAGGAACAATTTTCTGATAGGGAACCCCAGCTAAACCGAGCGCCCAAGGCACCAAGTCAACGGGAACCAAATCCATTAAGTTCATCAAAAAAACCCAAACAAATACTGTCAGGGCCAAAGGAGCTATTAAAGGGTTCTTACCATGAAACATATCTTTGACATTGCCATCAACAAATTCAACAACCATCTCGACAAAGTTTTGCAGCTTCCCCGGCACCCCACTTGTCGCATTATTTGCTATACGATACAAGAACCAACAAAACAGAACTCCCAACCCAAATGACCACAATAAACTGTCTACATGCACAGAGTGAAATCCCATAGCTGCGATTTCATCAGCGCCATGAGCAAAAGTCCACGTACTCTCTTTTAGAACTGTGCCATCATACCTTTCAAAACCTTCTGGCAATTTTCCATAAGTTAAGTTGGTCAAATGGTGCTGGATATACTCGGTTGTAGTAGGATTATCTGAAGCCATAGCTATCCCTTAATATTAATTTATACAGAACCCCTTAAAAGGTTTATTCGGTAGTGGGAACTCACCGACCATTCTTCTAAGGAGCCTTGTTCCAATACTTAAAGCTGCGCGAATTCTAGTCGAAACACATCATTTAATCAATCAACTTTCAATCATTCCAAATGAAAAGAGATTTTATTCTCATCGAGCTCTCTTTAGACTATTTTTACTAAGATCACTGTCTTTTAATCCCTCATTAAATCGGAAGTTTGACCAGATTAGTTCTGTACTTTTACCGTTTTGATGATTATTCATCACCATTTGTTCTGCTCGCCAGTACTTGTTCAGATGTTTTTTAAAATTCGTTGACTTAAGAGTTTTAAGTAGGTCCCCTTTTCTGTCATAGAAATCTACTTTTAAGGTTCTATATTCTTGCTTGTCAATCCAAACCTTGTGAAATGTATAGCCTGAATTTTTATCGACAGGATAACGCTCAATAACAAAGCAAAGCTCCCCATCCAAATCATCATCACCAATATACTTATATGTGTACTTTTCAATTTCTTGAGAACTCAAATCCTCAAAAGAAAATTCACTTCCCATAAAAGGCCCAGACTTATTTTTAGAAGAGATTCTCTTAACGCGTTTCAATGAGGGTAAAAAAAGCCACTGGTCATCAGGATCAAGTTTGTGTGAATAGGTTAGTAGGGCGGTACCTCTAACATCCTTGGGTTCATTGAAAACCGTGAGCATTCTATCCCCATCCCCAAAAACTTCCTTGTTCTTTACGTTTAACCTTCGATGACTTTCCTCACCTGAATGATTGCGTAAGACCATAGTTATATTAGAACTACTGTCGTTCCAGCCACTATCCCTCAGATCAGCCTCTTGTATGATTGAAAGACCTTTATCCGCAGAGTTCACTGCGAGGGCCGTATTAACAAATGAGGCCTGCATTACTAGAAGGAAGATCATTAAGTTTTTCTTAATATTTATTACCATGTTCATCTCTACATATTTAACTAGTTTTTAACCAAGGGAAGAAGCGTCCTGATGCCCTAAGAACTCTTGATGAGATTCCTTTCTATCCATCAGTATCAGGAGAGCGGGTAACAACAGAAAGTCCAAGATAAGTGCAAACGATATAGCAATCGCAGTAAATAAACCCATATCTGCATTCGTCTTAAAGGTTGAAAATGTAAGAAGCAAGAACCCAATTGCCAAAACAGCAGTGTTTACCAGAATCGCCAGACCGACGTTCTTAAACGAATACAAGACTGCCTCCGTTGAAGATAAGCCCCTCTCTTGTCTCGCGACCATATACTTTGAAAGAAAATGAACTGTATCGTCGACAATAATTCCTAACGAAATCGAAGCAACAGTAGATACTGAAAAGCCCACCTCTCCAATAAGAAGAGCCCAGGTGCCAAAAGCAACTAAGATAGGAAGTCCGTTGGGAATTAGACTCAACAACCCTAACGAAAAACTTCTCAACGCAATCATCATTATGATTGCAATTAATCCCACTGCCAAAAGAGTTCCGGAAATCATATTTACGATATTCCTTTCGGCAATATAGGTAAACATTACTTGAGCACTAGTGGGCTTCACTTCCTTCATATAATCAGGAAAATTGGCTTGCATCCAAGCTTGAGTCTTTTCTAAGAACGCCCTCGTTTCTGTGGTTGTGGCATCTCCTAGTATCGCAGTTACACGGCTAGCGCTTTTATCGATGGTCAGTCGATCATTCAAATCCAAGCCATAAGGAAGAGACATCTCATAAAGAAGCAAATATTGTGCGGCTTGATCTCGATCTAAAGGAACTTGATAAAAATCCGTATTATCGTCATGTAAATTCTTATTTAACCGTTTCATAATATCTGCGATCGAATATACATGGACCACTTCCTCTTGTGCTCTGAGATATTTCGCGAATTTATCCAAGTTCTGCATATATTCAGGCTCACTAACCCCTCCACTTTCTCGGGCGGGAACTGAAAACTCAACAGGATACATCCCAAAGTACTTAAGAGCAGAATCAGAATCCGATCGAAACTGAACATCTTCCCCAAAATATTTCACCCACTGATCGTTTAACTCAGTCGCAGGTATAAAATAAATTAGCGAAATGGATAATAAAGCTGAAGATAACAACACTCTTCTAGGGTACTTAACAACCGTATCCGATACTTCGTTGATTAATCTATTTATAAGCGTGTCGATTGAAGACCGCCTTGCAGAAAAGGGAAATAAACTAACTAAGACAGGCAAAACTGTTAAAGAAAGCAACCACGCGGCGGCGATTCCCACGGCAGCCATATTCCCCAAATGCCAAAAAGGAGGCGAGTCCGAGAAATTAAGCGCTAGGAAACCGACAATGGTCGTTAAAGATGTAATGGTTATAGGGAGAAAGTTAATTCTTATTGACTCAATTATTGCCTCCACTTTTGACATACCTTCCAGCATGAGGTTTCTTATCGTCACAAGGATATGAATCGAATCAGCAACGGCTAAAGTCATAATAACGGTTGGCGCAACCGCAGATATAGGCGAAAGCTTGATTCCCCAAAATCCCGCTGCACCCATCGCAACCGATGACGCAAACATTATCACGATCACGACACCTAATGTTCCCGACCAAGATCTTATCAGTAGGTAGGTTAGCAATAGAATTAAACCAAACATCATCGGAATCAGAGTTCCTAAATCCTTAAAGGCGACCTCGGAAAATGCATTATTGAGCATCGAAACTCCTGTGAGATAAACCTTGCTACCCTCTACGTTGCTTTCGAACTCGCTAACCAAAGTACGAGCTTTCTCAACAGCCTCAGGTACTTCGAACATAGACTCTCCGGGAAATCGAAGCTTTACGTTAACGGCTAATGCATTTTGATCTGAAGATATCAGTTGATTAACTAACAACGGCTCGTTCATAGCATATGCAAGTTTGTCGGCTAATACGCTAGAAGATAAAGACCTGGCATCGAAAACAAGGTCCTCAACGACCAATCCATCTTCGTCGGCATAGGTGTGTTGAAAATTGGTTATTGAATCTACTCTAGAGGCGTAGGGAATCGTCCACGCTTTTTCCGTTAGCCACTCTACTTGATGCAACACTTCCGATGAAAATATCTTGTCTTTAGAAAGCTCTATTACAAAGAGAAAATTATCATTATTAGTATATGTGTTTTGTATATCTTCAAAGGCTCTTAACTCCGGATTCTCATCTGAAAAAAAGATCCTATAGTTACTCGAAAACTCTAAAAATCTAGCTCCACTTCCTATTCCAAAACAGATTATGGCAGCAACTAATATGCACCACCCTTTCAGGCTCAATACATGCTTCGCAAACAAGATCGAAAAAAGATCAACGTTCTTTATGTAGTTTCTCACAAGTCATTCCTTAAATTGGATCAATAATTATTTGATTAGAGCATCCTCAATTAACATGGATTCGCATTCAGCCCCAGTTAGTTAGCCGATGATGTTTTCACAAAAAGGTTACCGATATGTATCTTTAGAATCCTGAAAAAATTGGTAACAGAGAAATATTCACTCAACGATATATTCCTTGAAATGAAATCATACATTTTGTTTGCAAAAGCGCCGTTTTTTGATGCTGCCACGAATGCCAGCTTTTCAATTCGATACAGCTTACGCCCAGACGCATAATTTCTTATTTGAAGAAAGTGCCAACGAGTATGCTTCTTATGGTATTTCCTGTAGTTGGTAAGGCTCTTCTCAATACCTTCTCCAGATCTTAGAGAATCAGCGGATAATGAAACCAACCAGTCTGCAGACTGGACCGCCCAACTGCACCCCATACCCCATATCGGGTCCGTCGACATCGCAGCATCACCGATAAATGCAATTCCCTTATACGCTGGAGGGCGCAGAATCAAGGGCATCTTATAAAGCTGCAAAACATCTTCTTCAGGTTTTCCTGAATCCAGGTCAAAACCATTCGGCAACGCTTTAAACAGATCTCTTAACGTACCATAAGGGTCATTTTTATAAGCTTCTAGTTCGCTATTATGAAAAAAACACCCTAATTCCGTTACGCCATCATCATTAGGAAATGCAAAGGCAAAATTCGGATCTAACATCCAAATCCTAGAGTATTTCGTTGGCGCATTATGAAGATCTTTATATCCCAAAAAGAACGTAAAACGATTGTTTTCAAATTCCTCTTTAGGTGCTCCAGACAACTTAGCAATTACAGAATTTCGACCATCCGCCGCGACGATCATCTTCGATTCCAAATCAAGACTCTGATTATCTTTAACAACCCGAACCGATTTAAAGCAATTACCATCACCCAGTAGTTCCTTAACAATGAATCCTGGATAGTAATCTACATTTGACAGTTCAATTGTTTTTTTCCGGAGTATCGGATCCAGTTTCTTTCGTCGAATATTGTATCCATAGGTAGGAAGCTTACTTTTTGAGGCATCAGGCCTCATATGAATCCACGAGTTGCAGGCCCAAGCATCGATTCCATTCCGAACCCCTCCTGCTTTATCAATTAAATCTGACAGCCCTATCTTGTTAAACACGCTCACTGCAGAGGACTGAATATGATGAGAGCACAGTTTTTTGTATGCATCCAAATGCTTCTTCTTCTCTACAAGAGCCACTTTCAAACCCTTTTGAGCATATAGATTAGCTGCAGTGCAACCAGCTATACTTGCCCCTACAATAATGACATCGTAGTTTTTCTTTTCTAACGCCATGATCCCCCCTCATTATCCTGCGATTGCATCTACTTGATTGTTCAAATAAGCAGCTGTTTCGTCCATCAAGTATTCAGCGATATCAGCTACATTACGATTTCCCCAATTTGTAAACTTAGTGCCACTGACCCACAAATTAAACGCTCCCAATGCAGGACCACAGTGGATACTGCAATCGACTAATTCACCATTTCGCTGCCCCAAAGTTTGCTGTTCTGCCTGCTTAAAGTACCAACGAAATATCAAGACCATTTTATGCTTAGGGTTCTGTCTTGCTTTATTTAACTCTTCTGGATAATTATCAGCATAGAAATCCTCAACCTCTTTCCACACATCACTCATAGGACATCCAAAATAATTATTCTCAATTTGGCTCAAGGAAATCTGATCCAACTCATCTAATGAATCATACCGACGCCATAGCTCATATAATTTGTTTGCCCTTGCTGGGAACAAAAGGCCTTTTTTCACAACTTGAACTTTTGCCCCTAATTCAAACATTTCTCCAGAATATATGTACTGAGTATCCTGAACTCCAACCCCCTGCAATAGATCTTTCACATCATCTGAAACAGCAGCTTCTACAGTGCATTGATTTATAGATCCCGTAACTACAAAATCAGCCCCAAGCATAAATGCCATAGCAGCAGATTCAGGTGTTCCAATTCCTCCTGCCAGGCCAACGCGAATTTCTTCGGGAAAATTGTAATTCTCAGATAACTCGTTTCTCAGCCTTTTAATTGATGGAAGTAAACTCGACGCAGACCCCATGTCCGTGTATCCGCCTGAATCCGCTTCAACACACAAGTCATCCGCCAACGGCATCTGTTGCACCCACTTTGCTTCATCAATATCAATTAATTTTTGATCTAACAGTTTTTTTAATACGTATTGAGGAGCAGGAGATAGAAAAACTTTCGCCACTTCTGGTCGCGTTACCTTGGAAAGTAACTTAATTCTGCTTTTCACCTGTCCATTGCTGTCCAGATATAAGCTTTTTGCTCGCAAATAAACTAATGCTGGTGTCGCATGCATAAAACCAGACACCTCTATATATTCGACACCAGAAGAAATTAGCGTTCTAGCTAACGCCATTTCCATCTTTGGGTTATTGTAATCAAAAGAAAAATTAGCCCCAAATGGTTCATTATTTGTTAGCTTAGATCGCAGATAGCTAATATCGCCTTCAACTTCCGTCAACCTCATCCCGGTAGTTCCCAAAAAGGCCAGATAACCTGCCTTAGCCATCGCCTCTACAAGTTCCTTTGACGAGATTCCCTGATGCATTGAGCCAGCAATATAAGCCTGCCTAAGCCGATAATCTTTTCTAAACCCAATATTCCCTAGACCTTCTGCATTAAACCGATTTACTGTTGAACCGACGTTTTCCTCGGAAAACATATTGGAAGAACCATTAGTGTAGGCTTTGTCGAATTGATGCAAATTTTTCTCTGTGTTCAGAGCTGATTCACTGCCGTGGTCCTGAGCAAATTCCCTATTTATTTCACTGCTGTTTAAGGCAGCATTAATTTGATCATCATCAACCAGCTCTTTAGCTGCACCAATTTTTCCCGTTAACTTAGTCAACACCTGTCCTGGCCCGATCTCCTTGATTTCATCAAACCCAATAGCCTTAAGCCTTCCAATTATCTCAACCCATCTAACAGAGCTAACCATTTGATTTACTATGTTTTGTTTGATATCCGTGGAAAGGTGCTTTTTGCCTGTAACATTAGACATCACGGTTATGCTTGGCGCGTTAAACTGGAAAGAGCTGAGAAACTGTGCAAATTTTTCCTTTGCCTCGATCATGTATCTTGAATGAAATGCAGCGCTAACATTCAGAGGAACATACAGGCAGTCTTCGTTCTCAAATACGCTCGCAGCGCGAGCGATATCCTCTCTCGGTCCTGAAATCACAACCTGATCTGGCGCATTAAAATTGGCTACATCCAAAGTGTCCAGTTTGTGTGATCTAATTATTTCATCAACACAGTTTGCCTTCTCCCCAATAACAGCGGCCATCCCGCCATTCTTAGCTTGAGACATCAGCTCACCTCGCTTTTGGACGATTTTAAGTCCAGTCTCAAAATCAAATACACCAGACGCAAACAACGCGACAAACTCTCCAAGGCTATGACCAGCCACACATTCTGGAACCTGAGTATTTGTTACTTGCTTTAAGTACATTAGCGCGCTCACTACATATAAAGCAGGTTGAGTATATTGAGTATCGTTAAGCTGTTGCTTTGGGTCATTCAGACACAGATCTTTAGTCGAATAGCCGAGAATCCTATCTGCCTTCAATATATGTTCAGGAAATTCATCAAAAATTGTCCCTCCCATTCCTTTATATTGTGACCCCTGGCCGGGGAATACATATGCTCTCATTAACTGTTTCCTTTTTTCAGAATGTGTTAGACAACCAGAAATCAACGCAATTGTGTCCTCATGCTTTCCAAACGGAGATATCAATTGGAAGGCTTTGGAAATTGTATTTGAATCAAAGTTTGCTCTTGCAGAATTGCACATTACGCCAGAAACGCCCACATCCAAGTAGTTGTAGCTACTCCTCTGTTCAAGCATCTGAAATGTTTCAGATAGCTGAATTGGTTTTCGGGCAACATTCCACAAATAATTGTTTTCATATGAATCGACAAAATTAGCGTTCAAGCACGACACCGTTTTGATGGCAGGTGTTCGCCATTCGACGTTATAAAGCACGTCTTCATAAGACTGTTTACTGCCTTCAATTAGGCAAGAATGAAAAGCATATTTAACCGGCAACCTCTGATAGCTTACCGACTTGCGCTTCAAATACTTTTCAAGTTCATCAAGATCTCGACTTGAACCCGATAAAACAAAATGTCCTTCCGCATTTATAGAAGCAAGCTCACAACTCGAACCAACATTTAACAATTTCGAGTAATCAAAGTCGGCTCCGATCACTGCCAGCATCCCCCCCTCCCGGCACGAGCTCTCGACGATTTTGGCCTGTTGAACAACGATATCAGCAGCATCGTCTATACTCAGAGCTCCATTAATGTGGGCCGCCACAATCTCTCCTAAACTTGCCCCAACTAATATGTCTGGTTCAATACCCTGATCCTTGAGCATGTTTGTTAGTGCCACCGAAACCATGAATATCGCAGGGTGTGTAAAAAGCAGCCGGTCAAATGGATCTGTTATGTCTTTGCTTGATCCAAGCATCTGATCAATAACGGATTGCCCCAAGCGCTCACTGAACTTTTCGTCTAAAATCCTGAGGTGCTTTCTGAACCCTGAATCCGATTCGTAAAGTGCCCTCCCCATCTGATGGTACTGAGACCCTTGTCCAGAATACATAAACACCAAAGGAAGTTTCTCGTTGAGTTTAGTTTTGCCTGACGACTCAAGAATATTCACCTGATATTTCCTCCAAATCCGTTTGTTTAAATCGTGTTTTATTCGTTGTATTTTCTAAAAACTCACCAACGACATCGTTAAATGCA
>PZPK01000032.1 GCA_006212045.1 Oleiphilus sp. | reverse complement strand
ACTTAAGAAACATCGGAACTTGGCACGAATAGAGGTAATTGAAAATGGACACCCTTAATGCTTAAGTAAGTGCCATTCAGATCTGACACCTTTTTGCGCATTGTAGTGATAGCTTGACCAAGGGTATTCCGATGCATGCTCGACCATACAGGCTCTAACTGCATCTTCCCCTTTATTATCCGCACCCTAAAGACGTCGACCAGCTTTGGCCCCTAACACTCTATTGCATATTTTTTGATCATTGGCTAAGGTCGCAGTTCAAGAACAACAAAAAAGCCGGACAAACCGATGAAACACACAGAAGCGAAAACAAAGCGTAGTGGCGAGTCGATTTTTGACGACCGTAGAAAAAACCTGAAATCAGAGTTACCCGAGAAAGATCGACGGCAAAGCAAAGGCTGTTCTGATGCCGAGTGGTATCTGAAAATTTCCATCAAGCCGACGAAAACAGCCGACAGTTGACTCGCTTTTTAGAGTTCGTATTTTTAGCACAATAGCGCCGGAGTTCTAACAGTCTTGCGATTGTGTCGTTCTAGGGCTTCTCGTCAGGCCATATTATTTTTCTAGTGCACACCCGGCCTGCTGACTGATTCGGCGCGTGAACAAGTTGCGCCGGACAGTTAAACAACTTGTCACTTTCGTGGCGATTCCCAAGCATCATATCGATCATATCTGTTGCCGCATCATTATTTTCGTATGCCTGCATGGAATGCTCGTTTAGACTCATAAGCGAAAGCAACCAATCCCCTCCATCAGTATTGTCATCAAAGTCAAAGGCTTGGTGTTCAATATTTTTAAGCGTTAAACCTTTATCGGCACAGTTGCAGTAAATTTCCTTATTGGCTCCCATGCCACTTGCGCCGAAGGTATTATTCAGCCGAAAACCTTTGTTTAATGCGTAATCGTTAGTGTTCATGCTGAGGGAAACGCGGGTATTGGCGGTTTGAATTCCCCGGCTATAAACATTGCCCTTACTCAGGTCGCCAGTAAAGGTGTCTGAAGGTGTTGCGGCGGCGAACATTGCCAGATTCAATACCGGAAATTCCGGAACAAAATATTCCGAAGCATCAGACATATTTTCCAGCGCCTGATACATACGCTTTTGAATGGCTCCAATGCCGCCGTCATCCTTATACGCATCGCGCACGTCCCCTACCGTCGAACCTATGACATAGGCACCAGAACTATGTGTCATCACATGTACTTCGGGAAACATTGCTACTGGCAAGTCCGTAGAAACAAACCTCTGATGTAACATATTAAGAAGCTTGCGCAATTCGAATCCAACTTTGGGGCCGCTATACTGGGCTTTCCACCAATGTGAAATACCATCGCCACCGTCCCAGATCACCTCCAGAAACGCCAATTTCCGTTTCCTGTTGAGATAGCCCTCATTCAATAGCGATTCCAAAGCCTTTAAAGTAGGCAGAGGGTCTTCATCGTTGAAGCCATGAATCAGTATACCGAGGTCCCTGATTTGCCCTTCAGCAAACGAGATCTCGAATAATCTGTCAGCAGCTTGCTGCCACACTCTGGTCTCTATATCCCGAATAGCCGCTAGATAGTCGGGACTGAAATCAGGCAAGGTGTTAGTGCGGTGATGCAACTCGCATAACTCAAACACGGCGCTTTGCTCAGGGTAGCGAGCACAATCGGAATTCTTAAAATGCTCTGCCAGAGAAAACCCCTCTTTACCAAAACGTGGCGATTCGCCGCGCGTTTCGTAAGGATAAATACTGCCCTGGCGATCCAGCACCACTCTGACCGTATCATCATACGGGGACAACTTGACCCGCTCAAAGTGTGGCACAAATCCCGCACAGCCTTGCATCAAAAACGTCAGCAGTATTAAAGACCTGGGTATCACTACCCGTTGCATTCGGTGCACATGGAATTCCTTTGTTTATTATTCAGAATAATCAGTCCGGGTTTTCAGTCAGAGGACATGCACTCTGACGTCACCATTCGATTGACACGCTGCTTTCACTATTTGCATCAAAGCATGAAGCAGATTCACGTCTGAACCAACATTAGATTCTATGTGCAGCATCACAAACGCACACCTGTCAATCTTACCAGCGTTTAATGCACGAAATTATCTGAAAAGATGAGTTACAGATCGTTTTCCCTGATTGCAGGATAAAACGTTTCGCGCTCACGAAAATTTGAGCCATAAAAAAAATAACAAGAAACACCAAAGGATGGCCAAGCCGATTCGCTGCACGCCGTGCCACCAAAGAATACGAAAACGCCGTTAGCCGATAACACCCGATAGTAGTTTCAGAATCATAAGTGGAGTGCCCAATGCCTAGAACAAAAATCTGGATTCTGGCCTGCGGAATTATCATCATGCAGAGTGCTTTTTCGAGTGCCCATGCGAGCGTTAACAGCCAAAATGTCATCAGTGGCTTTGCAAAGTGGAATGCCTCGCGAGTGGAAAAAATTGTTCTTGAGAACGCGCTACTGAAAGTCGCTGAGAACAACTATGTAAACAAATACTTCCCTTCAACTGCCGAGGTTGTGCGAATCCAGTATGACATTGGAAGTACTGGTCTGGGCGCGCTGGTCAAGCTGGCCGTTGAAAAGGACCTAAACCGGTTCGAAGCAGCCATTTATCAGTGTATTCCCCATAATATTAATCGGTGGGTAGTATCAGAAGACCTGCTGGAACTGACGCGAAAACCCAAGGCCTTGTACAGGCATTTGAAGGCAGTCATTACCTCAAACGATTCAAATACTGGCATTTCGATGATCGATTTCATGAACAGTGTTTGCCCTGATCTGAAAGAAGCACAGTACGGTGATTTCAGAACAGAGATCAAATTTCCAAGCCGTTCTGAGTTCAAGCAAATATTGTCCCGGCAGATCGCGCTGGTGAAGGTGTTTGGCGCTGAACAATTTCAGGCACTTCGCATGCGGTTTGAACAGGCCCGACCTGAAGATTTTTTTAACCAGGCAGATGTTCAGTCTCTTCTCTCGAAATCGGCATTGCTGTCTCAGGTATTCAACAGCCAGACTTTCAAGGATTTGCTTACGGCAAACCAAAACGCTCAGCAGCCTTTGATGCTAAAGGAATTTCTGCAGCACAGAAACCTGGCAAAACTGGTCAAGGCCAGACTGGACGAGGTGAACCCGGACATAGACGAGACCACAGAACAATCGGGTGCGCTGCCAAACACGCTGGAGGGCTTCTTGAACGTTCCTTATCTTCTCAGCGTATATGACAAGATCGCTCTGGTAAGGACACAGATACAGGCCTTCAACTCCATTCGAAACAGCAGCGATGAAGAGAACGAAAACGTTCCCTACGTAGTGCGTGCCCATACACTGCTAAAAGTCATTGACCGCTATTCAGACATTAATGAGCGTGATTTTTCGGGATTTCATCTTGTACGCAAGTACTCAATGTTTTTCGCTTCAATTGCAGATGCCTCTAACAACCAGAATGGCGCAGAAGCCGTAGCAGGCGTGCTTAACGATTTTGTCGATGAGCAAGGTGCCTATCGCTCCAAGCGCACCAACGATGCCTATGCCGTGCGCTATACCCCTGACCGGTCCGAAGATACGCATCGCTGGCAACGTTCCTGTAACGTCGCACTCTGTGAAGACATGCTCTTTGTCAGCTCTTATTTTGGGCTTGCATTTTCACGCGAACGAACGACAGGTCCCATCAAAGGCAGCTATGGATACGATTACCGCCCCTTCGGCCCGGTGGGCATCGAACTGAAATTGCTTAAACTGCGAAAAGGCAGCTTATTGATCAACTACTCTCCTATCGATATTGGCACCTATATTAATAATGAGCTGCAGGAAACATCCTATGAAGCCAAACTCGACCATATCAAGAGCCCGAGCCTGTTCTTTTCCTATACCTTTAATGCCTATCCCGCAGCAATTCTGGTGGGCTACCAGAAAGACATAACGTTGGCAGAACACGAAGATGAAAAGATGGAATCGATGTTCATCTCACTCGCCTTTGATCTGCCGATATTCACTCTCTACTGAGTTGCTGAAAATGAACTGGCAATATGCTCCTGCCATACTTCGTGCTCTATGGGCCGCGATGCGATGAAGCGGATCAAGACGCGCATTCGCAAAATGTACAACAATCGCCCGAAGCGAGCTATTACACCTACCCAAAACGAATCAAAACTGGCATCCCGCCTATTTTTAACTATGTTTTAAACACGTACTCTGAATGGGAGCAAGAGTGTGTTTTTAGCCCTTAGTCGATTCAAGGTCAGCAATGACATGCAGGACGAGGTTGCATCTGCGTTTCTGTCGCGTCCTCATCTGGTAGACAGCACTCAGGGCTTTATTGATATGGAAGTTTATCGCCCACACGATGACGATGCCGAGTTCTGGCTACTCACACGCTGGACTGACGAGGATTCGTTTCAGAACTGGCATCGCAGCGAAGCTCACCATGCCTCACACAAAGGTATTCCCAAAGGACTGAAACTGGACCCCAAAGCAACATTCGTGCGTTACTTTACCAAACTGACTGACTAAAGAGGTGGCTAATGAGCGAGCAAATTGAGCTGACTCCCGACAGCTATCCTGAATTGGCAAAAACCATTGTAGACTTGCACTATCAACGCAACCCCGAGTTGCCCAAACGGTATGGTCCCCAGGGACAGCAGAAATGCCTCGAGGACGCGGTGACCCACTTAACCTATCTGCAACAGGCGCTGGACAATCAGAGTACGCAACTGTTTGTAGACTATATTGCCTGGGCCAAAACCCTGTTTGAAGGCATCAATCTCCCTATCTCACACCTTGCCGAAAATCTTCAGGTCATGGGGGATGTTCTGAGACAGAAGCTTGCTCAGGATGTTGCGGGCCGCATTGGTGAGATACTGCAAGCCGCGGAAGCCCAGCTGGGTGAGAAATCACAAGCCGGCAACAGCTTTCTTGTAGAGGGCGCCCCCTACCTCAATCTGGCGCAAAACTATCTGGATCTTTTACTGGCGTCTAACCGCAATGCTGCCAGTAAACTGGTCCTGGCCGCCGTACAAGAGCAAAAGATCCCCATCCAGGATATTTACCTGAATGTGTTTCAGACCTGCCAGCGGGAAGTAGGCCTGCTATGGCAAACCGGTCGTATCAGCGTCGCGCAAGAGCATTTTTGCACGGCGGCTACCCAATTGTGCATGTCCCAACTATATCCTTATATATTTGCCAACGAAAAGAATGGCAAGGTCTCGGTCATCACCTGCGCTCAGGGCGAGTTGCATGAAGTAGGCGTACGCATGGTGGCAGACCTGCTGGAAATGAACGGCTGGGACGCCTTTTATCTTGGCGCCAATGTCCCCATCGACAGTGTGCTGGAATTCGTCAGGGAGAAACAACCGGACATGATTGGTATTTCAGCGACCATTACCTCACACCTCCCGCAGGTCAAAGATCTGATCAAAAACATACGGGAAAACGAAGCCAAACCCAGCTGTATTATGGTGGGCGGCTATCCCTTCAATGTTTCGCCGGAGCTGTATCGCGAAATAGGTGCGGACGCACATTCAAGCGATGCCAAATTGGCCATCGAAATGGCCAATAAACTGGCATCAAAGGCCGCTTAGCATGCAGGAATTAATGGGCATTGCGCTTGAGGTCGATAAAACCGGAAAGATCCTGCGCGTCCTGTATAACAACCTTGAACAAAAGGTCGAAGCCGGCATGCTGTTCCCTATGGTTCTGAGTCAGGGTGAATTTGCTTCCGCCATGAATTTTATCAATCGACTCAAAACAGAAAGTATCGTGTTCGACGTACCACTTGGCGTCAATAGTCAGGGCGAGGTGCGCAGTTTTTACTTTACCGGCGTATCCAAGGACGAAAAGTTCATGTTGCTGGCTTCCAACAATCAGGGCCTCGACTCTTCCATCTATGATGAAATTGCCAAAGTAAATAATGAACTGGCTAATCAGTTACGGGAGTCAGTGAAGTCGAATTTACAGAAGCAATCCACCTTGCAGGAACCCCAGCTTCAAGAGTTTACCAAACTCAATAATGAGCTCGTTAACATTCAACGTGAACTGAATAAATCCAATAACAAACTCGCCAAACTGAATGATCAGAAGAATGAATTAATCGGCATCGCAGCGCATGACCTGCGCAACCCACTCGGCGTGATTGGCGGCTATATCAAGTTTGTCAAAGGCACCAGTGACAACCTCAGCGAACAGCAACTGCAAATGCTGGACAAGGCCATTGAAACGACCGACAAAATGACCGGCATGCTGGAGGAGCTGCTGGATATCAGCGAACTTGAATCAGGCAAGGTGGTACTTCACATCAGCGAAGTGGATATCAATACTTTGCTGAAAGAGGATGTTGAGCTCAATCAGGTTATTGCCGATAGAAAAGGTATTTCAATACATTACTCGTCCCCCGGCTCGACGATCCTGCAAATTGACGCGCCTAAAGTTGAACAGGTCATTAACAACTTCATTAGCAATGCGATCAAGTACTCGCATGAGAATACGCAAATTTGCGTTGCTTTGGAACGAGAAGAGAAAGAGATACGGGTCAGCGTACGTGATGAAGGTCAGGGCATACCGGAAAACGAATTGCACAAGGTTTTTGAACCCTTTGAAACGACAAGCGTAAAAGCCACAGGCGGGGAGAAATCTACCGGTCTGGGTCTGGCGATCACGAAGAAAGTGGTGGAGGCTCATCAGGGCCACATTGGTGTCAAAAGTGAGATCGGCGTGGGGACGGAGTTTTATTTCACGCTGCCTTTGCGATCAGCGCAAAACATGGAACACTGATTCAGAACCTGAGCGATAAGGCCAAAACCGCGCAGTCTTTCTAGCTGACGGGTTCAAGCACTTCAGTCGCCAAGGCTACCTGATTGCGTCCATTTTCCTTGGCATGATAGAGCGCATTATCAGCGCTAATCAACAATTGCTCACCATCAAGATCCTTAAACTCGCCGGAACAGATGACTCCGGCAGAAAATGTACAGTGGAACACCCTGTCGTCATGGCAGAATTCGAGTTGCTCGAAGGATTTTCGAATTTCCTCAACAAGCGTCATGGCCTTTTTGGAATCGCATTCCGGCAACACGGCAACAAACTCCTCTCCGCCATAACGACCGACCAGATCCGTCTTACGCAGCCGTTGCTGCAACACCGTCGCCACGGCTGAAATAACTACGTCGCCAACGGCATGGCCGTAGCTGTCATTGACCAGCTTGAAGTGGTCAATATCCAGCATCACAAGACTACAGGGCTTGCCACTGCGTACGGCACGTCGAACTTCGTGCCGCGCGGTTTCCTTGATGACTGCGTGTTTCAGCAAACCGGTGAGGCTGTCTCTGGATATTTTCTCTTCAAGCTGCCGGGAACGCATAACGCGAGCTCTGATCGTGGAAACCAACTGAATATCGCTGATCGGCTTGGTCAGAAAATCTTCCGCCCCCTTGGCAAGTGCATTTGCCTGTGCTTCCAGATCCGTTTCTCCACTCAGATACAGAATCGGTAAACTCATCCAGTTTGAATGCTGGCGAATCACGCCAGCCAGTTCCATGCCGTTATACTTCGGCATATGCAAATCCATCAGCACGACTTCCGGGTTAAAGTCACCCAATACTTCAATAATCTCTTCCGGTTCAAACAAACACCGTACATCGAACCCAGAAGCCTGCAGTAGCAATTGAAAATGCCGCGCCAATTCAACATCATCGTCAATAATCAGTATACGAGAGTCTGGACTATTCACGGCCTCGAACTCACGCCGTAAATGGTTCACCACAGACGGTACTGAAATGGGCTTCAGGAAATACCCCTTGGCATTGAGCTGTACTGCCCGAATTCGGGATGCAAAATCATCGTAGGCCGACATGAATATCACGGGGCATGCCAGTTTCGATAGAAAGATGGTACTGGCAAAGACTTCTGTCGCATTGACCGCACCATTGTCAAACATGACGTCCAACACCAAGGCGTCTGGCTGGGCAGTTTTAGCGGCTTTATCTGCCGATGTAATATCCGGGAAAACCGTTGTACTAAAGCCAAAGGCATCAAACTGGCGTTTGAGTTCTCCCGCCAGAATTGCATCGTCCTCCACCAGCCATAACCGCACGAGGTCCTCATCCAGATGTAAATCCGGTTTGGCTTGTACATTGAAAGACACACTTTGATCGACAATAAGACTGGCGGATTTGATGCTGTTAAAAGCCCGCCCCAAAGCCACCAGGTCTTCAGTCGACAAGGCATCTTTGTCCACTTTTTGCCAGGCTTTGATCTGCTGCTCTATTTCTTTCGCCTGCGCTCCCAGCTCACGCAAACCAAAGGTGCCACTCGACCCTGCCATTTTGTGCAGCAGTTGTCGCATGTTTTCCAGCTGTTTGGGTGCGGGTTGATTTGCCTCCATTTCTGCCAGTGCCGCTTCAATTGCAGATAGCTCCCCGGGAAGACGATCAATATACGCCTGTTTGAGTCGATCCAGCGCAGCCGCAAATTCGTTTGCCTGCTTGTCGTCAGTCATTGACCTTGTGACCTATCTTTTTCACCTGTTCCGCCAGCGTCATGGGATCGAAGGGTTTAACGATCACGTCGGCGGCGCCCAGGTCCTTTAAACGCTGAATTTCTGATGCACGTGATTCTCCGGTGATAAAAACGACCGGCGTGTCGACAAAACGATGATTGCTACGTATTGCCTCAAGCGTTTCCGGACCGGAAAGTCCCGGCATATTGGCATCCAGAAGAATCAGCTGCGGCGAAAAAGTTTCCAGTTTCTCAATGGCAGACTCTCCCGAATTGCAAGAACAGACTTCCAGGTCGCCAAATTGTGAAAGTGATAGCTCGGCTAACTGACGAATCATGTCTTCATCATCAACCAGTAACACTTGTTTAATTTCCATTAAGCTTTGTTCCTGTGCTGTAGCGAAAACGGCTGACCCTGCTTATGAGATAAGGTCGTTAACAATTTATAACGAAAGTTATAGTTCGTCGGATTCGATTTATCAACTAAACTCCATCTTAGTGAGTAACGCTTTCTCCCCGATTCTGCGTGTGTACTTATAGTCATGGCAAAAGATATCAAGGTGCTGGTCGCCGACGATCAACCTGAAATTCGATCATTGATCTGTCTTATTTTGGAAACGTTTTTCAACGTGAAACCACTTCAGGCAGTTGATGGCCAAAACGGTCTGGACATTCTGTCCATGCAACCGGATATTGATCTCATCATTACGGATTTGGACATGCCGGGAGTAAATGGTCTGGAAATGGTGCGAGCTATCCATGCCCAGGAAGCATTTGCCAATACCCCGATCATTATGGTCACCTCAGAAGGTCAGGACCTGCAACAAGCGGCACTGGATGCAGGCGTGAGTGAATATTTCGATAAGCCGGTAAACCCGGACTTGCTGACACCCTCCATACGCAAATATCTCGACAGCGCTCAGGCAAACCTACCCCATTAGTCACTTTCTTTAGCTATAAACTCGCAATTGTTCTTTTTTTGTACAAAACTTATGAGCCGGAATTAAAATCAGGAGTTTCCCACGCGCGCACATATTAGCCTGTTAATGGTATTCGGGATGCTTGGCGGACTGTTGTCCTCCAGTGCGTGGTCCGAGCCTTTAATGACTAAGGAAAAGTATATTGAATACAGTGTTCAGTACCGCTGTATCAATCAGAAATTCCACGACGACTTAAGCAAAAAAGAAGACGCTCTGATTCAGCTGGATGATACCTTCGGCCTCAATGACGATAACTTTGACGCATTCGACGAACTGGTCACGGAATACGAACGTGATGCTCAGGTGCTCGACACCATCATTGCCCGCACGCGAGAACAATGCGCCGTTCAGTAGCGACACCGCACCCCCTCACATTATCTTCAGGCTGCGCACCGACCATTGTTTATTTGCGATATCGGGAGACAATCAATAATCAGCCCCATCGGCGTAATTGAAGACGGCATGAATTGAAGGCTGGACCGGTCTGGTCAAAGCAGGCTTCATAACATTTGCCTACTAAGTCAGCATTTTTCTTTCAGGATTGGTTAAGATACGGTTTTTCGTGACTGATCAGGCCAACAACGGCCTGTTCGGCAAATTTGATTGCATAAACCTGATTAAAACTAACAAGGTTAGATCTGTGAAAGCCATTACACTATTTTGTTTATTGTTCAGCTTCCCCTGTTTGAGCCTCGCTGAAACAAGCGATGAAACCACCTCAACTGACATTGGGTCAGAAGCATTTGGCATCCCCTATGAACGCTACGCCGGTGTCAATTTTGGAGAACTGGATATCGACAAGGACAATATGCCCGATCTGGATCACTCTTTTGATGTTCTTGGTGGACGCCTTGGCGTGCGTGCCTACGATATGCTGGATGCCGAGTTGCGACTTTCGAGAGCGCTGACCAGCGATACACAGGTGGTAGATAAAGCCAAAGTCACCTCGGAGCTGGACTACCTGCTGGGTACTTACCTGAAACTGGGCATTGGGGAAACGTTCCACCCCTACCTGCTATTGGGATATAACCAGATTTCATTTTCATCAGGCAGTACCAATAGGGAAGCCGCCAATGCGGTCGAAGATATTGGCGGAGATATTGCAACCGGGCTAGGCATCGAACTCAAGATCACCAATTACGGGCGCCGTGTCACGCTGACCCTGGAATGCACCGACTATTATGACAAGGACAGCGCTCAGCTATCGGGTTGCCAGTTTGGTGCGATTGCCTGGTTTTAAGCGCGCTTTGTTCAGGAATGTGATCGTTTTTCGATGACAACATGACGAATGTTGGAGAGCATCAAGGCCGCCCCCAAACCACTTGAACCCAGCACCATGGCCATAATCAGTATCTGGTAGCGCACGGCGACCAGTGGCGACACGCCAGACAGGATCTGCCCCGTCATCATGCCCGGCAAAGCGACCAGCCCCACCGCCAGCAATGCGTTAATTTGCGGAATCATGGCCGCATGGAACGCAGACAGCCGCGCCTGCTTTTCGTCGATACCATTGTGCCGTTCGGCATGATAACGCTCTGCCGTCAAACTGATCGCGTTCATGGTGTTGGCAAAATACATTCCGGCCAATGGAATCAGAACACTGGGCTCAAACCATTGATCGACTTCAAGCACCAGCTTGAGCGAAATTCCGAGATGCAGCCCAACCGACAAACCCAAGGAGATCACGGCAGCCCGTAAATGGCCGGGGTGATGCCTGACCGGCCGAATGGCAATCCATGCCGCCGCGCTGAGCATAATGGCCAACACTGCACTGCTGACCCAGACGGATGACTGCTCGAACAGAACAACCAGCACATAACCTACCGCGATCAGTTGCAACACCATGCGCGCAGAAGGCACCAGTACATCGCTCACTTTTCCTTGCCAGGAGCGGTAGATCAGGCTGACCAGAATGATTGGGATAAGACACCAGGCCAGAGCCAGCCATGAAATCGAGTGCATGAGCGCATCCTGCTATTTAAAGTTAATACGACGAAAGGGAATCTTAATGGATACGTGACGGACCGGAAAGCACAAGGGAACAAGTGTCGATCAATTGCTGCGTTAAACAAGCCTGAAGACGTGCATGAGTACCTGAATTTACAACCAGCCACCCAGTACCTGAATGGGTTTCGGATCTTTCCGCTCACTGACCCAGAGCACAAGGGCCTGCCTGGTCATGGCCACATCCACAGTTTGCGGCAACGAGAAGGATGCCCTCCACTGCATACTGCTTTCGGCCCCCTCATTTGCCGCCATCGGGGCCTGATGATACCCCACCACCACAAATTCATGCGCCAGTGTTTTGCCGGCATTTTCACCACGAGGCACGTTGGTTTCAATGCCGAAGCCCAATATTGCTGCATGCACATGAATACCCTCAGGAACGCGCTCATTGCGGTGATAGCTAATCTCCAGTTGGCTCTGATTCAGCTCGGCCCTGATTTTCCCGCTAAACTCACCTGCGACACCCGGTAAAGCCTGTCTTGCAAACCACCCATTCCAGCCCTTACCGTTCACCACAAATCCCGGTGTCGCTACATTTCGGGTATAACCCAGTCGGTTATAGTTGCGCTGTCGACTACTGAACACCTTGCGCGCGAAGGGGTCGCGCCAACCAATATAATCCCAATAGTCGACATGAAAGTTGATCGGAATCAGATCCCTCCACAAATCCGCACGCTCGACCATTTGATTCATCCAGCGTTCTGCCGGTGGGCAACTATAACAACCCTGGGAGGTATACAGTTCCACAAAACGTAGGCTGGTTTCAGCGCTTTCAAACACGCGCTCGGACGCCAATACCGGGTTGATGAAGGCCAGAAAAGCCAATAAGCGAATGCAATTCGCTCCGAAACCGATAACATTTGAAACAAGACACACAGCGGACTCCAGAACAGGGTTTAAATCCTTGACCCGCCGACAGTCATTTAGTTCAAACAGGTAGTCCGAAGGCTTTCTTGAGATAGGGATTGAGAAATTTTCCCTGCGGATCAAGGCTTTCCCTTACGGCCAGAAAGTCCTGCCAGCGCGGATAGAGCTGCGCAAAATCTGATGCCACCAAAGTGTTCAGCTTTCCCCAATGCGGACGACCGCCATACTTTCTAAACACAGGCTCAACCGCAGCAAACATGGGTTTGAAGTCTTCCTCAAAGAAACGATGCACAGCAATGGAAACAGTGTCCTGTTGATAAAAAGGGCTTAACCATGCTTCTTCGGCGGCAATAAAACGACATTCAAAGGGAAAAAACACCTCGGAAAAATTCTTTTCAACAACGGAGCGTACTTCTGCCAGGGCCTCCATCGCCGTTTCTGCGGGCAAATGATATTCCATTTCATTGAAACGGACGTTCCTGTCATTCGCGTAGATCGCATAGGAATGATCCACATTGCTGTGTTTGCCGATGGTTTTCATATAGGAACCAACGATCAACTCACGCAGTTGCGGCGACCAGGACAAGGTATCACGTGCGAGCTTCAAATCCATCACACCACTGTTTCCGTCAATTTCCTCGTTACGCTGCACCGGTTCATTGGTTTCGTTCAGCTGATCCGTCAGCACCATACCGGTAAACGGAAAATAGAAGAATTCGAAGTGTTGATTACTGCGCGAAAGCGCATGCGCCTGCTCGATAACCTCTTCAAAACGCATCCAGTCGGCTTCCCGTTTCAGTCGAAAAGCGGCTCTGTTCTTCATTGTGATGCTGGTGACGATACCGAGAGAACCCAGACCTACCTGAGCCGCCCGAAACAGATCCGGATTTTCACTGGGACTGCAACGCAGAAGTTCGCCATTAGCGGCCACCAATTCCAGTCCATCGACATAACCGGACAAACTACGCAATTCCCGGCCGGTACCGTGCGTTGCCGTACTGATGGCTCCCGCCAGTGTTTGTTGGTCAATATCCGGCATATTTACCAGCGCCTGCCGATGCGCATCCAGTAAGGGGCCTACTTCACTTAGTAAGGTTCCGGCCCCGAGAGTCGCGATCTTTTTGGCAGGGTCAACCGACGACAGACCGGCTAATCGCCGGGTCGAAACAATCGTGTCGTTGGTCGGCACCAACGCTGAAAAAGAATGCCCTGCGCCTACCGCTCTGACGGTGCCAGTACTTTCCCGCACCAGATTCTGTAGCTCTGCGACCGAGCCAGGCACGGCACGAACGGCTGGGGAACACTTTTGATTTCCAGACCAGTTGCGCCAGGGCAATGGTTTGGTCTGTGACCAGCTCAGGCCCGGTAAGGAGGTCACCAGAGTCCCAGCTACCAGTGCTTTCAGTAAATTGCGTCGATTCATATCCGTGTTTTCCTGAGTTGCTCCAAGTGGCCGATAGCGTATTCTGGCAAGGCCTGTCACAAAGCTTGTGTATGAGTTGCCAACCATAATACATGAATTTTATTCATATTTTGTGTACGATTTCAAAAAAGGCCGGAAAATATAACCATGTTGCACCCTTTATTCGAATCCATCCCCGAACTCGCGGACAAAATCCCGGTTCTACGCTTCGCCAACTGCCCAACCCCGGTCGAGCACTTCACTCCCTCGGTAACGAACGATCCTGGTAATTTGTGGATCAAACGGGATGACCTCACTCACCCGGACTACGGCGGCAATAAAGTGAGAAAGCTGGAATTCATTCTGGCAGAGTTACTGCAGTCCGGCGCTCGCGAACTGGTTACCTTTGGAGCCATTGGTACCAACCATGGCGTCGCTACTGCCCTGTTTTGCAAGCAGTTCGAAATTGCGGTCACCGTTTATCTGTTTGACCAACCCCTTACACCCACCGTGACAAATAATCTTCTGTGCATGCAGGCTTTGGGTGCCGACCTGCGCTATCGCAAAGGTCTCGCACGTGCCGCACTCGCCTTCTACCTGAGCAAGTTCGCCTCCCACAGGTCGGCCTATCACTTGTTTGCCGGGGGTTCCAATATTGCCGGCTGCATTGGCTACGTTAACGCAGCGTATGAGCTTAAAGCACAAATTCTGGAAGGGGAATGCCCCGAACCGGATATCATTATCTGCCCGGTGGGATCGAGTGCGACCACGGCAGGACTAACTCTGGGGTGCCGTCTTGCCGGTTTAAACACCCGCGTTGTTGGAGTGCGGGTAGCGCCTTCCCATTTGGGCCTTATTCCGACCTGCACCACAGGAACCATCCAACAGCTCATACAGCAGACGCACAAAGCACTGTCACAGCATTGCCTCCGCCTGACTGGTGTGGCCATTCCGGAACCGGTTCTGGAGCAAAATTACTTTGGAGAAGGTTACGGACATCGGCTGGCGGCCGGGGATGAGGCGCAAGATCAACTGATCAAACACGGCATCAGGCTTGATCCCACGTATACCGCCAAAGCAGCCGCATGCGCTTTGGACTATTGTCGCGCGCATCCGCAAGAAAAAATCCTGTACTGGCATACATTTAGCAGTGCCGACACGACCCACTTGCGCAGTCGGGCGCGCCCGGAAATGCTTCCACTCCGGTTACAAAATTCCATGCTAAAGCAATAGCATTGGAATTCAAACTGGACTACATTAGGGAGATAACCGACATGCAATTTGAAGCAGGGAGCCTAATAAATGCAGCGGAGGGTAAGGTAAATGAAGAGACAATGTGTTCTTGTTGTTGATGATATGCCGGAAATCCTGCTCGTAGCGAGGACCATTCTGGATCGACAGTATGAAGTCATCGAAGCCGACAGTGGTGAACATGCCATCAGTATCGCCCGAGCTGTAAAACCGGACCTGATTCTTCTCGACATCGTCATGCCTGGCATGGACGGCTATGAAACCTGCAAGCGATTAAAAGAAGATTACCGCACCAGAGCCATCCCGGTCATATTTGTGACTGCGCTCGGAGAAGTCAAAGACGAAGCTTACGGCTTTGAAGTCGGTGCCGTTGACTATATTACCAAACCCGCGAACCCGGCACTTCTCAGAGCCCGGATTAAAACGCATCTTGCACTGTATGACCAGAAAAGGGAATTGCAGCGCATGGTCGATCAGGCCACTGAGGAAATCCGGGAAACCCAGAAAATTGTCATAGAACGGCTCGGGCGAGCCGCTGAATTCCGTGACAACGAGACCGGCAAACACGTTATTCGTATGAGCCTCTACTCTCGCGTACTCGCTCTGGCACTCGGCATGAGCGAAGAAGACGCCAATACCTTGCAGCTGGCCGCTCCGATGCACGACATTGGCAAAATCACCATTCCCGACGCGATATTGCGGAACAAGGAGGCGCTCAGCGAGCATGATATGGATCGCATGCGCGCCCACACCCTGCATGGCGCTGAAATTATCGGAGAGCATCACAGTGATCTGTTAAAAATCGCCAGGACGGTGGCCATGTCGCACCATGAAAAGTGGGATGGCACCGGCTACCCCGACGGATTGAAAGGTGAAGAAATCCCTCTGGTCTCGCGCATCGTGGCGATCGCAGACGTGTTTGATGCACTCACCTCCAAACGCCCCTACAAAGAGCCCTGGCCTGTGGAGCAGGCGCTGCTATATATTGAAAGCCGTGCCGGTACGCATTTCGATCCGCAGATAACGCCCCTGCTACGCAAGAATCTCACTTCGATTATGGAAATCTATGACCGTTATGCCGATGACATTACAGGCAACACGGCTATGTACCAAGAGCCCGTCGATGAAACCGCTATTTATCTGCGCCGTTAGTGGGGCATACTAGGGCGCTGAGTGCACTTTTTCGATCGCCTGCTGCAGGCGCACAATACCCTGCTCCACCTTAGCCAGTTCTTCAGCCGTCACACGTGATATTTCCTGAAGTACCTCGTCATTTTCAAGCTGTGTCGCCTGCTCTTCCCAGTCCGAATCCAGCCCCTTGGCAAAATCCCGATTGATCGCGTGCAGCCGTTCACGCAAGTCGCCTGCCCGCTCCAGCAATTCATGCTTGCGTGCTTGCATTTCCGCTTCGGTCATCATGGTTTCTCCTCCGATACCTGTCTCTGAATTCACCTGCAAAGGACCAAGGTATCAGAGTCGGACAAGAGCTACTTGCGCCATGTCAATCAGGGCCGATTTAGCGCGCTGCGCGTACCTTTACGGAAGCTCCCAGGGTTCGCCTGCCTCATCTTCTTCTACCGTTTCGGTTTCCTGTATCGCAGATGCTATCCAGGCTTTAATTTCCGGCAGTTCGCGGATGGCAGTGGCATAGCGTTCGGCCGCTTCCGGCAATTCGATGCCATAAGTCGGGAATCGCAATGCGACAGGAGCATAGAAGCAGTCCGCAATAGAAAATTCGCCAAACAACCAGGGTCCGCCTTTGCCGAACTCTAGGTGCGTGTCGGTCCAGATATGCGCGATACGCTCGATATCCCGCTGTGCATTGGCGGTGAGCGAAACCTTACGATGCGCGCGGCAGTTCATCGGGAGTTCGGCACGCAGGGCAGAAAACCCGGCGTGCATTTCACAGACCAAAGCACGCGCTCGCGCTCGTGCTTCGATTTCGGCAGGCCAGCCGGCACCATCAAGGTAGCGTTCAGATACATATTCACAGATAGCCAGTGAATCCCATACCGTCAGTTTTTCATCAATCAGCACCGGCACTCGCGCTGTAGGTGAGTATTGGCCCAGGCGCTCGGTAATACCTGTGTGTTTCAGCGATACCTGCTCTTCTTCAAATTCAAGTCCAAACACCGACAACATCAGCCAGGGCCGCAGGGACCAAGTCGAATAGTTTTTGTTTCCGATCACCAGTTTCATTTCAACACTCCTTTTTGTATCGCTTAAAATTCATCTTCACAAATATCAAACCCCGGAACAGTATGTACCATCACCCGGGACTATCCGACAAGCGAAATTGTCGGCATCATGGGTCCCTTATTCTAGAGTGAGTCAAACCATGTTGTTACCGGAAAAGCGCAGACCGGTCATTCGCACAGGGTTCGGTTTTATCCGGCCCTATCGGCGGCAAATTGTCTATGCCAGCCTGGCGCTGATATTTACCGCCGCTGTTACACTTTCGCTCGGTCAGGGTATTCGCTTGCTGATTGATGAAGGTTTCGCTACGCGTTCCAGTGAAAATCTGGCGAGTTCTATCCAGCTGTTTCTGGCGTTGGTATTCGCGATGGCGATCGGCACATTTACGCGCTATTACTGGGTATCCTGGATCGGTGAGCGTGTGGTCACCGATATCCGCAAACGGGTGTTCTCGCATCTGATCTATCTGCATCCGGGTTTTTTCGAGGACAACCGCAGCCTTGAAATCCAATCAAGACTGACCGCAGACACCACCCTTCTGCAGTCAGTCATCGGATCCTCCGTATCGATTGCCTTGCGCAATCTGTTAATGATGATCGGTGGCGTGATCTGGCTCTTTCTGACCAATGCCAAGCTCACAGCCATCGTGATGATCTCGGTACCACTTGTGGTCACCCCGATCCTGTACTTTGGCCGCAAGGTCAGGGCCCTGTCGCGCACCAATCAGGACAGAATCGCGGATGTCGGCAGCTATGTCGGAGAAATTCTGGGTGAAATCAAAACCGTTCAGGCATACAACCACCAAAACACCGACATCCGGCATTTCAATGGTGTTGCGGAACAGGCTTTTGACGTCGCCATTCAGCGTGTCAGGCAGCGCTCCTGGTTGATCACCCTGGTGATCCTGCTGGTGCTGGGTGCCATTGCGGCCATGTTGTGGGTGGGCGGCAGCGATGTTATTCAGGGCGAAATTACCGGCGGAGAACTGGCCGCGTTTCTGTTCTACAGTATTATCGTGGGATCGGCTGTGGGCTCTATTTCCGAGGTCATCAGTGAACTGCAACGGGCCGCGGGTGCGCTGGAACGTATCACCGAACTGCTGCTGTCGAGATCGGAAATTCTGTCTCCCGAAACAACATTGCAAACACCGACATTCGAAACCCAAGCAACGAAGAGCCCGATTCTCGAACTCATGGGAGTGCGATTTCACTATCCCTCGCGCCCTGAGCAATGGGCGATCGACGGATTAAATCTCGCGATCCAACCGGGCGAAACGCTGGCTCTGGTTGGCCCCAGCGGCGCCGGAAAATCCACACTATTCGACCTGTTACTGCGCTTCTATGATGTGCATTCCGGTAGCATCGAGATAAAGCAATGCAATATCAAAGCGATTGACTTGAACACCCTGCGCAATCAATTCGCACTGGTCTCGCAGCAACCGGCACTTTTTTTCGGCACGATTGAAGACAACATTCGCTACGGTAGACCCGATGCCTCTCTGGACGACGTCATTCAAGCCGCCAAAGCTGCGCATGCGCACGAATTTATCAACGCACTCCCCAAAGCCTATCGCACACGTTTGGGCGATGCCGGGCTAGGCTTGTCCGGTGGGCAAAAGCAGCGGCTAGCGATTGCAAGAGCTGTGCTGGCGGACGCGCCCATTCTGTTGCTGGATGAGGCCACCAGTGCGCTGGATGCAGAAAGTGAATACCTGGTACAGGGAGCACTTGAAAAGCTGATGCAAAACCGCACCACGCTGGTGATCGCGCATCGACTGGCAACCGTTAAAACAGCAGACAGAATTGCGGTGATGAATGCCGGCCGCATAGAAGCGATCGGCAGCCATGACGCACTGCTGGAGTCCAGCCCTCTCTACCGCCGACTGGCCAGCCTGCAGTTCAATGATGCTGTTCTTCAGAGTTCAAAGGAAACTATTGTATCCGCTCAAGATAGTGCAAGCTGAACAGGGCATCCTGATCCTGCCAAACCCTGACTGTTTTCAGACCGGCCTGCTCTGCCAGTTCCGCAAATCCCGATAGCGTGTACTTGTGGGAATTCTCGGTATGGATCCGTTCGCCCTGTGACAGCGCAATGGCGTGACCACCTACGCGAACGATCTGGTCCGACCGACTTACCAGGTGCATCTCGATACGACGCTCGGACTCATTGTAAAACGCCAGATGCTCAAACTGTTCCGGCTCGAAATTGGCATCCGCAATACGATTCAGGTGATTCAGTACATTCAGGTTGAATTGCGCAGTCAGACCTTCAGCGTCGTTGTAGGCGGCATTCAGGGTAGCGCTGGATTTATGCAAATCTATCCCCACCAGCACCCCGCCCTCGCTATCCAGCCAGCCAGCCATTTTTCCCAGAAAACCTCGTGCCGCTTCCCGGCTCATATTCCCAAGTGTCGAGCCCGGATAAAAAACCACCCGCTTCCCCGATGGCAACTGCCTTTGGGCCGGTTCGTAACTCGCAAAATCCGCACACACGGCACTGACGTGTAACCAGGGGAAGTCCTGCCCCAGACGAATCGCCGCGTGATGCAGAAACTCGGCGGAAATATCCATCGGCACATACGCCTTCGGGCGCATCGTCTCAAGTAACAGTCTGATTTTTTCGCTGCTGCCACTGCCAGGCTCGATCACGACGCAATCTTCGCCACAATACTTTGCAATCGATTCCGCATTTTCCAACAGGATGCGGCGCTCTGTGCGTGTCGGATAGTACTCGGGAGTCTCGGTGATGCGCTCAAACAACTGCGAGCCAAGGTGGTCGTAAAAGTATTTCGGATGAATCTGTTTGTGTTTCTGGCACAGCCCCTGAACAATTTCTTGCAGACCATTGGACTGCATTGCCGGCTGATAATTGAACCGGACATTCGACAATGGCGAAGCTTCGAGGCTTGAGGCAAATTCAGACATGATCGCTCCTTGATGTGATCAGCTTGAGGATTCCCTGCTCGGGATTCCGCGGTAAATAATACGATTGTTCTGCGTTTGCCTGTACAACCTGATCAGTCCGACGCGGTTCTCTTTTTTTATTCCAGTGCGAGCACACGACACCTTTGACCCCGGATTTCCGGAATAAACCGCACTGGCTCCCACCGATACGAATCAGGCGCAGTGCTATATATCCCGGGCCAAGCGAATGCCGGTGAACTGCCAACGGTCTTCCGGGGTAAAAAAGTTCCTGTAACTACTGCGGGCATGGCCCACGGGCGTCACACAGGAACTGCCACGTAACACCCACTGATTACACATGAACTTGCCATTATATTCACCGATCGCACCCTCGGCTTTCCGGTAGCCGGGATAGGGCCGGTAGGCGCTGCCTGTCCATTGCCAGCAGTGCCCGAACAGCTGCCCGATGTCCTGTCCGTGCGCCTGTTGCGTCTCCTGTCCGGGCTGCAGTGCCGCCGGATGTAAGGTAATAGCCCCGGAGCTTCCTGACGCCTCTGATACAGCACGTGCAACTGTTTCCCACTCAAATTCCGTAGGCAATCTGGCACCGGCCCAGGCCGCATAGGCGTCTGCTTCATAAGCACTGACATGGCATACCGGCAACGCAGGCAAGCGCCGGCGCAGACCGTACAGCGTGTACTCCATAGCCTCTCCATTCCGCTCATACCAATATAATGGCGCTTTGATGTCTCGCTGCTGCACCCAGTTCCAGCCATCTGCCAACCACAGTTCAGGTCTCTCGTAACCGCCATCCTCAATAAATGCGAGATATTCAGCATTGGTCACCAGGCGCGTAGCAAAGGAAAAGGGCTCCAGATACACCTTGTGTGCCGGTCGCTCATTATCAAATGAAAAACCCGTGACGCTACCAGCCGCATCTTCCTTGTCAACGTCCTGGCCGATACTGACCAGTCCACCTTCAAACGACGCATAGGCAAGTGTCGCGATATCACCAACATTTGAGGAGGCCAGAGCTGACTTATCACTGGAATCGGGTTCATGAAGCGCTGGAAACAGTGGATTACGGGAAAAAGAATATTTGATATCGGTGTAGAACAGTTCCTGATGCTGCTGTTCATGTTGCAAACCCAGCCGACAGCGGGTCCAAATCTCTTCCCTGTCAGGGTGAGCACTTTGATCCAGCAATGACAGCATGCAGGCATCGATATGGTTGCGATACGCCAGTATTTCGCTCAACTCCGGGCGACTCAACAGCCCGCGCTCGGCTCTGGGATGTTGCTGCCCGATACCGTTGTAATAGGAATTAAACAGGACTTCGAAGCGGGGATTGAATTCCTGATAACCCTCAGAAAATGGCTTCAGAATAAAAGTTTCGAAAAACCAGCTGGTATGTGCCAGATGCCACTTGGGAGGGCTCGCAAACACGGCAGCCTGCAGGCCGTAATCCTCCAGACACAAACCTGAGCAGGCGTCGAGGGATTGCGCCCTTACCCGCTGAAAATCCGCCAGTATGAAATCGGTATTCATATTCTTGTAATTTTGAAATCGGATCGAAGGTATGATCACTCTATTCCATTCTGCCGTGTGAGTTCAAATTCCTGGGATAAATACCACCAACAATGGAGGTCCGGACGCGCGTCCAAACGCGTATTGGTCGAAATAACAGACAAAACCAGAACCCGGTTTGTTCCATGCCCTGAACGTTTTTCGGGGGCATTAAAGTTTGAGCTAACTATCAATTACAAAATGACATACTTGGCTATTGGGCAAAACTGGCATCTTTCGACTAATATTCATGTGATTTAATAATGATCAAACGGGCCCCGCCCTTGGGGCGAGCGCCATACTTTCAGCAAACGTGCATGCCGCGGAGTAACAATGTCACGATGAATCGATCTGAAGCCAGTCAGTACATTAATAATGAATTTTCAGCAGCCTGCATTGCATTGTTTGAAGGGTTCCAGTGCAAAGTGGAGCCAATCGAAGCGGATGAAGCCGACCTGGATAATGCCATCGCCGCATCCATTGACGCCGGCTCCGAGGAGCTCGAAATCAGGGCACTGCTGCGCATGCCCTTTTCAGTGCTTTCTCTTACCTACCCCAGCGCTGATATCACCGTTGTGGAGGACACAAAGCTCGAAGACTGGATGGCAGAAATCGCCAACCTTTTGATCGGAAAGCTCAAAACAAGGTTATTGAATCAAGGCATCAAAATTACCATTGGTCTGCCCGAAAACTTCTTTGGTGATGAGTTTGAAAGCCTGATTCCACCTGGCGCCGAGGAGTTTGTTTACGGGTTCGACCTGGACGGCGTGCCGATCGAGTGTCGCTTGTACCTGGAGCTCATGGCAGATGAACTCACGATTGAAGCAGAAGGCGACGACGATGTCGAAGAGGGTGAACTGGAAATGTTCTGAGTGGCAACATCTGCCTTTGACAATATCAAAGCTCCAAACAATCACTCGCTTTTTCTCCCATTCCTTGCCTTCATCTACCAGCCTGGCTTTTCAATTCAGCGGACTCGTAGCGGCGAAAAACGTCGCTTTAAGGAACGCAAGAATTAATTCTTCAAGAACACAAGCCCCGGCACTTGCACATTTTTCAATCACTTCTAGACTTAGTCAGGCGCTTCCAGCGCACAGCTTCTCAGGCCGGTAAACAAGCGGTCTGTTCAAGGTAAGTCGGGTCAAAGGATGACCTCTTGTTTGCAGTTACAGGAGGCTTTTATGCTAGGTTCGAGGCAATTGTGCACGTTGTTGCTGATGTTATTGATTTCACCTGCGGGCCTTGCTGCGCTCGATGTATCCTATCAATTCCAAGGCCGCGGCAACTGGTCAATTGATGGCGTAGGTAGTGTTTCCAACCCGACCGGTACGGTATCTGCCATCGTCCCGGTGGGCTCGACGGTCGAAATCGCTTACCTTTGGTTCTGGGACGGCCCGAGATACCGGAAGTCAGTTTTGAAGGCATTGTTTATGCCGGAACTGACTGGGAAAACCTTGGCACCAACGACTTTAATTTGACCGCCTTTCGTACTGATGTGACCGATCAGGTCAGCGCGTTGGTTGGCAATGGCAGCGATACCCCTTTCTCTTTCGATATAGACTCCGAACTCAACAGTCCTCAAGTTGATGGAGAAGTACTGGCAATTATTTACAGTAACCCCAATGAAGAGGAGCGCACGGTCGCATTTCTGGACGGCTTCAGCAATTCGCTGGGTGATCAGACCATGGTCGACTTCGACACGCCCCTGACCGAGGAAAAACTGGCCGAACCCGAATTTGAAGCCCTGCTGTCACTCGGCATCGGGTTCAGCTTACAATCAGTATTACTGGGAGAAGGGCTGGATGATTTACAGGTATCAGAGGTCCGCGTAAATGATACGCTGCTTACCGCTTGTGCCGGCGGACAGGACGACGGTAGCGATAGCTTCTTTGGCGGCGCACTCATTACCGTGGGAGGGATCGGCGATAGCCCGGACGGTCCTGACTGTGAGATTGTCGGGAGCCGTCAGGATGACGAGCTCTACAGCATTGAAGCTTTTCTCGAAGCCGGTGACGAATCCATAGAAATACAAACCCTCAATCCTTCCAAAGACGACAATATCTTCTTTGCCGGTATCAATATCACGGCGCTGGCAACTGTCAATGATGCACCCATTGACCCTCCGACTGGGGGCAGTAATGGTGGCAGCAACAGCGGAGGAGGCAACAACGGCGAAGATGGCGGTAGTGGCGGAAATGGCGATGATAGCAATGGTGGCAACGAAGGAGATGGAGGAAGCAATGGCAGCGACAATGGGGGTACCGGCTCTTCCGGTGGTGATGGAACCGTGCATGTTCCGGAGCCCACGACCTGGACATTGATGCTGATTGGGCTCTCTATGCTAGCGCTTCGGCGAGTAGGTTATACCAGTGTCGCTTGAATCATACCGGCAAACTGTAGAAGATCATCAAACGCAACTTTTTTCCATATCCTGCAAGCCTGATTGTCCGACAATTTTGCCAGAACGCACTGTCGGGCCTTTTTACACCTTCATATGCAGAAAGGTGAAAATCGCTGCCGTCCTGCGATGCCAGACAAGGGTGCACAAATGAACGTAATTTCAGAAGCCTAAAGAATCGAGGCAGCAAAATTCTGCTAGGGCAGAAACAACTGACAGGCTCCTAAATACAGGGGCCACCCCTTCACCCCGTTGTAAATCACCCTGAACAATCAGCCGTTGCGTAAATACGCTTCACACCTGGATGAACAATCCAACGAACATTCATAACATTCCCTTCTGTCATTAAAACATCAATGCATAGCCCAAAAACCTATTGCCTATCAGTTTCAGGCACTTAGGACATGTCAAGTATTTTTACACTATGCAATTGAGGATGGCCTCAACTTTATAGGCAAGCCGTTATTTTTATTCATATTTAGCTGAACATGGAAAGAGATATGCATTGAGACACATCGAAGGCATAGCTTTCAATAACTTCAAGATGGCTCTCGGGCTGAGTTTAGTGTTGATGTCAGATTCACAGGAAGAGCTTGCTTCATAACAAAATGATTCCAGGAGGAATATCTATGAAAGGTTTAAAAACCCTGATGTGCGCGGGAATTGCCGCATCAGCCCTTAGTATGAGCGCCAACGCAGCGCTCGATGTCAGTTACCAGTTTAACGGAAAAGGTAACTGGTCACTGGATGCGGTTGGCAGCAATTCGACGCCCGTCGGTTTTGTTGATGCAGTCGTTCCACTCGGTTCCACCGTTGAAGCGGCATTTTTGTATTCATCATTAGTCCCTTCAAGCGCAAGCACAATTCCTACGGTTAACTTTCAGGGCGTAACCTATTCCGGCGCAGACTGGACGCACCTTGGCGGAAATTCCGTTAATCTGCGTGCCTATCGCACCGATGTTACTTCACAGGTCGCAGCGCTTGTCGGTGGCGGCAGTGCCAGCCCTTTCAGCTTTGCTGTCAATTCAGAAAGCCCTTCAACAACCATTGACGGTGAAGTACTTGCCATTGTTTACAGCAACCCCAACGAAGAAGAGCGTACGATTGCCTTTCTGGATGGTTTTAGTCAACCCGCTGGGGATCAAGCTGTTATCAATCTCGCTGAACCTCTGACTCAAGCACGCTTGGATGAACCAGACTTTGAAGCCACTTTGTCTCTCGGCATCGGCTATGGCTTTCAGGGTGATAGCCAGAACTCGATTGTCGACGTAAATGGTTCCAACCTGACAACCTGTGCAGGCGGACAGGATGACGGCGGTGGCTTTAATGGCGGCCTGATTACTGTAGGTGGACTGGGCGACAGCACAGATGGTCCAGACTGTAGCCAAACTGGCCCGCGTCAGGATGATGAACTCTATTCACTGAACGATTTTATTGCCGCAGGCGATGATCAAATTGTGATTGACACTCAAAACCCTTCTAACAACGACAATATCTTCTTCGCAGGCATCAGCATCACTGCTCTGGCCGCGGTCAATGACGACGCGCCCCCGCTGCCTGATGACGATAACGACAATAACGTTAGCGTACCAGAGCCCGGTACCCTTTCACTGCTGGGACTCGGACTTTTGGGTCTGGCACGGGCCCGAAGAAAGCACCCATAGCCATCATGGCTTTACCCCCGCTCAGGGGTTAGAATCAGCCCGATCAATACAGATCGGGCTTTTTTTTAAATGTCATTCCACGACCTCACAAATAAGGGATTGCTTAAGTGAACGCGATACAAAGACTGCTACTGACAAACATTTGTATTTTCTGCCTCTGCAGCCAGGTTTATGCCGTACCAATTATCAGCAGCGAACAGCTCATAAACGCCACGCGCGCGCAGCAATGGAAAAAAGTCAAAGAATGGAAACTCTATCAGGAAGGTCGAGCGGCTCTGCAATCCAATCGTCATAGCGAGGCAATAAAGGCCTTCGAACTCAGCCTTGAAGCAAACCCTATCTTCTTTCCGGCGCAACTTGGTCTGGCAGACGTTGCCTTTCAACAAAATGACCAGGACGCCGCACGTTCCTATCTCGAGCAAGCCTTGGCTGCATCTCCGGACTCGGCAGTCGTGAATACCGCCTGGGCCAAGTATCTTTATTTATCCGGCCAACACAAACAGGCCGAACAAACTTTTCTGAAAGCCATTGAGCTTAATTCCGAATTTTTGGAGCCAAAGCTGGAATTGGCCTCCTTGTATCTGATTCGCTTGAACATGCCTGAAAAAGCCCACGACCTGTACCGGGAAATTATCACGCTCAAACAAGACTATGCGCCTGCCCACTACGGTCTGGTCTCCAGTCTGATCGCTCTTAAAAAACCACAGGATGCCAAAGATGCAATTGCCAATGCGCAAAAGCAGTTACCGGAAGACAGTCAGCTCTACGACCTCCTGGGAACCATCCACGCCATGTCACAATCACCCGATGCAGCGATCAAGGCCTTCGAACAGTCACTCGAACTTACACCCGGTAAGTTCTCGACGCTGCGGAACCTGAGCGATCTTTACCTCCAAACCGGGCAGCATTCCAGGCTGACGAAAATGCTGGAAGCCGCACCCGCCGACCTGCTGGAGAATATCGAGCTAGGCTACAAAATGGCGCTGGCTTACCACTTGGATGGCGCACACTATCTGGCGAAACGTACCTATGAACGCATACTGAACCAGCAACCGGACATGTTACCGGCACTCAACAATCTCGCGACACTGCTTCTGGAAGATTCCGAGCTGTTTACACCTGCACGCGCCCTGGAGCTGGCGAAAAAAGCGCATCGCCTGGCACCGGACAATGCCAACTATCTGGATACGTTGGGCTGGGCCTACTTTAAAAACGGTAGTACCGAGCAGGCACGTGTTCATTTAAACAAAGCCTTGCAACTTGACCCTTCATTGAAAGCTGCGCGTGAACATTTAAAACAGATTGACTCTTAGGGTATGATGCGCGGCGTCTTCAAGAGGTAGCCCCGCGCGTGAACAACGAATTACTGACACAGCTGAAACAACAACTCGAACAAGCCGGGGGCTACGCCCGTCGTCTGCTGCACGGCCGGGGCCGTGCCTATGCAGGGCTGGAGCATTTGAACATCGAATGGTACCCGCCCTTTATTTTCGTGCAGAATTTTTCCGAGGAACTGAGCCCTGAGGTGTCAGAGACCCTCGCCTCCCTGTTCGAGTCCCATGCGCAGATAGACGCCATTCTGGTGCAATCGCGACGCTGGCCAGATTTTGAAACAGAAATCGCAATTGCGCGCACATCTGTGGAATTGCCCATAAAACAATGGACAGCCCTCAGCAAGGACATCATCTGCGAGACCAGTCTGGGCAAGAATCGCAATACCGGCGTGTTCCTGGATATGCGTGCTGGCTGGGACTGGGTACAAAACAATGCGCATGAGCGTAATGTCCTGAATCTGTTCAGTTATACCGGCGTATTTTCGCTGTTTGCCCTGCACGGCGGGGCACGCAAGGTCGACAATGTCGACATGGCTGCGAATGTCCTCAAGATCGCGCAACGCAATCATCAGAAAAATGCCTTGCACGATGGCCGTTGCGCTTTTTATAAACGTGACGTATTAAAGTCTGACCGCTGGCTGGAAAACCGTCCACACTATGATCTGATCATACTGGATCCACCGCCCTATCAGAAAAAAGCCTTTCGAGGTTGGTCCGACTACCGGAAATTACTGAAAGCCTGCAAAACAGCGCTTAGCCCAAACGGCCAGATGTTTGCCTGTCTGAACAATCCCCAAGTCACTCTTCAGGAATTCCAGTCAGATCTGGCGCAGTTGTTTCCCGAGGCCCAGGGTATTGAGCAAGTATCGCGTGCCAGCGAAATCCTGGAACAGGATGACAGCAAGGGGCTGAAAACCATTGTTGTCCGGTTCTGATATTGCCACCGGCAATCTTCTCAAGCATAATGTGAATATTATTCACGTTTAAGGCGGATTACCCCATGATGTCTCTTTTCAGTTTATCTGCGTTCAAGCCCTTTCGTTCCTCCAGCGACAAAGCATATGTTTCACCAAGCGCCCTGATTATAATCCTGGCGCTGCTTACAGGCGGCTGCGGGTTTTCCGACACGACACCGGAAACCAAACTCTCTGAGATGCAGAAGGTCTCACTGACCGCTGAACTGCAGGAAATTTACAAGCAAAGCTGTGCCAATTGCCACGAATCTTCGGCAACCGGCGCACCGGTTACAGGGGATACGGAGCGCTGGCAAGTGGTGTACAACAAACCTTTCGAGCTTACGCTTTCCCGAGTCATCGATGGCTATGGAGGCATGCCGCCATTAGGCCAGTGTTTTCAATGTTCCCGCGAACAGCTGGTTTCGCTGATTCACTACATGAGCAGACCGGCTGACCGGCAACCCTGAAACGAGCTGAATTCATTGTAAATTCAGGTGTACAACAGGACGACCAGTACTTGACGCCATTGTGGAAACACGACAGTATTGTGACACTCCAACTAAATGGTACGGGACTAGACATTGGCTACTAGTGCACCCCCTCTCGTTGTTCGCGACCTGCATAAACAATTTAATCAACTCGAAGTCCTCAAGGGCGTTTCACTCGAAACCAAAAAAGGTGATGTTATTTCCATGATCGGCTCGTCCGGTTCCGGAAAAAGCACCTTTCTGCGTTGTATTAATCTACTCGAAACCCCGACCTCCGGCGATATTCTGCTCCACGGCGAACAGGTTGCCTTCACCGTAAAAAAAGGCGTACGCGTACCCGCCGACCACAAGCAGGTGGAAGCCATGCGTGCAAAACTTTCCATGGTGTTTCAGAGCTTTAACCTCTGGTCTCATATGACCATTCTCGAAAATATTATTGAAGCCCCGATCCACGTGCTCGGCCTTTCCCGCAAAGAAGCCATTGCAAAAGCCGAAGCCTTGCTGGACAAGGTCGGCATTCATGACCGCAAGGAATATTATCCGGCGCAGATGTCAGGTGGTCAGAAACAACGGGCTGCAATTGCACGTGCATTGGCGATGGAGCCGGAAGTACTGCTGTTTGACGAACCAACATCCGCTCTGGACCCTGAACTGGTAGGGGAGGTGCTGAAAGTGATGCGTAGTTTGGCGGAAGAAGGCCGCACGATGATCGTCGTCACGCATGAAATGGCGTTTGCGCGTGATGTTTCTTCACATGTCATGTTTTTACATCAAGGGCGAATTGAAGAACAGGGCCCACCAGCCAAAGTATTTGAGAATCCTGATTCAGAAAGAATGCAACAGTTCCTGCAACCCAATTATTGAAGGTACTGTTCAAACATTCTGACAAAACGTGGAGCCGGGATGCACGCGGTACGATAAGAAAGCCAGGGAAGGAAATCATAAACCCTTGTAAACGGGAGCTTTAAAGATGAAAAAACTAACAATGACCCTCGCTTGCGTACTGGCCTTTTCCAGTGCGTCCTTATTTGCAAAAGATTGGGAGATGGTTCGTATCGCGGTAGATGTGCCTTATGAACCCTTCGAATACAAAGCACCCGACGGATCGCTGACTGGCTTTGAGATAGACCTTGGCAATGCCGTCTGCGCCGATATCGGAGTGAAGTGTGAGTGGACCATTCAGGCTTGGGACGGCATCATTCCCGGACTGCTGGCCCGCAAATATGACGCCATCATGTCTTCCATGTCTATCACGGAAGAACGTGCCAAAAAAGTACTGTTCTCTGAAGGCTACTACAACACGCCTTCAGGCTGGTTCGGTAAAAAAGGCGCGGGTATCGATGTCAGTGACAAGGCTTCATTAAAAGGTAAAAAGGTGGGCGTTCAGCGTGGCACGCTGCAAGACAACTATGTTTCTGACAACCTCGGTGATGTGGTCGAGATCAAACGCTATACCACTGCAGACGACCAGGTACTGGATCTGAAAGGCGGCCGCCTGGATCTGGTATTTGTTGACTTTCCGGTCGGCGAACAAACCATTCTGAAAGATGAAAACTATGAGGCCGTGGGTGATCTGGTCAAGCTGGGTGACGGTGTTGGCGTAGCCTTCCGTAAGCGTGACAAAGATCTGGCCGAGAAATTCAATGCGTCATTGAAGAAGCTGAAAGAAAACGGCACTTACAAAAAGATCATGGATAAGTACTTCAAGTACGACATTATGATCTAGAGCCTTTTCTTGTGCGTCCCGGCTTGCACTGGCGGGCTGAGACGCACATAAACGATATGGATGAAGCATTTCCCTTACCTTGATGTTGTTGAGCCATGATTGACTTGCACGGTTACGGTCCTTCGATTTTCGGAGGCGCAATTCTGACCATTGAAGTGGCTTTGCTGTCATTGTTGCTGGCCTTGATACTCGGTCTGCTCGGTGCCCTCGCCAAGCTCTCCAGCAATAAACTCCTGAAGCTGATCGCAACCTTGTATACCACGATCATTCGTGGTGTTCCCGATCTGGTGCTAATGCTTCTGATTTTCTTTGGCGGTCAGATGATGATGAATGAAGTCTCCGACTGGCTCTACGAGACATATGACTGGGATGTATTCATTAATATTAATGAGTTCGTCGCAGGAGTCATCACCATTGGCTTTATTTTTGGCGCCTACATGGCAGAAACCTTTCGCGGCGCATTCCAAAGTGTCGATCATGGCCAGATTGAGGCAGGACATGCCTACGGCATGAGTCGCTGGCACATATTTCGACGCATCATGTTTCCGCAAATGATGCGCCATGCACTGCCCGGATTAAGCAATAACTGGATGGTCTTGCTTAAGACGACCGCTCTGGTATCCGTGATCGGACTGGCCGACATGGTGCGTCTGGCCTCGGAAGCAGCCAAAGCTGTCCACGAACCATTCACCTTTTTATTACCGGTGGCGGGTGTTTACCTCGCGCTCACGGCGATCTCTGAGTGGTTTCTCAAACGCCTTGAAATCAAGTTCAATGCCGGCGTACTAACAGGGTCGGCAGCCTGATGTTGGAAGCATTTTTAGCGCTATTCGCGGATAACGACATCTTCAATCCGCCGACACTTCTACACTACTGGGACGGACTGGTGACCACCGTCCAACTGGTTTTTCTGGCTTTGCTGATCGGACTGATCATCGCCCTGCCTTTGGGCATTATGCGCGCATCCGACAACCCCTGGATCAGCCGTCCAATCTGGCTCTATACCTATGCCTTTCGCGGCACCCCCCTGCTCGTGCAGCTTTATCTGATCTATTACGGGACCGCTCAGATTTCGGGAATTCAGGAAAGTTTTCTTTGGGAAATACTGGCCGACGCCTTTTACCCCTGTCTGATTGCCTTTGTACTGAATACAGCCGCCTATACCACCGAAATTATTCGCGGGGCCATCAAGGCCACGCCCCGTGGGGAAATAGAAGCCGCCAAGGCCTATGGCATGTCCTGGTTTCTGAGACTGCGCAGAATTGTTCTGCCAAGTGCCATGCGCCGGGGATTACCGGCCTACAGCAATGAGGTCATCTTTATGCTGCATGCCAGCTCCATTGCCAGTGTCGTCACGATCGTTGATCTGACCGGTGCCGCACGCGATATCTACGCACGCTATTACGCGCCCTTCGATGCCTTTATTTTTGTCGCCTGCATCTATCTCTGCCTGACCTTTGTGCTGATCTTCACGTTCAGAAAACTGGAGAACAAGCTGATGGCGCACCTCAGGCCGCTCTCCTGAGCAGCAGGTGCGGAGCGAGCCAATGGAACAAAACAATGCAAGCACTCTGTTCGGCAAGCATCAGGACTTTCTCTCTCATACCCTTGCCCATCACCAATTGGCTGCAACGCCTTGTCAGGTGACATTACCATCCGGCTGCATGCGACTCACAGCCCGCGGCATCCTCGAGTTTCAGCCAAACCAAGCCACAGAGCCTCATGGAACTCTGCTATCTGCTGGCGTGCATGGCAATGAAACGGCTCCGGTCGAGCTGCTCAATCAGCTGGTATCAGAGATACTCGCAGGCGAACTTGAACCCAGATCTCCGGCAATGATTATTCTGGGGCACCCCGAAGCCATGAAGCAGGAACAACGCTTTCTGGACTTCAATATGAATCGTCTTTTCTGTGGTGCCTATCGTCTGCCGGAATACCTTCACTCGCCGGATGCCAAGCGCGCCGAGACCATTGAGAAGGCTGTGCTGGAATTTCATCAACGATCACCTTTGGCCTGTCATCTGGATCTGCATACCGCCATCCGCGATTCCAGGATCGAACGCTTCGCCCTTTACCCTTTTGTACCCGGACGCCAAATCCCACAACAGTGGATCGACTGGCTGGAAAGTGCGGGGATCACATCCGTCCTTCTGCAGAACAGCCCGGCAACGACCTTCTCGTCGTTTTCGGCCAGTCAGTGTGGCAGCGAGAGCTTTACCCTTGAGCTGGGGAAGGTGCGCCCCTTTGGGCAGAATGACCTGAAGCGCTATGAGAATGTGTCCGAACAGTTGAAGCAATTATTGTGTTCCGCTGGAGGTACTTCGGTCAGTCCGGCCAAAGGCATGCAATTGTTTGAGGTGGCGCACGAGATCATCCATACCGGGGAAGGTTTTGTACTGAATATTCCCGAGGACGTGAAAAACTTTACCGAATACCCTCCGGGAAGCGAGATCTGGCGAGACCACACGCAAGCCTATGTCGTGCAAGGCGAGAGCCAGTACATTGTGTTTCCCAACAGCAAGGTACCCGCGGGTCAGCGTGCGGGCCTGATGCTCAGGGAAGTTGGCCCGCGCTGATACCAACAGGGCTATCTCTGGAAGGGGTAAACCGAATCCAGTTGCAGAATGTGCGTCAGCTCATCCAGCGCTGAAAGACTTTCCTGTAGCAGCTGTGGATCGGCCAGATCGTTTTGACTCAGACGGTCCCGGTAATGCGCATCGACCCAATGATTCAAGCGTTCAAACAGCGCATCATCCATAATGACGGTCGATTTCACGGCAGCCAGTTCCGCCGCATTTAATACCACACGCAAGCGCAAACAGGCCGGCCCGCCGCCGTTCTTCATGCTTTGTTTCAGGTCAAAGGCCTCAATCCGGTCAATCGGGTTATCCATACCAAGCAGTTGATCCAGATAGGCGGATACTGAGGCCACTTCGCGGCATTCACCCGGAACAACGAGAGTCATGCCCCCGTCGCTGCGACTCAACAGCTGGCTGTTAAACAGATAGGAACCCACGGCATCTTCCAATGAAACCGCCTGCTCAGGCACCATCACGGCTTTCAAATCAGCTCCCTGAAGCTTCTGATCCAGCTCCGACAATACACGTTCGGTATCAACAAGCGCGCGCTCGTGGTAGAACAGGACCTCGCGGTTTCCAACGGCAATGACATCATTGTGAAACACACCGGAATCAATGGTTTCAGGACGTTGCTGCGCATATACGACTCCTCCCTCATCCAAACCGTGCAAGCGCGCGATGGCTTCTGAGGCTTCTTTTGTCTGGCGCGCCGGATATCGGTGTGGTTTGGCCGCCCCTGCATCGAAAGCGACCTTGCCATAGACAAAAAACTCGACGCCGGGGGCGCCATAATCAGCACAAAAGCGCGTGTGATTGGCCGCCCCTTCATCCCCGAACTGAGAAACTGCGGGCAAAGCCTGATGATGGGCAAAGAACTCAGGATCTTCGAAAATCGCCGCCAGAATGCGACTGGTCACAGGATGCTCCACAGAACGATGCACCTTGGCATTCAGATTGGCTGCGGTGAAATGGACGCGGCCGTCGGCGGTATCGGCACTCGGTGAAACCGTGGCCGCATTCGCGGTCCACATACTGGAAGCCGAATAAGCGGCAGCCAACATCTGGGGAGCCTGTCGGGCGGCTTTGGACAATACCTGTGCGTCGGATCCGGTGAACCCGATCTGGCGCAAAAAATTCAAATCCGGACGCTGCAGTGGTGGCAATACCGCCTGCTGGAAGCCCTGATCTGCCAGTGACTTCATCTTGCGCAGGCCCTGTTTGGCGGCTTCTTTCGGATTGGACGACTGTTTCAGATTGGCCTGAGAGGCCACATTGCCATAAGACAATCCGGCATAGTTATGCGTTGGACCGACCAATCCATCAAAGTTTACTTCATACGCGTGCATTTCCGGCTCCGCTTACAGTGAAATGCCCGGCGACAACTGCGCGGGTGCTTTGGCCTGAGGTGCTTCCAGCGAAGCCACCGGGTAGGCACAATAATCGGCCGCGTAGTAGGCACTAGGTCGATGATTTCCGCTCGCACCGATGCCTCCAAAGGGGGCGGCGCTGCTCGCCCCGGTCAGCGGTTTGTTCCAGTTGACAATCCCGGCACGAATTTCCTCCAGGAACATCTGGTATTTGTCCGCGTCATCACTTAACAAGCCCGCAGACAGACCAAAACGCGTTGCATTTGCCTGGGCGATCGCATCTTCAAAACGCTGATAACGACGCACCTGTAATAGTGGCCCAAAAAACTCTTCATCTTCAATGCCATGGGCATTGGTCACATCCACGATACCGGCCGATAACAGCCCGGTTCCGTCTTTCAAAGACTGCATCTTGAGCAGGCTCTCTCCGCCTTTCTGCAGCAGCCCGGCTTGCGCCTGCAATAAAATCTCTGCCGCTTCCGGTGAAATCACAGCCCCCATAAACGGCTGCTCTTCAGCATCCCATTCGCCTACCTTCAGATTGGATGCAACATCCACCAGACGCTTCAGGAAATGATCCCCCCACTCACCATCTGGCACAAATAGTCTTCGCGCACAGGTGCAACGCTGACCGGCAGAGACAAAGGCCGAAAAAATTGTGTGATGGATGGCGCCATCCAAATCATTGAGGGCCTCATCCACAACCAATGGGTTGTTGCCCCCCATTTCCAGTGCCAGTATTTTCTCCGGCTGGCCCGCGAAGCCTGCGTGCAGAATAGCTCCCGTGCTTGAACTTCCTGTGAAGAACAAGCCATCAATGCCGGGATGTTGTGCCAGAGCGACGCCTGTCTCTCGCGCCCCCGGCACCAGATTAATGACGCCCTCCGGCAAGCCTGCCTGCTCCCAAAGCGCCAGCATTTTTTGCCCCATTCCGGGCGTCAGTTCGCTGGGTTTGAACACCACGGTATTGCCCGCCAATACTGCCGGTACAATATGGCCATTCGGCAAATGCCCCGGGAAATTGTATGGGCCAAAAACCGCGACCACGCCATGCGGTCGATGTCGCAGCACGGCATGTCCCGCGGCAACATCGCTTTCGCGTATTCCGGTGCGCTGCTCATAAGCGTCGATTGAAATATCAATCTTTCCGATCATCGCCGCCACTTCTGTCAGAGATTCCCAATAAGGCTTGCCGGTTTCTCGCCCAATGCACTGCGCCAACGATTCTTTTTCCGATTCCAGCAGTGCTTTAAAACGCCGCACCAGCGAATACCTTTGCTCTCCGGACTGTCTGCTCCAGCCGGGAAATGCCGCACGCGCGGCTCGAACAGCGAGATCAACATCTTCTGCCGAGGCCGTAACACCTGCCCAGACACACTCTGCACTGACTGGATTCAATGAGCGCAATTCCGGACCATGGCCCTGCAGCCACTGCCCGCCGATAAACAAGGGTGATGATTGCATTAGTTGTCCTCCTGATAGCGCAACGGTAAGACGCGTACGGTATCGCCGGTATTGACCTGTAAGTTCAGAGCAATCGACTCAGGAATCGAAATGGTGTCCTGACGTACCAGTCGAGCCGGTAACAACGCCGCGCGAAAACGGTCAAAAGCCCGATTTGAGACCAGAAAGTACTGTTTGTCGTCCGTGGCATGCTCCTGTTCAACCACCACCTGCCGGGTGCTGCTTTCGCGCACGGCTCGCACATTCGCGACCATGGCTTCCACAATGGGTCCGGCATCGAAGATATCCACCAGACCACTGAAACTGAAACCTTCCTGTTCCAACATGGACAAGGCCGGTTTGGTATTGTCATGCACCTGACCAATCACCCGCTGCGCCTGCTCACTTAAAAATGCAACATAGATCGGATATTTCGGCATCAACTCGGCAATAAACGACTTGTTCCCGGTACCCACCATGTAATCGGCGCGGGAAAATTCGGTCTGAAAAAATACTCGTCCCAGTGACTCCCAAAAAAGCGAATGGCCCTTGGCATCTGAATAGCCGCGCATTTCGGCGATCACCCGGTCATCAAATAAATCCTGATAGTCACGCATAAACAGAAAGCGACACTTCGAGAGGAAGCGGCCATTGGCGCTGTGTCGATAATGTTCATCCAGGAACAGTGTGCACACTTCAGAGCAACCGGTAAGGTCATTGGTCAGATACAGGGTCTCGTTGGTGGTATGCACATCCAGCTCTTTGGACGCATACACCGACTGACAGACACGGTAGTTGTACCAGACATCGCGCAATCCCACGCTGGCCTCAATCGCACTCACGCCAACAATCCTGCCGTGTTCTGAATCCTCTAAGGCAAACAGGTAATTGGCCTCTTTGGGCTCAAGCTGACGGGCAAAGGAACGCTCCGATAGCTGTATGCGTGCCTGCAAAAGCTCCCTGTTTGCGGGCAAGGTAGTGACGCCAACACCGGAGGACTCGGCCATCTTGAACAGATCATCCAGATCTGACATCGCAATCGGTCTGATCAGCATCATAACGACTTCTCCTCGATGTCATACGCACGGCCATGGCCGCCGTAATGCATCAGCACAGGTAAGGATCTAAACCGCAACATAGTGCACTTCATCGCCGTCCTCGAGGCCCAGCTGACTGACAACCTGGCTGTTCAGTCTGAGCGTATCGCCAATGCCGTCAGTCAATTGCCCCAAGGTGCAGCGAAATTCGTCAAAAGACTGGTTGCTGACCAGGTAACGCAAACCCATTGAGCTCTCCGTACGTTTCACTGACTTGGTACGGGCATTAACGATGGTCTGCAACTGTTCAAGCGGTGCACTCAGGGTCGGACCGCCGTCAAAAATATCCACGAATTCGCCGGGTTTGAAGCCTTCCCGGTACAGTAAGCGGCAGGTCTCCTCAGCGCTACTGTCCGGCTGCCCCAATACCTGACGCGCCGCTTCGCTCAGCAGCGGCACATAGATCGGATGCGGCGGCATCATTTCGGTAATGAAGCTACGACTCTTTATGCCCTGGTAGTGCTCAATCGTTGCGTAATCCATCGCGAAAAAGTGACGCCCCAAACTATCCCAGAAGGGGGAGTCGCCATTCTCGTCCACGACCCCTTGCAACTCGACAATGACCTCGTCGCCAAATTTTTCCCTGTGCTGTTTGATAAACAACAAGCGCGCACGGGATAAGAGGCTAAAGGCTTCAGTGCCATGCAATCCGGACTCAATTGCAAACGATGACAACTGGGTCTTTCCGGTCAGGGCATGCGACAGATACAACACCGGTACCTTCTGATGCACATTCAACTGCTGTGAAGAATGGATAAGGTCATCAAGGCGGTAGTTGAAGAATGGCTGTCCGTTACCGGCGCTGGCAGCAATGCCACTGGTGCCCCGAATCTCTCCGGTTTCCGGATCTTCCAGTACAAACAGGTAAAACTCCATGCCCTCAACAGATGCATCCTGGGCAAATGAACGTATGGAGTGGTCAATGCGTTCACTGAGTTTGTCACGGTTATGCGGTACGGATGAAATCCTCGCAACGTTTTGTGTCACTACCTTTTCGACGCCGGCCAGATCGCTGGCACGGCAGGGTCTCACCACCATCATATTGCCTGTCCTCTCTTCTTTTCGTTCTGGATTGATGATCCGGATTACTGAGCCAGTACCGCTTCAATGGACTTGCCGAATCGCTTCAGGCCCTCGTCGATATCTTCATCCGGGATAATCAGGGAGGGCGCAAATCTGACCACATCCGGCCCTGCGACCAGCACCATCAAGCCCTGTTCCAGGGCAGCACCCAAAAACAGCCTCGCCTTGCCTTTGAAGGTCTCATTGACTTCGCAGCCGATCAGCAAGCCTTCTCCACGAATATCGTCAAAAACACCGTATTGAGAGTTCAAGGCCTGTAAGCCCGCTTTCAGACGCTGGCTTTTCTCACGCACGCCATTGAGAACTTCGGGGGTATCCACAATATCCAATAGCACCTCGGCAACATGACAGCCGAGTGGATTGCCGCCATAGGTACTGCCATGGGTGCCGACCGCCAGTGACTTTGCGACCTGCTCTGTCGCCAGCATGGCACCAATAGGGAAACCGCCACCCAGAGCCTTGGCAGTGGTCAGAATATCCGGCACAACACCGGAATTCATATACGCGTAGAGACTGCCCGTACGCCCTACCCCGGTCTGGATTTCATCAAACACCAGCAAGGCCTTGTGCTGATCACACAAGGCTCTTACCTCGCTCAGAAAGCCATGGTCGGCCGGATGGATGCCGCCTTCGCCCTGAATCGGCTCCAGCACCACGGCACAGGTCTTATCGGAAATCAGCGCCCTGAGCGATTCAATATCGTTATATTGGGCATGGTGGATACCGCCAGGAACGGGCTCAAAACCTTCTGTATATTTGGCTTGTCCACCCACAGTCACCGTGAACAGCGTGCGACCATGAAAACTGTCCTTGAATGAAATAATCTCATGCTTGTCCGGCCCGAAATGGTCCCAGGCATAACGTCGGGCCAGTTTGAAAGCCGCTTCATTGGCCTCGCCTCCGGAATTGGCAAAGAACACACGCTCTGCAAAGGTCGCGTCGACCAGTTTTTTCGCCAAACGCAGGGCCGGTTCGTTGGTAAAGACATTACTCAGGTGCCAGAGTTTTCCGGCCTGTTCGGTCAGCGCCTGCACCAGTGCCGGGTGCGTGTGTCCCAAAGCGCTCACCGCGATGCCTCCGGCAAAATCGATATACTCCTTATCCTGCTGATCCCATACACGCGCACCCTGACCTCGCACGGGAATCACTTTGCCCGGTGCGTAGTTGGGCACCATTACCTGATCAAACAGTTCTCTGCTTACAGCCTGGTCGCTCATTGCAATCCTCTTGATATGACGCAGTTTGGCTAAGGCTTGGCACCAGCGCTGGATACCTAGCCACCAAACAATGGGTTTGTCTTGTGATAGTCCATTATTCTAGTTCGGCACGGGGGCGGCTGTTTGCAAAATTGCGACATGCATTTTTCAGAATGCGTATCTAATGAATGGGCCTTGAAGAGTAAGCGCCCGGTAATACCACCTAGTTATCCCAGGTCGCACCCGCTTCAATAGTGTCCACTTATTTTTAGTGGACACTATTATGATGGACTCT
>PZPK01000005.1 GCA_006212045.1 Oleiphilus sp. | reverse complement strand
AGAGTTGCATAGTCGCCTCCTTGGGTTGAGCGTAAGCCCTTTCGAGTTTATCTCTGGATGCCTCGGCTAGGGAGGCGACTTATGATTTTCAGAGATCATTGATCTCGAGGGAAACGTGCCATCAAAAACACGTTTTTCCGACTAACATTTAAAGTGATGATTGCCTCGGTTATCGGATCAATGACTCTAAGCCTGATAATCCGGAATGGTGTACAGGCCGCTTCCAGCAAAAGCCGCAGCGATCACTTGTTTGGCTTGGCCGCCGCTTTGCGTCATTGCATCTGTTAATACGCTCAATTGCTTCCGGTACTTGTTATAAATGGTAGCAATAAGCTTTTGGTCGCAATTTCTGAACTCCAACAAGTTGGTGGCCGGGCAGCCTCGCACTCTTGTTGAATGGGAAGAGCCTCCGCTGATGGCGGCACGCGAAATTGCCGCGCTGCGATCGATAATCGCACCCCAAATCGGAAGCTCTTTTTTCAATGCTTCCTGGTCGATCATCAGGTCTTCACCAAAACTCTCATGCAAACCACTCTTTGCCATCTCAAAGGTCACCGTCTCAGCAACCTGAGGATGTTTGATGGTCAGTTCTTGAAATTCACTGGCGTACACTAAGGGCATCAACGAGTGCGGACTATATCGATAGAAGCGTTTGCTTCTGTATAAGGGCGACAATGCCGAAAAAAACAGGCTTTCTGGTGAAATGAATGCAGAATTCCGTTGCGGAATCGGCCCCACAACCGGGTTTAGGATTTCACCCTTATGGCCTCTGTCATAGCCTTTAATAGATTTCTTTAATGCCGCATCGACTGAAGTAGTGTCGCGCTTAAGGTGAAAGTAGGCGGCGTTGAGCAACCAAAAAACCTGTTCAGCATATTGATGAGCTTCTTCATGACTTTGCCACTCCCGATAGGGCATTAACATCCACCTGCCAACACGGCGGCCACTTTCTTTAGCCCTGTAGAACGCACTTAGCTCTTCAGCAAGGTGATCGACATGTTTTTCTTCAATCGCCTGAATGTCGGGCAATTGGACGAATCTGGCCAGGCCCGGCGCATAGGGGCAGACGCTTTCTTTGCGGGCGATCCAGGCTCGAATATCCTGTTCTTTTTGGGCGGGGTCCAGCTGTTCGGGTTGTCGCAACGGTTCGTTACGGTTTTCTATTTTTTCGGCTACATTCACCATACTACTGACTCAATTGGCTGTGATTGGCTTAGTGATGCGCTGCGATTCTCCGACGTTTATTGGCCTGAAATGGAGCGACAGCGCGTTCGGGTAAAGTATGGTTTGCAGTATCTTTTGAATAAAACGAATAAAAAGAACAGGTATTGTGAAAAAACAGCACGAATGTGGGTTCGATAGGATCTGAGCCGAATGGCACCAGGTTAAGATTCCTGCGACTTAAAGTGCTTCTGCGTTGAAGGCGGCTTTGAACGCGTCTATAAAGTAACGAATCTTTTTGGGCATATAGTCAAGATTTTGGTACAAGAGGTGCACCGGTACGGCGGGGATATCAATATTGGGTATGACTCTAACCAAACTGCCTTGCTCCAGTTCTTTTTCTATCATGTGTTTGAACACCACAGTGGTTCCCATCCCTTGCTTCATAAGCTCCAAATTTGTGACCAGATCATTGGTGGTATGGTGCTCAAGGGTAACGAGGTCTTTAAGATCTGGGTTTAACGCCCGCGCTTTTTTTTGTATTTCGATATTATTCTGAGTAATCAATGGGAACTTGGCCAGGTCATCGATGGTTTCAGGGAAACCGAAGTGGGATATCGCTTCGGGAGTCGCACAAAAAATCGGCTGCATCGAGAAAAGCATGGTCGATATCATTTGCGAATCAGGCAAAACGCCAGTTCGAAACGCAATATCGATATTCTCTTCTGTAAGGTTCAGGATGCTTGAATCTACACTTAAATTGACGTGGATCTTTGGGTATTTAAAGGTGAGGTCACTGAGAACCCTGGTCGCCTTTGAGAAGGAAATCATTGGAGGCCATGTAATATTTACGGTGCCACGTGGTTCATCAGATAAGTCTCGAAGTTCCGCTTCCGCCTCTTGGATACGAGCAGATATGTCGAGGCAGCGCTCATAGTAGGTTTGTCCGGCTTCAGTCACTGCCAATGAGCGGGTCGTGCGGTCGACCAGCTTTACATTTAGTTTTTCTTCCAGAAGACCTATTTGTTTGCTGATTGCAGAAGGGGATCGATGCAACTTTTTAGCGGCGGCAGAAAAACTTTTCTGTTTTACAACTTCAACAAACACGTCATAAGTATTCATACGCTATTCAGTTTCATCTCAAAAGTTTGGTGCGAGCTTTGTAGGTGCTTAATTAACAGAGAATCAAAGGGGTCAAAGTCATTGATTGATTCACATTGATTCATTTCTCGAAGCAGACATCTAGAATGAACGTTTTTATTAACTGCGCACGTCGTTATGTACGTCCAGTTGCAGTGGTCTTTTGGCTGCGACGATGTTTGATAAACTTGCTATGGGTGCTGTACCATTATTAGGTATTAAATGGTACATAGAGGTTTCCCAAATGTCTAAGAATACCAGTATAACTCTAGGCGACCACTTTGATGGCTTTATCGCGCAACAAATTGATAATGGTCGTTATGCCTCGGTGAGTGAAGTTGTTAGGGCAGGCTTGCGCTTGCTTGAAGACAATGAACATAAACTTGCTACCTTGCGTCACCTATTAGATGAAGGTGAGAAGAGCGGAACGGCCGACTATAGCTACGATGGCTTAATGCAAGAACTGGACGACGAGCTTGGTTGATAGACAGTTTACCTTAACCGGGAAAGCCAAAGCCGACTTGAAATCAATTGCGAGATACACCCAACAAAAGTGGGGTAAAGAGCAACGTGGCATTTACCTGAAACAATATGATATGGCTTTTCACATGCTTGCAGAAAACAGCGAAGCTGGTGCAGCGTGTGATTATATAAAGGTTGGCTACCGAAAGTTTCCGAGTGGAAGCCATATTATTTTTTACCGAAGCACATCTAACGACGGCATCGAAATTGTGCGCATTCTACACAAGCGCATGGATGTTAAGAAACAGCTCCTGAACCCATAACCGTTAAATGGACGGATCCTGTTGTTCCGTCCATTTAACGGTTATAAGTCAAACGCAAGCTGATTAATCTCTTTATCCCAATAAGGCGTCTCACCAAAATACTCGGAGAAGTAATCAATAAATGCTCTTACCTTTGGGGCCAGTTGTCGGGAGCTGGGGTATACCGCCCAGATTGCCGTATTGGAGACAAGAGGAAAGTCGCGCAGTATTTTAACCAACCGCCAGTGTAAGAGACCTTACATATGCTCGCGGAGGAACTATTGCCGCGGTTTTCTTCACACCGCAGTGATCACTATTCGGATAAAGATAACGCGAAACAGGAATGCGCATAATAAAAAAAATACTACTTACCGGTGCGACAGATGGCATTGGCCTGGAAACAGCCAAGCGATTGGCGAACCAGGGGCACCATCTGTTAATACATGGTCGCAGTGAACGTAAATTAGCTGATGCGATAGATACACTGAAAGCCAGTTGCCCTAAGGCGAAAATAGAAAGCTATCGTGCCGATCTGTCCCGGTTCAGCGAAATCAGGGCAATGTTGCAGTCGATGGCTCACGCACACGAGTCCTTAGACGTGATCATCAACAATGCGGGTGTTTTCAAAACACCCGAGCCTATCACGCAAGACGGCCTGGACATTCGTTTTGTCGTCAACACCTTTGCACCCTATATTATTACTCGCACTTTGCTGCCTCTGCTGGCTGATCATGGGCGAGTTGTTAACCTCTCCTCGGCAGCACAAGCGCCGATCAATCTGGATGCGATGCAGGGGCATCAAGCGCTAGACCAGGCATTTCAGGCCTATGCGCAAAGTAAACTCGCTCTCACTATCTGGTCACAGGAGTTGGCTCAATCGCTCGCGCTCAGGCAAGTGATGATAGCCGTCAATCCGGGCTCAATGCTGGCCAGTAAAATGGTGCAAGAAGGCTTTGGTGTAGCGGGTAATGATTTGAGTGTGGGCGCAGAGTGTTTAATCAGAACTGCGCTATCACAAGAGTTTGCCGATGCTTCGGGCAAGTATTTTGACAATGATTCAGGGCAGCTTGCTTCACCGCATCCAAAAGCACTAGATCGCGATAAGTGTTCTTCTTTAATGGAAGCTTTAAATAGTATCGTTGAAAGGTTTTATGGTGATTTAGTGATGTAAAACAAACTCCGCATCACGAGCTCGTCAAACAGACAAGATTCTTATATTCTCCGAACGGTAGGTGATGATAGTGGACCAGTGCTTGCTACCTATTTTGCCTATCACTAGGGAGCGTGGCTCCTCCGTTTTTGCCTCAACCTCAATAAAGTCAAGGTCCTGCCAAATTTCTTGAGCATCAGTAAAATCAAATCTCCGGTACATCCATTCTCGACCAGGCGATGATTTATTGATGGCTTTAAACCAGCCTAGTCATCGGAGAAAAGGCTCTGCTGTTCCTGTTCGCTCAGTGCGGGAAGGCTTATTGAAAAGGTGCTGCCTTTTCCGGGGGTGCTTTGTACCGTGATATCCCCTTTGTGCTTGTTGACCACAGTAGCAACAAAGTTCAATCCCAGGCCGATGCCATGACTGTGACAGCCGTGCTGGCGGGTGAACTTCGTGAACAGCTCTGGTTGTTCCTGTTCTGGTATGCCTGGCCCTTGATCGCTCACCGCAATCACCAAATGCCCGTTGCTTTGCTTCAATGATAAGCAGATTTCCGTATTGTCCGGGCTGAACTTGACTGCGTTTGATACCAGATTATTCACGGCGCGTTCGAGCAGATCCATATCACCAAGCGCCCAGGTTTCCTCGCGGCAGCGTTCGGTCCTGACTGCGATGGATTTGGGCGTCGCGAGCGCCTGCGCATGTACTTGGGCCGAATCAAGCACCGCGTGTAAATCGCAAGGAGTCATCTGCGTTTCAGGTAGTGTCTCGGCCTTACTTAACTGCAAAAATGCTTCTGCATAGTCGAGGTTTTTTCTGACCAGAGAGGCGATGTTCTGCTGGTCTGTTGGTGTGATCGTTGTGCCCTTGTCCCGGTAGAGTTCAAGGATAGCCAGTACAGACACCATCGGAGAGCGCAAGTCATGAGACAGGAAGCTCAAGGCCTCGGAGCGGGCGTTTTCTGCATTCTTAAGCTGCGTGATGTCAGTAAAGGCAACGATCAGGGTGTCACGGTAGTTTTCGTTGGTTTTGACCAGACTGATCTGACAAAGATATTGCGCCTTTGCCCTGCCCAAGGCCGCTGGCGCCTGTCTGTACTCGGCTTCGGCATAAAAGGTTTCGCCTTTGGTGTATAGCTCTAGCAAGGCCTGAGTCCAGCTTTTTCCGGATTTTTGTTTGAGTTGCTCCAGTAACACCAGCAGTGCGGGTGTTTCGTCGGGCTTCTCTGGATCGAGAAACCATTGCTTGAAATGTCGGTTGGTATACGTGATCTGACCACACAGATCGGCAATGCAAATCGCATCTTGCATGCCCGAAAGGCTTTGTTCGATCAGGCGTCGACTTTTTGCATCCTGTTCACGAATGGCCGTGAGTTGCGCCAACGTGCGCGTGATCAGGTCTCCGCGTCCGTACTTTTTTGGCAGGGCAGGGCGAGTATGCTCATATCGTGTCAGTTGCGTTTGCCAGAAATCTTCAGGTTCACCTGAGTGATGTGATGGCGGAATCAGCGTTTGCAATACTTTGCGGCCTGCGGGTGTTGCGTGCAAAGACTGCTTATCGATCAGTCCAAGCGTAGCGAGGTAATTGATCACTTCCTGTTTTTGGCTCGGCGCTTTTTTATGCTCAGTCGCGTTTGGCTGAATCTGTATGATTTCCTGTTGGAGGTAGTTGAGCATGCTCTCCGCGCGCAGCCAGCTCCATAAGGGGAAAAACACTGCGATGCCAAATATGGTCCCCGAGGGAGGGAACCATAGTTTCAGATGCAGCATGAACATTGATGAAATGATCACAACAGCGGTGATGGCGATCGTCGAAAATGTCAGAAACAGCAGAGGAGATAAGCGGCCCACACCCAGAACCAGAATAAGGACCACAAGAAATGTGATGATTGCGATGTTGATTGGTATCAGCGTCTGAATCATCTGATCATGTCTGAGCGCGTGGAAGGTCCAGGCATTGAGTTCGACCCCGTGCATGGCCCCCGCCGGTGTCACCAGAATGTCACCCAAACCGGTTGCGGTGGCGCCGATAAAAATGAACCTGTCTTTCAGGATTGTGCGATCAACTTTTCCTGCGAGCACGTCGCTGTACGAAAAATGCCGGATGCCCTGCTGCGGAGAAGGCATTGGTAGCAGATTGTAAAAGTCTTTGGTGATGTGTATCGCCGGATTGCCATGGGGCTCTCGTGGCGCGCTTTTATCGGGAATCGGTGCACGCTGTTCCGGGTGAGTGTGTTGTAGAATCGCTAATGCCAAGTGTGGCCAGTGCGGTGAATTGATGCCCTGCTGCAGCGCAACGCCACGCACCACCCCATCCCGGCTACTTTCATAATGGATATGCCCGATGGCCGCGGCGGAAGCATAAAAGGGCTGGAAAGGTGGGCTCTCGACAATCACGCCTTGAGGGCCCAGGGCCTCAAAATACAGCGGCAGAATCACCCTGCCGCTATTGGCAATAGCAGAGGCAAATCTGGCGTCCGAATCGTCTTTGGTCGTATCGGCATTCGGGAAAAGAATATCAAAGACAATGGTTCGGGGGCTTGCCGGCGTCAGGATGTCCAGCAGAGCCGCATGCCGGTCTCTGGGCCATGGCCAGCGGCCCAGTTCATTCAGGCTTTTATCATCGATTTCGATAATCACCAGGTCATCACTTTCCGGTAAATGGCTAAAGCGCTGTGTTTGGTCGAAGTGCAGCCAATTCAGGTTTTCCGGCCAGCCTTGATAGGAAAGTAGGGCGCTCAGCAGGCTGATGGCGAGTGCGAGCCCGTACAGCAGGAATTGCTGATGGCTCGCAATACTCGCGCGTTTAAATGAGAATGAGGCCAATGAGATACAGTCCGATGGGGTAGAGGAAATCCCAGTAGGATTGTTCAGGCGCATCCGGTTGCCAACTTAGCGTTTGGCTGTATTCCGAATCTGCTCCCTCTGCGCCGAGCGCGCGAATGCGGACGAAAACCGGTTCTTCATACCTCAGCATCATAGCGGTTTCGCTGGTGTGGATTTTCTCAAGCACGTGTGTGAAGTCTTCCTGTTCGGCCACTTCAAGGGCATAAGATTCTGCTCCGTCGATGGCCGACCACTGCAGGGCCAGTTGTTGTCCGCCCTGAATGCTGGTTTCCTCCGGGCTGAAGACTGGCGCGGGTAGTTGCGGTTTCAGACACAGCTGTTCTTTGCTGGCAAGGCCATGCAAACCAAGCGTGTCGACTGCCCGCAATACCAAAAGATAGCAGCGATCACTCAGGTCGGTGAGCGTCGATTTTGTGGTGCTTACCAGCTGGACTTTTAACAGCTGCTCAGAAGCGGATTTGTCCTCCGGTAATGCGAAAACATTCAGCTGATAGGATCTGGCATTGGGAAGGGCTTTCCAGGACAGTGTGACCGGCTTGGCCAGGCTCCCGTCGGGTTTGAAAAGTCGGTATTGCTGACGCTCAAAGGGGATAAATTCAGGCGCTGGCAACAGTTTTACCGGTGGTGCCAGCGTTTCACCCTGTTTGGCAAGTATGCCGAATTCCGCAGGAACCGGGTAGATTTCCTGTTCGGCACCCACATCAACCAAACCCTGATAGACCGAGATGCGGGTGATTGCCTGAGCCTTTTCCGAGTCGCCGGAATCCGCTATTTCTTCAAGATTTACCCGGTACTCGGTACCGCGCACCGAAGCCACGGCAGAAGGCGTAATGGTCTGAAACCGGCTACGCGGATCGCGTTCGATAACGCGCGTTTTAATGGTGCCGCGATTCAAACGCACGGTACTGTCGACCATGCCGTGCTGTTCAAAATTGGATAAGGTATCCAGCGCCATCTCGCTGTGTGGCTCCAGGGTAATAGTGCTGCCATCCGCAAACAGAATGCTGGCACTGCCTTCCGCCGTGATCACCTTCGCCCCAATTGGAAGTTTGACTCCGGGTTCAGCAGGCTTGGGAGCTTCTTCGTATGAAGCGACCCAGACTTCGCCGGAGACGAACGCCACATCCGCAGAAGCGGCCGGTATCTTCAACCATTTTGCCGGAATTCTGATACGCGTCCCTGGCGGGATCTGTCGATTAAGGGCGATATTGTTGTATGGGCCGAGTTCCTGCCAGCAATTGCGGTGACGGGTGTATTGCTTGCACACGTCCCACAGAGTGTCTCCGGCGCGAAAGGTATAGAGCCAGTCAGCGGCGAGCGCGATTGGAGCGCTGGACCAGAGCAGGGTGGCTGTGAGTATTCCAGCGGCGGTGCTGAAAAAAGGTCGTTGTAGCATCTTGAAACACCTGTATCGATGAAAGTTCTGGCGTGTGGCTGGCCATTTTTTATTAGGCGATTTTTTCGAGCCGGTACCCGTGTTGAAAGATCGTGGTGATACGGTAACCGATATCCGGGGTAATATTTAAACTGCGACGCACACGACTGACATGCATATCTACCGTGCGGGTGTTAATGTCCGCGTCCACGCCCCAGACCTTCTTGAGAAGGTATTCGCGCGACAACACCTGACCTTCATGCTTGGCCAGTTCCAGCGCAATGCCAAAATCTTTTGGGGTGACTTTGACGTGTTCGCCATCCAATCGGATCTCGCGTTTGTTGGCATCTATTTCAATATTGGCAATGCGAAAGACATCTTGGTCACGTGCGATCCCGGCGCGTCTTCGGGCGGCTTCTATACGTGCGAGCAACTCTGCTCGACGTAATGGTTTGACCAGATAGTCATCGGCCCCATTGGTAAGTGCATTCACAATGTCCTGTTCGGCATCCCGCTGTGTCGCAAACAGTACCGGCAGACTTTGATTCTGCGCTACTCTGAGTTGACGCAAAATATCGATACCGCTCTGATCCGGAAGTTCCCAGTCCAGGATCGCCATATCAAACAGGTCTTTTTTGAACGCCTTCAGAAACGAACGTCCATCGGTGCAGTGGTTTACCGAGAACCCGGCCTCTTCGAGCCACTGAATCACCAGTTCGGCTTGCTGGGGGTTATCCTCGAGAAACGCAATTTTCATGATTCTTCCCTAATGTGTAAAAGCGATTGCCTGTGTTCCTGAGTACACAATGCCGTCGCGATAACGAATGGAAACTATCGTATCAGATTATGCAGGAGGCAGTGATTGTCTTGCAGTTTTTTCTGGCAAATTGCTCTGTATTCAGATGCTTACATTACCTGATCAGGAACAGATTATCTTGTAGGTTTTCCGTTTTGGTTTGCGGCGGGAAAGGCGGGAATGCAGATTTTTACATGTTTAGGCACTTGTAAAAGCGTGTAAAGGTCCGGGCTCAAGTAAAGATTTGTTGCAATTTATCTCTTAGTATTGTCTCCAGCGTTACAGAACAAACGGGGGAATACGACATGAGCAATCGATTCAGTCGCACTAAAAAAATATCCCATCAGGGAATGGGCTCAGAAAAAGTGGTAGTGAATAAAGACAGTGGTTGGGGCATGTCGGCGCAAGAAGCGCTGCGCGTGAACTATTTGAGTGGCGGCACGCAACAGCCAAGCCAGCATGAAGCGGCCAGGTAACGGACCTGAGCGCAGAGAAAAGTTTAAACATCTATTCAAATTAACAAGGAGTTATACCTGATGAAGAAAATTATGATTGCCGCATGTCTGGGGACTGCGCTGAATACTGGTGTGAATGCCGATCAGCAATCGGATCTGGAAGTGTATCTTGGTGCTTCCCACTATTTTTGGGACAGCGAACGTAATCTCGATAATGCCACGGGCTTTGATCTGGGCGCAGAACTGCCGGTGAGCGAGGCGCTGTCCTTTGAAGCCTGGCTTTCCGCAGCCGATGCCGACATTGAAGGCGGCAATGCAGAACTTGAAACCGAGCGCTATTCCCTGGGTGGTTTGTATCACTTCGCGGATGCAGAAGAGTCTCTGCGCCCTTTCTTGTCATTGGGTGCCGGGCATTTGGAACTGGAAAGCAGTGGCGGTCAATCCCAGGATGAGACACTCGCGTATTTGGGGGCTGGCGTAAAGAAATACTACGACAACAACCTGATGGTACGTGCAGAATTGCTGGGCATGAACAGTCTCGACAATGAGCTGACGGATGCTGCAGTAAGAATTGCCATTGGCTATGCATTCGGGCGGAGCGCTTCCAAACCGGTGGTGGCTGAAAAAGTGATGGCGGCACAGCCGGTGATTGAAGCGAAACCTGTCGTGAAAGAGACGGCGCCAGAGCCAGTGAAAAAAGTGGTACCCAAAGTGCCTCAGAAAGACAGTGATGGTGATGGTGTCTTCGATTCAATGGATCAGTGTGCAGATACCGACAAAGCCTACAAGGTCGATGCTAATGGCTGCCCAATGCTGCTGAGCGAAAAGGTATCGATCAAGCTCAATGTGAAATTTCCAACCAACAGCGCAGAGATCACTGCGGAAAGTCTGCCCGAGATCAAGCGCGTCGCTGATTTTATGCAGCAATTCGACAAAACCTCAGTAACAGTCGAAGGACATACCGATGATCGCGGACGGGCGGCCTATAACAAGTCTCTTTCACAGAAACGTGCTGACGCCGTTCGGGCAGCACTGATCAAAGAGTATGGGGTTGAGGCCAAGCGCGTGAAAGCCATTGGTTACGGAGAAGAAAAACCGATTGCTGACAATGGCAGTGCCGAGGGCCGTGCCGAAAACCGTCGCGTTGTTGCTGTCGTCGAAGGTGAAGCAAGCAAACCGGTCGTCAAGTAACACGTAGTTTCGTTTTTGCCCTTGGCCAGGTTGGTCAGGTTGTATCGGTCGGGCCTGAGTTGTTGTATCGATCGGGGTTGTACAGAAGTATTGGACAAGGGCTTTTTTTATTAAGGTAATTTGGATATCAAGCAGGAAATTAGCATGGAAAATCTTAATCAGAATATTGAGCAAAGCAACGAGCAGCTGCAAGAGCTGCTGCAAACGGCCTACACAATGGTCATGACCTACGGCCCCAAGCTGGTATTGGCCATCATCACTCTCATTATCGGCTTGTGGCTGATCAACAAGGTGGTCAGAGGATTGAATACCAATCTGACGACCAAAGTGGACGCGACGCTTGGCCAGTTTGGTTCCAGTGTTGTATCCGTCATTCTGAAAGCCGTGTTACTGATCTCGGTTGCCTCAATGATCGGTATCGAGACCACTTCCTTTATCGCTGTTCTGGGTGCGGCTGGCCTGGCTATTGGTTTGGCACTGCAAGGCAGTCTGGCCAATTTCGCCGGTGGTGTTCTGATTCTGTTGTTCAAGCCTTTTAAAGTAGGTGACCTTCTTGAAGCGCAGGGTTACATCGCTACGGTCAAGGAAATCCAGATCTTCAATACGATTCTCAAGACGGCGGACAATCGCATTGTGATTATTCCGAATGGCGCGCTGTCGAGCAGCAGCATGGTGAACATTAATCAGGAAGACACACGCCGGGTCGATTTTGTGTTTGGCATCGGCTACGACGATGATATCGATATGGCCAAGTCATTGCTAAACGAGTTGATCATCAAGGATGAACGAATCCTGAAAGATCCGGCGTCGATGGTTGTCTTGTCCGAGCTCGCCGACAGCTCCGTAAACTTTACGGTGAGGGTATGGGTCAACACACCAGACTATTGGGGCGTGTATTTCGACATGCATGAGAATGTGAAAAAAGAGTTTGATGCGAAAGGGCTGTCAATCCCATACCCCCAGCAGGATGTGCATTTGCACAAGGTAGCGTAAGTTCATTTATTGATCTTGTGCAGATAAACTGCACTTGTCCCATTGAAAAGAGAGGCCTGTAAAGACCTCTCTTTTTTTACAGGCTGTTTGTGAGGGCCGTCGTTTTTGCAGAGGTGGACTAGCTTAGCCCACTATCCGATTTGATATTGCAAGTTCGGCACATTTGCCAAGACAAGGCTAGCGGGTTGGTAACATGCTCTCAGGGCGATGCAGGAGATTGTATAGACCGTTTTCCAGTAGAGTACCGAAATAGCTGTAGTGGCTCTGTGTTTCTCGGGTCAATGTACCGCTCTGGTCATACTGTTGCTGAGTGACTGAGACCAGACGACCTTCATCGTCATAGTGGTAAAGCGTTTGGCTAAGCAGCTGCGGCATATTCGGGCTGCGGTAGGCTTTAGCAGCCAACAAGCCGATGTCATTGTACTGACGGCTCTCCTCCAGGTGTTCCTGTTTAATGTTTATCAGGCGATGAAATGCATCATATTCGTAGTCGATATGCGCATTGTAGTTTCCGGCCCCGGTCGGGTCTGATTCCTTGCGTGTGAGCAACTCCCGGTCATCAAAGTAGTGGCGCTCTGAACGGGTGGGTGCATCCGAACCTTCTATATAGGGAGAATAAAAGTCTACTTGTTGATAATGCGGCTCGGTACTGTAGGTATAACGTTCCAGCGTGGTGAGTCCGTTTGTATCCAGACGGCGGGTCAGCAGGCGGCCATCCTCACTATATGTGTAGATGTCACGGCTGGATGAGCCATCGCTGTCATGGGTTATTTCGATCGGATTTCCTTCTGCATCGTAGGTAAATTCAGTGATATTCCCGGCGGTCTCGATTTTCTGTATCTGCTGCATCCCATTCCAGAAAAAATCAGTGACGAGCGTATCGGTCGGATTGTTTTCGGGATAGCGCACAGAGCGATTTATCAGACCGGTATTGTTGTGCCGGTATTCGGTGATGGTAAGTGAACCATCGGCTGCGCTGATATTCACCTGTTCGGTTCGCTCGCTTGCTATGTCTTTCTGCAGCAGCTGATAGAGCCACATTATCACGTCCAGATAGCTTAGTGTCAGGCTATTGCCTTGCGTACGGATTAGCGCTGCGATGGCATCGAGGTCCGTAAAGTTCTGCATCGGGGTAGGCAAAGCTTCCAGCAGGTTTTCAGTAATCGTTAAATCGTTAGGCAGTACGATGAGCGCGTTGTTATGTTCTGCTTCATCCAGGCGTAAAAGAGCATGCAGGACGTTTATCAGGGTATCGAATTCACTGGTTTCCAGGCTATTGACCTCGGCCAGAATTGCGCCGGCGTTGTCGGGCATGGCGGGTGCCAGGTGCTCGATAAGGGCGATGCGCGTATTGGCCTCAACCGTTGCGATTTGTTGATTACCAAGATAAAAAGTAATTTCTTCTCCGGCACTAAAACGGAAGCTTCCCTGTTCATCCGTAATGCCTTGTTGACTGACTGTGCGATAGCCGAGGCCTTGAATGCGCAAGTGTTCAAAGTTTCCGGTTTGTACTGTATCAGTACCTACTTTTGAGCCCGATTTACCGGAAGCGCCGGATGAGCTGCCCTCGCAGGCACTTAGTATAAATACAGAAACCAGTAACAGACAGCGAATGTGCATGTTGAACACTCCTTGGTGGCCGATAGTAAAACAGCGAACAGCATGCGGAGTGAATATGTCATTTAAATGAAACCGACAGATAAAGTATGCACTGCTTTCTAGCGTTTCGGTAAAAAGCGAAGCAGGTCACTAAAATTTAAGGGAACCCAGATCTAGTTCCTTTGCTTTCTGCGCGAACTGAAAGGCGCATTGATTCTTTGAAGACATTAAAGTCAGCCGCGTTCTGGTCAGGTTGTTTGTCCGTATCTCTCAAGGCTTTTCCCTGATTCAACCGCTTCCCAAGCTTCGTTTTATTTCATGATTGACGGTTCTCCTGTTTGTCACGGAATGTGTCCGTTTGTAACAAAGAATTCATATTGAGTCATATATTTATAACCAAACTGTAAGAAATGCTCTCTAGCATGAGCCCAACTTGGAATGCCGAGACTGTTGCGAACAACACCAATATCAAAAGCAATAGCTTCGGGCCGGGTTTGTTTGTCGGCTTTAGCGGGTAAGGAGACTGCGCGAAGGCTCATGAACGTAACTGCATTGAAACGTGCAAACAACTTAACTAGGAGAGCTTCGAAAATGAACTTTAAAAAAATTGGTCTGGCTTTGGCTGTTTCGGCAGCAGCGGCTTCTGCCAACGCAGCATGGGAATCAGGTTCGTTGAACACACCAAACACCAATGGTGAGCTGGTGCTGACAGTCTGGAACAAATCAAACTTCACTTCTTTTACTCAGGATCTTGGTGTCTACACTGATGAAGCGCTGGGTTTGACTGTGGGTTCCTCTTTCTCTTTGGATAGCGATGGTCTGGCTTTCGTTGGTGGCGCTGCCGCGGCAAGCGACCTGATGTGGAACGTAGGTGGTTCCAACAACAACCAGGCTGACCTGTTCTCAACTCTGGATCCTAAGGATTATTCCTTCTACCTGACACAAACAGCAACGCCTACCGGCACGCACGCATTCGCTACGATGGGTACGTTCTTCAACAGCATGGCTGTTTACGAGAACCAGCTGAACACCAATGGTTCTTTCTCTGCAACCTCTAACGCAGCTGATCCAACTGTGCTGCTGAGTGGTCAACAGGACTACGCGGGTGCGGATTCGCGCTGGGGTACTACTGCAGCGGGTCTGAGCGGTAACTTCGGCGTAGTAGATTCTGCTACTGACGCGAACAGCTCTTTGTATGCCTTTGCTTTCCAACCAAACGCAAACTTCACCGGTGGTGACACGCTGCAATCCGCTGCGCAATGGTCGCTTGATCTGAGCTCTGGTCAATTGAACTACGGTTCTGTGGCTGCAGTACCTGTGCCTGCTGCTGTATGGATGTTCGCTTCTGGTCTGGTTGGTTTGGCCGGTATCGCACGTCGCAAGAAAGCTTAATTCAAAATTTTGAGGATTGTAAAAATGAAAATGTCTAAATTGGCTGCATCTATCGCAGCAACTTTGTTAGCAGGTCAAGCCGCTGCATTGGATATCAATACAGTAACGCCTGACATCGAATTGGTAATTTCTGGTGCGACTGCTGCTAACAAGCAGGTGAATACGTATATCTCTTCATTGTGTGATATTGCTACACAAGATAACTACAACGACGTAGCCGGTTCTGATGAAGCCGTTGCCACGTTCTGTACAGTTCCTGCCAGCGCGGGTTTGTTCGCAACTGACAAGAATGTACTGTTCCACAAGGAAAACGGTGGTTCTTCTACTGGTGTAGCGCCAATTACCACTGCGGGTACTGTTAATATTCTGGATATGGCTCCAGGTAACTGTGTACAAACTGTGGCCAACACCGGAACCACCGCGGGTGAGTTCGAGTGTCCGAATACTAAAGTAGCCAAGCAGACGCATGTTGGTGTATCTGACGTTGAGCCTGAGCTTTTTGTTATTCCTGCCAACGGCTCCAAAACAGTCGATTTGACTGCTCCTTTGGCAGTTTCGCCTGTAAACGCACAGACTTTCGGCATCGTGGTTTCACCAGGTCTGCGTGATGCATTGCAAGCGGCTCAGGGTCTGACTGTAGGTTCTGATGATGTGGCTGACATGCCTTCCATGTCTTCCGATCTGATCGCCAACATCTTCGAAGGTAAGGTAAAAGACTGGTCTGAACTGAAAGGTTTGGGCGGAGTGGCTATTGACGCTTCTGCTGGTCTGAGCAATGGCGCGGTGAACGTGTGTGTGCGTACTCCTGGTTCAGGCACGCAGGCACAGTTCAACGCATTCTATATGGCCAACTCTTGTGCCTATCGTGGTGCGGGCAACTTTGCATTCGTAGGTAAGGTGACTGCTACGGATTCCAACGGTATCGAGAATGACAGCCCTGTTCCTACCATTGGTCCTTTCCCTCTGGCAGGTCCTCACGTTCACAAGAACAAGGGTTCTTCCGACATGGGTAAGTGTTTGACCAACGTAACGGCTGATGGTCGTTGGGCAATCGGTATCCAGTCTCTGGAGAAAGTGGACGAAGGCCGTACTAATCGTAACAACTTCAAGTACGTAGCCATCGATGGTGTAACACCTACTCTGGAAAACGTGGCGGCTGGTTTGTACCAGAACTGGGCAGCACTGACTATCCAGTGGCGCACAGATGTTGTCACAGCGGGTTCTGATCTGGATGTACTGGCTGACGAATTCGTTCGTATCGCTCAAAATATTAACGATATTGTTGCCTTTAACACCAGCCTGCAAACTGATGACGCGTCTACTTCCAACGATGATCGTCCACTTAGCGGATTCAACACGCCTGAGATTCTCGATGGTGGTGTTGCGGCTAACGTGGGTACCTTGGCTTTCGCTCAGGGTGCACTGCAGCCATCTTTCCCCTTCAATGCAAGCCAGCCCGTTATTCCTTTCAACCAGGGTTTGACTGGTCCTAGTACTTGTGCCGTACCTACCTACAATGCTGTAGGTATTGACGTGACTCAGCAAAACTAAGCAACTTAGATTTGCTTACGTCTTGAAAAGGAGTGCCTTCGGGTGCTCCTTTTTTCGTCTATGACACTTGAATGTCAGCTTTGTCATATAGCTTTCATCAAATGGCCTTATCTTGCTCGCCGACACATATTTTTAATTACGCAGTTGATTTTTTCATGTCTGATTTGTCGCGCCGTTTAATGGCTCTTGGTTTTCTCCTGCTGGCCGCATTGCCAGCTGAAGCGGTCAACTTTATTGATATCTGGGAGTATCGGGTAAAGGGCAACTCTTTGCTGGACAAGGCGCTGATTCAACAGCGACTCAAGCCCTATCTGGGAGTAGCGCGCACGCTCGAGGATGTAGAGCAGGCGGCTGCACAGCTGCAATCGCTGTATAAGGATGCTGGTTATCCGGCCGTGTATGTGGAGATTCCGCCGCAAACTGTGGTTGGTGGCGTGTTTGAACTTCAGGTGACCGAGACGCGCTTGCGTCGAATACGGGTAACGGGTGCAGAATATTTTCTGCCCAGTCTGGTGCGACATAGCCTGCCATCTATAGATCAGGGGCGGGTGCTCAATCTGCCACGCCTGAAAGAAGACATAAAGTACGCCAACGCCCTGAATCAAAACCTCAAAGTGATTCCCTTGCTGAAACAGGGGCCTACGGCGGATACGGTTGACCTGGAGCTTAATGTCGCGGATGAACTGCCAGTAACGGGCGGCATAGAAGTAAACAACTTCCATACAGCCACCACGACGCCGACCCGCCTCGCATTTGATTTGGGTTACACCAACCTTTGGCAAAAGAATCATAGCTGGTCAATACAGTACCAGACCACTCCTGAAGACCGTGAAGAAATAGAAGTGCTGGCCACCAACTACATTTTCCCCTTGGGACTGGAGGGAGACAAACTGGCTTTCTACGCCATCAAATCCGATTCCCAGATAAGTACGCCGTCCGATCTTGGCACTATCTCGGTGGTGGGGAACGGGGTGATCGCCGGAGGGCGGTTCATTACGCCATTTTTTCAGGATTCCGATGGCTTGCACACCCTTGTGATAGGCGCTGATTACAAAGATTTTGAAGAGTTGGTTGAAGGAAGGCCAAAGGATATTGATTACCTGTCGCTAACCGCGCAATACAGCGCATTCAAACGTACAGAAAACTGGAATGACACTCTCTCTGTGGCACTTACCTTTGGTATTCGTGGCCTGTTTAATGATAACGAGGAATTCGGTGGCAAAACCAAATTTGCTGAGCCCAATTTTGCTGTCTTGAAATTGGAATACCAGCGCTCGGTACCTTTCGGTGGAGGCTGGCAGTGGCAAGGCAGTCTGAAGGGCCAGTTGACCGGGGTAGCACTGGTCAGCAACGAAGATATATCGGCAGGTGGCGTGTCTTCAGTGCGTGGTTATTACGAATCACAGATATCCGGCGACAACGGCGTGATCGTCCGTACACACCTGCGCGCACCGGATTGGAGCCCGAGCAAAGTGGATTGGGTGAACGCCTGGTATCCCTCGGTATTTGTCGAAGGCGCATCGCTGAGCCGAAAAGACACTGCAGCAGAAGAAGAAAGTTATTTTGATATTTGGTCGGCAGGTTTGGCTTCCGAATGGCGCTTGTTCGGTCAATTCACCACCGAGTTACATGCCGGACTCGCTTTAAAGAGTAACGATATGGTGAATGAGGGTGATGTGCGTCTGCGCGGTAAGCTGCGATACGCGTTTTAAGGTGGCGATATGCCGCAATCAAAGAAGAGCAACATGAAAGGGGATGTGCACCCCATTCAGCAAACAGGGTTTCAAACTATGCTTTTGGCACAACGATTAGTAACGGTCTATCTCATCATATGTCTGATGCTGCCAGCTGGCTTGGTGCAGGCACGCACACTTCCTGATCAGATCCAAACACGCATTGCTGTGGAGTCTGGCGTGGCGTTACCCGTGAATTATGAAGCCCTGCTTGGCCAGGCGGCTGCGCCCGGGAAAGATGCGCTGCCACAGGCCATCGATGGTCAACTTGATCAGGTTATCGTCGCAGGTGATGGCAGTATAAGTGTAGACGGCAATACCATGATTATTGATCAGACCACAGCAAAAGTGCTGCTTGAATGGGCCAGTTTTGATATTGGCAGAGACGCGACGGTGCACTTTCAGCAAGAACAGAATGCGACTGCCGTGAACGTCATCGAAGGTGCAGCACCCAGTCGTATATTCGGAAGAATGATTGCTGACGGGCAGGTGTACTTGTTGAATGAAAATGGTGTGCTCTTTGGCGAGGGTGCCCAAGTGGATGTGCGTGGCATGATTGCTGCCGCAGCGCGTTTGAACGGCTACGACGATCTATCAGCGCTGACGGATGCGGAAAAGAACGCATTCCTCGAGAACAGCCTTCTGGACGTGATAGGTGACAACCGTTCTTTGCTGGTGGTCGATGATATTGCGATTCAGGGCATGGACCTGAATGATCCCGATTTACCGCGTATTGTAATCAGGGGTGGTGCCCACATCGCATCCAGCGATGCACCGGTATTGCTGGCAGGGCCGCAGGTGCTCAACGATGGTGAGGTGACGGCCGAGAATGCCCAGGTCGTGATGGCAGGAACGCGCAAGGATTTGTATCTCGCCGTAAGTGATCGCGATGAAGACTTGCGTGGCTATCTGGTTGAAGTGCATTCCGGTAGTGGGGAAGACCGGGGACAGGTCATCAATACCGGTGCCGTGCATGCGGCTTTAGGGAATGTCACCCTGGTAGCAGCCGATATTCTGCAGGCGGGTGAAATAGAAGCCACTACTGCTGTCGATGTGAATGGCAGTATTCGCATTTTGGCGCGTGATCAGGCTGAGGTGATTGATTATGAAGGCTTGGCCGCTGCCAGCGGTGCCTGGGGTGCAAATTATTTTGATGTCGATGCCAATGGTTTTGCCGACCTCACGCAGGCGCCTACTGTTGGCAAAGCTGCTTTAGGAAGCGAAGCAGGCAGCGCGCGCTTTGCCCAGGGAAGTGAAACAAAAGTCACGATTGCCCGGCAACAGGGCCAAAATGACACCGCCACTGATAGTCTCGTACAGCCGCAATCACGCGTTCACATTGAGGGTGATCACATCATCTTCGACGCCAACAGCAGGGTCAGTGCCAAGGGAGGGGTAAACGGTAGTCTGATCACCCTGCGTGCCCGAGAGGATATCGATGCACTGCTTAATCAGGCCGATGCCGATTCGAGCTCCAGTATCATCATTGGCAAAGGTGTCGAGTTTGATGCCTCCGGTACCCGCGATACGCGGCTAAGTGCGGCGCGCAATACGCTCGAGTTGTTTGTGACGTCCAACGAAGTCAAGGATGTTGCGGATCAGAAAGGTGGTGAACTGTTGCGTAAAACCATTGCTGTGGATATCCGCGAGGGCACCGAACTGTTCGATTGGGAACCGGCTCTGGACTCAGTTAAGAAAACGGCCAGTGAACGTTCCACGAACGGTGGCCAGATCGATGTGTTGTCGACGGGGGCGGTGACCCTGGCTGACGATGTCAAACTGGATGTGCGTGGGGGGCAGGTGTCATACGCCAGCGGTTTCGTTAAAGAATCACTGGTCGTGTCAGATGGTAATCTGATGCGAATTTCTGAAGCAGACCCCTTGGCAAAAGTAAACGAGATCATTGATCTGGATACCGTTTCGGCGCGCGAGATGGTGCTGGCACCTACACGTTACAGCTATGCCTATAAGCAGGGCTTTGATGCTGGCTCGATCAATCTGACTGCGCCACAGATGAACCTGGCGCCATCGGTACGATTACAAGCAGGGGTTACTCCAGGCTTATACCAGAGCACACCTGACGCAAGGCCTCAGTCAGGAGAGGTGGAGCTGGACTTCAAAACGCTTGCGAACGCTTCGTTGCCCGAGTTACGCATTACTGAGAGTGATGCATTGATTTCTGATGGACTGGCCACAAAGATTGTCGAAAGCAGTGGGGCGAGTATGTTTCGCATTGAGGTGCCTGAGGCTCTCGTGGTGGACAGCGATGCCAGCTTGCAGCTAAAGAATGGTGCTGGTGTGTCACTTGATGCGCGCACGCTGACGCTCAATGGTGATATTCGTGCGGTTGGTGGCAATGTTGTATTACAGGGCAATGAGCAGGTAACCGTAAATGGAGAGATCGATACCAGCGGGCAATGGACCAATCGTCAGCTAAATCCCAATGCCGGAATCTTCGATAACGCCGGTGATATCTATATCAACGGGCTTGATCGTCTGATTGTGAGTGAATCAGCCTCTTTACGCGCGAACGCTGGCGCGTGGTTGGCGCAAAATGGTGATGTGCAAATGGGACGCGCCGGTCACATTCGCTTGGATATGGCTTCCGGTGTTCGACCCGGAAGCGACCTGAGTTCCGAGACGGCAGATATTATTCGCCTCGATGGCCAATTCGAAGCGATTGATAACCGGCAGAGTGGCGCGCTTAGTCTGGTCTTGGGTGATGTGGAGATCGGCGGCGATATCGAAACCTTTTTAGGCGAGACGCGAACTGACGACGGCGTAAAATCTGCGCAGATTGGTAATACGTTTTTTGACGAACTACGGGTCTCAAACGTGACGATCGAGGCCCGTGAAGGCAATATTAGCGTAAGCGAAGCGGCACGGATTGCGCCGGCGCATCTTGCCTTAGAGCTGGATGCTCAGGCCGCTGGAAAGGCTAGCACTGAAGATGCCCGCAGTGTTATGCGCGTATATCAGGTACCAGAGGCACAGGCCACAGGCGGTTCTCTGACACTCAAAGCGCAGGGTTTCGACGTGAACGCAGGTAACGGTGCCATAACGGTAGCCGAGGGCGCCAGCATTCAGTTGAGCGATAGCGGAACCCTCAACCTAGAGGGGAATCGCCGGATTCTCTTTGAGGGTGCGCTCCAGGCTCATGGCGGGCAGATGAACTTGACCCTTGACGGTGTCGATGGGTCCACGATAGCCCCCGAACTCCATCAATCCATTGTGATTTCTGACGCCGCCAGCATTGACCTGGCGGCCGGCCTTAGCGATGTGCCGAGGGATGAAGTGCCTACTTCCGCCGATATCATTGCAGCAGGATCCCTTTCTGTAAGCGCTAACACGGGTTACGTCCTGGTGGAACAGGATGCAGAGATTGACCTTTCCGGTGGACGTTTCAGCGTTACCGATCAGATCAATGGTGTACCGGTCCGCCACTGGGTCAGTGCTGACGCTGGCACCGCTGATTTTCAGGCTGATGCTGGCTTGGTGCTGGCCGCCAATATTGAATTTGGTGACGGGGCCAACACGCAATACCGTGGTGGTCAGCTGAGTGTCACACTCGACGGTAATGCCCGTGAGCGGGACCCCTCATCTAGCCCGGAAACCCTGAGTATAGAGTTGGGTGGAGATGAAACATCGGGCTCAACCAGCCAAGAGGCGTTTGAGGCTTTAGGGTCACTGGATGCCGAGAGCTGGACGGCGATGGACAATCCGCTTTATGAGGAGGGCTTCGAGCGTCTGGCGAGCGCAGTGGAAGGGAAAGGGTTTGTCAGTGAGGGCAACCTGCAGGATTCGGATGTGGCGGCGCTGACACTGGAGGTTAGCAATACCCGTCATCCCGACACGATCAGTGCACCGACGGCGAATGTGATTACCGTCGCCGAAAATACCCGAATTGTAGCTGCCGAATCCCTGAAGCTTGATAGCGCCACCATTGATCTTAATGGCAAAACGCTCGATGTGGAGGCCGAATATGTACAGTTGGGCAAGAACAGCGGTGTACTCATTGAGCAGCAAAGCCTCAGTGGCAGCGGACAAGATGGCGGCGAACTGAATGTGCAGGCCGGATTGATTGATGTGGTGGGTAATCTGGCCCTATTGGGAGATGATCGGGTATCACTAAGTGCCGATGACGGTATCCAGCTGCGCTCGGTAATCAATAGCAGTTTCACCAATACCGGAGAGACCGCCCTGATACAGCAGGGCAGTTTTAGCACACACGGTGATATGGCCATCTCCTCGCCGGATCTTTGGGTGACGAGCCTTACTGACTATCAGCTGGATATTGCGGGCGGTTTGTCATTGACCTCGCCAGAGGAGGCAAAGAATCCAGTGCTTTCAGCGGGCGGCACTTTGTCGATTCTCGCGGATAATGCCCGAATCAATGGTCGTGTTTCGGTGCCATTTGGTACCCTGAATCTTGTCGTGAATAACCTGGCGGGAGACACCCCCAATGCCTTAACTGGTTTGCATTCTGGAGAAATGGTGCTGGGAGATCGGGCGCGGCTGGCAGTGGGCAGTGATGCTTCGGTTCCCTTGGGGCGCAGCAAGTCGGAAGACTTTTCATGGGTGTATAGCCCCAGCGGTGCAGGTAATGCCCAGAACAATTTTGACACAGCCGAACTGGCGCCGCTCGACAAACGCATCAGTCTGACTGGTGCCAGCGTTGTTGCGCATGCCGGGGCACAGCTGGATGTTTCTGGTGGTGGTGACGTCTATGCCAAAGAGTTTGTCGCGGGTCTGGGGGGTACTGAAGATCTGCTGCGTCAGGCTGACCATGAAACATTGTTCGCCATTATCCCAGGCTATGACAACGGCTTTACGCCCTATGATCCGGTGGAATTCAATGGCAGTAATATTCCCTGGGGTAAACAGCTCGAAATCAGCGGCTCATCCCAAGTACCGGACGGGTTGTATACCGTAATGCCAGCCAACTATGCCCTCAGTCAGGGTGCGTATTTGGTGTCGCCAAAAGAAAACACTCTGGTAGGCGCACAATTCAACGGACGTGATGTAAATGGTGCTGAACTGGTGGCTGGTCGGTTTACATTTGCCGGTGGTGCCAACACTGACAACTGGTCACAATTTGTGGTGGAACCCGGTAAGGCCATTGCCAAGCGCGCCAACTATATCACGCTCTCTGCCGACAGCTACTTTACCGGCGATGCCTATCTGCCCGCGAATCGTCCGTCAGAAAACGGCGGACTGTCGATTACGGCCGGTAGTGAGCTGGATTTTGCGGCCAGTTTGTTACGTAACCCGAATGCCGATAGCGGCACCTATCTCGATATTGCTGCCAGTGGTGACATTCTGGTAACTGAGGATACCGATTCGGTGGATGTCGAAGCTGGCACGCTTAAGGTGGCAACCTCGCTGTTTGACGCCATCAACGCAGACTCCCTGTTATTGGGTGGTACGCGCATCTGGAGTGATGGACGCTGGAACGTGGCTCAACAAGGCCTGGCTAATCGTGTGCAATTTGAAGGCGGTACACTGAGTGTGAACGAGATTCTGGTGGTGGCGCAGGACAGCATTGACTTTAACGCGACGCAAGTCACCAGTTCTGGTGATGCGACGTTTTCCGGTAACAGCTGGGCTGTCGATCAGGCTGAAGCAGCAATACTGCTGTCCAATACGCAGGGGTCGGTTATTGAGCTTGATACCCGCACCAACAGTAACGGCACAATCGGTATCAGCGATGACAGCATGTTGAGCGCCTCTGCATCGGCCGCTGTGGTTTTTTCTGGCGACACGGTTGTCGATGGCCAGTTCCAGGGGCTTAGGGATGAACAGTTTGTTGTGCGTGGCAACCTGCAAGTTTTTGCCAACGATATTGCCATTGGAGATGCTCCTGAATATGCCAATATTGACAGTGCTGTGCTGACCGGAGCGAGTGATCTCGAACTGGTCAGTGGTGCAGACGTGACGCTGACGGATGATTTTTCGCTGGATCTGGAAAGCCTGCGAGTACGCGCCAGTGGTTTGAACTTGCAGGAGGATGTCAGGGCCGAATTCAATGTGCGTGATGCGGTGACCTTTACGGGAAGCAGCGGGGCCGCTTCACCTGCTGCCAACAATACCCGCTTGATGCTGACAGCGGGCAGTCTGACCATATCGGACGGTGGTAGTGGCGAGAACGCCACGTTCGTCTTGTCTGCAGAGCAGGCTCAGCTTGATGTAAATGGTATCGTCAGTGGTGAAGGGAATATCACTTTGCATGCCCCGGGAGATCTGAGTGTGAGTGCAGCGGCATTGGGTCTGGATCAGGATGCCAGTACGTTCGAAGTGCACGGTGACGCCGGGCTTGCCTTCAGCAAGAGCGCGGCCGACCTGGATGATGCAATGTTGTCGGATCTGGGTATTGGAGGGCGTATACACCTGAGTGGTGGTGATGTGGTGTTCGACACGCATGTGTTTAACCCTAGTGGTGTGATCAATATCGCCAGCGCCGATCATTTGGAAATTGGTTCACAGGCTTTGTTTTCGGTCCATAGTTATGCGCAGGATTTTGAGGGTGAAACCCGGTTTGGTCCTGCGGGAGTGGTGTCATTGACGGCGACGCAGAACCTTACCATCGCTCAGCTGGACAGCTTTGACTTTGGTGATGCGAGTCAGATGGCCGAAGATGGTGCTATCCATCTGATTGCGGGTGGTCAGTTGGATATCAATACTGTAGGAACTTTGGCCCTGGGGGGAGGCGGCATAGACCTTTATGTTCAAGCCGCAGAGTTTGCGGGTAGTCGTGAGGGTAGTATCGCTGAAATGGATGCATTGGCGCAGCTCAATGCCTCGGGTGCCAACAACGAAGTGCACCTTGTTTTGAGCGGAGCGGGACAGAATCTGATCGTCGATCAGAACTGGCAGGCAGCGGGAGAAGCCAGTTTCGCTTCGGTAGCCGGTACTTTGCAGGTGGATGGCGAACTGCTTCTGGAGGATGCGGACTCGCAATTGCGTCTTTATGGGCATGATGGCGTGCAAGTGAATGATGGCGCAACGCTGGTCGTGACAGGGGCGGAAAGCAAAGGGCTGTTGTTGCACAGTGATGCAGGTTTGGTGCAAGTCGCACAAGGCGCGCAAATTACTGCGATGGGCGGCTTGGACATAATCGTGAATAGTGATCACGTTCCTGATGCCGGAAATGGCGTGCAGATAGACGATGGGGATGTGACATTGCGTAGCGATGCCAGTGCAGGTATTCGTCTTTACCTGTCGCATCAGGTGGATGACAGCAACGTGAGCAAAGCGGAGTTTGCGAACTATCTGAATACCAGTCTTTCTCTACTTGAGGGTCTGGACGGCAGTGGCTATGTCAACCTGAGTGGTGCCCGCACGCTGGCGGATCTTAGCGTGCGGCCGTCATTGGAGATCAGCAGCGATGGCGATTTGGATCTGGCGGCGAGCAACCAGACGCTCGATCTGATTAACTTGCGCAACGCGGCGGGTGAGGCTGGGCGTTTTGTGGCTCGGGCAGAAGGGAATCTGGTTTTGCATGGCGGCCTCAGCGATGGTGTGCGTCGCCTGCGCCCTGAACTCAATTTCACGACCAATGATTTTGAGTTTGGCTATGTGGATGACATTGATGAGGCGCCGCCATCTTTTGCATTCGTGGATGATGTGCTGGCTTTAAGTGGTAGTGCATCCAGCGATATCACGTTATTGGCAGGTGGCTTCTCGGGTAGTGCGTTTGCGCAGAGCAACCGTTTGAGCGCCGGTATGGTTGATATGGCTGCCAATAGTTTTGTGCGCACAGGTACCGGCGATATCAGGATGATGTCGGCAGGGGATCTGCAGCAGGCCAGTGGGGCCTATATCGCCACATTGGGAAAAGCCAGCAGCCTCGATGACGACGGCTTGCCTGCATGGAATGGCAACAGTTTTTATTCCGGTGTCAGCGCTCCTTCGTTGTGGTTGCTGGACAGTCATTTCTCCGGTTACAGCACAGATAGTGGTGATGTCGCGCTGACTGTTTATGGCGCGATATCGGGTAGCTCTGCAGATCAGGGTGCTGCCAACTTTATGCACCGTTTTACCTCGGAAGAAGACGTATCGGTGAGCGGGCTTGATTACAGTCATCTGCGGACCTGGTTTGCCGCAATTGACCAGATCAGCGGAGGTATTCATGCCATCGGTGGTGGCTCGCTCGACCTTTTTGCTGGAGGTGATGTTCGGGATATCAGTCTCACGACACCCGGCACGGCGGAAGGTAGCGTACCGGATGATGGGCAGGTGAAAGAGCCTCAACGTTATGATGGTGGCAGTCTGTATCTGGAAAGTTATGGTTCGTTGGCCGGTATTAACGCCCAGAACGATGGCGGTAATCTGGATCTTTCTGCACGGGGGCATGTGCAAGTCAATGAGTATGACCAAAGCTTGCTGTTGACTGGCGCCAATACCAGCATGCGAGTGTCGGCGTTGGGAGACCTCTTGCTGGACGGTGTCGTAAACACCTCGATGCTGCCGATCAATCCGGCTCAGTATTCGTTTTTCGCCGACGGTGGTGCCGGCTTTGACAACTACTATTTTGATAGTTATCACCAAACCTCCCTCAGTATCAGTAGTGTTGCGGGAGATTTGCGTTCGCGCGCCGATGTCGATCAAGTGCTCACCGCCTACTATGAGCCTGCTTTGGCTGGCAGTTATGAACAGGTTAAGTATGCACAACTGATTATGCCGAGTCGCTTCGAAGCATCTGCACTGCGTGGCGACTTGCTTTTTGACAGTCGCGGCAACGCTCTGGATAACACGGTGTCACTCTTTCCCGATGCCAATGCCAGTTTCTCATTGTTTGCAGCTGGCGATATTCGCGGTTCTAATCTCGCCGCCAATGAAACGCCACTTACTTTTTACATCGCGGACTATGCCTACGATAGCCTGCCGACGCTCATGTCGCCTAGCACGGGAGCAACGTTGGCTCTGGGGAAAACAGTGAACGGCAGTTTACGTCAGCGCGGTAAACTGCTGCCCTATTCCTTTGAGAATGATCCCTCACGGAATCACGCGGCGCGGGCAATTGATCGCGAAGCGGCTCTGGCTAACCGTGTCGTCTCGCTATTTGGTAATGTCGGGTCGCTGCAGGGAGGGATCGCTTTTAACACGCCAGCAGCGATCGAGGCTTATGCCGGCAACGATTTCGTTAATGCCAGTTTCCATATTCAGCACAACGCGTCCAATGATCTGAGTGTGATTCGATCCGGTGGTGATTTTGTGTATCCCTTGAAGCGTGATGACAAAGGTATATTGCGAGAAAGCGCGGACCAGATTATCCGCATCGCGGGTCCCGGTGACCTGATCGTCCAGGCCGGTGGAGACATTGATCTGGGTACTTCAAAGGGTATTCGCTCCATTGCCAATACCGATAATCCGAACTTGCCGAATGATGGCGCCAATATTCACGTCTTTGCTGGTACAGCCGCCTTTGGTGACTGGTCAGCTTTGCATGGTGAGGCGGTTGGTCAAAATGCCGATTTACCCTTTGTGGTCGAGTTGCTCGATGATGCAGACTTGCGAGAAAACGCCAGCTTTATAGATGTGTTTGCGGCCCTTCTGGCCCGTGCTCCAGGTCAGGCACGTTCATCAATCTCCTCCAATAGTAAAGACTTTACGCAATGGCTGAAGATCGCTGATCTGGTCAGTCAGGCAACAGGGAGTCAATATACGGATGCAACACGCACACGTATCAGTCCGGAATTTCTGGACGACTATGCGCAACTCGGTACCGAGTTGAGACAGCGCATTGCGGTAGACTATTTTGCAGATTTGGCGTTTAGTCGCCCGGAAGCTGTGTTGGCCGATGCGGATCAGTTGTTCGTGGCGGCACTGAATGGAAATGGGATTGCCTCGGGTGCCAGGCGCACTGATCAGATGCAAGCCTATTTTTCCCGCAGTGGTAGTTTGCAATTGCTCGACTTTATGTTGCGTCCGCAGCGTCAGCAAGATTTGATTGATCACAGCAATCTGAACAGTCAGGAAGAGCTTTATGCTTTGCCTTTGCATGAACAACTGGAGATGGCCCAGCAGGCCTATCAAGGTATGTCGGCGGACAAGCAGCTGCTGGCTGCCGAGGCCATCATGTTGCGTCACAACGGACAATCCGGTGTAGAAGGGAAAGAGGCAGGTAACGCCATTGCCCAATTCGAACGTGGTTACCTGGCGCAGCGAATGTTCTTTGGTGACGCCAATGATTTCGCTCTGAAATGGATGCATAACAAGGCAGCGCTCAAGCTATCGCAGGATGTGTCTTCCGGGGCGCTTTTGCAGCGCATTGAACAGGCTTCCAATAGCGATAAAGAGGCAGCAGCGCTGGCGCAGGAGTTGTCAGATCGCTACGGCTTGGTGTTGGTGGCAAATGATTTGCCACAGCTATCGCAGGTTCTGGCCGGCCTGGATGAGATCGGGCAGTTCAATCTGGGAGGTATCGGAACGCGTGATGCCGCTGGCATGGAAGAGATTCTGGCGGTTTGGCAGGCGGATGCCGGGTTGTCGTTCGATTTCGCTACTGATGCGCAGCGCCTTGGTGATCTCGATATGCGTTTTTCCACGATACAAAGTCGTCTGGGCGGGGATATCAGCCTGTTCACGCCCGCAGGCAGCATTAACGTGGGATCGTCAGCGGCTTTGGTCCGCTCGTTGTTCGGCAAGGTCGTTCCCAACGATCAGCTGGGTGTCCTGAGTTTTGCGCGAGGAGATATCAGCAGCGTAGTTGCTGATGCCTTTAATGTAAACGAATCGCGCACAATACCGCTGGCTGGTGGCGATATTAACCTGTGGTCAGCATTTGGCGATATTGATGCTGGTAAAGGAGCCAAGACCGCCGAATCCACTCCGCCTACCGAATTTTTGGTGAGTCGTGAAACCGGAGCAGTGACCCTGGTGCAGCCGCCTTCCGTTTCGGGTAGTGGTATTACCACCAGTCAAAGTCGTGATGCCTCATCTACACAGCTAAGCTCGGTTCAGCGCTATGATCAGGTGCAGCAGGGCAGTGGTGCGATCATGCTGTCGACGCCCTTCGGGATTGTGGACGCCGGTGAGGCTGGCATCCAGTCGGCGGGCGATTTGTTCATTGCGGCGGCAGAAGTAAAAGGCACCGACAATATCAGTTTTGGCGGTATTTCTACCGGAGTCCCGACGACCAGTTCCGTAGGCGGTGATATTAGCGGTATTGGCTCAGCAATCGACGCTGCCACCGAATCGGTGCAAGCGGCAGCGGAAAAAGCCGCCACCGAAGCGGCGTCGCGCAATACAGCATTTGTGACTATCGAGTTGCTGTAACTGCATTGCATTCGGGGGCTGGTTCCCGGCCCCCTCGCACTTTCATTGACCAAGCTGAACCGCTATCTAGTTGCTTGCATTTACCGGGTGGATGTGTGGCAGCAAATTCATCACTTAAAAGCCTCTTGTAACATTTCTGTTATGAAGCGTTGCTTAAATGGTTCGCCTGAATTTAAGGGGGTAAGTATGCGCGCATTCGTGCTGTTCATTTTCATTACAACAATTCCTGGAATCGCTTCGGCATGGTGGAATGATACGTGGTCCTATCGCGTTCCGGTCGCCATCGATACCGGTGCAACGGGAGCCAATATTTCAACGACTGCGACCAATGTGCCAGTGCTCTTGCGTCTCCACTCAGCCAACTTTGAAGATTTCTTCCTGGTCAAAGAAGACTTGAGTGATTTGCGCTTTATCGGCCAGGACGGAAAGACGCCGCTCAAGTTCCATGTGGAGTCTTTTGATCTGTTGAATCAGCTGGCTTACATCTGGGTGCAGCTACCGCAGCTCAGTGGTGGCAGCAGTGAAAGAATCTGGATGTATTACGGGAACGACACGGTTCAGGGCGCTCAGGATAGCGCCGGCACGTTCTCCGTTAATCAGGTTGTGGCCTTGCACTTCGATGGGGCGGCAGATATTCCAGTTGATGCAACGGCCTATGGGAATCAAGTGTCCGGTTTTGATGCGATGATGAGTCCGGCTTCCTTGATCGCAGGAGGCGCTTCGTTTGTGGGCAGCGGCGCCATGGTGCTGGCAGATTCACCGTCGTTGCGACTCATTCCTGACAAGGGATTTACGCTGGCTATGTGGATCAAACCTGCAGGTGTCCAAAACGACGTGTTGCTGATGCAACGTAGTGAAGGCGGCAATGTTATCGAGCTGGCAATTGACCAGAGCGCCTTGTATGCCAAAGCCAATATGAATGGCGAGATCGTGGAAACTCCGCGCACCGCGCCTTTGACTCTCGATTCCTGGCAGCATGTCGCGATGACCCTGAACAGCAATACACTAAGCGTGTATGTCAATGGCCTGGGAGTGGCCTCAATCCCGTTGGCCACGGCTGAAATGGGCGGCGAGATATTTATCGGCGCGGCAGCCGATGGCACGCGTGCCTTTTCCGGAGAAATGGATGAGTTGGGCATTCACAATGTGCAGGTTGAACCTGTTACTTTACAGGTTTTCGCCAAGAATCAGGGAACGAGCAATCTATTGACCAGTGTCGGTAAAGGTGAGCAATTGGGCAATGCCGGAGGCACTTCCTATTTTGTCACCATCTTCCAGAACACCGGCACGGAAGGCTGGGTGGTGATTATCCTGCTCACATTCATGGCGGTCCTGAGCTGGATAGTCATTGCATTTAAAGCCATGTTTTTGGGGCGTGTTGGCAAAGACAACCGTGCCTTTATGCAGCAGTACCAGAAGCTGAAAAATCGTGACATCGCTGCACTGGATCGTGAAGACGATGACATCGAAACCAACGAATCCGAAGCCTTGTTCGGTGAACATGACCATTTTCAGGCATCCCCTTTGTACCACATTTACCATCGCGGAATTACCGAAGTACGCGATCGGGTGGGTGATGTGGCTGATACTAGTATGGTACTTAAATCCTCCTCGGTGAATTCCATTCGGTCTGGTCTTGAAGCCTACGTGACCCGGGAAATTCAGTCACTCAACCGCAATATGGTATTGCTCACCATTGCCGTTTCTGGTGGTCCCTTCCTTGGGCTTCTCGGTACCGTGCTAGGCGTCATGATCACCTTTGCCGCGATTGCTGCATCAGGGGATGTAAATATTGCAGCCATTGCACCTGGTGTCGCGGCTGCCTTGTTAACGACGGTTGCCGGGCTGGTGGTCGCGATCCCCGCGTTGTTTGGCTACAACTGGCTAGCGACGCGAATCAAGGGAATGGTGGCTGATATGCATGTGTTTACCGATGAACTGGTCACCAAAATCGCTGAACAGTACAGCCATAAATAGGCTTGGAGAGCAGGTATGAAATATCAGGACGACAGCGCCATCTATGATGAGGTCAACGTCACGCCGATGCTCGATTTGTCGTACGTGCTGCTTGTGATCTTCATCATACTCACTACGGCAACGGTGCAGGGAATCAAGGTTAATCTCCCCAAGGCCAGCGATACGCCTAGTCTGGCGGAGCCAAAAACCAAGGCGGTGACTATCACTGAAGATGGCACGATTTATCTGGACACGTATCCGGTGAGTCTGACCGAGCTTGAGTCTCTCTTGCGCCAGTACAAGGCCGTCACGCCGGATTTGCCGGTGATTATCAAAGCCGATGCGGCCATTCAGTACCAGCGCGTGGTCGATGTGTTGGACCTGATGGGTCGATTAGAAATCAGTCAACTGGGACTGGTGACCAAGAAGCTTGTGAAATAGGCGTTAGCAGTCGTGGGCAAACAGAGCATTCTGGTGCGCTACGCGCCGCTGATTATTGGTGTACTGCTGGTCTTTCTCCTGTTGGGAACAGGCTTGTATTTTGTGCTGGGCATCAAGAGTGCGCCGGAACAGAAAAAGGTGGTGCAGCAGATTACGGTGATCAAACCACCACCGCCGCCGCCAGAGCCGCCACCACCAGAGGAAATTGAAGAGGAGATCGAAGAAAAGCTTGAGGAGGAGGTTCCGGAAGATCCTGAACCTCTGCCAGACCCCGGTGCCGATGAACCTGCCGGAGAAGAGCTGGGCCTGGATGCCGATGCCAGTGCCGGTGGAGACAGTTTTGGCTTGAAAGCCAGAAAGGGGGGGCGGGGTTTATTGGCCGGAGGCGGTTTTGCTGCGTATCTAAAGGCCGAAGTGAATAAATCCCTGATACAGGATGAAACCCTGAAATACTTGGATTATATCGCCGTGATCACCTTATATCTGGCTGAAAACGGTGCCTTCGAACGCATTGTCATCGACATGAAAAAAGGTAGCGATAAAACCCGAATGGCGCTGGAGCGCTTCTTTGACGAAATGGGTGGCGTCGCCCGCAGCGTACCCATCGAAGAGCAGGGTAAGCCATTAAAAATGCGGATCAGTTCAGTGATTTAAGCGATCACAGATTCAGCACATATAAAGAAATGAGTGAGTAGACATGAAAAATATCCTGCAAAGCTGCCTGATTGTAGCGAGTGTGATCCTTGGTTCGGTGAATGTTGCCAAGGCAGCGCAGATCACTGGTACTGACCTGCTTAATCTGCTGGTCAGCAATGGCGTGATCGACATGGAGCAAGCGAAGGTGCTGGCAGATGAAGTGAACCGCAGTGATCAGCGCCCGTCCGATGAGCCGGTATTGAGTGCAGACGCCTTGCTGGAGGTTTTGGTTGCGCAGGGCGTATTGGGTGAAGAGAGTGTTGCGCAGTTGCAAGATAAAGCAAGGCGTCGCGAACAGGCAGAGACAGAGCGGAATGCAGAAGAGGTGGAACAGGACATAGAGCGCGACGTGATCCGTGTGCCCTATATACCCGATTACGTGCGTCAGGAAATGCATGAATCGCTCAAGTTTTCAGTCGAAGCTGATGTGGTAGACAAAGTGAAAGAAGAAGCTGTGCGCACCGCACGCGTCTATGGCTGGGGTATCAAGGAAGCACCATCATGGGTGCACAAGTTAAAAATCAGTGGTGACGGCCGGTTGCGATATCAGGGCGATTTTGCTGCCAGTGATAATGCCAGTGACGGTTTACCTGATTTTGATGAGACCAATGACAATGGCGCCGTGCGTTTCGATCAGGTGCAGGATGACAGACACCGCTTGCGTTCGCGCTTTCGTTTGTTGTTCGAGGCCAAACCCTTCGAGCGTATTGATCTGGGGCTGCGATTCACGACCGGTGATCAGGGTAATCCCGTGTCTTCCAATCAGACGCTTGGCAGTTTTGGCCAGAAGTGGGAAAGCCACATTGATCTGGGTTACATCAGGCATCGCGCAATAACGAAAGACTACACCCTGATTGGCGGTCGCTTTAAGAGTCCTTTTTTACACACTGATCTTACTTTTGATAGTGATATGAGCTTTGAAGGGATTTCGGGAACGTACTACTTCAAGCGCGATGACACAATTTATGGTGGTGATAGTCAATGGGACCCCTACTTTACGGCAGGTGCCTTTCCCATTGATGAGTTGCATGCCTACGTGAACAATGGTGATACCTATAAAGATGTGGTGTCCACTAACAATGACCAGGACAAGTACCTTCTTGCTGCGCAACTGGGTACTGACTACAAGTTCTACAATACCAATTTGTTGTCGGTAGGACTGGCCTACTATCATTACACCAACATCAAAGGGGAGCGCAATGCTGCCGGGTCCAACGCGACTGATAATACGGCTTCGGATTTTTACCAGGTGGGCAACTCCGTATTTGATATCAGTGACCAGAACAGTGATGTGCGTTATGGCCTGGCGAGTGATTTCCGTCTGCTCAATGCGACGATCAAATACCGAATGGCCAATTTTCATCCTACCTTTCTATTCCTGCATGGCGATGTCGTAAAAAATCTGGCCTTTGATGAAAACGCGATATCGGCATTAACCGGCGTGCCTACGACCTCTCGAGATCTGGGTTATCAGGTCGGTTTCAGTTTGGGCACGCTTAAAGTGAAATACCTGAGAGACTGGCAGCTGTCATTTATTTACCGCCACCTTGAAGGTGATGCGGTATTGGATGCGTTTGCTGATTCCGACTTTCTGCTTGGAGGCACCGATTCCGAGGGTTATATCATCCGCGCCAAATATGGGGTATTGGACAACACCATTGCCGGACTTTCCTGGCTGAGTGCGGATGCCATTGATACGCCGCCAGGAAGCGCAGAAACCAATATAAGTATGGACACGCTGCAGCTGGATATCACAGCGAAGTTCTAAGTTGATCAAATAGGAGGCACTTATGCGCGGGATCTATCTACTGGTTATTCTAATGTTTCTGCCCCAGAGCCAAATGGTCCAGGCAGATGAAAACCTTAAGAAAGGATTGGCGAAAGCACAGTACATGTTGCGACAGTCCATTAGCGAAAAAACGGCCTTACAGAAGCAGTTGGCAGAACTTAAGTCCGAGATGGAGAGTAAAGACAAGGAATTGTCCCTGGCAAACAAGGATCTTAAAAAGGCGAATGCGCGCATCGATAAATTGAAGGGCAACATCGGTGTATGGCAGGGTGAATATGATGAGTTGAAGCAGCGTCTATCTGAGACCCGCAGAAAATTGGGAGAGGCCTTGGCCTATGGGAATACCCAGGACGAGCGCTTTGCGATTCAGACTGATAACTTCGAACTTTGCCGGGAAAACAACATAAAGCTCGCTTCCATCAATCAAGAGCTGGTTGCTGCTTATCAGGATAAAAGTGCCATGGATGCCTTAAAGCAACGCGACCCCTTTTTTGGTCTGAAGGCGGTAGAAGTGGAAAACCTGGTGCAGGATTACCAGTATCGCATCGAGGACCTGAATATCATTATTAACGAACATCTTTTGCAGGAGCCGGGTGAGGAACCATCTCCGGTGCAAGGTGTGAGTGGTCTGGAGCGGAAAGATGCCCAAGATCTTGAAGGTTAGCGCCCTTGTTTTGCTGATATCTGTGACCGGCATTATCTATTGGATTATGGATAATTCTGGCGAAGACGGGATGGCGACACTGCTGCCGGATCAAGACCTTGTAAGCGATCAAAAGCTTGATGGTTCTGTGAACATGGATGTCGAAGAGGATGGCCTGCGAATGCAGAATGCGGCAGGTGATAGCCCGGATCAGCAACAGCGCTACCTTGGTAGCTCTGCATCCCGGCTTACTTTAAGTAGAGAAGAGAATGCGTCGGTAGAAGAAGAGGGTGCCGATAGTTTTTGGCGGACTGATGAGCTTGAGTCGGACGAGTTTCAGCCATTCACCGGAATTGAAGTTGAAAGAGTGGGGGCTGGTAAGGTAGCTGATTCCGAAACTGTGGCAGAAGATATTCAGGAATATGAAGATGCCCTGAAAGAGGCCTATTCTTTGGCTAAAGAAAGCGGTGATCGTGAGTTTCTGACGGCAATTATGGGGCAGATGCGTGAGCTGCGAGAACTTACCGTGGGTTCGGCCGAAGTGGGCAGTCGTTCATCCGGTGCATCATCGAAGCCTGCTTCCGCCAATGACCAGACGACTGCATCAAATGATGGTGGCGAGGCTGAAACGGAGCAGAATCTTGCGGCGCTTGACCCTCCAGAAGATCCGGAAATTGAATACGACTGCCATCAGGATTTGACCAGGTTTGGAGAATTTCAGTGCCCATGTCCTTCCAACGATTTATATAACCCGCGCTGGCGCGAAGCCTTCAATCCGGAATTTCTCATCGACAAGAACTGTCAGTACTAGCATTGACGAGGTGAATAAGCATGTTGCGACTTTTAGTATTAGCAGCGCTTCTGGGCGCGTCCGCCTGTTCAATATTATCTCATTCAGAAAAGGCCATCGTGCTTTCGGAGCAGGATATTCTACGTCAAGGTGAGGCCTTCGATCTGCTTGAGGGGCTGGAGCAGCAACTGATCAATGGCCATTTGTTGCAGGAATCGCAGATCAAGGCAACGATAACAAAATTGCATCAAATCAATAATCCCCTGGCGTTAGCCGATTACCACTGGCTGTTAGCGATGCATCACTTCATGCAGATGCGGACCGATAACCGGGACTCCGACAATCTGAATCAGATCATTGATGCTTTGCAACAGGCCAAAGCACTATATGGGCGTATGGGTGAGACTTGGGCGCAGGCAAAATCAACCTTGCTGCTCGCCATGGCACATGCGCGTTCCAGCCAGTACAAGGAGGTGTGTGACTATTATGATGAAACCCTGTTATTGCTTGATGCGGGTCCGGGAAGATTGGCTGACTTTGATTACGACACTGATAATTTTGCCCGTCCGCAAGACTATGTAGACGGTATGTTTGGAGATACCTGCCGCGTGCTGCGTCACGATCCGGGCCGTAATAACTTTGATGAGTATGGCCACCTAAGGATACTGGAGCGTCGACCTTCGTGATCGATGGTTGGTATAAATTGTCATCAAAATGGCACAAAAATTAAACAGACGAGAGGTATTCTAAGCATCCTCAACGGCCACGCTGCCGTATTTGTGCGTATGAAACGCATTGCGAGTCCTGAGACTTACAAAGGAAAGCAAGCCGGTCCAGGGAAGGGCCATGGACTTCGCTCGATGTATGCCTTCTCATACACTGAGAGTATTCGTTTAAAAACCTGCTGAATCTTAGAATATTCTACCGACTTCATGCGCCGGTTCTCATTTGGCAGCGACGGCCTAGATCGTCATATAACTGTTAATCAACTGTCATATTGCAGTGCTATCTTTTTCCCGTAAGCGATAGGGTTTAGCCTAAGCGCTAGTGTCAAAGGCGTCTGTCTCTGGCATCAAATATTTTCGTCATTATTCGCCGGCCTTGTGCCGGCTTTTTTTTGCCTGACGTTTGGCGGGAAACGCGAAACGAAAGACGCGCCTGCTCCTGACTTTGATACAGGGCGAAGAAGCACTGCAAGCGGACAGCACGTCCCAGCCCCCGCCTCAGCCCCAGAACCAGACCCAGCCCTTCGACTGGTTGTCCCGACTCCCGCGCAAACCGCCTGATTTTTGTCATTTAAATGCTGTAAATCTGTCACCAAAATTTCTTCTATCTGTAACCATAAGCGGTGTCGATATTGTTACGATTCGTACGTGTTTTACATAAGACCTGTCATTCATTTGCAGGGCATAACAATCTCAAGGGCATTACAAAATGGAAGCGAAAAAGAAGAACGTGTCATTGCGCATGAGTCAAAGTGATATTGATAAAGTCAAGGCCATATCTGATCGACTAGGGGTGAAGGAAGCCGACATATTGCGCTTTGCTGTGAAGCAGATATTGCAAAAGCTGGCGCCATTTCAGGAAGAAAGTTATCGCGGTATCGACTTGATGCCAGCGCTTCTTGAGGTTGGCGAAGAACTGGTTCGGTTCTTTGATTTTAATACTGAACAACTTGCCGAAATTATAAATGATGAGTCTGGACAAGGGCCGCGTAACATTGACCTTGACGATCTCAAGTTATTGGCATTGTCGGGTGTAAATGGCCAGTACGCCCGGCTCAAGCTTAACTCGCAATCGGCGGCCGTTGTTGATGATGAAGCAAGCTTTAAGGCCTATTTCATGAACAAATATTTTGCGACGGAGCTCCCGCAAACAGAAAAGAAAGTAGGGGAATGGAAGCCCTTCTTGACAAAAAGTGGCGATCGCTTGTCGATGCCTAAAACAGCCTGAATGGAAACCTCCAAATCAGGCGAGAAATGATTTAACGATAACTTAACTAGGGTAAGTAAAATGAACAAACTTAATTTTGGAATGATGGCATTGCTATTTGCGTTGCTGCAGTCGGGTCACAGTTTTGCAGCGATGCATGATGTGGTTTTTGAGCGTGTAGCCATGGTGCAGGGTCAGGATGCTTACATGGAAACCATTACCTTGCACCAGGACACGCAGTTTGTGTTAACTCTCACCGATTTCGCCTTTCCCGACAAGCTCGATAGTTTAGGGGTTACGCTGGTATCGGCAACCCAGAGCTTTGGCAGCCTTTTGATGGAGAAGACGGCTCCAGACGATTTGGGTTGGGGGCATTCCTGGGGAGCGGGTTTTGAGCAGAAGAGTTTGACCGGTCAGCTTGAAGCAGGCACGTATTATTTGAGTATGAACGCGCAGTTTAATGCTGATTGGCATGTGTATGACGGCATGCAGTATGGGTTGTATGGTGTCGAAATGATTGCAACTCCGGTTCCGGCTTCGATTATTTTTATGCTATCCGGCTTGGGCGTATTCAGATTTATGAGCCGCCGCAAGCAGGCACTTCCTGCATAGGAAGTTCCTCCTTCATCGCCTGAAGAGCCCCTATTTACGGGGCTTTTTGCGTTTTTAGCAAAGGCCAATAACAGGGGTTGTCATATTTCTTTAATAAAGTGCGCGTACCGTGTCGATCTTGATTAAACGAGTCAGTAAGAGCGTGTCGTGAGACGAGAAGTGATAAACATTATCCGCATTTCCGGAATTTTTCTGATGCTGTTCTGTCAGTTGATTGCCAGCGATGTCGGAGCAGAAGATATGCCGCTTGAAATGCATGTTGGCGTTGACGCTTATCGGGTGCAGGCGGGCGATGTTTTGAGTATCTCCGTCTGGAATGAGCCGGAATTAGAGCGGGACGTGCTGGTATTGCCGGATCACACAATCGCATTTCCATTGGTAGGTGTGTTGCCTTTACAGGGGAAGTCGGTGAAAGAAATTGCAGCGACTCTGGGTAGTGCACTGACGCGTTACATCCCTGATGCGAATGTTCATGTTGCCGTAAAGCAAGTACGTGGCAACAAGATCTTTGTGATCGGAAAGGTGGCGCGTCCCGGAGAGTTTCCGCTTGAAACGCCGCTGACCGTGCTGCAAGCACTCAGCATGGCTGGTGGTACCAGTACTTTTGCCAAACCGGATGCCATTAAGGTGATTCGCCATACTGACAAAGGGCAGCAGGCATTGCATTTCGACTACAGTGACATTGCTCGGGGTGAGGCGCTGGAACAGAACATTGTATTAACGAATGGCGACGTTGTCGTGGTGCCCTGATTTTGTGGTACGGCAGTCTCGTTCGGCAGATTTACGGCCTGATCCTCACCGCATTATTCGCGCACAGTGCCTGGGGAACCGGCTACTGGGAAGCGTCGAGCAGTAGCAAGCTGCTGGCGGATGACAACTTTGCCCTAAGTGCCGACAGCCAGGCCCGAGTGACACGCTTGGAACAATTTGTTCGATTGGGTGCGGGTGCAAAGGATGAACGCGGCTTGTGGCAGCTCGCAGTCCAGAATCGCTTCCGAAAACACTCGGGTGAGGATGAGGGGCTGAAAACGGCGCACCAACCCGGTCTGGAGCTGGACTGGCAGCGCGAGCTGAATGTGCATAATCGTTGGTCGTTGTCTGCGAACTTACTACGCGATAAGACCAGTGCCAATGAGTTCCTGGATACGGAAATACGCACTGATAGCGAGAAGACGCGGTGGCGCAGGGTGGCGGCGATAGAAAATAGCTACTGGTGGACATCACGATGGCGTACTCAGGTAGAACTGAATGGCGAATGGCTGGACTACCGTGAAGCCGAAAATACTGGTCTGATTTCATACGACTATCTGAGCGCGTCACCGACCTTGTTCTATTTGGTGAGTGCGCAGACGGATGTGTATCTGAGTTTGGGATTCGATCGCTTTCGTCCGGCACCGGCAAATACGCGTATCCAACAAGTCAGCGCAGTTAGCTCGGATACCCGCAGTTTTACGGCGGGCTGGCGTTATCGCTGGGATGCGCCACATGAACTGGATCTTTCTGCGGGATACCGTCATAGCACATTCAACCGGGAATGGGACGATATCACGCTGCGCGATGAAGGCGGCTTGGTGCAGGGCCTGTATCGTTATCAAGGTGAACAACACACGTTCACCGTGCGGGCACAGCGCCGCCTGTCGCCGACCTCTGATGGTCGTGTGATCGAACAGGATACCGTGAACCTGGCAGCTGACTATGCCTTTAGTGAGCGTTTTCGCAGTAATTTCGCTCTGCAATGGCGCGAAGAGCGCCAAACCGGCACCGATGCAGGCCGTTCGCTTGATGAAGTATCTCAGGAAGTGCGCGCGGGAATTGATTATCGCATACAGGAAAATCATCGAGTGGGCTTGTTGATCAGGCATCGTCGGTTTGAACAGATTGAAGAAGCGGACAGCAACGCTGTTGAACTGCAGTGGCATTGGCAAAGCAGGAAACGCTTCTGGTGAGTGTCTTTTAGGTCTTAACTAACAGGAATGCAGGGTGTAACGCGTGGAAATGGAGCACAATGATGAGCACAGTGGTATTGATCTGGAGCGACTGCGCCAGGCTTTTGGTCGCCGCAAGAAAACCTTTGCGATCACGCTCCTCGCTTGTCTGATCATGACGGTTCTTGCTGTGGTGTTGATACCGGCCAGTTATCAGTCCAAATCCACCATTCTGATCGAACAGCAGGAAATACCGCAGGAACTGGTGCGGTCAACCGTCACCAGTTATGCCGATCAACGCATCGAGACGATTACTCAAAGAGTGATGACCAGCAGCAATCTCTGGAAAATTGTCGAAAAATATGACCTCTATATCGATGAGCGTAGACGGGAAACGCGTGAGTACATTATTAATGAGATGCGGGAGGAAGCCATACAGCGCAACGTGATTAGCGCCGAAGTAGTCGATCCACGCAGTGGCCGACCTACCGAAGCCACTATCGCCTTTCAGCTTTCATTTGAATACGAAAGTCCGATGCTGGCGCAGCGCGTGACGAATGAATTGACGACGCTGTTTCTCAGTGAGAATTTAAAAAGCAGAACTCAAATGGCAGAGCAGGCTTCGAGCTTTCTCACCAGCGAAGCCGAGAAACTGGATGCCACTGTGGCAAGGCTGGAACAGGAACTGGCTACTTTTAAAGAGGAACACTTTGATTCATTACCCGAGTTGACTGACCTGAATCTGCGTTTGCTCGATCGCACCGAGCAGGCCTTGCGCGAAAATCAATTGTCGATGAATGGCGTAAAGGAACGCATGATTTATCTGGAGTCGGAGTTGGCCCAGATCGATCCGCACCGGCCGGTGATTATGGCCGACGGTCAGGGCCTGTTGTCATCCCGAACACGATTGAAGGCGGCCAAACAGCAATTTGAACAGGCCGGTGCCCGTTATTCTGCGGAGCACCCTTCGGTACTGCAACTTCGGAGCGAGATAGAGGGTTTGCTGGCAGAAGTGCCGGATAGCGAGGCGCCAAAGCTTAAGCTTGATATTTACACGCGTCAGCTGGCTGAACTGCGTCAAAGGTATAGCGATGCGCACCCAAGTGTACAGCAACTGCAGGCACGTATTGCAAAGCTAAGGGTGATGGCTGAAGCTGCCGGCGATAGCGAGGCAGCTATTGGCGCGGATAATCCGGCTTACGTCCAAATCAAGGCGCAAAAAGAAGCCGCCATGCTTGAGCTGGATAACCTGAGAGCCCAACGCACGCTATTGCGTGATGACTTGGCGCGCTACGAAGCGCGTATTACTCAGGCACCAAAAATTGAACAACGCTACCAGCAACTGCAGCGTGATTATCAAAGCGCTGTGCTCAAGTATGCCGAGGTCAAGGCCAAGCAACAGGAAGCCAATCTGGGGCGCTCACTGGAGTCGGAGCAAAAAGGCGAGCGCTTCACATTGATTGAACCCCCGCTGATACCGGAAGAACCTCATTCACCAAATCGCAAACTACTCGCGGTGTTGGGCGTGTTGCTGTCCCTGGGTTTGAGTGTAGGTCTGGTGATGGTGAAAGAAATGCTCGATAAGTCCATTCGGGGTCGCAAGGAGTTGGTAAAGGCCATAGGCGCTGCGCCGTTGGCCGTGATTCCTATCATTGCGACCCCTCACGACCTGAGCTTGAAACGCAAGCAAATCTGGCTGCTGTCTGCGGGTTTGGTACTCGCGATAGTGGCTAGCCTGACCATATTTCATCTGTTTATAAAACCGCTGGATGTGACTTGGTATATCGCTCTGCGCAAGCTTGGTGTGATGTAGGTAAGGCCATGCACTACTATTTTGGAGTCTGTTAATGGAACAACTGCGACGTGCCCTGATACAAGCCAAGCTGGAACGCGAAAGTGGAGCGCAAGAGTCTTCTTTACGCACTGACAATGTCTCGTTTGATAAACGCGATGCGACAGAGCCTTCCGAAGTGGATATTACCTATGTTGATACGCGTGTTGTGAATCTGGATCCGACGGTGCTCGAAGCTAACCGGGTCATTTCCGGCAAAGAAGACAAAACCGTCACACTCGCTTACAAGATGCTGCGTACACAAGTGTTGCAGAAGCTAAAGCTCAATGAGTGGAACAGTCTTGCTGTCGTCAGTCCGCGTGAAGGCAATGGCAAAACCCTCACGGCCGTCAATTTGGCCATCAGCCTGGCGCAGGAAGTAAAACACTCGGTGTTGCTGGTTGACCTGGACTTGCGTAAACCCTCGGTGGCGGAATACCTGGGTATAGAACTTGAAAATGGTATTACCGACTACTTATTACGTGAAGAACCGGTGAAGGATATTCTACTGAACCCCGGTCTGGAGCGACTGGTGCTACTGGGCGGCCATGAGAGTCTTGCCCACAGCTCTGAGGTGCTGGGTTCGCCGCGGCTGATCAAACTGGTGGATGAGTTGAAACAGCGCTATCCGAACCGGATTGTGATTTTTGATTTGCCGCCCATGCTGTTATCGGATGATGCGCTGGTATTTGCACCTTATGTTGATGCCATGCTTATGGTGGTGGAAGAAGGGCGTACCACGGCGGAAGATCTGGAACTTTGTGCTGAAGCGCTCGACGGAAAACCATTGTTGGGCTCCGTACTGAATCGCGGGAGCGCCTGATGTACGAAGCGCATTTTGGATTGCAGACCAAACCTTTTTCGTTGTCGCCAGACCCTCGATTCTTGTACTTCAGCAAGCGCCATGCACAGGCCTACGCTATGCTGGAATACGGGATCCGCGAGCAGGTGGGATTTGCTGTCGTGACAGGTGAGGTGGGCGCCGGAAAGACCACGCTGCTGCGTAAACTTCTGGATGATCTGGACGACCGCGACAATATAGCGCTGGTCTCTCATACGCACCCAAATCTGCAGAGCCTCATTCCCACGGTGCTTGACGCGTTCGGCGTGATGGTTGATGAATTACCGCAAGACAGCTCCGCTCAGTACCGTTTTTTTGTAGACTTTTTACTGGAGCAGTATCGTCGAGGCCGACGCAGTATTCTGATTATTGATGAGGCGCAGAACCTTAGTGCTCCGGCATTGGAGCAGTTACGTTTGTTGTCCAACGTTAATGCTGATGGACATCTTCTGCTTCAGACCCTACTTGTGGGGCAGCCGGAATTACGTGATACGCTGAAGCGCCCGGATTTGAGACAGTTTGCCCAGCGCATTTCGGTAGATTTTTTCCTGCCCAAACTCAGCCACAAAGAAGCACTCGCCTATATTGATCATCGCGTTGAGGTGGCTGGCGGTAATGCCGAACTGTTCGAGGCCAATGCCAAAACCCTGTTGGCTTACGTGGCCAAAGGACTGCCTCGCATGATCAATAATCTCTGTGACATGTCCCTGGTGTATACCTTTGGTGAAGGCAAGGATCAGGTAGATTCCCGCACTGTCATGGCGGTCATCAAAGACAAGTGCGAGAGCGGCATTCTGCCCATGGTGAGCATGAAAGAGCTGCGCCAGACCTTCTCGAAGGCAGTGTGAGCGAGGCGAAAGATGTCCAGAATTGTTTTCGTGAACCGCTTCTACGCCCCTGATTTATCGGCAACAGCCCAGATGCTGACCAGCCTTGCCGAATATCTGGAGCAAGAAGGGCTCGATGTGCACATCGTGTGTTCCCGGTTGCGGTATAACGACGCCTCCCAACGCCTGCCGCGACACGCTGAAATCAATGGTGTCAAAGTACGACGTGTATGGAGCAGCGCATTTGGTCGTTCGAGTCTTGTCGGCCGGGCGATTGACTATCTGACTTTCTATATTGTCCTTGCTGGTGTGTTGCTGATGTCACTGCGCAAAGGTGATATCGTCGTGGCGAAAACCGACCCCCCCATGCTGTCAGTGATGGTTGCACTTATCGCGCGCCTGCGTGGTGCCAGACTGATTAACTGGCTACAGGATTTGTTTCCTGAAGTAGCCGGTGCGGCCGGTTTATCGCGCAAGGATTCCTGGCTATGGCGAAAGCTGGTGGCCATACGTAACTGGTCTCTCAGCCATGCATCGCAGAATGTGGCCATTGGTGAAAAGATGCAGGAGTTGTTGCAACGGAAAAATGTGCCGGATTCGAAAATTCGCGTGATTCCCAACTGGAGTCTGATTCATGTACCCGCCATACCGTGTGCCGAGAGCCATCCTCTGCGCCACGAATGGGGGCTGAGTGAAAAATATGTGGTCGCCTACTCTGGCAACCTTGGTATGGCACACGATTGCGAGCTTATGTTGGCAACCATGCGCCTGCTGGTAAGGGATACGTCCATCTGTTTTCTGCTAATCGGCGGTGGCAGCGGTATGGACTTTCTCAAGCAAAAGGTGGTAGAAGAGCACTTACCCAATGTGCAATTCCAGCCTTACCAGCCCCTGGAGCGTCTGCATCTTTCGTTGTCGGTCGCCGATGTGCACTGGATATCGCTCAAACCGGAAATGGAAGGCCTGATCGTGCCGAGCAAACTCTATGGCGTGCTTGCGGTAAATCGGCCGGTACTGTTTGTAGGCGACGCCGATGGCGAGGTGGCGCGTGTGCTGGCACGCTATGACTGTGGCCGAACCGTGAGTGATCAGCAACCCGAAACCATTGTTCAGGCGATTCGCGGTATGCAAAGTCGTCAGGCCGATATGCGTTTCAATACAGCGCTGGACGATCGTTTATCACCCGCTGCATCACACTCTCTGTGGCGTAAGCTGCTCGTAGAGACTCCGCCATGAGCGCGGGGCAGGGCGCGAGTACCCTAGGTGCCGGCAGCCGTATGTTTGCCGGGGTCACGGTGCTATCAAAAGGGCTGACGTTTATCACGCAAGTCGTTTTGGGCTGGTATCTAAGTGCCGAGGAATTTGGCCTGTATGCACTCGCGCTGTCACTGTCGGTCTGGGGCCTCGCGCTCAGGAATGGTGGCTCCGACCAGTATCTCATTCAGCGCGGTGACGCATTCGTGGACATCGCGCCTACGGTGCTCAGCTTTTCTTTCATTTTCAATGTACTGGCGGCAATTGTGTTGTGCCTTATCGGTATTGTGGCAGCCCAGGTTTATGCTGAGCCCATGCTGATCTGGCTGATGGCTGTGATCGGTCTGGCGCAGATACTGACCAGTCCTGGGGCAGTGATGCGCGCCTATCTGGCCGTGCATCGGCGATACACAGAATTGGCGCTGGCAGGTTTGTGTTCCGATGCGGTGCGGCAATGTTCAACTATGGCCCTGGCCTTCCTCGGCGCCGGTGTTTTTTCCTTCGTGGTGCCCATGGCGCTGGAACCTGTGATGGTGATGGCGGTAGTGTACGTGTTCATCAGATTTATGCCGCGGCCGGGCGCGATCGGGTGGCGTCCGCTGCTGGCCATTGCGAAACATACGCGTTGGCTGATGATGGGTAATTTGGCGACCGCGTTGCTGCTCAGTGGTGTGTACTTTGTTATTGGCCTGGTGTTGCAAACCAATACATTGGGGGTCGTGTTTTTCGCGCTGCATCTAGTGGTGGCAGCCAGTGTACCGCTCACCCATACACTGCAGAATATCTATTTTGCCCATGTTGCAAACACGCGCGATTCTCAGGTGCAAACGGCATTGTTGCAGCGCGGACTGCAAGCATCCCTGAGCGTCGCTTTAGTGCTGGCCCTGTTGATCAGTATGAGTGCGCCCTGGGTGGTATCGACCGTTTGGGGTGGCCGTTGGGACGCGGCGATACCCTTGCTTCAGCTGGCCGCGCTGGGATTGCCCGGTATGGTCTTGCAGGCTCTGGTTGCGGCATCGCTGAGTGCCAGAGCGCTGTGGCGAATACGCCTGTTCTATCTGCTTTCGGCAGCCGTGATAGAAATTGCCGTGGCAGGTATCGTTGTGATGCTTGCTTCCCTCGAATCACTGATGATCGCGTTGGTAGTGGTGCGCATTGTCTGGGGTTGTCTGGGTATCGTTGTGCTGGAAAGAACATGGCAGACGCCCGCCATTGTGCGCATCATCCGCTTACCGATGCTGACCTTTGTGCTGATCGCAGCACTCGCCATGGTGAGCGACGCTTGGCAAATGGCCTGGATGCTTGCGATACAAGTGGCATTCATTCTGTACCTGCTTGGCAATTGGGTGCTGAACGACAGTAGGCAACGCCATGCTGCGTAGAACCTTACTGATATGTGTGGGGAGCGTGTGGCTACTGACATGCGCGGGCCATGCCGCCGCATTTACGATGCTGTTCCACATCAGCAACGTCGGGGCACCCGATTTCAAGCACTATGGTTTTGAATCTTCCTACATCGTCTACGAGCAGTTTCTGTATGACCGCCATGAATCGCGCAAACAGGCGATTAAACAGTACCGATTAGCGCATCAAGCAAAGAAAATTCGTCAGGCTTTGCCGGCGGGCAGTTACGTGCAGCTCGATATTGAGGGCTGGCACAGTACCCGAGATGAAGATCAGCCCTGGATTCGGGAACAATACCGTTCGACACTGGCGCGCATGCAGGCGCTGTTGCCGGATTATCGTCTGGGTTATTACCGCATCGTGCCGGCGTGGGCCCACTGGGAAATGCACAAAAATGCGGGCCTGCTGAAAGACTGGCATGCCGAAAATAACAAGCGCCAGGCGATTGCTGATCTGGCCGATGTGCTTTATCCCGCTTTATACACTTACCACTCCGATCCTGAGTTGTGGCTGAAAACCGCGCAGCAGGTAATACGAAAAGCGCGTGAGATGGCAGGCGACAAACCGGTGATTCCCTTCATCTGGCCGCACTTTCATCCCTCGTCCGATGTGGGCGGGAAGGGAAAGGTTCAGATTCCGCGCGCTTACTGGCGCACACAGTTGGAATTTCTACGTGAGCATGCCGACGGGTTTATTCTCTGGAATGATGGGCGCACGCGTATCTGGTCGGAGGACTTTCCCTGGTGGCAGGCAACACGGGCCTTTTTAGAAACGCACTTTCCAGAAAAACTGGCTGAAGCGCCGAGCCGCAACGCATCGCCAAAGGGAGAAGTGTCGCCATGAGGGCCCGATTCAATTTTGGCGTTCAGGCTGCTGCGTCCTTACCCGCGCAACAGAGCACGCCGCGCGGAGTGTCTTCCGGTAGAAATGGCGATAGCGCCGCGTTGTTTCAACTCAATACTCGAGGGCTGTTGATACATGTTCTGTTATTGTTCGCTTTGTTGGTGAGTTTTTATCTGGTGCCAGCCAGCCTTTCAGTGGTGTATTGGCTATTGTGTCCCGTGGCGCTGGTATCGCCCCGGATGGCCCTGCAGGCGCTGGTGTTTGCGGCCTGTGTCCGCTATCTGAATCCGGGATTGTTTACCTTCGGCGGTAATATCGGCCTCGCGAGCTGGGCCACACTGCTCTGTGCCGCTGGTCGCGCGCTGATGAGTTTTCGTCCACAAAGCCTGCGCATCATGGCACCCATCTGGTTGTTTGGTCTGGTTGCCTTTGCGACCAGCTCGGTGGCGAGCAGTTTTGTGGGTGTGTCGGTGATGAAGCTGCTGTCGTTTCTGCTTGGCGCAAGCACGGCAATCATGTGCGCCTGCGCGCTCAGTCGGCAGGAGCGTGCGGCGCTGACCACCTGGTTGGCGGCCTTGCTTGTTGTCATTGTGCTGGCGTCGCTACTTACCTTATTCATGCCCGCCATCGCGCATTTTCGCGGCGCCGGTTTTCAGGGCATTCTCAATCATCCGCAGAGTCTGGGGGCGCTCATGGCACCGTTTGTGTCGTGGTTGCTGGCCAGCATCTACTTGCAGCATCGATCCCTGGTATCGCCCTATCTGTTTGTTGCAGTGCTCTTTGTGGTGATCATTGTATTGTCGGAAACCCGCACCGCCATGGTGGCCGTGGCATTGGGCCTGGCCTTTACGTTTTTGCACTATGTTGTGCGTTCCGGCCGCTATCTTTCGCGTCATTCCCTGCCAAAAAACCTGTCAAAAATCATGCTCAGCCTGGTGTTGTTGACCACCATGACGCTGTCACTTGCGCCCTTGCGCGATGCGGTTTTCGGCTATGTACTGAAGCGCGATTCCGCCAATGTTGAAGAGGCCCTGTCATCGCGCACCCATGGTATTGATAGCCAGTGGCAGAATTTTCTTGCACGGCCAGTCGAAGGTTGGGGCTTCGGAATTTATCCCGGACATCATTTTGCAAAAGAGATTCATTATTTTATGGGTATTCCCATTTCTGCACCGGTCGAAAAGGGTTTTTTACCTACGGCGGTCTTGGAGGAGGTAGGTGTTGTCGGGTCGATCTTCTTGCTTTTTCTGTTGTTCAGGATGGTAAAGGACGCGGCATCTAACAGGGATATTCGCTGGTTGGCACTGCTCTATACCTGTGTGTTTGTGAACTTGGGAGAAATGGTGTTTTTCAGTTCGGGAGGCATTGGCATGTTTTTTTGGGTGTTAATGGCGCTTGCCTGCACGCCACGCAACGCCGGCAAAAAGAGGTCGCTTCATGCGTATTCTGCATAGTATCGCCAGTATCGATAAGCGTGCCGGTGGCCCGTCCAATTCGGTTACCCGCCTGAGTGAGGCTTTGTCTGCGGAGGCGGATACCCAGTCGCTGATATGCACCTTGCAAACGCACGAGGAGACTGTAGAGACGGCCGCTCCGGTGCAGTTTTATCCGGTACGAATGAGTCGCAAGCTGGGGTTGTCGCCGGCATTAAACCGGCATCTGCATCGCGCGTCTTCTGAGGTCGATCTGATCCACAATCACGGGCTGTGGATGATGCCCAATCTATACGCCTCGCGCGCTGCTGCGCGCGGTACCTCGAGTTTGGTTATTTCTCCCAGGGGGACCCTGGCGCCGTGGTCGCTACAACAAAGTGCCTGGAAAAAACGGGCCATGCTGGTATGGGGGCAAAAACGTGCACTGCAGGTAGCGGATGGCTTTCACGCCACCGCGCACAGCGAATACGAGGACATTCGTCGTTTTGGCCTCAAACAACCGGTGATTCTACTGCCAAACGGTATTGATGTGCCGGAAGAGAAACCAAAGTCAAGCGCAAGAAGTCGATACCGACTCGTTTACTTGGGGCGCATCCATGCACAGAAAGGGATTGAAAAACTCCTTGCCATCTGGCCGGAACTGGCGCGTCGCCACGAAGACTGGGAGTGTGTATTGTGTGGACCTGGTGATGCGAGCTACCTGAAAATCGTGCAGAGCAAAGTAGAGGCCGCGGGGCCGCGTATCAGCCTGCAACCGGCGTTGTACGGTGCAGAGAAAACAGGTTTTCTGAACACGGCTGACCTGTTTATTCTGCCCAGCGAAACGGAGAACTTCGGTATTTCGGTGGCGGAAGCCTTGGCGCACGAAATTCCAGTTGTGGCGTCGCAGGGCGCTCCTTGGAAGGAAATTGTGTCGCGCGAATGTGGATGGTGGGTGCCAAACAGAGCCGAAGACTACGTCAGCGCGTTGGACCATGCCATGCAGTTACCGTGTGCTGTGCGCCGGGAGTTTGGCCGTCGTGGCCGAAACTGGATGTTGAAGGACTATGCCTGGCAGACGATTTCAAAGCAGATGCGTGCGTCTTACCAGTGGTTAAGGGGCGTGGGGCCACAGCCGGATTGCGTGAGGGTGGATTAGTATGCGTCGCGGTGAACTGAACGCTCCGGAACACACTGATTCGTGCCATCTCGATATCGCAGCAAATCGGGGTGCGCGCAAATATTCCCGCACCGAAATGCTCTTGCGTGTGCTGTGGTCTGTGGGGCGATGGGTGTTTATGATCTCACCCCGGCCTGCGTTTGCATTTCGAGCCTGGTGGTTGCGAAGGTTTGGCGCGAAAATCGGGCGTGATGTGCATATTTATCCCTCTGCCAATATCTACATGCCTTGGAATCTGGTGGTGGGAAATGAATCTGCGATCGGCGAAGACGTACTCATTTACAACCTGGGAAAGGTAGAGATTGGCGACAGGGCGACGGTATCGCATCGGGCACATTTGTGCGCGGGTACACATGACTATGAGTGCGCCAGCCTGCCCCTGCTCAAGTTGCCTATCCTGGTGGGCAATCAGGCCTGGGTGTGCGCCGATGCGTTTATTGGTCCCGGTGTTGCGCTGGGAGAAGGCTGTGTAACCGGTGCCCGTGCGGTGGTCACGAAAGATGCACCTGCCTGGACTGTATTGGCGGGCAATCCGGCTCGCACCGTAAAGAAAAGGGTGTTGCGCGAACATGTCTGAGAATGCAAGTAAGGCGGGACTTACCGCGATTATCCTTACCTATAACGAGGCCCTGCACATTGAACGCTGTGTGATCGAAGCGCAACGGCATGCCTCGCAGGTGATTGTGGTAGACAGTTTTTCGAATGACGATACGGTGCAAATTGCCGAAGCCCTGGGCGCTGAGGTGTATCAGAATGCCTGGGTCAATCATGCGGTGCAGTTTAACTGGGCCCTTGACCACGCCGTTATTCGGAATGAGTGGGTTATACGCATTGATGCAGATGAATATCTGGAATGTGAGATTGACTTGCCTGCATGCTTGTCGCGGCTGCCCGAGTCGATCAGCGGTATCAACATACGGCGCAAATATCTGTTTCTTGGGCAGTGGATGCGACATGGCGGAATGTACCCCATTGAGACGCTGCGCATCTTCAGAACAGGGCATGCTCGCGTGGAAAACCGCTGGATGGATGAGCATATTGTTTTGCAACGCGGCAATTCACGGCCTCTGAATATCGACATTGTTGATGACAATCTCAATACGGTTGCGTGGTGGATAGACAAGCACAATGCCTATGCCACCAAAGAAATGCTCGAAGCTCTGAACCAGGAGTATGGCTTTCTGGATGGCCGCTCAGAGCAGGCGCCCTCATCAAAGGGGGCGCGTATAAAGCGCTGGGTGAAAAAGAATGGCTACAACCGCTTACCCATATTCCTGCGTCCTTTGCTCTATTTTCTTTACCGGTATTTCCTGCGCTTAGGATTTCTGGATGGCCGCAAAGGCGTGGCGTTTCATTTTATGCAGGGGTGCTGGTATCGCTGTCTGGTAGACCTGAAACTGCTTGAAGCGCGCGCCTGGGTTGCTCCGGTATCGCATGACAAACAGCAGTTACGAAAAGCATTGAGTGACAAGACCGGTTTGAAGTTATAGCGCTAGAGAGCCCGGGCAAGAGGCCAGGGTCGCGATTCGCTAAAGCCAGTCGATTAGTGCGGAGTAGATGATTTCAGCCATCGACACGTGTCCGGCCGGTGAAGGGTGGTAGTCGATGGCCTTTGATGCCGTGGTGTTGGAGGGCGCGGAGCCAATCAGATATTCCCGTGGTGGTTGTGCCCCCCAGTCGTGCGCGACCCAGTGCACCACCCCTCGATATTGGTCGAGCTCAGCCAGTGCCGCATTGTAGTGGTGGTAGCGTTGCAGCCATTGTTTGCCTTGGTCATTATCTTCCTGCAGCGCAAGATGGTCGGGCTGATACCAGCCGAAGGTCTTAACCAGCAGCACCGCTTCCAGCTGCGGGAGTTGATCAATTAGCTGGTCAAGGTCTTGGCGCAGTGACTGCGCGGCGTATTCAACCTTGATATGGGGTAACAGGTCGTTCACCGAGGCAAGCACGATGACCACTTCAGGCTGGTATGCAATGGCTGCCTTCACATAGGTGAGCGGTATTTCGCCTGCCGCATCCCGGTGAGGCGCGTTGACCCAGCCATGCCCGGAACAGGCGGCATTATAGATTGGCTGGAAGGTGCCCCTGCTTTGGGCGAGAGTCGCCTGAATCTGGTGTATCCAGCCAGTAGCACCGCGCGCTGAAGTACGCAAGACATCACGCGTATAGACTGTGCTGTGCAGGCTGGTTTGCAGCGCGTTAATGTCCTCGATGCTGGCTTTGTCTTCTTCCGCAATGGTGCTGCGGGAAGATCCGGCCACAGCGAATGAATCGCCCAGCACCGCAATTTTTTTTCCGGAGGAACGGGCACTCAGATTGATAAAATCCGTGCCCATCACCACACGGTTAATGACGCCCTGCAAGGCGTCACCATGAGGGCGCCGGCCAATCAATACGCGTTGCCAGCTTTGGGCGATGTGAGCATCATCGTCATTCTCGGCGATCAGCAGACCATCAACATACAGCTGGCTGCGCCTCTCTTGCCAGGTTAGCAATACCTCTGCCAAGTCTTTGTCCTGCGAGGCGGCAACATGGTCGTTATAGGCGAGATACTCGTTGACGAGCTGCCAGTCATTGCTGATATAGCTGAGCCGATGGTGTCGGCTTTTATACAACAATACAGATCGATTTTGACCCATACCCGCATCGCCATACAGCAGTGTCCGGGCGCTGTTCAGGTGCGCATCTTCGGCATCCAGAGCACCTGAAGAGCCATAGAAAATGGCCGAGTTGGCATGCTCGGCAACGGTCAAGGCGCGCCGCTCTACCTTCAGCCAGACAAACCCGGTGTGAGTGAGTGCGTTGCCATAGGGGGCGTTGTTGTGGATAAGAGCACTGTGCTCTCCCGTGTGAAAGCCGTTGGCTTGCCAGATTCCATCCTCGCCATCGACCCTGAAACCGGACTGCGCGAGGCTGTCGGGACCTCGCCACAGCTGCAGGTCTACAGAGACATCATGCGCAGTGAGATAGGCAGGAAGAACATGCGAAGGAGGCGCGGGTGAGGCGGGGGTGACGTGTACTTGTCGTGCGAGTGTGGATGATGCATTGCCCGCGCTATCGTATCCGCGATAGTGAAGCAGATAAGTGCCGGGTCTGGCGGTATTTACCTGCCCCGTAATGTCGATGTGAGGCAGGCTTTGTCCGTCATGGTTATCGTAGGCAGTGACGCCCGGTTCAATATAGGTATCAAACTGCGCGAGATGGATGTCAGCAGCGCCGAGCAGACTGATTTCAGGGGGTATTTCATCGGGTACTGAGGTGGCATGCCGCGTCTGGTCGGAGCAGGCGAGGCCAAACAGTGCCAGTATAATCAACAGAAGCGGCCTGCATGGCAGTATCTGAGCGGCCATTATTTGCGATTGAGATACTCGTTATAGTTATTCTTATGATCCGCGAAATTTTCCTTGAACATGGCTTCATAGCGCTCACGAAAAAACGCAAGAGCGTTGTCTTGATCGGCGCTGAAGTCTTCAAGGTCTTTCGAGGCGCGTGCCACAATGTGAGTGTGGTAGCGAGCGGCTGCGTACATCATGGCTGTACCTACCAGCTCAGCCGCCTGACTTTTACTCATGGCGTTGGCTTGGTCAACAAACTCTCCAACGAGTTCCCAAAACAGTTCTTGTGGTACCGCTTGTGTCATAGTCGTTCATCCGGAGTGAGAAGGTGAATGGAGCGCGTAAGCGGAGGAGTGTGACGCAGAAGTGTTGCAGAAATGTTTAAGCGTATCGGACCGGGCGCGATCTCGCCGTTTTCGTGGCAGCTCGAGACACCGCCAAGCAGTGGTCAAAAGTCAGCAATGCAGACTCTCGAAAGCGATGGAGAAGTTGTTAAATCAGGCCAATATTGGATAGACAGGGTTTGTGAGATTAGCGGACCTGGCAAAATTCTCCGTTGTCCCACCATTGTATGGCTCCCCCCCAGTCCGTCGTTCCTGCGCAGGCAGGAATCCATTGTTTGGGTATAGGCCGATTTGCTTGATGCTACCCGTGGCAACAATCAAGGCATATGCGCTTGCCCGCTACTTACCACAGCCGATAAAACGTTTGGCATGACAAAAAGATTTCGGATATTGCTGCGCACTTCCGGGATAACGCCGCTTTTTTTAGCCTACGTCTCCTAACGTCAGACGTCCGGCCCGGCTCAGGGCGTTGCTATTGTGCATGCAGCAGCGCGGCACTGATCAGCAGCCCCTGCACAGTGGCATGAAAGTTTGATGTTGTGTCGCGCACAGACAGTACAGTGTTGGAGAAACCAAGGTGGTGGTTCCCTGTCCACGGAACCAGCGCCTGAAAATTCGACCAGCCTCCATCGGCATTTTGCTGGTCGAGCACGCGCCTTACCCAGCGTTTATCCAGCTGCTCCGTGGCTCCCGCCATGATGAGCGTCATGACACGCTGCAGGTACACATCCACCACGCGAAAATCCAGCTTCTGGTGCGTTACGATGATGCCGGTCAGCGTTTCGATTTTGCTGTCCAGGTTTTCAATCAGCTTGCATTGCGCGTCTTGCAGCATAAGGTAGGCCATCATCTGGTGGGTCGGGCAGGCCGGCTCCAGTGAATAAGCGCATTGCCGGGCATCATACAGCTGTTCAACGGGCCTGGTGTTGCGCAGCGCCGCATTGCACTGGCTGGCGAACACAAACTGAATATTGTAAGGGGGCAGAGAGGCGAATGCCCGGTGTGTCGCGTCGAGCTGCGTGGGTTGCTCGTAGAGCAGGGCTGACCAGGGCGAAGGCACATAGCGTGCTCGCTCCGTCTGTAAATACCGCTGGGTGAGGTGTTCAAGTTCGCCGTCGCCGGTCATGCGGTTGGCTTTGTTCAACAACCACCACAGAGCCGGATTATGTTCGCGATACAGCGCCTGTTTATTGTTCAGAATCCACGCTTTACTGCGTGCATAGGCTGCCTTGAGTTCATCATGGGTATACGCATCGCTACCCAGAATATTGTTGTGCGCTACAGCGAATAGCATGCTGGCCAAAATGACCAGAATCATGCCCAGCACACAGGATATGAATATGCGTTTAATCGGGGTGGAGGGCCTATTCTGTAACACTATTAAGTACTCCAGATGGGAAAATAACCGGCGAGCGCTGAGCCAACCGCTACAGGGCAAAGTGTGAGGGAAAAGTGTGGCGGGGAAATGTGTCAGATTTATGGCCGGCGTACCGGTTTTCATAAATCTGACATGTCCCGGTCATAGACTCTGCGGCTGCATTCATAAGCCGGGTACCATCATGCAATCTGTTTTCAAATATAAACTCTCACTCGATTCTCCACTACTGCTCATGTGGTGTGCAGTCGCTCTTGCGCTGCTGGGTGTCTTGTTTCATGAGTCGTTTTTATGGATGGCAGACCAGTGGTTCAACACTGAGGAATACAGTCACGGTGTGATGATTCCGGCCGTTGCTATCTACCTCGCATGGCAGCGCAGAGCGCGACTGGTACACGACACACAATCGGCGAATGGCATTGGGTTGGGCTTGATGGTGTTGGCGCTGGGCTTGTTCGTGATCACCGATTTGGCGACTATTTACGTGGGCGTATTGCTGTCTTTTCTCATGTGCTTTTACGGCCTGGTTTGGATGACTTTGGGCTGGCGCAATACCCGTGAGCTAATGGCACCATTGCTTATTCTGGTTTTTATGGTGCCGTTACCTGCCTTTATCAATAACAATCTGTCGGCGGAGCTACAGCTTATTTCGTCACAGTTGGGCGTAGCCTTTATTCGCCTGTTTGATATTAGCGTTTATCTCGAAGGCAATGTCATTGATCTGGGGATCTATAAACTGCAGGTGGTCGATGCCTGCTCCGGCTTGCGCTATCTCTATCCGCTGGTGGCGCTCGGGTTTATTTTGGCTTATCTGTGTGAAATCCCGCTCTGGAAGCGCGTGGTATTGTTTGTATCGACCATCCCCATCACGGTCATCATGAATAGTATTCGTATCGGTGCCATCGGGGTGTCGGTGGAATACTGGGGGCCGGAGATGGCAGAGGGCCTGCTCCATGATATTGAGGGCTGGTTTATGTTTATGGCCTCTCTGGCCGTACTGATCGTTGAATTGGTCTTACTGTTGCGTTTGACAGGTGACCGACGCAATCTGACAGATGTTTTTGTGATCGATGCGAGTCAGACGGCTACCCGGGACAACGAAGACCTGAAAAGAGGGTTGCCGGTGCTGTTTCCTCTCGCTGGATTTCTAGCTGTGGTGTCTGTTCTGTTATTTAGCCTTACCAATTCGAAGGGCGAGGAAATCGTCCCCGAACGTCTTTCCCTGAATCATTTTCCTTTGTTGGTTGGAGACTGGTACGGCACGCCGGATGCGCTTGAGAGTGTGTATATTGAAGAGTTAAAGTTTGATGACTACCTGATGGCAAACTACCGCAAAGGCAGGGATCACCTGAACTTTTATATTGCTTACTACGGAAGCCAGAAAAAAGGTGAATCCGCGCATTCTCCGCGCTCCTGCATTCCGGGTGGAGGGTGGCAAATCACTTCGCTTGAAACACAGCATCTGGGGGGGCTATATCTCAACTCCCAGCCACTAATGGCAAATCGGGCGGTGATTCAGAAGGGCGAACATCGTCAGGTCGTATATTACTGGTTTCAACAACGCGGCCGCATCATCACGAACGAATACCTGGTGAAATGGTACCTGTTCTGGGATGCACTCACGTTGAACCGCAGTGACGGAGCATTGGTGCGCCTGACTATTCCACTTGAGCGCAATCAGCCCCTGGATGCGGCAGATCATGCTGCCGCAGACTTTATGGTACAGATACAGCATCGCCTAAACGACTTCATCCCTCAATAACGTAGCCTACTGATGCTTTTTATCGCCTGTTTTCTGGTTGCCATGTTGATCGCAGTGCTAATGATGCCTGCGCTAATTCGTATGGCGGTGCCCTGGGGGTTGGTAGATAAACCGAATGCGCGTAAAGTGCATACTCGGAATATTCCGCGCGTTGGCGGGATCGCAATTGTGGTGGGCGCTTTGGTGCCGCTGGTCTTATGGGCTGAGCCGAGCCGGGAGCTGACAGCATACTTTTTAGGTGCTGTCTGTTTGTTGATATTTGGTATTTGGGATGATCGCCGGGAACTCAATTATAAAATCAAGTTCTTGGGCCAGATCATCGCTGTAAGCCTCTTCATCATTGTGGGCGGGGTAAGTATCCAATGGCTGCCCTTTCAGGGGCTGAGTCCCATTCCTCTATGGTTCAGTATCCTGCTCACCTTTATTGCCTTACTGGGAATAACCAATGCCGTCAATCTGGTGGATGGTCTCGACGGTTTGGCAGGTGGCACCAGTCTGTTGAGTCTTGGCGCAATTGCTTTGCTTGCTTACCTTTCGGGCGGTGTCATGCTGGTCATGTTGGCGCTAGCGATAGCTGGCAGTATCTTTGGTTTTCTTCGCTACAACACGCACCCAGCTGTGATATTTATGGGGGATACCGGTAGCCAGTTTCTTGGTTACAGTATAGGTGTGGCGGCCGTCTTGTTGACGCAACAGGTGAATACCGCGTTGAGCCCGGTATTGCCTTTGATACTGATGGGGCTGCCAATACTGGATACGCTGACCGTGATGACGCGCCGCATGATGGGCGGGCGCTCGCCTTTTTCCGCGGATAAAAATCACTTTCATCATCGCTTGATGAAGCTGGGTCTTGAACACTACGAAGCGGTTATCGTGATCTATCTGGTTCAGATCGCGCTAATCGTGTTGGCATTCGTTTTCAAATATCAAGCGGATTGGGTGCTGTTGTGCATGTTTGTCGCGTTCTGCATCGGGTTCAATGGCTTGTTTTACCTGGCAGAAACAGGCGGCTGGCGCTATCAGCGATCCTGGTTGAGCACTGTGGTGCAGCCCCTGTTCAAAACGCAGTCAGTCGTGCGTTATAAAATGGTGGCGCGGTCATTGATCAGGCCCTTTCTGTTTTTATCGTTGCCGGTGTATCTTTTCCTCTGCCTGTGGCAAGCACAGGCTATTGATGGTATCGGTTTGCTGTACGTTGCGATGTTTGGGCTGTCGCTGATTCTCGTGCTGTCACCGCTTCAGCAGGCAGGCTGGCTAAGCCGTTCTGTCTGGTATGCGGCCTGTGGTCTTGGTGTCTATTGCAGTGCTCAAACCGGTTTGATCGAAACAGTTTGGATCAAGCTATACATCGCCCTGATTGCAGCGGCCGTATTGTTATCGTTTCAGCTGGAAGCAGCCGATAATTTTCGTATCAATCCTCTGGATGTGATTGTTTTGGTGTCGGCAGGCCTGTTGTTCTATTTATCGGGCGTGAATGAACATTTTGATCAGTTTGGTGCGCAGTTAACGCAGGCAATTATTTTTCTTTATGCTGTGGAGCTGATGCTCGATGGTAAACCCTCGCATCGCTCGCTCGCTCGATGGGCTCTGTCGTTTATTTTCGGTATCACCAGTGTGCTGGCTTTGTCTTAGCAAGGCAGCTGCTTTGTCATAAATATGACTTAATTCTGTGACACAGTGTCGGCGTTATAAACTTATTCATAGAGCCGTTTTATGTCATTTATTTTTCGTCGCAACGCTTCCCGAATTGCCGTTTTTACCTTGTCGTCCACATTGCTGTTGAGTGCGTGTGATGGAGTAGAAGAGCGCAAGGCCAAGTACTTTAGCCAGGCTGAAGAAAGCTTTGTTTCCGAAGACTATGACAAAGCCAAACTCGGTTATAAAAATGTCATACAAATCGACCCCAAAGATATTGATGCGCGTCTTGGTCTGGCCAAGGTATTGGTTGCTGAGCAGAATTGGCGCGGGGCGGCCGGACAGTATCAGGGAGTACTTGAGGTGGACCCCAACCATTCCGGGGCGGCCATTGAACTGGGCAAACTTTATTTGCTTGCCCGAGCCCAGGATCTGGCGCTTGCGGAAGCCGAAAAGGTGCTCGAAAGTGAGCCGGATAATCTGAATGCGATGACGCTAAAGGGGGGTGTACTGGCGCAGCGTGGTGACCTTATTGCCGCGCGGACAATACTGGAAAAAGTGCATCAGAAAAAGCCGGGCGACATTGATAACACCGTACTGCTTGCGAACGTTCTGGTTGCTTCGAAAGAGCATGAACATGCCCTTAAAGTGATTGAACAGGCGCTTTCCGAACATCCAGAAAGCGTAGATTTGTATTCGGCAAAAGTCAGTATCTACCAAAACCTTGGACAAACTGATGAGGCGATTGCAACGCTTCAGCGTGTCATCACACTCAAGCCTGAAAATTTTGTCCACAAACAACGGCTGATTGCCTACCTCGGGTCACACGGGCGCATTGAAGAAGCCGAGAATACTCTGCGTCAATATATTGAGGGCGAACCTGATAACTTGGATGCACGCAAATCGTTGGTTGATCTGCTGGTAGGACAACAACGGCTTGAAGAAGCGGCTGATCTATTAATCAAATACAGTCAGCAGTTTGCTGATGAAGTTGACTTTAGGCTGGGTCTGGCCCGTATACATTTAATGCAGAAAAAGCCCGATCAGGCGCTGAGCGTATGGGACGGCATTGTCACCAAAGATCCGCAAGCACCTGCGGCGCTGAAAGCCCTGAATGAAAAGGCGCGCTTTTATCTGAGCAAGAACGAAGCGGAGCTCGCCAAACCTTTACTTGAGCAGGTGATTACCGCCAATGCTGCCGACCGGAATGCCCTGATGATGCGCGGTAATATTGCCCAAGCGGAAGGCCGTCACGAAGACGCGATTGCCGATTTCCGGGTGGTGATGAAAAGCGATCCGGATGACCCGCAGGTGATGCGAGCGCTGGCCAATACACATTTTGAAGCCGGTGAGTTACGCCTGGCGGAAAACTATTTCAAACAACTGGTGACACGCTTCCCGCAGGATATGCCCGTACGCCATCAGCTCGCAGTGGTCTACACCCGGCAAGGTAAAACCGGTGAAGCGCTTGCCTTGCGCGAAGAGATCTATCAGCGTTTACCTGAAAATCCGGCTAACCAGCTAGAATTGGCAAAGCTTTATGTAAGTGCCGGTAATGCCACGTCGCTGAAGAAAATAGCAGAGGTCTTAGCCAAGTCAGAAGAAAACAAAGCCTCCGGTTTCTACTTCAAAGGTTTGGCTGCACAGATGAATCAGGACTACGACGAAGCGCTGCGCAACTATGACCAAAGCCTCGCTCTGCAGGCCAATGCGATTGAACCCATTTCGGCAAAAGTGAAGCTGTTGGTTCAGACAGATCGCGTTGGTGATGCAAAAAACTGGTTGCAGAACAGGCTCAAAAAACAGCCCGAAAATTCACTCATGCACAACCTGCTCGCCGAAACGCTGATGCTCAACAAGCAGAGCGAACAGGCACGGGAGCATTTGGATAAAGCGATTACGCTAAGCCCCGAATGGGTCGTTCCTTATCGTAACAAGGCGCTTAGTTTTAAATCGGAAGGGCAGCACGTGCAGGCTATATCGGTGCTGAAGCAGGGGATTGCAAAAGCCAGACCTGTTGAGACCTTGCGTCTCGAGCTAGCGCAATTGCTCGAAGCCACAGCGGATGTAGATGGGGCAATTGAGCAGTATGAACTTCTTAATAGTGGCGACAACCCGCCCGCTTTTGCGGCAAATAATCTGGCAATGTTACTGGTCACCTACAAAGATGACGAAGCCAGTCTGGAAAAAGCAGCCAAAGTAGCTGAAGTGTTGCGCGGCACCAGTAATCCGCGCTATCTCGATACCTTGGGGTGGGTCTACTACAAACGCAATCAGGTGGATCTGGCTTTGCCGTTGATTCGCGAAGCTGCAGAACGTGCGCCTGAAGTCGCCCAGATCAACTACCATCTGGCACTTGCCTATCATGCCAAGAACGACACCCGGTCAGCGCTTACCTATCTCGAAAAAGCCCTCAACTCCAAGCAGGGGTTCGTAGGGCAAGCGCAAGCGCAGCAGTTGTTGAATGAGCTGCAGCCAGAGCAGGCAGGGTAGACCCAACACACAACCGTCGAGGCAAGGACACCAGTGTTTTTGTCGCTCATTCAGGCTCGTTCTTCGGGCCTGAATTTCTGATATATGTATACATTCTCCAAATGCAGACTACTCCGCGCTAAGGGCTTGAAAATGAGCAGTCCGGTCCGGGTCTAGCGCAAATCCGCTTGTTTATTCCTTCCGGCGCTTAACACTTGTTGCTGCGCCGATGATTGACCCCCCTTTCGCGTCTTCGATTGCATCAGCCGCTTGATACAAGCTGTTTCGCACACAGCATTGAGTCAATTCTTTCTTACTCGCTAATTGAAGTTGCCCCTAAAGCCCGGGTACTCGTTGGGTGTTGCTCAAGGCCCTAAAGCTGCAACAAAAAAACAGTATTTTGTAGATGATGCTCGTAGGCAGCAACGCCTTAGTAGTGGTTTTCGGGGGGTGTTTGATCGCATAACGGGGAAAAAGCGTATAAAGGCACGTAATGAACGTGAGGCTTTTTAGGCTGAACTGACAGTGACCTCCCCCCTAGTTTAGAACCGCTCTTTGGATGAAATTTCCATTAAGCTGCCTTGGCTGCAAACCGAACCAGACCGTTTTATTCCTCTACACGGACGAACACGGCCAGAATCAGGAAATCATTCTCAGCGTTAGCCAGATCAAAGGCCAGCAAACACGTTTATCCATTGAAGCGCCAAAGGCAGTTAATGTGGTGCGCGGCGAGTTATTGTTGCTGGACGACACAGGGGCCAGTCATTTGATCTAAAAAAAGTACTCCCCAGCGTCACTGTTACGGGTTCGACGACTCGCGAATAAACGCTATTCACCATATTACGAGAGGGGCGCTTCCTCTTACGTTATCCGTAGTCTAAACACCTACTCAGAACAACCAACTCAGACCCCTAAAAGTGGCGTTTGAGTGGTGGCGACACCTCAGCGAATCACAACGGGCAATGGTGGCGGCAAAGCTGGCGAATTTAGATAGGTCTGATTCAAGGCGAGCGGGTAACAACTGCAAATTTGCAGTTGAAGGACAGACAAGAGCCAACGCAGCGCAGCAGCTTATGTGGTGGTGACTTGGCTTTTTCCTGCTAAAAATGTCGAGAGATGCGATTCCCTGCGCCCCGTTTCTATTCGGATTGGATAGGGGCCCCGATTTCGTCGCATTCATCATTGCGAACGCTAGGAGCTAGGTGGCTATTTAGTCTCTTAAAAAAGAAAGCAGCCAAGACATTAATTTAATGGGCTGCTCTATTTGCGACCCTTTCAATGTGCCAATGAATAGGAAGACCAGTAGGGCTCAACGAAAACAATCAATCATCAGATCTGTTTAGGATTGAAGTTCCGCGCCTCAATCATGTCCTTTCGCTTAGTTATATCATCTTGTAAAAAGTTGAGCTTGCTAAGTGTCTCAATGAAAGGCAATACGCTCTCCCCATTATAGAATGATGAATGGCTGCTTTTTCTAATCAATGCATCAATGACAGAACTGAGCAACCACTCGTGAGGGCTGCCCCCTTTCACAGAAACGCTTTCAAACTTATCGCTTGCAGGAACAAAACCACCATCAATTCTAAATGGTGTCGCTTTCCACAGATATTTAGACACTATGTAGTTGCCGATTTGCATACCTAGAGCTTGCTGCCCAATATCAAATGCTACCCGCATGTATGTTGAAAGCACCAAGATGTTTGACACTCCCTCATTTAGGTTCTGCTTCACAATGTCAAAAGCATAGAGTAGATTTTCGTAACGCTCTTTTTTACTTAGTGCCGCATCTCTATAGTGATTGTATGCCTCTAGAAGATTTTTATACTGGTCGTCTACTTCTTGCCATCCGTGAAGGTTAAATTCTTTAAAGTAGCGAAGCTTACTTAGCTGAGAGTATGCGGAACCATTGTATGATTTATTTTTTGTTGCATCGTCAACAAGAATTCCCTGGCCCCTCAATTTAGCGGCAGTATCGTCCTTGCAACAGAAAAGATTCAATAAATATGCGTCAGCATTAGACTGGGAAGGTTCAAAGGGAACCAAAATATTTAGTTCTGACACAAGGGAGTAGCAAGAGTAACCAATAGTCTTAAAGGCATGTATTAGCTTTACGTTATATGCGGAGCCTATTGTTTGAAATTCAAACATAATCAAAGGAGAACACTCTGATAACGTCTTCTTCCCTTTCTTGAGGATGTTGAGTTCCTCTCCCTCTGCATCGAGCTTAATGAAATCTAGCTTTGGCCATCTATATTTTTCATAGCTGTCATCTAATGTAACGAGATCAATAGTTATTTTCTCACCGCTTGTACAACTCGTTTCATACAAAGAGTTCAACTCTGAATTTTCAGAAACATAGAAGGATGCTTGGCCATTATTGTCTGACAACCCCGCTTCGATAAGAGTTACTCTGTCTGAAAACCCATTAGCGGCAAAGGTTTCCCTAAGAGCTGTCGTTGTACTTGGTGTCGGTTCGAAACACCATAGATGCCCGCCATCTGTCAGGTTGTTTGCTATCGCAGTTGCGTACAAGCCATAGTTTGCACCAATGTCCAGTACATGCATGTCAGGCTTAATAAACTCTCTTACAAAATGAATCTCATGCTCGAACCAGTCACCCTGTTCTTTTAAAACGTAGTTTGTTATCAGGTTATTGCCTGCGGGTACTGTAATTTTAATTCCATTATGAAGTTTGACTTGCTCTGTAGCGCCGATCATTTCTTATACCGATTATTATTGGCAGACTGTGTTTTTTGTTATAAGCAGCTTATTAAAAAACAGCAACAGCGATCAATACATCAACTCCTGTACCACCATCCAGATTACTTACCATTTGGTCAAAATGTCTACGCGGTCTCAGAATCAAGAAAATTCCATGACGGATTTTCGGAGGGTGAGCCGGTTAAACTCATATAGCTTTCGCTAAGGTCACCGTTCACTAGATAAGAGTTATACGTGGTAAAAATACGAGAAGTTAAACTTGGGGAGGGTGGGTTGAATCTCTATGGCCTTAAGCAAGATGACCGCTCGCATAGAAAGTTTTCTGCATCTCCATCTGATAAAAATAGTGATGCCAAAGCTTAGAAACTGAATTGGCTCAAGAAAGAACGAATCAGCCTGAACAGCCTCAAAAAAGATTGGTGGCTATTTTTATGGCGGGTAGGATGGTGGGTAGAAATAAAAACAGCCGCTAAGCGGCTGAGTTTAAATAAAGAATGGTGCCCGGTCGCGGAATCGAACCACGGACACGGGGATTTTCAATCCCCTGCTCTACCGACTGAGCTAACCGGGCATAGGCCTTTTTTGTGCAGTGAAGGCCAACACATGTTGCAGGTCGGTACCCTGCAACGGGGGCGTATTAAACCCGTTTCAATTAATCGAGTCAAGCCTATTTGCCAGAATAATGTCACACTATTTTGGGCTTGGTGCTACGTACCCTTCAGCCTGTTCAAAGTCCTGATTGTTGAAGAACTTTTCCATTTGTTCTTTGAGGTATTTACGTGATTCCGGGTCCATCATATTCAGGTGTTTTTCATTAATCAGCATGGTTTGGTGTGATTGCCACTCGCGCCAGGCCTGCTCGGAAACATGGTTGTAAATATCCTCTCCAGCGGCGCCCGGCATGGGCGGGAGATCCAGGCCTTTCATTTCTTTCTGATACTTTCTGCAAACTACGGTACGTGTCATTGGGCTGTCCTGTCTGTCGTGGTGTCGGTGTTTTTCTGAACCGGGTAGAGTTCTAGCTGGCTCTGCCTTTCCGGTTGCTGTGATAAAAACTTTTTGATGGGGGCCGGAAGTCCTAACCGGGACACTTCCTGTGGCATATACCATTCGAAATGTGACGCTTCCGAGACTGAGAATTCGTTTTTTCCGAGCTTGATCGCAAGCGGCTGTATTCTTAGCTTGTAGTGACTGAAAATGTGCTGAAATTCGGGCAGGGACTCTACGGCACCTGATGTAATGCCGAACTTCCGCGATGCCGCTTCGACCACGCCTTCCTTATCCATCTCAGGGTCGAACTCCGGCAGTGAATACAGTCCTCCCCAAATACCCTTTTCCGGTCTTTTCTCCAACAACAGCGCTCCGTCCGGGTTTTCGATGCGGGCGACCCACACGGCTTTGGTTGGTATGGTTTTTCTGGGCTTTGGAGCGGGAATGCTGGTTTGCAGATCTCGCTTGAATGACAGGCAGTCTGACTGAAAAGGGCAGCGATGGCATTGAGGTCTGCTGCGGCTGCAGAGTGTAGCTCCCAGATCCATAATGGCCTGTGTGTATTCGTCCACCCGCTGTTCCGGTGTGAGTTGATCTGCCAATTGCCACAGTGCTTTTTCAGTCGCTGGTTTGCCGGGCCAACTGTCGACCGCATAAAGCCGGCACAGGACGCGCCTGACATTGCCATCCAGAATTGGCGCGGGTTGTTGAAAGGCGATGCTCAGGATCGCTCCGGCGGTCGAACGGCCGATACCCGGCAACTCTACGAGTTGCTCCAAAGTATCAGGAAAAACGCCGCCAAATTCTGAAGCAATGATCCGGGCGCATTTGTGAAGATTCCTGGCGCGTGCGTAGTAGCCCAGCCCGGCCCAATGCTGAAGTACGCTGTCGGTGTCGGCAGCGGCCAGCGTTTCCAGATCGGGAAAGCGTGCCATAAAATTCTGGTAGTAGCCGATAACGGCAGATACCTGCGTCTGTTGCAGCATGATCTCTGACACCCATACCCGGTAGGGTGATTTTTCGGTTTGCCAAGGCAAATCCTTGCGTCCATGTTGATCAAACCAGTTGAGCAGTTTGGGCGCGAAGTCTGGTGTTGCTTGCAGGTCGATGTCAGTCATTGAATCCATTACGGCTCAGAGTGGACTCACTGTTATATCAAATAGCCATGTTCTGCGACAAATCAAATCCAGTGTTGGCCTTTTTTGGGGCAAGTGTTTATGATTTCTGCCTGTCTTGGAAAACGATTTCGTCAGAACGGTCAGGCGCAGACCTGATCACCAATAAAATAACGAGGAATTCAAATGACCATTAAAGTCAGCATAGATCTGGATAGAGAGTTCACCGTAGATGCAAACATCGACTCGGTGTTTGCTCTGTTGTCTAACGTTCCGGAATCAGCCAGCCACTTTCCAAAAGTTGATGAGTTGGAAGACCTGGGTGACAACACTTTTCGCTGGAATATGGAAAAAGTAGGGGTGGGCGACCATGCGATTCAGACGGTCTATGCCTGTCAGTATTTTGCCGATGAGGATGCCAAAACAGTAATCTGGAAGCCTGTCAGAGGCGAAGGCAATGGTGTCGTTTCCGGCGGCTGGAAATTTTCCGAAGTGGATGGCGGTACACTGCTCAGTTTTAAAACCTCTGCTGAACTCACATTGCCGTTACCCGGCTTGCTGAAACTGGCTATCAGCCCCGTGGTAAAGCATGAATTCTCGTCCATGGTTGATACCTACATGGAGAATATCCAGCAGGCGCTGAACTAAGCACTCCCTCTGTGCATTTAACAGGCGTTTTTCATAGGCGCAGGGCGCGTTTAGGGGTATAATCGCGCGCCCGAATTCTTGTAAGTAGATGGAGCATTACATGGCAGCACGCACTGCTCAGGTTAGCCGTGACACTCTGGAGACGCAAATAAGCGTCTCTATTAATTTGGACGGTACCGGAAAGGCCAGTTTTGACACCGGCATTCCCTTTCTGGAACACATGCTGGACCAGATTTGTCGCCATGGTTTGATCGATATTGAGGCCGTTGCCAAAGGCGATCTGCATATTGATGATCACCACACCGTAGAAGATCTTGGCATCACGCTGGGACAGGCTTTTGCCAAGGCGGTAGGCGACAAAAAGGGCATACGACGCTACGGCCATGCTTATGTGCCTTTGGATGAAGCGCTTTCGCGTGTTGTTATCGATTTTTCGGGCCGCCCGGGCCTTGAAATGGACGTGCCATTCGTTAAAGGCAGTGTAGGCAAATTCGACACTGACCTGTTTTTCGAGTTCTTCCAGGGCTTCGTGAATCATGCCCTGGTCACCCTGCATATTGATAATCTGAAGGGTAAAAATGCACACCACCAGATAGAAACGGTGTTCAAGGCCTTTGGCCGAGCCCTGCGCATGGCGCTGGAGCTGGATGATCGGATGGCAGGTATCATGCCTTCTACCAAAGGGTGCCTGTAGCGTTGCGCGTTTGCTTCGCAGGTAGTCTGTAAATAAGCAGATGGGTAGACCTGTTTTCAGCCAACAGTAGTCCAGTCAAATAGAGAAAAGCCAATTGTCATGAATACTATTGCCATCATTGATTACGGGATGGGAAATCTGCATTCCGTTTCCAAAGCAATCGAGCACGTTGCGTCTGGTACCCGCGTCCTGGTGACCTCCGATGCCGCACAGATCCGATCCGCCGACCGGGTTGTTCTGCCCGGTGTTGGGGCGATTCGGGATTGCATGGCAGAGATTCGACGTCTTGGTTTTGATTCGCTGGTGCAAGAACTGGTGCTGGAAAAGCCGGTATTGGGTATTTGTGTTGGCATGCAGGCGATGATGCAGCACAGTCAGGAAAATGATGGCGTCGATTGCATGGGACTGTTTGACGGCGAGGTCGAGTACTTTGGGGATGATTTGCATGAAGGCAATGAGCGCCTCAAAGTGCCGCATATGGGATGGAATCAGGTGCAACAGGCGCGTCCTCACCCGATGTGGCAAGGCATCGAAAATGGTTCCCGATTCTACTTTGTACATAGCTACTATGTGTCTGGTGATGTGCCAGCCGCCATTGGAAGTACACAATACGGTTATGCCATCGCGGCGGCGGTGGCAAAGAAGAATATTTTTGCTGTGCAGTTTCATCCTGAAAAAAGCCAGCATGCGGGTCTGCAGTTGCTTAAAAATTTCAGTCAATGGGACGGCACAGAATAGCACTGTGTCAGAAAGTCTTATTTGAGAATCCAGGATAGAAGAGAGAACAATGTTAGTAATTCCGGCAATCGATTTGAAAGATGGTAAATGTGTTCGCCTGCGACAGGGCCGTATGGAAGATTCGACAGTTTTCTCGGATGATCCGGTCGAGGTAGCCGGGCGCTGGTTTGACGCAGGTGCCAGACGTTTGCATCTGGTGGATCTGAATGGCGCCTTTGAAGGTGCGCCAGTGAACGGTGAGATCGTCAACCAGATTGCCAGGCGTTTCCCGAATTTCCCCTTGCAGATCGGTGGTGGAATCCGAAGTCTGGATACCATCGAGGCTTATCTGAAAGCCGGGGTTGATTACGTGATTATTGGGACCAAGGCGGTCAAGGAGCCGGAATTTGTGGTGGAAGCCTGTCAGGCTTTTGCCGACCATATTATCGTTGGTCTGGATGCGAAAGACGGCAAGGTGGCAACGGATGGCTGGGCAGAAGTTTCTGACATTGAAGCAACAGACCTGGCGAAGCAATTTGATGCGGCAGGCGTATCGGCAATCGTTTATACCGATATTGCACGGGATGGCATGATGCAGGGTGTCAATGTCGAGGCCACGGTCCGTCTGGCCCAGGCCTCCTCCATTCCGGTGATTGCCTCGGGCGGAATTACCAATATGGAAGATATCGTTGCGCTCAAGGCTCAGGCCGACAAGGGCATTCAGGGAGCCATTACCGGGCGTGCGATTTATGAAGGCACGCTGGATCTTGCCAAGGCCCAGCATTACTGTGATGCCGGTCTGGCAATGTAGCCACCTGAAGGATAGCAACGATGGGTTTAGCCAAACGAATTATTCCCTGTCTCGATGTGGATCAGGGCCGGGTTGTCAAAGGCGTACAGTTTGTCGATATTCGCGATGCCGGAGATCCTGTTGAAGTGGCCAAAAAATATGACGAGCAGGGCGCCGATGAAGTGACGTTTCTCGATATTACGGCCAGCCATGAAGAGCGGGATACCACCATTCATACGGTCGAAAAGATGGCCAGTGAAGTCTTCATTCCTTTGACCGTAGGTGGCGGTATTCGAAAAGTTCAGGATATACGCGATATGCTGAATGCCGGGGCTGATAAGGTCAGTATTAACACCGCCGCGGTGTTTAATCCTGATTTCGTAGGCGAAGCAGCAGCCAGATTCGGAAGTCAGTGCATTGTTGTTGCGATCGATGCCAAATGCGTATCGGCTCCTGAAGATGCGATTGCACGCTGGGAAATTTTTACCCATGGTGGCCGCAAACCAACCGGGATTGATGCCGTAGAATGGGCCGTCAAAATGATGCAGCTGGGTGCGGGTGAGATTCTGCTGACCAGCATGGATCGCGACGGCATGAAGAACGGTTTTGATCTCGGTGTGACCAAGGCGATCAGTGACGCCGTGTCCATTCCTGTAATTGCCTCAGGCGGCGTTGGTAACCTGCAGCACCTGGCAGATGGTGTGACGCAAGGCGGCGCCGACGCCGTTCTTGCCGCCAGTATCTTTCACTTTGGTGAGTATACAATTCCTGAGGCGAAGCGCTTTATGCAAGCGCAGGGCATTGAAATGCGCCTTTAGCGCAGAAAAGAAAAAGCCGCTGTTCCATAGTGACATGGAGTGCAGCGGCGCTATTTGCCTCAGACCTTTTTAAGTTATCTAATGCGTCTGTTCAGGCAACGATACCCCAGTCCTGTACCCGATTCGCCAGTCTGACGTTTTCAGGCACCAGTTGATTTTCCAACCATGATTTGGCTGCGATAGCGCCGGCAATCACCATGTTGTCATTATCACTTTTGGGTTCGCGACACACCGCTTCTACAAAAAAGGCTTTGGCTTTGTCGCGATTAATTTTGAGGTTGGATTTCAATACGATTTCGATGAGCTCTTTTCGGCTGCTGTTCTGGCAGTCGTGTTGCTTGCCGATGAAATCAATGGCGCCTATCAGGTAAAGGCTGACGGCCTGCCGCAACCATTCGGGTTGCGCAGCGGGCTGCAGAGGAAATGCACGTTTGATATCCAGCATCTGGTTACCGGTAAACGCCTGTGCCAACTTGAGACAGTGCATTTTCTGTTCGTAATCTTCGGTGGTTGGTGTCTCTACCAGAATCGGTTCATCGACCAAGGGAAATGCATCTGCGGCTACCTGTGAATCAATCAGGGTGTGATTCGTTGCTGACGCAAGCTGGCGCAATCTCAGAAACAACAACGCGACCAGAAATACTGTCAGGCTTTCCAAAGCGAAGATAGTCATTTCAAGCATCAGGCTTACTCCCGTTTACATATCGTAGCTAAATTATACGCCATGTAATCCTGTGTAACAGGGAGTAGTTAATGCCAGAATGTTGCGTGGTTCACATCGGTAGTAAAGGTTTACAGACAGTTCACAATTCAGGCAGGCCTTGCAGCCCGCCAAATTAAGAAGAGGGGATTCTATGCGGTGGCTTGTTGTTCTTCGAGGAAAAATTCGTAGAGGCCTTCGTAGCTCAAGGGGCGACTGAAGAAGTAACCCTGGGCATAGTCACAGCCGTTAATTACCAGGAAGTCGCGTTGGTCGATGTTTTCGACGCCTTCTGCGACCACTTTCAGATTGAGTTTGTGCGCAACCGCAATGACAGCAGAGGCAATTTCCATCGCACTCAGGTCTTCAGGAATATCGGTGACGAACTCCTGATCGATTTTCAGAATATCCACCGGCAAGCTGCGTAGGTAACTCAATGAGGAATAACCGGAACCGAAATCATCAATCGTGATGGTAGAGCCGGTCGACTTGATACGGTTGAGTTGTTCGATCACCGCATTGATGTCGTGCATTAGCATACTTTCAGTCACTTCAATTTCCAGTTTCTCTGCATACAGGCCGCTGTCCGCCAACGCACTGGCTACTGTGTCGACCAGTTTCAGGTCATTGAACTGGCGAGGGGACAGGTTAACCGCAACGCGCAGGTGTTTTCCGGTACGTTCATACAGTTGCTGGATTTCCCGACATGCCTGTCGCATGACCCATTCTCCGATAGGCACGATCAGGCCAGTCTCTTCGGCGACCGGAATGAAGTCGGCAGGAGAAATTTCACCCTTGGTCGGATGGTGCCAGCGAATCAGCGCTTCGACACTCGCAATCTCGCCTGTTTTCAGGTTGATTTGGGGTTGGTAATGCAGGTAGAAGTCTTCATTTGCGATCGCCTGACGCAGCTCATTTTCAATTTCGAGAAGCTTGTTGGCGCGGGTGTTCAGGTCTTCGGTAAAGAAGTGATAACAATCACGGCCATTGTCCTTGGCCATATACAACGCCAGGTCAGCGTTCTTCATCAAGGCTTCGGCTTCGGTACTGTCGTTGGGTGCCAGGGTAATACCGATGCTGGTAGAGATAATTACTTCATGCTTGCCGAGGCGTATCGGTTTTTTCAGGGACTGCAGCACGTGCTCGGCGATGCTGCCAATTTTGTCGAGTTCAACAATATCGTTCAACAGGATGGTGAACTCATCTCCGCCGAGACGCGCCACTGTATCCTGATCTCTGACGCAGGCCTTGAGACGCTCTGCGACAATGAGAAGCAGCTCATCACCCGCCTGGTGCCCCAGTGTGTCATTAATCCGCTTGAACTGGTCGAGGTCGAGAAAGAACAGCGCCGTCACTTTTTTATGGCGCTGTGCATTGCGTATCGAGACATTGAGCCGATCGGTAAACAAGCGACGATTTGCGAGCCCCGTCAGGGAGTCGAACAGGGCAAGGTTTTCCATTTTTTGATTGGCTGACTTCAGGGCCGTGATGTCGATGGCTGAAATGACATAATTGGTAATGCACTTCGACTTGTCATAGACCGCCGATACTGTGACCGCATTCCAGTAGTTTGACCGGTTCTTTTTCCGCAGCATCAGCTCACCTTCCCATACGGGTTTGAGGCAGCCTTTCTGGAGTGTTCTGGAGTTTTCGTTTTGGGAGCCTTTTTCGTCTTGCGTGCGGAGGATTTCAACGGGTTGTCCGATCACATCATGATGCAGATAGCCGGTTGTCTTGCAAAACTTCTGATTGACGTACTCAATCAGACCTTCCTGATTGGTAATGATAATGCTGGCGCCGCTGTTGGTGATGGCACTGCTCAGCTTGGTCATCATCAGCTCTGTGGCTTCATTTTCTTTCAGGTTTTTCTGCAGCTTTTTATTCAGGCGATAAAGGAAAAAGCAAAGCATGCCGAAAATAGTGGTCGACATGCCGGCACATGCGGCCTGGAGGAATTCTGCGGACGTTGAATTAATCAGCGTTAGCCCTTCTGCGCTGGCAAAAGGAACCACAAAAAGGCCCGGAACTATTCCACGTAGTGAAAGTTTCAATAAACGTTTCGGCAACATTAGTCCTATCGTCTCAAAAGTGAGTAGCTGCTTAATGCCACTCTTCAATTCATTAGAGTTATAGGATCAGTGTAGAGATAGATCGTTTAGTTTTAAATTCAGGCTAGGTATGAGATATGTATCTTTATGTTTGGGGATAGGGTGGTTTGCTTACGCATTTTTACACGGATTAAAAAACTCAGGGCTATTGCGGTAGCAATTTACCACAATAGCCACTTCGAGAAGTTTCGGACTATTTTGACAGCGACTGGGCTTTTGCAGACCAGGTTTCAAATCCTTTTACTTTTTCAAATGCCTTGAGCGCTTTTTTATCTTCTTCACTCGGGCTTGCTACCTGTTTAAGCGTTTTGATTCCCGCGCCGTTAAGCTTTTTAGCGAGAGCCGGACCAACGCCCGTTAGTTTTGTCAGTTCATTCGCCGGAGTTTTTGGGGCCGGTTTCACAGCAGCTTTGCTTGCGCCTGTTTTTGCGGCCGGTTTAGCGGCTGCTTTGGGCGCTGCTTTTTTGGGTGCCGCGGGTTTTTTGGTGGCTGGCTTCTTCGCGACCGGTGCTTTTTTAACGGCTGTTTTGGTAGCGGCCGGTTTTTTCGCCGCTGTTTTCACAGGTGCTTTCCTGGCTGGCGCTTTTTTCGCGGGAGCCTTTCTGGCAGGCGCTTTCTTTGCAACCGGTTTGGCGGCTGTCTTGCTGGCAGCTTTTTTAGGCGCCGCTTTTTTCGGAGCCGCTTTTTTGGCCGCAGGTTTTTTTACGGCAGCTTTCTTGGCTTTCTGTTTTTCCATGCCCAGTTTTTCAAGCAATTGAGCCTGCAAATCGCTGAACTCCTGCATGCGCTTGTCGAACTCGGACTGGAAACGGTTTATTTCGCGATCACGGATTTTATCCATGTCTTCCATGATTTTTTTAATGGGCTCATGTATTTGTGATTGCAGATTATCGAGTTGCTTAAAAGCATCGCTGACCAGTTTGTCGAACTGTCCCGATGTTTTTTCAAACTCCTTATTGATGCGATTTACAACCTTGTCTAATCCAAGTTTATCTTTACTCATACGAAGACTCTCCGACGTAAGAAAAATTTTACTGCCAACATAATTAAGTCTAACACGGGTTTTTTTAATTGTGATGACAATGCAGCAAGCGAGCTGCAATGTCATATAGCTTTTAGTCTAGTTGATCTGACGCAATATGGTAGGAAGGATCTTCGCCTCGATTCACCTCGACTGCGCTGCCCGCTTTTTTAAGGAGCAGATGACATTCCGGGCTCAGGTGTCGCAGGTGAAGTTTTTTGTTCGCATTCAGATATCGTTCAGCAAGAGTGTCGATTGCTTCAATGCCGGAATGGTCGCAAACGCGAGATCGGCCAAAGTCGATAATCACATCATCCTGGTCACCCTGCACGTTAAACTGTTCCAGGAAGCTTGCCGTTGAACCAAAGAAAAGAGGGCCGTCAACGGAGTATAGTGTTGAGCCTCCCTCATCATCCCGTTTTTCAACAATGACATGCTTGGCATGTTCCCATGCAAAGACGAGAGCCGCCACGATGACACCCACGACAACCGCAACGGCCAGGTCGGTCGCGACGGTAACGCCGGAAACCAACACCAGAACGAAGGCATCGGAGCGCGGGATCTTTCGAATGATACGAAAGCTGGACCACTCAAAGGTGCCGATCACCACGATAAACATCACACCGACAAGCGCCGCAACCGGGATTTGTTCGATCAGTGAGGAGGTGAAAAGAATAAAGCACAATAGAAACAGCGCCGCTGAAATGCCGGACAACCGTCCTCGACCACCTGAATTAACGTTGATCATGCTTTGCCCGATCATGGCACAGCCGCCCATGCCACCAAAGAATCCGGTCACCGTATTGGCGACGCCCTGACCAACGCACTCGCGATTGCCTTTACCGTGGGTTTGTGTAATTTCATCGATGAGGCTGAGCGTCAGCAGCGACTCTATCAGACCGATTGTGGCGAGTATGACTGCATAGGGGAAAATGATGCTCAGGGTTTCCAGATTCATCGGTACTGAAGGTATCGCAAAACTTGGCAATGAACCGGCAATGGAAGCGACGTCACCCACAACTCTGGTATCCAGATCCAGAAAAACGACTGCCAGCGAGACGATCAGAATTGCCGCCAGAGATGAAGGAATGGCTTTGGTCAGTTTGGGTAGAAAATGAATGATTGCCATCGTGAAGGCAACCAGCGCCAGCATTATGTAAAGCTCTTTACCACTTAACCAGGCAATATCGATAATTGAGCCTTCGAGCCCTGTCCCCTGAAGCCATCCGGGGCTTCCGTCATTGGTGCCAAACTGGCTCAGCTGCGCCAGCATAATCACAATCGCAAGTCCGTTGACGAAGCCGAGCATCACCGGGTGTGGCACCATGCGAATAAATTTTCCCAGTTTGAACAGACCGGCCGCGATTTGCAGCACGCCCATCAAAACGACAGTCGCAAACAGATACTGAACGCCGTGATTAGCGACCAGTGATACCATCACAACGGCCAATGCACCGGTCGCTCCGGAAATCATTCCCGGCCGCCCACCGATTGATGCCGTAATCAGTCCCACCAGAAATGCGGCATAAAGACCCACCAGAGGTTCCACGCCCGCGACAAAGGCAAATGCCACGGCTTCCGGAACAAGCGCGAGTGCCACGGTCAGACCGGACAGAATATCGTTTTTGATACTGAGTTGTTTGCTGGCGTTTAATTCAAACACGGTGTTGGTTTACTCCTGCAACTACTTGCTATGCAATGTGCGATTAAATGTGTGCCCGTTATAGACGGCAATTTTGTGTTTGTTGTTTTGAACGTTCAGCCGAGCCAGCCGGACGCTGGCGCGGCATTATAGGGGCGTGCCGGGGGTTTGTACACCGGGGTGTATTCTCCGGTGGTCCATTGTTCAAGACTGTTTGCGGGGTGGCAATCCGGTGTGTTGCGTGTGAAAACGCCCTTTGCGCATCTTGGATGTAGCACTTGATTTCTTGACGTTGCGCGACGGCTTCTTTGGCTGTGTCGGAGGAATAAGGTGTTTCTTCCCATACCCGATCAGATGTGCTTTACCCATCGCCTTGAGCGCATCTCTCAAAAGCGGCCAGTTGTCCGGGTCGTGGTAACGCAGAAACGCTTTATGCAATCGACGTTGCCGGATGCCCTTGGGAATCGGGACTTCACTGGATTTGTAATCGATGCGATGCAGGGGATCTTTCTCACTGTGGTACATCGCAGTCGCGCTGGCCATGGGTGAGGGATAGAAATTCTGCACCTGATCGGCCCGAAAGCCATTCTGTTTAAGCCAGAGGGCGAGATTCAGCATATCCTCGTCACGGGTGCCCGGATGTGCCGCGATAAAATACGGAATCAGGTACTGTTTCTTGCCAGCCTGTTCGGAGAACTTTTCGAACATTTCCTTGAAGCGATAGTAGGTGTCCATGCCCGGCTTCATCATTTTTGACAGCGGGCCGCCTTCGGTATGTTCGGGTGCGATCTTCAGATATCCGCCAACATGATGTGTGACCAACTCCTTTACGTATTCAGGGTCTTCAACCGCAAGGTCATAGCGCAGCCCGGAAGCCACAAAAATGCGCTTGATGCCCGGTAAAGCTCTCGCCCGACGATAAAGTTGCGTAGTTGGAGAATGATCGGTTTCCAGGCTTTTGCAAATTCCGGGATAAACACAGGACAGACGTTTGCATCTGGCATGTATCTCTTCTGATTTGCAATTCAGTTGGTACATGTTGGCTGTGGGGCCACCCAGATCGGAAATAGTGCCGGTGAATCCGGGGGTTTTGTCCCGAATCGTTTCGATTTCCTTGATAATGGATTCTTCCGAACGGCTTTGAATCACCCGGCCTTCGTGTTCGGTAATGGAACAGAAGGAGCAGCCACCAAAACAGCCGCGCATAATGTTGACGGAAAAACGGATCATTTCGTAGGCCGGTATCTTGGCGTCACCATAGGCCGGATGGGGTACCCTTTGGTAGTTTTTTTCGAAGACGCTGTCCAGTTCTTCGGTGCTCAGGGGAATCGGCGGTGGATTGATCCAAACATGGCGATCGCCATGAGGTTGCACCAGCACCTGGGCATTTGCCGGATTGGTTTCCAAATGCAGTACGCGTGAAGCATGTGCATAAAGCACAGGGTCTTTCGATACTTTTTCAAACGACGGCAGGCGAATGTATTGTTTGGGGCGTCCCTTAACCGGCAATATTTTTACGACCTGTGTTTCGCTGATCGTTTCTTGTGCGGGCCCTGATGTGCTGCAGGGAGCACCCGGAGACTCAGTTCGGGTATCCACGTAGGGGTTGGTGTGCGGTTCAATCCTTCCCGGACGGTCCAGACGTGTCGAATCTTTTTCATTCCAGTCTTCGGGCAGCGCATTGAGCACAATGGCGGTGCCTCTGATATTGTGCATTTCTTTTGGGTGTTCACCGCGGGCGATGCGGTGTGCAACTTCGGCGATGGCACGTTCGGCATTGCCGTAAAGCAGAAGATCGGCTTTTGAATCCAGCAAAACTGATCGTTTCACCTTGTCTGACCAGTAATCATAATGCGCCATACGGCGCAGGCTGGCTTCTATCCCGCCGATGATGACGGGTACATCCTTGAAGGCTTCCCGGCACCGCTGGCTGTATACGGTGACTGCTCGGTCTGGACGCTTACCGCCAACGTTGCCAGGTGTATAGGCATCGTCATGACGAATCTTCAAATCGGAGGTGTAACGATTGATCATGGAATCCATGTTGCCGGCAGAAACCGCAAAAAACAGGTTCGGTTTACCCAGGGCCTGAAACGCGTCTTTCGACGTCCAGTTCGGTTGCGCAATAATACCGACCCGAAAACCTTGCGACTCAAGTAACCGGCCTATGACGGCCATGCCGAAACTGGGGTGGTCCACATAGGCATCACCACATACGATAATGACATCACAGCTATCCCAGCCGAGTTGATCCATTTCCTCCCGGGACATCGGTAAGAACGGTGCCGTTCCATAGCATTCGGCCCAATATTTCGGGTAGGAGAAGAGAGGTGTTTCTACTTGCATAAGGATCGTGTTTGTCTCGGCTACTGTAAATTGGTTGGCAAAACCGTCGGATTTTGCAAAAAGCCCGCTATTCTAGCGCTGATTGCTTTGGCATTATAGTTGTCATTTGATGCGTCTTATATTTTTTTGCAACGGGAGCCGTGGTGAAAGACCTGCAGATACTGATACTGGCTGCCGGAGCAGCGACGCGTTTCGGGTCGCCCAAGCAGTTGGCAAGCTTCAGGGGGCTTCCGATGTTACAGCATGTGATTGATGCGGTGCTTGAGGCCGGATACAAGCCCTGGCTGGCGCTTGGTGCACATCGGGATCTGATAGAAACGCACGATAGGCTGACGCTATCCGCATGCCGGATCGTACCTGTTGCACTTTGGGAGCAGGGGATGTCGGCCTCATTGGCCGCAGGCATAACCGGAATCGTCTCCAGTGCTGCTCACTCTTCGGGGGTGTTGGTGCTGTTGGGGGACCAGCCAATGGTCACTTGTCAGGATCTGCTTAGGATGGTGTCTGTCATTGAAGGGGACCGCGAGCAGATTGTTGCCACGCGTTATCCGCATGCGTCCGGGCCTGACACGGCAGGGGTGCCGGTGTATTTTCCCAAGAGATACTTTGCTGATTTGACACGCCTGAAGGGTGCGCGTGGTGCTCAGGACCTGATTAGGTCGCAAGCGCATCAGGTGCTGGATCTGGGCGGCGCGACCGAGGACGTCGATTACCCGGAAGATTTAATGCGACTGGCGGCTCTCAATAAAGAAACCGGTTAGTCGCATCACATCAGTCAGCGCACCTAGAGCAGGCCCGAAACAGCGACAATACCGATGGCAAATACCCCGAGACTGACGGCTAGAGCGATGCCATAAAACTTACTGCTTTCTTTTCGCTGCTTCTTGATATAGCTGCTGACGGCCTGTTCCGCGATATCTTCAGCGGTTTCTCTGGCCGTGTCGTGGGCCTGCTGAATGGCATCCGACTGCATCCGTTGCAATAGCTCCGTATCCATGGCCTGTACCGATGCCAAGTGGTCTTTCAGTTCTGCTATCTGGCTCTCACTGATACCTGCGGATTGTCCTCCCAGGTCCAGCTCGCTGCGAAACTCTTTGAGCTGGTTACTGATAAACAGGCTGACTTCTGCGGCAACTTCTTCCTTGATGGACTCTGTTTTTTCGTTAATTTGGCCGACATAGCCATCCATGATGGCTTTCAGGTGTTCCTGTTGTTCCGTCTTGGATTCATTGAGAATACGTTTCAGGTGGTCATACTGCTCGTCAAACGAGCTGGATAGCAGTTCATGCAAGCGGTTGTTGACATTGGCTTTGACTGCCGAACGGGCAACCTGTTCGATCAAGTCGGTTGGCAGGCTATCCGCAGACGCTGTTTCTGCAGGCGGCGCCGCACTCTGGCTTTTCACTTGCTGAGCCGGAGCCGGCTCGCTGTCTGTGCCCGTTTCGCGCAAGTCTGCACTGATGTAGTCGCTCAGGTCGCCCATGTCGCGTTCAGGCACGGTCAGCGCAATGGCGGGCGTGGGCAGTGTCCCTTGGTCGATGTCAGAAGTCAGTTTACTGATGATCTGGCTGACACGCTCGGGTTCGGCCGGCTTGGTAAGAATATCGTAAATACCGTAGTCGCTGGCCTCGTCATTAAACTCTTCTGATTTTTTAGAGGTACACATGACGATCGGGATTTCCGTCGTTTCCGGGTTCATTTTGATTTCGCGTGCGGCATCCACGCCGTTCATTCCGGGCATCAGGTGGTCCATGAAAATGACGTCTGGCCGTTCATGCGAATTCAGGAATTCCAGAGCGTCCTCACCCGACCCGACCATATCGACCTTGAGATTGATTTTCTCAAGCAACTTGCTGAGAGCGAAGCGGGCCACCTTGGAGTCGTCTACCAACAGGGCGCTTTTGATTGTCATAATTACCTCGTAATTCTGTAACGTGCCGTATTTCGGATTTGGGTCAATCTGGGCCCGGATACGGTTACATCGATGTTGTTTTCAGTATAAACAACATCGGTCGTTTTGCTATTGGACATTCGATCGACAAGGCGTTTACCAGCCTTCCAGTTTCGGGCATTCGGTAGCCCGATAACTTTTCAGGCGATAACAAACGCCGGGCTCGCTCGACCGCGCCGTAAAGACTTCGCCTTCGGCAGTCGTCAGTGTGGCTTTGCCAAAAGGTTTTCCATCCTTGAATGTGCCTTCGATCTTGCTGCCATTGGGGTTCAGAATTTCACCTTTGCCGTGATATAACCCTTCAATGAACTGGCCGACGTACTTCTTGCCGTCCGGATACACCTCTACCCCTTTACCGTGAAAGAGGCCGTTAGAGAATGAACCCTCATAATGCCCGCCGTCCGGGTAGGTCAATGAGCCGCTGCCATGGAACAGGTTGTCTGCAAATCCACCGACATACAACAGACCGTCTTTGGTGGTAAGAGTGCCCTGGCCATTAAGAACGCCATCAATCCAGTATCCGGTATATATATCCCCATTGGATTTTGTCAGTGTGCCATCGCCGTTGAACTTGTTGTCGCTCATTTCACCCACATAGGTGTCGCCTTCAGCGGTTGTCAGGGTGCCTGAGCCTTTCATTTTGCCTTCAAACCATTCGCCCTGATATTTCATTCCAGTGGCATAACGTACGGTGCCAATGCCATGAAACTTGCCATTCACAAAGGAGCCTTTGTAGTCCAGCTGGCCATCTTCACGATAACGGCCTTCACCGGTTTTGACGTCGTTTTCCCAAACGCCGTTGACATAGTTGACGGTTGTATAGCGCTCAAGCTTCGCATTCAGTGTCTGGCTTGAACCGCGCCGAACATCAATGGTTGAAGTCCAGCTGCTGTAGCCGGATTTTGCGACTTCGACCTGATAGCTTCCGGGTGTCAGATCCAGTTCCAGCCTTGTTGATCCATAGGGCTTGCCGTTCACCAGAACAACATCTTCATAGACATTGGACTTCACGATGACCTTGCCGGTGATCACAGGTTTACTTTGCTGAATGGCGGGGCTGGGAGCTTCCACGGGGGGAGTCTCCGCCAAGACCTCCTGTGCAGGCTCGTTTTCTGCAATACCGGTTGCCGGATCCGATGCTTCATCTGCAAACAGGCTTTCATTACCGGTTTCGGTATCCGGTGTGCGGTCGCTGTCATCCTGAGCGGCTGAGGATGGCGTATTATTCGATTCGGTTTCAGTGCTTTGCCCTACGTCGGGGCTCACCGCAGTTTCCGGTTCACCGGGCTCCGGTTTCGAAGTATTGTCGGCGTCACTCCAAACGGCGGGGACATCTGTTCCCGTAGCGACATCTTTATCCTGATTGAATTGTGCAAAGCCTGCGGTGACCAGGGTCATCGCAAACAGAAGATTTATGAATAGCAGAGGTCTTAAATCGACCATGTTGCAAGGTACCTTTTCTTTGAACTAAACCGTGGATTTATCAAATCGGCGATTAAGAAAACTACAGGTGAAAGGGTTATCGATATTTATTTCAAGTGTAGTCCCGCGTGGGCAACTTTGCGTAGTTTCGGCAGCGGAATTGACAAACTCGTCACAATTGCTGAGCGGAAATTGTGATGCGTCAGAAATATTTTGAAATTTAGGCGTTTATCTGTGTTCGTTGAGAATGTTTCTGAACAGGCGATTTGCGATTCTCTTGTGTATTTTCTCAGGCAAAATCTGCATGGTGCTTGCCCCTGTGAAGTAATTGTTGGTAGTGTAGCGTTCCTTAATTCAATGGTATTGGCACTCCCTTTTCCGGGACTTAGAAACAGGTTTAGTAATCTATGTCGGCAGAAAGCAATCACGAAGCGTTCAAACTCATTCGCAAGCAACCCATTGAGGCCCTGCATGTCATTGCCGAGGAGTACGAACATACGCAAACCGGTGCCCGGCATATGCACTTTGCGACTGAAAACAGCGAGAATGTGTTTCTGGTGGGCTTGAAGACCGTTCCCACGGACAATACGGGGGTCGCACATATTCTCGAACACACTGCTTTGTGTGGTAGCGAAAAGTATCCGGTGCGTGATCCTTTCTTCATGATGATCAGGCGATCGCTGAATACCTTTATGAATGCCTTTACCAGCAGCGATTGGACGGCTTATCCCTTTGCCAGCAAAAATAAAAAGGATTTCAAGAACTTGTTGGATGTTTATCTGGATGCCGTGTTCTTCTCCCGGCTGGATGAAATGGATTTTCTGCAGGAAGGTCATCGCCTCGAATTCGAGCAGGAAGGCGACCCTGATTCTCCGCTGTGCTACAAGGGGGTTGTCTATAACGAAATGAAAGGGGCGATGAGCTCTCCGGTGAGTCAGTTATGGCAAACCCTGACGCGTCATTTATATCCGACCACGACCTATCACTACAACTCTGGTGGTGACCCTGAGCACATCACTGACTTGAGTTACAGTCAGCTCAAAGACTTCTACCGAAAGCATTATCATCCAAGCAACGCCATCTTCTTTACCTTTGGGGATATTCCTGCGGCCGAGCATCACAAAAAGTTTCATGATGCGGTGCTATCACGATTCGAGCGGGAGCAGCATGGAATTGAGGTGCCGGACGAAAAACGTTACTGCGCACCCATCCGTGTACTTGAAAACTATCCTCTGGAACAGGACGAAAAACTGGAGCACAAGACACATTTGGTGATGGCCTGGTTACTTGACCACAGTTTTGACCTGGAACAGAACCTGGAGGCCCACCTGCTTTCGAATGTATTGTTTGAAAACAGTGCGGCTCCGTTGCAGCGTGCGCTAGAGTGCTCGGAACTTGGCCATGCGCCTTCGCCTCTTTGCGGTCTGGAAGACTCTAATCGTGAAATGGCCTTTGCCTGCGGTTTGGAAGGTAGTGATCCGGGAAACGAAGCGGCATTCGAGGAAGAAGTTCTGAATGTGCTGCGTGAAGTCGCAGAGAAAGGAGTTGAGAAAGAGCGTCTTGAAGCAGTACTGCATCAGTTGGAATTGAGTCAGCGCGAGATTTCGGGGGACAGTTTCCCTTATGGTTTGCAGATCATTCTGGGTGCCCTGTCTCCGATGCTGCACGGAGGTGATCCTATCGCCCTGTTGGATCTTGAGCCGGTATTGCGCACCCTGCGTGAACGAATAGAAGATCCTGACTACATTAAGTCGCTGGTGAAAAAGCTGCTTCTGGACAACCCGCATCGGGTCACCTTGACCATGCAGCCGGACCAGAACTATGAAAGTGTCCGTGAAGCCCTGATGAAAAAAGAGCTGGCAAACAAGAAGGCAGAGCTCGATGACGCTTCCGCCCAGGAGATTGTTGAGCGAGCCAAGGCTTTGAAACAAAGGCAGATGCATAAGGATGATGAGTCCATTCTACCGAAGGTTGGTATCGCTGATGTGCCCTTGCATATGGTGTTTCCAGAGTCCCGGAAAACTGAGAACGCAGCCGGCATAACCTGTTACTGTCAGGGGACCAATGGTCTGGTGTACGAGCAGATTCTGATTGATATGCCGGAGCTGGATGAACAGGAGCGCAGCCTGTTGCCGATTTACACCAATGTTCTGACCGAACTGGGTGTCGGAGAGGCTGATTATCTGGCCATGCAGAACAGACAATCGGCAACAACAGGTGGCATAGGTGCATTTACTTCGATTAAAGGAGAAGTGGATGACGTGCAGACGGTCAAGGGAGTGCTGGTACTTTCGGGTAAGGCCTTGTCCCGAAACCACGAGATGCTGAGTGACCTGATGAGTGAAACGCTCAATGATGTGCGATTTGACGAAGCGGAGCGCTTGCAGGACCTTGTGGCGCAAATGCGAGCCAAGCGGGAGCAGGCCGTGACCAACAGTGGGCATAGTCTGGCAATGGGTGTCGCTTCCAGCCGCATGAGCCCAGCCTCCCTGTTGTCTTATCAGTTGGGTGGTATGCAGGGCATCAAGGCGATCAAGAGCCTGGATGATGCCTTGGCTTCCAAGCAGCAGCTATCTAAATTGTCGCAACAACTGGAAGCCTTGCATCAAAAGATCAAACGAGGCAATCGGCAGTTTCTGGTGGTCGCCGAGGCGGAAGTCGCAGATGCGATGGCGGCACATATAGATTCTCTGCACAAGGGATTTGTGAGTGCCGATCAGGATAGATCTTTTTCCTTGCCTGCGGTGCGGGAAAGTGTCAAAGAAGCCTGGGTCACTTCTACCCAGGTGAACTTCTGTGCAAAAGCCTATCCGACGGTACCGGTCGGGCATGCGGATGCGCCGGCCCTGACTGTGTTGGGAGGTTTTCTGAGGAACGGTTATCTGCACCGTGCCATTCGTGAGCAAGGCGGTGCCTATGGCGGTGGAGCCAGTCAGGACTCTTCCTCGGCTTCATTCCGGTTTTTCTCCTACCGTGACCCACGTTTGTCGGAAACCATGCAGGACTTTGATGATGCTGTGAGCTGGTTAATCCGTGAAGAGCACGATGAGGAAGTACTGGAGCAAGCGATTCTTGGTGTTGTGTCCCAGATTGATAAGCCCCGATCACCTGCCGGAGAAGCGAAGAACGACTTTCACAGTCTGTTGTTTGGTCGAAGTCAGGCGCAGCGGGAGCAGTTCAGGGCTGACGTGCTGAAGGTGAGCCTGAGTGATTTGAAACGTGTTGCTGAGGAGTACCTGAAGCCGGATCAGGCAAGTCTGGCCGTGATCAGCAGTGCTGCAAACAGAAAAGACCTGGAAGCCCTGGGGATGCAGATCAACGAATTATAGTTGCCGGTAGTCTGATCCGGGCAAGATGCTGAATTCATCCTGTCCCGGTTCAGCAGCGTCTCTGAATATTCGCCTGGACCATAATGCGCGTCGCGATTTCTTCGACCGAGTAATGGGTGGTGTTCATAAAGGGAATACGTTCGCGTCGATACATCAACTCCACTTCCTCCACCTCGTAATTGCATTGCTTGGTAGAAGCGTAGCGTGAATTTGGCCGCCGCTCATTTCGGATCAGAGCCAGTCGATCCGGCTCGATCGTGAGGCCAAACAGCTTTTGCTTGTAGTTGCGAATACTGGCGGGTAGTTTCTGGTCTTCAATGTCGTCATCGGTTAAAGGGTAGTTGGCCGCTTTGATGCCGTATTGCATGGCCAGATACAGGCAGGTGGGTGTTTTTCCGCTGCGCGATACGCCAATCAGAATAACGTCGGCCTCGTTATAGTAACGGGTGCGTGCACCATCATCGTTGTCCAATGCGTAGTTGACGGCATCGATTCGATATTCGTAGCCCCGGTTTTCGGTAATCCTGACGCGACCGACACGATCGCTTGGCTGCTGGCCCAGCTCTTTTTCCAGCGGGCCGAGAAATGCAGAAAACACATCAATCATAAAGCTATTGCTGGCAGATATAATAGAGCGGATCTTGTCATCCACAATGGTGTCAAAAATGATCGCCTTGGCGCCCTCGCGCTCAGTTGCTTCATTGATTTGCAGAACCGTTTCGGTGGCTTTTTCGACAGAGTCGACATAGGGCAGGGTGATGCGATTGAATTCAAAGTTTTCGAAGCGGCTGAGCAGGCTCATACCAAGCGCTTCCGAAGTGATACCCGTGCCATCCGAGATAAAAAATGCCGTGCGTTTGCTGTTTGTCATGATTATTTTGATACCGTTTAATGGCTTACACCAAGGCCTGATTGAATGATCCTGCTATCGGGCTGAGGCTGTCCCGGACCTTCAATTTATGGATATTTTCGGCCATACACTAGCATAAAGTGTTATTATCCGCACTCCGTTAAAGGAGGGTCATGTCGTAGTTATTACGGTAGCGGTCACTGACATTTTGGGAGAATTGACTTGCGCGAATATGTAGTTTGGTTTGATGAATTGGGGATGTCTGACGTGGAGCGCGTTGGAGGCAAGAATGCATCTCTGGGAGAAATGATTTCGAATCTCTCGTCAGTCGGGGTTCGGGTGCCGAATGGTTTTGCGACCACCGCAGAGGCCTTCAGGGAATTCATTAATGCAGATGGTTTGGCCGATCGTATTCATCGGGAGCTGGCGTCGCTTGATGTAGAGAATATCACGGCGTTGGCAGAAGCCGGAGCTCGCATACGTTCCTGGGTAATGGAGGCTCAGTTTCCAAAGGCTCTGAACGAGGCGATTGAATCGGCTTACACGCAATTGCAGGCCGGGAATGAGCAGCTTGCAGTGGCCGTTCGCTCATCGGCGACGGCAGAAGATCTGCCTGAAGCCTCATTTGCGGGACAGCAGGAAACCTTTCTCAATGTGCAAGGCATGGAAAGGGTGAAGGCGGCGGTAAAGGAGGTGTTTGCATCCCTCTACAATGACCGGGCAATATCCTATCGTGTACACCACAACTTCGAACATGCAGAAGTCGCGCTTTCGGCGGGCATTCAAAAGATGGTGCGAAGTGAAACGGCTTCCAGTGGTGTTATGTTCACCCTCGATACAGAGTCAGGTTTCAGGGACGTGGTGTTTATCACTTCGTCCTATGGCTTGGGTGAAACCGTGGTGCAGGGTGCGGTCAATCCGGACGAATTCTATGTTCATAAGCCGACCTACCAGGCGGGGCGCCCGGCTATTCTGCGGCGGAACCTGGGTAGCAAAGCAATCAAGATGATTTATTCGCAGGCGGAAGATCAACTGGTGGAAACCGTCAAGGTCGATCCCGAGCTGCGTCTGACGTTTTCCATTACCGACGCCGACGTTGAAGAGTTGACCAGACAAGCGCTGGCGATTGAGGCGCATTACCAGCGTCCGATGGATATTGAATGGGCAAAAGATGGCGATGATCAATGTATTTACATCGTTCAGGCCCGCCCGGAAACGGTTAAAAGCAGGAGCAGTGCTACTGTCCTTGAAAGGTATCTGATGAAGGAGACCGGCAAGGTTCGGGTCGAAGGGCGCAGTATTGGTCAGAAAATTGGAAGCGGGCCTGCCAGAGTCGTTGATTCACTCGAAGAGATGGATAGCGTGCAGGAAGGTGATGTGCTGGTGACGGACATGACGGATCCGGACTGGGAGCCGATCATGAAGCGGGCTTCAGCCATTGTCACCGATCGGGGTGGCAGAACCTGTCACGCTGCGATTATTGCACGGGAGTTGGGCATTCCGGCCGTTGTCGGTTGTGGCAACGCGACGGAAACCCTGTCTTCGGGCGATCCGGTGACGGTGTCCTGTGCCGAGGGTGATACCGGTTATATCTACGAGGGGCTGCTTGATTTTGAACTGAAGGCCAACAGTGTCGATTCCATGCCGGAGCTGGATTTCAAGCTGATGATGAATGTCGGGAATCCTGATCGGGCCTTCGATTTCCAGGCCTTGCCAAATGATGGCGTGGGCTTGGCGCGTCTGGAGTTTATTATCAACCGGATGATTGGCGTGCATCCCAAAGCGTTGCTGAATTTTGATACGCTTCCACCGGAGGTCAAGGCCACCGTTGAAAAAAGAATCAGCGGGTATGCTTCGCCGGTCGACTTCTATATTTCCAAGCTGGTGGAAGGGATTTCAACGCTGGCCGCCGCGTTTTATCCCAAGCGTGTCATCGTCAGACTGTCCGATTTCAAATCCAACGAGTATGCCAACCTGATTGGCGGGACTCTCTATGAGCCCGATGAAGAAAACCCGATGCTCGGTTTTCGGGGGGCTTCGCGTTATATCTCGGATACCTTCCGTGATTGCTTCTATTTGGAGTGCGAAGCTCTGAAGCGGGTTCGTGACGAGATGGGGCTGACCAATGTCGAGATAATGGTGCCATTTGTACGCACACCGGGTGAAGCCCGGCAAGTGGTTGAGCTGCTCGCTGAAAAAGGGCTGGAACGCGGCGTCAATGGTCTCAGAATCATTATGATGTGCGAATTACCTGCCAATGCCCTGTTGGCCGACCAGTTTCTAGAGTACTTTGACGGGTTCTCCATTGGCTCTAATGATCTAACGCAATTGACGTTGGGTCTTGACCGGGACTCGGGCATCGTGGCGCATTTGTTCGATGAGCGAAACAAGTCTGTCATGCGTCTGGTTGAAATGGCGATCAAGGCCTGTAATGACGCAGGCAAGTATATCGGTATCTGTGGTCAGGGCCCTTCTGATCATCCGGATTTCGCAAAGTGGCTGGTTGAGCAGGGTATCGAAAGTATTTCCCTGAATCCGGATTCGGTATTGGATACCTGGTTTTTTCTGGCAGATGATGATTAAGAGGTTTAGGAGGTCTGATGAGTTTGAGTAATGTTGATATCGTAACACCCGATTTATGTGATGATTTCCCTGAAGTTCAGGTGGTTGAGCCCATGTTTGCCAATTATGGTGCCAGAGGGGCCTTTGGCGGTGAAATCGTCACGGTGAAATGCTTTGAAGATAATTCAGTGGTGAAACAGCAGGTCGGTTTGCCCGGTCATGGTCGCGTCATTGTTGTTGATGGTGGTGGGTCCAGGCGCAATGCGCTGTTGGGAGATATGCTGGCCGAAAAAGCGGCTTCCAATGGCTGGACCGGCCTGATTATCTATGGCTGCATCCGGGATGTTGATGTTATTCGAAAAACAGATCTTGGGGTGCAGGCTCTGGGCACGCATCCAAGAAAGACAGAAAAGCGCGGCCTTGGGGATTTGAACGTGCCGGTGACATTCGGTGGTGTCACCTTCGAGCCTGGGCAGTATGTCTACGCAGACAACAATGGCGTGATTGTTTCGAGGGAAAAGCTACTCTAGGCGGCGAAGCAGCCCTGTTTGGTACTCGCCCCTGAACTCTGTTTTGGGGCTTGTCGAAGGGGCAGTCAGGGGCGCGCGCCCCTTATTTTTTTAAATGCCGATTTCCAGTATTTCAGCACCAATGTGGAATTTTTCACTATCGAGAGGCGTACAACGCAATATTTTTACCTTTGCGTCCAGGGCGGGAAAGGCCTCATTGTTTGAGGGCAATCTGGTATCGCAAACAGTACCTTCATCGATTGGCTCATCCACTTCGATCAGCATTCCCGTGCCGCTTAGATCTCGACAATAAGCTTTGACCTGTTCACTGCCTCCGTTCAAAGTCAAGGTGACCTCAGTGTCGACCTTCATGCGAATGAAGTCCCTTTTCTCGTTGTAGTTACGGATCTTTAGATTGGTCATGACGTTAGCACCCATCGTATTAGAGTCCACTTCTTTATATGCCCTAATTCTGATGCTGTCAAAGTGATTCAGGTTTCGAGTCTGTAATACTTTACGGTTTCGTAAAGACGGTCACAGTCTTTCACTTTGGTTCACAAATGCCCGCCGAACACCAACCCTCAGGCCCAACTATCATTCTTTTTGGAGGGTTTCAGAAGGGGAATCAATAATGCCAGAATCACACCGAGTGTTACCAAACCACCGCCCATCAGCATCATATTGGATTCTGAGCGATCTTTCAGACGAATGTTTTCGACCTGTAACAACTCCAGTTCATTTCTCAGTTGTTCGTTGCTTTCCCGAAGTTCCCTGTTCTTCAGATCAAGATTAACGGCATTGGCGGAGATATTTTTGATATGGCCAAGTTCCTGAACGTTCTTTTCCAGAACGGCACTGGTTTGCTGGTGTGTTTTTGACAGCGCATCGAGTTCCTTCTGAACCGTGTTTAGCTTGGTTTTCAGAGACTTATTTTCCTCTGTCACTTGTCTGAGCTGCTCATTGGCTTGTGCCAGTTTTACTTTCGCAATCGGCTCGTTTGAGAGGTAGCGTGTGGGTAAATAGCCTTCGAGACCTCCAGGGGTGCGTACGAATGAGTAGCCCGTGTCCGGGTTTTTCTCCAGTACCTCGAGTTTGAGCCCGCTTTTGATGCCCTTGTGGATAATTCGGAAACTGGTACCGGGTCCACTTCTAAGCGGGACCAGAAGTGTGTCATCGATATAGGCAGTTTGTGCGCCGGCATTGCTGGCCGATACAAACAGGAACAGGCTGAAAATTAGTCGAGCAATCATGCGAGATGGATTCTGTTGTCAGGGGTTTTAGTCAGGATGAAGGTCCGATTCTAACAGAAAAAATGGCATCATCAGAGTTAACATCGTGTGAGACTTGGCGTGTTTACGGCAGCACTTTTTTAAAGGGTTTTACCACGACTTCATGGTACACGCCTGCGCTTACATAAGGATCTTCGTCTGCCCAGGATTGAGCGGCTTGAAGCGAAGGGAATTCGGCGATCACAAGGCTGCCGCTGAATCCCGCATTTCCGGGATCTTCCGAATCAATGGCAGGGTGTGGGCCGGCAACCAGTAATCTTCCTTCATGTTTCAATGCTTCGAGTCTTTCAAGGTGAGCCGGGCGCGCCTGTTTTCGTTTTGGCAGGCTGTTTTCTACATCCTGGGAAATGATGGCGTAGTACATAAGTGACCTCTTATTGGTGAATGATGTCTTCGAGTTCGAGGCCTGTCAGACGTTTAATCTGGCGAAAAAGGTACACCATGGCAATGATCATCACAATCATGCAGGGGATGGTGATGACCGGGTAGCTCAGCAGGTTCATGGTACCCAGCTCGTCATTAAAGGCAGCGGTACCTGACGGGCTTGTGACAATATATTTTGCCAGACCGTAGTTTAGTATGGCGGAAAGCAGAAATGATCCGGCAAGTATATAGGTCGCTGTCGTCAGCGCCCGGTCAAAATGCTGCTGGTTTTTGCTTTCCTGCAGAGCGGCGTCTACCTTATCGATCTGCAGGATCTTGTCATTGTAGATAAAGGTCTTGACCAGTGGATAGCGGGTTTTCAGGGACAAAATGGTGCCGAGCCCGATAATCAGTGGGATACTGGCTTCCTTGATCGCGATATACTTGGGGTCCAGTTCCAGCAGGCCGATGCTGCTGGTCAGAAGGATACTGATAAAACCAAGGGCAGGGATAAAGCCGAATTTTCGTTCTTTGTAAAAATGATACAGCCCGAACAGTAAAGGTAAGGATAGTCCCAGAATTAGGGCATAGACAGGACCAAGGCTATCGTCGCCACTGAGTTTTTTAAGGATAATGGTTGGCAGAATGACGCAGATAACCAGCTCGATGATTAGATGGCTGCTTTGGTTTCCGGGTCTGGCTTGTTCATTCATAAAGTCTGGAACTGCTCTGTTTTGAGTGACAATAAGATAAGTTTCGCGCGGTCATTGCTATGCAAAGCCTGATGCCGTGACGACAGCTTGAGATTATAGGGACTTAGCGGTTTGGTTCAATAAGGTCTGGCGCAGTTTAAGGTTTTTTATGAATTACTCACCATACGATTTACATTGCCACAGCAATATGTCCGATGGCGCTCTACCACCAGCAGAAGTTGTTGCCCGGGCAAAGGCAAATGGTGTCGAAGTCCTGGCGCTGACCGACCACGATACGGTTGCAGGTATCGAGGAGGCACAGTTTGAAGCGCGTACTCAGGGCATTTCCCTGATTCCGGGGATAGAGCTGTCGTGTCAATGGCAAGGTCACACGGTGCATGTGCTTGGCCTTAATTTTAAGATGGATGCCCGGATTGCCGATATACAGGCGCGTCAAACGCGGACCCGAATGGACAGGGCGCGCACGATCAGTCATCGCCTGGAAAAAAAGGGGCTGCCTGAAGTCTATTCCCGGGCATGTGCGTTGGCTCGCTCAGGGATTCCGGGGCGACCTCACTTTGCTCAGGCGCTCGTGGAATCGGGGCGGCTGAAGAATCAGCAAGAGGCATTCAAAAAATATCTTGGCTCCGGCAAGGTTGGCGACGTCAAAGCTGGCTGGCCACAGCTGGCTGAGGTGGTTGAATGGATTTTGGCTTCAGAGGGTGTCGCGGTGATTGCACACCCCAGAAAATATTCGATGAGTCTGACTAAACTGCGGCAAATGATTGAAGAGTTTCGCGATGCAGGCGGCATCGGGCTGGAAGTGGTGGTTTCGGGACAAAAGCAGGGTGAGACAGGGATGCTCGCGGATCTGTGCATGCGCTATGGCATGTGTGCCTCTGTCGGTAGTGATTTCCATTCGACTGACTTCCTTTGGGCAGACTTGGGACGAGTGCCGGTCTTGCCAGCCAGATTAACCCCGGTATGGGAATGCTGGGCGTGAAAATTCTTATTGTTGATGACCAGAGCGCCAGCCGGCTAATGCTTCGTTTGCAACTCGAAACGGATGGACATGACTGTATTGAGGCCGTAAACGGCCTGGATGCGGTCGAGTTGTTTGAGGAGCATCAACCAGACTGTGTACTTATGGATGTCATGATGCCGGTCATGAACGGCTACCTTGCGGCAGAGAAGATCAAGTCCATGACTGCCGGGCGCCATATTCCGGTTCTTTTTCTGACCGCCGTATCCGATCAGGAAGCCCTCGTTCATTGTCTGGATCATGGCGATGATTTTCTGGTAAAGCCTGTGAATGCCGTACTGCTGAAAGCCAAAATATCAGCCCATGGAAGAACACGGGAGTTGACCAGGGAAATTCGGGAAAAGAATGTTGAGCTCAGTCAACTGCATGAGACGCTGAAGCAGGAGCACCAGCTTGGTGAGCATGTGCTGAGTCACGCCATGCGCCGAAACTGGAAGGACTGTAACAACGTGCGTGCTTTTCTTTCGCCGATGTCGATCTTTAACGGTGATTTGTTTCTGGTTGCGCCCAATCCTAATGGCGGCTTGTATGCCTTTCTGGGGGATATTACCGGGCACGGACTTTCAGCTTCCATCGGCGCAATTCCCATCTCTCATGTGTTTTTTACCATGTGTGCCAAAGCGAGGCCGATGAAAGAGCTGGTATCCGAACTGAATGCAACGCTCAAGGATTTTTTGCCGGAAGACATGTTCTGCGCAGCTACGCTGTTGCAGCTCAATGGTAAAGGTGATGCCATCCGGGTCTGGACGGGTGGATTGCCGCCGGCATATGTTCTTAGAGAAGGGGAAGGCATTGTACAGTCCTTGCCTTCGCGGCATGTACCGCTTGGTATCCTGGGGGCGGATGTATTTTCTGCCGGAATCGACAGTTATCAGTTGAACCGGGGGGACCGGCTGTTATTACTGAGTGATGGCATCCATGATGTGCAAAATTGTGTGGGAGAGCATTTTGGTGAAACGGGAGTGTTGCGTTCACTAGAGCGGGGAGGTGACAACGGCTTTGAGTCGATTCTGGGCGATATTAAACGGTTTTCAGAAGGCGTCGAACAGAAAGATGATATTTCGTTGGTGGAGTTATTACTGCAGCCAGTCCAAAAACCTCCGCGCGAACAGATAGCGCGTTATCGGGCGGCACCATGGAAGCTTGGTTTTCACCTGGGTCCCGAGGATTTAAAAGATGACGAGGTGTTGCAGTCGGTCATTGACATGTTGCCGGGCGGTATAGCGTTTGCGGATGCACGGTTTCGGCTTCAGGTGATTCTGACCGAACTGTATTCCAATGCGCTTGAGCATGGTGTTCTGCGGCTGGAGTCGGATGTTAAGCGCAATGCCGATGGCTTTGCTGACTACTATGCATTGCGCGAAACACGTAAGCAGGCACTGGCCAGTGGCTGGATAGACATAGAGATTGCCTACCAACCGGAGATCAAAGACCAGGAATTGCGTGTCAGAGTCACAGATTCCGGGTCTGGTTTCAATATCTCCGAAGTTGAACAGAAAATAAGAGAGTTATCGCGCCCAAGAGCCTGTGGAAGAGGTCTGCAGGTGGTGAAACAGCTTTGTCATTCGTTTGAAGTGAATGAGCAGGATTCAAGCGTTTGTGTCACCTTCCCCCTGTCTTCATTTGGCGTGAAAGAATAGATATATATCGGTCAACTGGTCGGCAATGATGGTTGAGAATTGACGCATTAGCTTCTCGTTATTATGAATCTGTTTGAACTCCTCTGAGTCAAACAATCCCGACAGGGTCATCACCGGCAAGAGCAGTTCCGCCGCGGCTTCTTCATCCTTTGAGAACCATTCGGCTTCGTTTTCGAAGAAACCTTCTATAAACCCGATGCACCAACTTTCCAGGCAGGCTTCGAACTCTTCTTCACTCTCATAAGGCAAATTGGGTTCGCGGCCTTCGTATAGACAGTCTGCCAGATCCTGGGCAATGGTGTTGATGCAATAATCAAAATGTTGCCATTGGCTCTCTTCCAGGCGAGGCTCAATTCCCGAAAAAGCGATGCTTCTGATCGTTGCTGATGGAATGTTTTTCGGGCCGACAACAGAGGCGCTGACCAAACCGTGCAAGGCAAAGTAGTCAAGGGCTTCGTCCATAAATTGGTCGTCGAACAGCAGCGCTTCCAGCTGGTCAATGTCCGCAGGGCTTAAGGGCATAAATGGGGATTCCAAAAAAAAGGCAGCTCCGATTATCATCGGAACTGCCTGGATTGTCGAGCGCCTATCGGCGAATGCTACAGTATTGCCTAGTCTTCACGTACAGCTGAAGTGGGTTCTTCAGTTTTCTTGCTCTCTGCACTCACCGCGGGTTCAGGGCTTGTGCTGCTGTCGCTTCGTGTTTCCTGTGCTGGCTTGGCAGCTTCGCTGCCGCTCTCACTGGAAGTTCCCGAGTTGCTAGCGCCATCCTTCTGTCTAGGATCATTGTGTGCCCTTGAGGGGCCCTGGCGTCGCCTTCTGCGTCGCGCCGGGGTCTTGGCTTGATCCTCGGTGCTGTCGGATGGAGCTGACGCTACGCTGGTGGTGGGCGCTGCCTGATCGGAGGTTTCTTTCTTCTCTTCTCGGGTTTCGCTCTGGCTGGCTGTCGGCTTTTTATCCTTGCTGTCGGACCGTGCCGGTTTATCTTTCCTGGTTTTCTGCTTAGCCTTCTCCGGAGCCTTTTCCTCTTTTGGTGCGTTTTCCGCTTTACTGCTCTCTTCCGCGGTTGTTTCCGCGGAGGGAGCGTTCGCTTTTTCAGCACCGGTGTTGCGGCGATTGCGCGGACGTCGTGTTCTGCGCGCCGGTTTGGTTTCTTCCCCCGAACCTGCACTGTTCTGCTCTTTCTGTGGCTCTGACGCAGTGTTTACGTTTCCGACTTCAGTTTCCACCGGGGTTGACGGGGTTTGCGTCGAGTCCGTCGTTTGCTCAACCTTGGTAGTCACTGCAGTTTCGGCCGCTGACCCTTGGTCTTGCTGCATATCTGCTACAGGTGCAGCGACTTCAGCTGCCGGTGCTTCTGCGACAGGTGCCGGCTTTTGTTTTTCCTCAAACTTGCGGGCCTGACCTCCACCATTACGGTCTCTTCTCGGTCGCTTGTTTTCGGAGCTTCTCTCATTTCCGCTGCGGCCTTCGGAACGGGCCGGGGACTTCTTCCGGTTACCTGTTTTTTCGCCACGGTTATCGTTGCGTTCCTGTCCGCCGCGGCTCTTATTCGAGGAAGTGCTGCGCTTGTCGTCGCTATTACGCTGACGATTACCCCTGGAATCGCCCGAATCTTCTGACTGGCGGCGGTTTCTGCTTCTGTTCTGGCCCCGCTCATTACGGTCCCTGCGACCCTCCTGCTGATTGGTACGAGGACGGCGCTCGGGGCGTGTGTCCTGTTGTTTTTTATCAGTCGAAGTGTCGTTGGCGGCGGTCGCGTCATCTTCGTTGCCGCCAAACATGGCGGCCAGTTTTGATGTCAGCTTCTTAATCAGTCCCTTCTCTTCTGTACTGCTGGAGCTGGTGCTGGCAGTGCTGGCGACGCTCGGTGCCGGAGTACTGTGAGTAATGGTTTTAACAGCCGCTTCTTCCCGAACGATTTCTCTGGCCGTCGTGGTCACGGTGCTGGACTCATCATCCAGTTCCGGGGTCAGCTGGTAACTGACCATATTTTCCATGCCTTCGACTTCATCTTCCCTGAGGCGCTTGACCTGGAAGTGGGGCGTGTCGAAATGTTCGTTCGGCGCAATAATGACACGGACCGCTTGTCGGCGTTCGATATCAAAGATTTGCTTGCGTTTTTCGTTGAGCAGGAAGCTGGCTACAGAGACCGGGACGATCGCCTGGACGGCACCTGTTTTCTCCTTTGAGGACTCTTCGTAAATCAGTCGCATGATCGACAGAGCCAATGATTCAATGTCACGAATCGTGCCTTGACCACTGCAGCGAGGGCAGACCTCGGCGCGGGTTTCTCCGAGCGATGGTCGCAGTCGTTGTCTGGACATTTCGAGCAGGCCGAAACGCGAAATTTTGCCTACCTGTACGCGCGCCCGATCAAGCTCAAGTGCTTTCTTGATGCGGTTTTCGACTTCTCGCTGGTTTCTGACCGGGCCCATATCAATGAAGTCAATGACAATCAGGCCACCGATGTCCCGGAGCCTGAGTTGGCGCGCAATTTCGTCAGCCGCTTCGAGGTTTGTTTGCAGGGCGGTTTCTTCGATATCGCTGCCTTTGGTGGCGCGTGCCGAGTTGATGTCGATTGATACCAGTGCCTCGGTCGGGTCAATTACCACCGAACCGCCAGACGGGAGCTTCACCTCTCGCTGGAATGCGGTTTCGATTTGCGCTTCGATCTGGTAGCGACTGAAAAGCGGAATTTCGTCCTGATACAGTTTGATCTTGTTTTCATAGGCGGGCATGACCGCCTTGACGAAGTTAACAACGTCTTCGAAAACCATCGGTGCATCGACCAGAACTTCACCGATGTCCTGGCGCAGGTAATCACGAATGGCACGGATAATCAGATTGCTTTCCTGATAAATCAGGAAAGGAGCCTGGCGGCTTTCCGAAGCCTTGGTGATCGATTCCCAGAACTGCAGCAGGTAGTCGAGGTCCCATTGCAGTTCTTCGGTACTGCGTCCGACGCCAGCCGTGCGCACAATCGCACCCATGTTAGCGGGTGTTTCCAAACCCGACATGGCTTCTTTAAGTTGCGTTCGCTCGTCACCCTCGATGCGTCTGGAGATACCACCGGCGCGAGGGTTGTTTGGCATCAGTACCAGATATCGGCCCGCCAAACTGATAAATGTGGTCAGTGCGGCACCCTTGTTGCCACGCTCTTCTTTGTCAACCTGTACGATGAGTTCCTGGCCTTCGCGGAGTGCATCCTTGATATTGACGCGACCTTTTCCTGCGGAGGGTTTGAAGTATTCCTTGGAAATTTCTTTCAGTGGCAGGAAGCCATGACGCTCGGCACCAAAGTCGACAAACGCCGCTTCAAGGCTGGGTTCAATGCGGGTAATTTTTCCTTTATAAATGTTGGCTTTTTTCTGTTCGCGGGAGCTCGCTTCAATATCAAGATCGTATAGTTTCTGACCGTCTACGAGGGCAACACGCAACTCTTCAGATTGAGTGGCGTTAATTAGCATTCTTTTCATGCAGTAAATCCGTATTGCTCAAGAACGAGGCATACGGGAGGGCAGAATAGCAAACGCATCCACTGGCATAAGTGCTATGCCATCAGCGGAAACAAATACCTTAACCTCTTGGGTAGGCGATGACTCGATGAGTTCCGAATCTGAATCGCTGAACCAACCTGGAACAGGTGTTTATTTTTTATGCTTCCGCACTGCAACCTGGTCTTACAAAATTATCGCAGATCAATGTCGTCATGACATGCTGCGTTAAAATGGCCTTGTCTCAATGCGGCGGTACAGGTTCATCGGCCATGGCCGCCCTGTACAAAATTATTTATCTGCTTACCCGAATGCGACTTTCTCGCATTTAACTTACCTTTTCGCCCAATGCCATGTTCAAAATGTCATGCGGCGAAAAGATTCCAATTTTCTGTTTCCTGATTCGCGTCGTTGAGCTTCGTTACACCGCTATCTTTATCTCGGCAGTTGGCCGGAGCAGGGCGACTGATCAATGTACGCGATTCTGATGCAAAGCCAGTGATTCAGATAATATTGATGCTTTTTTGATTGCCAAAATTTGTCACTGTACTATGCTTTGCGGCCGCTGAATGTTTCTGGATCAGGCCTACGTGGTTCCGAGGCGATGTCAGCAGCACCGCGCGAATATAGCAGTTAATGCAGTTGGCGGCAAACTTTGTGGCGAGTAGAAGGAGAGTGGGGCAATCGTATGGTATTCAGTCTGATTGAGGTGTGTTCGGGACATTCATGACCAAAGAATCATTTGCCAGTTCGCCAAGACCTCAGGTGCAAGTTGTTGAGATAACAGAGAAAAATGCGACTCAAAGAGTCGATAATTTCCTGATTACCGCTCTCAAAGGTGTCCCCAAGTCAAAAATCTATCGCGTCATACGAAAGGGCGAGGTCAGGATAAATAAAAAGCGCTGTAAGCCTGAGACCAAGCTGCAAGTTGGGGATATGGTACGTATTCCTCCTGTTTTCAGGGAAGAAAATGCGCACAAAAAGCTGTTTGTCAGCGATGAGCTTCACAGGCAGCTGGACGCTGCCATTCTGTTTGAGAATAAGGGCTTGCTTGCAATCAACAAGCCTTCCGGGTTGGCGGTTCACGGGGGAAGCGGTGTGCAGCTCGGGCTGATAGAAGCCTTGCGAACGCGCTATTCCGAAAACCAGTTTCTCGAATTGGTACATCGTCTCGACCGGGACACGTCGGGGTGTATCCTGATTGCCAAGAGTCGCCCGGTGCTGACAGATTTGCACAGGCAGTTTCGTGAGGACAGGGTCAATAAATACTACCACTTGGCTGTGTTTGGGCGCTGGCCAAGGCATCGACAAGCAGTCGACGCGCCGCTGCGCAAGAATGAACTCAAATCAGGGGAGCGAATGGTGTTTGTGGCGCAGGATGGTAAACCAAGCCAGACCGAGTTTCGTATCCTTTCCAATACTAAAGAGTTCAGTTTCCTGGAAGCCAAGCCTATTACCGGCAGAACGCATCAGATAAGAGTGCATGCGGCATTCAGCGGGCACCCGATTGTAGGTGATCGTAAGTATTTGCAGAAAAGTACACCGGAACAACAGGGCATGGATAAATGCAGGCTAATGCTACATGCACGAACACTGGAGTTCAGCTTACCGGATGGTGAGCCCATGCAGATCGAAGCTGAATATGATCCGGCCTTCAGCAAGGCCCTGCAGCGCATGGGCTTGTCATGAAGGTCAAAGCCGTCATTTTGGATTGGGATGGAACCCTGGTGGATTCCGAAGCGCACATTGTGGCGTGTATTTCAGAAGCTGCCAGACAAATGGGGCTGCCTGATCTTGGCTATGATGAAAAGAAAAATATCATCGGCCTGGGAATGCGTGAGGCGCTTAATACGCTTTATCCGGACTTGAATGAAGAGCAGATTGATCAGATGCGCAAGTATTATTCCGGGCATTTTTTTGGGCCTGGCGCTGAACAGGTTAAACTCTTCCCAAGAGTATTGGAGTCGTTGCAGCAGATCAGGCGGCGAGGTGTCAGGCTGGCGGTCGCCACTGGCAAGAGCCGGAATGGATTGAACAAGGCCCTGCAAAGTACAGGTCTGGGTCCGTTGTTCGATATCGAGCGCTGTGCTGATGAGACAAAATCCAAGCCCGATCCAATGATGTTGAGGGAAATCGCGGATTTCTATCAGTATGATTTTGACGAGATGCTGATGGTTGGTGATACCACGTATGATTTGATGATGGCCGGTGCGGTGGGAATGCCCGCTGTTGCTGTGAACTATGGTGTTCATTCGGTGGAGCGGCTGCGAGCCCTGGAGCCGAAAAAAGTGATCAGTTGTTTTAGCGAGCTGGTCACATTGATCTGACCGGTACCAGAAATTGAAGGAGTGTACTTTTGGATTCTAAAGATATGTCGAACAAAGAATGGAAACTCATCGAGAAAATGGTGTCGACGCTCGGATTGGAGCAGCGACGTGCCAGACGTTGGGGGATATTCTTTAAGCTGCTCACTTTTTTGTACCTGTTTATGCTGCTGGGCTTAATGAGCCAGAATATTAATGAATCAAAGCTTGGGTTATCCGGTGAGCACACCGCATTGGTTGATATCAGAGGGGTGATTGCCGACCAGGAGCCGGCCAGTGCAGATTTTATCGTTTCAGGTTTGCGTGCTGCTTTTGAGAGCAAGGGGACGAAGGCCGTCATACTGCGAATTAACAGTCCGGGGGGCAGTCCTGTACAGGCCGGGTATGTCTATGATGAAGTCAAACGACTGCGGGCGCTGCATCCTGCCGTTCCCGTCTATGCCGTTATCAGCGATATTGGTGCATCGGGCGCGTATTATATTGCCGCTTCGGCCGATGAAATTTATGCCGACAAGGCAAGCCTGGTCGGTTCCATTGGCGTTGTGGCCGGTGGCTTTGGCTTCGTTGATACCATGGATAAAATAGGTGTTGAACGGCGTCTGTACACCGCCGGAAAGCATAAGGCTTTTCTGGATCCGTTCAGTGAAGAGAAGGAAGATGAAGTCGAATTCTGGGAGGGTGTCCTGAGTGCAACGCACAAACAGTTTGTGGATAAGGTAAAAGAGGGAAGAGGCGAGCGTCTGAAATCCGATGAGCAAACGTTTTCAGGTTTGATCTGGAATGGCGAGCAGGCGCTGGAAATTGGTTTGATCGATGGTCTTGGCAGTGCCGGCTATGTTGCCCGCGAAATTGTAGGTGCGGAAGAGATTGTAGACTTTACGCCACAGCCTGATCCTTTTGAGCAGTTCACCAAGTCTTTGGGTGTCTCCGTGGGGCAGGCCATCACCGCTGCTCTGGGTGGGAGCTCGGTGCAGCTGAGGTAAGCCCTGTCTATTACAGGTAGGCCTGCTTAAGCTGTTGCAGTTGCTGTCGCTGTTCACCTTCCAGGTAAGGCACAACGAGTGAGATTACCTGGTAGACGCCGCGCGACAGCACGCTTTCATCAACGTGCTTTCCGGCGACGATGGCATAGCTGATCCAGAATGTCGCCGTCAGGATTATATTTTCGCACAATGCTTCTATCTCACTGTCACTGGCGCGCAGGCTGTCCTGTGTCTGCAGGCTGGAAAGAATGCTGAGCGTTGCGGCCTTTTTCTTGGTGATGATCTTCTGGAAGCGGTGTTTCAAGCGCTCATGTCGCTCCATGACATTCACCACATCCTGATACACAAAGCGGTACCGGGCGATGCTTTCGAAAATCAGATGCAGGAAAAACCATTGGTCTTCTATGTCCATGGGTTCATTCGGAACGTCCAGCAAGGCCAGCATTTCGTGTTCATACCAGTCAAATAGCTCTGACAGAATATCTATCTTGCTCTTGAAGTGGTAATAGAGATTGCCCGGGCTGATATCCAGCTCATCCGAAATCAGCAGGGTCGTCACATTGGGTTCCCCCAGGGTATTAAACAGCTCGAGGCTCTTATGAAGGATGCGTTCTCTGGTCTTCATGTTCGGATTGGGTCCCCGGCTTCATGATTGGGCGTGTTATCGGTTTGCACCGGGTCAATGTAGAAATGCGTAATTCGATCGTCTGTGAACTTAGTGAAAAACTGGCTGGTCTGGGTAATGAGTTTGAACGTGTCGGGTTGTTCCGGTTCGCCTTTATACATGACCTTGATGTCTGAAAAGTCGTCTTTGATTTTGGTGAAGCGGGCGGTAATGCTGGAGCTGATAATGTGAGACTGCGGGAGCTCTTCTTCTTTAGCCAGGAAGGCCCTGTAGGTGTTCTCTTCCTCTTGCGAAAGATTGGTACGTGTCGCCAGATAGGGCATTTTAATACGATTCAGAATGCAGCGCGCATTGGTCATCCCGGGGGACAGGGCATGTGTCCTGAACGCTTCCCAAAAATAATTGTCCGTCAGGTAACCGAAGTTTTCGATGTTGCCGAGGCACTGATCTATGTGCTGGAGTATTTCCTTCTGTTCCATGACTTCTTCCATTGCCGCTCTGAGTAACCAATCAAAGCCCTGTGCCGTTTTATGGGCATAGACTTGCCGGTACATCTGGTGCCGGCTGTAGACGAAGTCTTCCAGTGATCCGACGCCTTTTTCTGCAATGGCCAGACCCATCCAGCCGGTTTGGGAGCAAATTCCAAGATGCAGGTTGCTTAACAGATGATCGAGATTGAAGCCGCCGATTGTGACCGAAGAATGAAATCCGTCACGAAGCATATAATCTGCCCGGTCGGCATCCAGCTCCCCTGAGACCAGATGGGAAAGCAGGCTCTTCAGGCCGCTTTCGAAAGCTTCCGGGCCGAATGTACCTGCATTCTCGCTACGTACGATCTTCATCAAGGATGTCGAGTGCCTTGAAAAAACTGCGCTGGGTTCAGTATCACTGGTTTCCATCAGACACACGATATCCATCAGCTCGGGCAATTGTGGCCCAGGCGCAATATCTTTCAGTATCTCGTAGGCGACACGAAGTGAGTAATGCTCGTGCTCCAAGGGGCCTTCATGCCGCTGTATTCTGGCGCTTTCCTCGACGCCTTCCCAGAGTTGATGCCATCGGCCCTCTTTGGCCAGGAGTTGCTGAATTGCTCTGGTACGGCTGAACTGGTGTGAAAAACTGCAATGACCGCTGTCGTGCAACAGGCAGGCACATCTGACCAGTCGATTGAAATAACTGATGGCTTCCAGAGTGTCGCCATCAACAGTTTGTTCTGCTGACAGATTGCGTCTTTTCAGGCAGTTTTCGATGAGTGCCATAAACATGCGTCCACCGACATGCATGGCGCCAATGCTGTGTAAAAACCTGGAGTGGGTTGCACCCGGAAAAACCAGAGACAAAATGTCGTTCTGGCAGATAAAGCGCAAACGCTGGAACAGCGGATGGTCGATAATGTCCACTTCGTGCCGCATCAGAGGGATGCCTCCGTGGACTGGATCCATCACAAGTTTGTGATAGTTGCCGAGCAGATCATCAACAAGTAATTTCAAGCAGGTCTTCCAATTCGTAAATTAGTGTGAATACTCTAAATCCTGAGACTAGCTTTATAGCTATAAGCAGGGACAAGAGTAACCTGATCCGGACGGCACGAAAAGGTTTGTTGTCACTGGGGTGATTATCCGGTTTGGCTCTCGACGCATACTTGGCCTTTTTTGTGCTTGGTATACCGAGTGAAAAGCGCTGAATGCCTGACGATAAGATTCGTTTTCAGGTGAGTCGTGGCTAGCCCAAAAGGCCGATCTACAGGGCATAGCCAGATGTAACATTGTAAACCACTGGACATGGACGTAGTTTGAGGAAAACCAGAACCAGCAGAGGCGTGACTTGACCTATACTCAAAGAAGCGTCGTGTTGTTAACAAAGGTACCGTGAATGTCTGATGTAGCCGATTACATACTTGTTATCGATCACAATGAAAGTGATCGGCGGCAATTGGCTGAGTATCTGACTCAGATCGGGTATTACGTGCAGCAGGTCGGCACCGTGCATGATGCTTCTCTACTAGAGGCGGATGAGCCCCCCTCTCTGGTCTTTGTTGATCTTGACAATGAACATGTTCGAGAACTCCCCTATATTAAAAGCGACCGAATGATGGCTCCGGTTGTGGTCGTGTCGGAGGTGGGTACCTCGGGTGATGTTGTCGCCTGCTTACGGGCAGGTGCGTCCGACTTTATTCTCAAACCGATTGATGATTTTCATAATGTCGATAAGGTCATTCATGGCATTCTGGACAAAATTCGTCTCAACAAGCTGAACAAACGCTTGCATCAGGAGTTGGAAGAACGCAATTCCAAACTGAGGGAAGGCCTCAACGCATTGCGCACTGACCAGAAAGCCGGGCGGGAAATACAGTTAAAAATGTTGCCGGATTCCGGAAAAGTGATTCAGGGCCTGGAGTTTGATCATTGCGTCAAACCTTCTTTGTATCTGAGCGGCGACTTTCTGGATTATTTCAACCTGGATGCGTCCCGCACAATTTTCTATTTTGCAGATGTTTCCGGCCACGGAGCGTCATCTGCCTTTGTCACCGTGCTCTTGAAAAACCTGACCATGCGTTTGAAGCGCAACTACAAGCGTGGCTCCAGCGATGAACTGACGTGTCCTGCCCGATTTCTGAAACGGATCAATCAGGAGCTGAACGCATCCAATATCGGCAAGCACATTACCGTATTTGCCGGCCTTCTTGATCGCAGGGCAAGTGTTTTGGAGTATGCCATTGGTGGTCATTTTCCGGTTCCGGTTCTCAAAGAGCATGGACAGGCCGAGTATCTGGAGGGGCGGGGTGTAGCGCTGGGTCTTTTTCCCGACCCGGAGTTTGAAGTCTACAAGCGCACACTGGAGCCAGGCTTCTCTATTACGGTATTTTCGGATGGAATTCTGGAAGTAATTGCGGGGAAATCACTCAATGATAAAGAAAAGTTACTATTAGATGTTGTATGCAGTGAGCAACGGGGGATAGAATCGCTCCTTTCGTCACTGGGTTTGGACAATGTTGACGAGCTGCCGGATGATATCGCTGTTTTGACGGTACGTGATGTCGCCAACTGGGGCAACCAATGAGGACCACGGTTGGCAGAATTTACAAGGCTGAAGAGTAGAAAATAGATGTCAGTATGCAAAATATTACTCGCTGAAAGCTCTGGTGTTTACATTCTCAAGCTGGTGGGAGAAGTGCGGTTGAATTTCTGTTCAACCATCGACGCTTCCATTGAGTCTATCGTAACAGACCCGAACTTCATGAGCCTTGTGGTCGACCTGAGCGAGACTTCGCTGATAGACAGCACGACGCTTGGGCTGTTGGCAAAACTGGCCATTCGAGCCAAAGCAAAGAGCCATTTTCTGCCCTCCGTCGTTTCAACCAACCCCGATATTACCCGTATCTTGCTGGCCATGGGCTTCGATAGCTTCTACATTGTCGTCAAAGAGCCCGCCCTCACGAACGAGCAGCTGCAGGAGATTACACCTCAGGATGTTTCAGAAGCTGAGTTGCGTGAGCATGTCCTGGATGCCCACAAAGTGCTGATGGACATGAACGAGCACAACCGGGATCAATTTAAAGATCTGGTCAGCGCACTGGAACTGGATATGCGAGAAGGTGTATCCTCACAGGCCAGTTAGGGCTCGAACTCCGGCCCTGAAAATTCAAATCCATTCAAGAGACAAGGCTGCATGTCGACAAGCAATGCGATTGCTGTACTGGGTGGTGGCAGTTTCGGTACTGCTATAGCCAATATCGCCGCTGAAAATGGTCATGATGTCAGGTTATGGATGCGTAGTCGTGAAGCGGCTCAAGCAATCGAGCAGACACGTGTAAACCAGCGTTATCTGCCGGACCTGTCACTGCATCAGAACCTGAGCGCTTTCACAGATCTTGAACAGGCCCTCGATCAGGCCGATCTGGTATTCTTTTCTATTCCGAGCAAGTCCTTTCGTTCCGTCGTTCAGAAATCAAAGCCTTATATCAGGGCTTCTCAGATGCTGATCAGTACCACCAAGGGAATCGAACCCGGCACCCTGAATCTGATGAGTGATGTGTTGCGGGACGAGTTCCCCGGCAACGCTCTGGGTGTATTGAGTGGTCCAAATCTGGCGAAGGAAATTGCTTTGCACCAGTTAACGGCGTCGGTCATTGCCAGCGAGTCCTCTGAATTGCGGCAGACTGTGCAGGAGGCTTTGGGTTGCGCCTATTTCCGGGTCTATGCCAATGCCGATGTGCAAGGCGTGGAGCTGGGCGGCGCGCTGAAAAATATTTATGCGATTATGGCCGGCATTGTAGCGGCCAAACAGCTAGGCGAAAATACCGTAGCCATGCTGTTAACCAGGAGTCTCGCTGAAATGGGACGTTTTGCCGTTGCGCAAGGCGCTAACCCCATGACTTTTCTGGGGCTGGCAGGTGTCGGTGACTTGATTGCGACCTGTGCATCACCGCTCAGCAGAAACTATCGTGTTGGTTATGCATTCGGAGAAGGGAAAACCATGGAAGACGCAGTTGCCGAGCTGGGTGAGGTGGCTGAGGGGGTGAATACCCTGTTACAGGTCAAGCGCTGTGCAGATGAGCAGGATATATACATGCCGTTAGTGCAGGGTTTGTATCAGGTAATATACAACAAAGTGCCATTGCATACGGTGATCGGGCAGCTTATGTCCGGAGAACATAATTCTGATGTGGAGTTTACGCTCCCGAAAGACCAGATATGAGTAGGCAGTGATTTCTCGGGCAACAATCAACGCCCGACTGGGGGAATGATGGAAGAGTCGAATGAAAACAAACTGATCAGAATCCTTTATGTGGTTCTGTTCTATGTGATCTACAGCTTCACAGAATTGTTACTGTTGGGCATTACGATCATTCAAACCGCACTGAATCTGTTTACCGGGGAGCCGAGCAATACTCTGCGGGAGTTCGGCGCAAGCCTTGGTCAGTATGTAAAGGAAATCGCGGCTTTTCTGAGTTACAGCTCGGATACCAAACCATACCCATTCTCAAGCTGGCCCGACCCCGAACTGCCAGTGGATGAAAGCACCACTTCCAGCGCGACTCAGGATAGCTAGTTCGATGACCCGTGTGGGCCAGGCAGTGTCATGAGATTATTTATTGTCCGTCACGGTGAGGCGGCTTTTGATGCCAAATCGGATCGGCTTCGGCCACTCACAGAGCGCGGCAGGGCTGATTGCAAAAGGCAGGTTACCGAGCATCTTTCGACCCTGTCAGAAGTCACGACAATCTGGTGCAGTGAACTGTTGCGCGCGCAGCAAACGGCGGAAATCTTTGCGCAACATCTTTCTGTTCAGATAGAGAGCAAGCGTTTTCTGTCTCCGGATACGGATCCTGCTTTAGTCTTGAAAGCGCTGGACGAGCTTCCGGAAAGCACCTCGCTATTGATGGTGTCACATCAGCCTCTGGTCGGCTGTCTGGTGAGTCATTTATGTGCGGGTCATGTCTATGACGCCCACCCCTTTGCCACATCCGAGATGGTGAGCCTGAACGTGGATATGCCGGCGGAAGGTCTGGCGACCCTTGAATCCAGTTGGCGCGTCTAAGCCTGCCGTTACGCCTCTTGGTTGCATCCGGATGACAATTTAAAGTCGTGGCTCCTCAGGGGCTGCTTTTGATCAGTCTTTCCAGTCTGTCTACGGCGCGATCGATGGTTTCGAGTGGGGTGTAAAAGGCTGGGGAGAAGCGTATGCCGCCGCCTCGGTGCGCGCATATTACCTGTTCTCGCATCAGTGATTTGTGAAACTGAACCAGATCTTTGACCGGAGGCAGAAACGTCAAGATACCCGCGCGATGATCCGGGTTCAGTGTCGTCAGGATCCGGATGCCCGGAATCGCCTGTAACCTTTCTGTCAGATAGTGCATTCTGGTTTGCAGCGCGTGTTCGATGTTTTTGATTCCCAGCTCCAGTAACAGTCCCAGACTGGCATTCAGCACACAGGCCCCCAGCATGTTCGGGCTGCCACACTCAAACCGGGTTGCGTCGTCAGCCGGCCGCCATTCGTGGCGATCATAATCACCGCGCTGCGCGACCATATGCCAGCCATACTCGTGTAGTTTAAGTGATTGCAGATGATCGCTTTTGACATATAGCAGGGCCAAACCTTCAGCGGCCATCATCCATTTGTGGCCGTCAGCGACAATAAAGTCAGCCTGAATTTCGTTTTGGTCAAATGCCAGCGCTCCCAGGCTTTGAATGGCGTCGACACAAAGCAGAACCTGATTTTTTCTGCATAGCTGAGCCAAGGCCGGAAGATCCATGCGTTGTCCGGAGGCATACTGGACCGAACTGATAGACACCAGGCGGGTTCGTGATCCCATCAGACTGTTGATTGCTTTAACCGGATCGGAAGCGTCAATATCGGCTATTTTCAGTTTTACGCTCTGATCAGCCAAGGATTCCCAGACAATACGATTGGAAGGAAACTCCTGATTGCTGATGATGATTTCATCGCCCTCGTTCCAGGTCAGTCCATATGCAATCGTGGACAAGGCTTCAGACGTGCTTTTTGCCAATGCAATCTCTTCTGTAGACTCGATGCCAAGCAGGGCTGACAGGCGTTGGCGCAGGGAGTTTTCCATTTTCATCCAGTCCGGATAGTGGGTGGCACCTCTCAGAACGTTTTCACGGGCAAACTGATTGAGCGCTTCTTGCGCACACTTGGGCCACGGGCTGACCGCCGCGTGATTCAGATAACAAAGCTCCGGATCCTGTGGAAACTGTTCCGCCAGATACTGTTCATCCAGATGTTGCACCATGCCTCCCCGCACCTATAATGCGCTCATAGTCTTTGATATTGAGTGTCACGAAATGACTGATCTTCCTGTTAGCTACATCGAGCCGGTATTCAGACCGCCGAGCGAAGCCCGTTCTTTTATCCTGCCCGTGACCAATGGTTGTTCATGGAATCAATGTACGTTCTGCGAAATGTATACGCAAGAACAGAAAAAATTCAGAGCACGCAAGGACGAGGACATTCGGCGCGATATTGAGCAGATGGCGCTCGCTGTGCCGGGTGTTCGCAGGGTATTTCTGGCCGATGGAGACGCGATGATTCTCCCTGTGCGTCGCTTGACGCAGATTCTGCTTTGGCTGAATGAAAGTTTTCCGGACCTTGAGCGTGTTTCCTCCTATTGCCTGCCGCGAAATATCGGTAAAAAATCGGTCGAGGATCTGGCAGAGCTAAAAGCGCTGGGCTTGGATATTCTCTATGTTGGTCTGGAATCAGGAGACAATACGGTGCTCGAAAAGGTTAACAAGGGCGAAACCTACGACAGTTCTGTATCGGCCCTGACCAAGATCCGGGAGGCAGGTTTACGCTCCTCGGTGATGGTTCTGAACGGGCTTGGAGGCCAGAAGTATTCGCGACAACATGCTCTTAACTCGGCAAAGGCTGTTAATGCAGCACAACCGGATTATGTTTCCACACTGGTTGTGAGTTTTCCAATGGGAGAGGCGCGTTTTCGTGCAGGCTTCGAAGATTTTGAGCCTATGGATCAAGGACAGTTGTTCCAGGAACTGTATACCTTCATCGAGGCCCTCGAGCTGGAACATTCGATCTTCCGGAGTGATCATGCCTCGAATTATCTGCCTCTCAAAGGCGTGCTCGGGCAGGATAAACAGCGCCTGCTGAATGAGCTGGAAGCCGCCATTTACCGGCCAGAAACTGTTCGTTTGAGAGAGGAATGGCAGCGAGGCCTCTGATTTCCTACCCAAAATCCCACTCACCCTGACAGGTCAACACCATGCCCATGAAACTGGATCTACCGAATTTTGCCAATGAAATCCGAGCGCTGATAAAGGAAGGCGATTCGCTCCCACCGGTTGAAACCTGGCACCCGGAGCGCAGCGGGGAAGTTGATATTACGATCGACCGAAAGGGCCAATGGCTGTTTCAGGGGGACGTGATGGAGCGAGAGGCAATCGTGCGACTGTTTGCAACGATTCTTCGCAAGGATGATGACGGTTACTGGCTGGTAACGCCCGCCGAGAAGATGAAAATTACCGTCGAGGATGTCCCGTTTGTTGTACGTTTGATGGATGTTGAGGGGGCAGGCCGAAATCAAAAGGTGTATTTTTCGACCAACGTTGCAGACAATTTCAGTCTGGACGCGGAGCATCCTCTGGAACTCAGGCAAGGGCCGCAGGGTGATGCCATTCCCTATGTGCTCGTCAGAGCGAGTCTTAAGGCGCGTCTGGCAAGACCGGTATACTACGAGTTGGCTGATCTTGCGGAACAGAATACCGAAACCGGACAAACCGGTATATGGAGTGCTGGGCAGTTTTTCCCCCTGACCTGAGCTCGCTAACCCTTACTGACGGTGCTAGTCGTCCTCGGTAAAGTCATAGTTCATTTCGGTGGTAGGGGCCTGCAGATAATAGCCCTGGATATAATTGACACCCGCCTGCCACAAGGTAGACAGCAAAGCAGCGCTTTCCACCAGAGGCACGATGGTCATCTTGTCCATCGATTGGAGCGTCTGGATCATTTCCTTGACGTTTTCTTTCTCTTCATTCCCTTTTTGCAATCCCTGCGTAAATGAACCTTCCAGTTTGACGTAGTCCGGACTCAGGTGCTTGAAAATATTAAAGGGGTTGAGGGCTCGACCAAACTGATTAATGGAGAATTTACATTGCAGGCTACGCAGACCTTTCTCAAATTCCTTGGCCTGTTTCATGTAAGTGATTGCGTTGGATTCGCTAAGCTGAAAAATCAGTGAGTCGCCTGGTAACTTGGCTGCTTTCAGCGCTACGTTGAGCCAGGACGTGAAGGCCTGATCCTGCAAGGTTTCTCCACAAAGGTTGATAAACAGTCGGGTATCATGTCCCTGTGAACGGTGTTCGCTCAAGTGTTTTACGGTTTGCAGAATGACCCATTTATCAATCTTGTTGGCGACCTGTGATGGTCCGCTGGGCGGCAGAAAATCATAAGGGGATACTTCTTCGCCTTGTTCGTCCAGCATGCGGACAAAAGCTTCATAGTGTTCTTCGGACTCCCCACGCAGGCTGATGATGGGCTGAAACAGGAGTTTGAATTTGTTGTCGTCCAGAGCCTGTTCGATCAGGGTAATGGCAACGTCATGGTCATCCATGACTTTTTCCTGATTGGGTTTGTATAGATGAACACCGTTGCCTTTATCCTGTCCTTCCTGCTTGCGTACGTCTTCTGCTGCGACCTGTGCCCGGCCGAGAATATCCTTGATGTCGGGCGCATTGTCTGTAATCAGGGTTACGCCAATACTGAAGGTCACTTGTACGGTTTTGCCCTCCACCTCGAACAGGTGGTCCTCGACAGATTTTCGCAGTAGCTCGCCTTCCTGAAGGGCGTCTTCCACACCCGAGCATGGCCAGATCACGGCGAACACATCATCACTGAGGCGAGAAATCGTCTTGCTTTCATCTTCGCCTATCTCGGATTTGATGTGGTCTGCCAGTTCTCGCAATATGACATCGGTATCCGCAATTCCGAGAGTCATCTTGAATTCCTGGAACTGATCAATTGTCATGTAATAAAGGGCGTGAGCCTGGGCATCATCGAGCGCTTTTTCTTTTGCCGTTTTCAGGTGTTCCATAAAGTAGGGGCGGTTATATAGGCCTGTCACCAGGTCCACCTGACTCATCTCTTTCAGTTTTTCTTCGAGCTCGGCATTGTCCTGCTGCGGCCTGATGATGATTTGCAGGCATCTTTCTCCGTCATAGCTGGCTTCCGAAAGGCTTAGCTGGGTCGGAATTTCAGTGCCGTCTTCGCGCACGGTGACCCATTCGATATTTTCGATGGGATCAAATGCTTCATCGTCATAGAACTGTTTTGACAGTTCCTTGAACTTTTCCTGTGCCTCATTGTTGAAAGTATCGAGCACAGGAATACAGATCATCTCATCGATATCATCGTAACCGAGGAATTGCAGGTAAGAGCCATTGGCGTATATGTGCATGCCATCATTGATATAGGCGATGGCATCCTTGGAACTGTCCAGCAGTAACTCACAGCGGTGTTCAACGTCGTGAATCTGGACTTCAAGATGGCGCAGGCGCTTTCGATTGTTGAGGTTGTCCAGCTCTCTTTTTACCGCGGCGACAATATGAGCGTCATACTCAACAGGAATGACGTCCTTGGCGCCAGCACGCAAATGGGCGACAACGGCTTCATCGTCATAGGACTCGCTGAGCACGATAAAAGGAATATCGCGATCCTTGTCTTTGATATGCGACAGCGCCTGGTTCAGATCAAAATCGGCTTCCTGCTCGCGCGCGAGAAACATGTCCCAGTTTTTGTCCTCAAGTGCAGCCACCAGTGATTCTTCATCTTCCACTTGTTGGGCGCGGGTAGGGATGCCGGCATTGCGTAACAGGCTGACGAATTTTTCAGCATCATTCTGGGACTTTTCCAGAATCAGGAGGAAAAGCGTATCACTGTTTCTATTCATAATACTTCAGGCTGTCTCATCTAATCGGTGCGCTAGGGCGCTGCCAAAGGCGGATAATTCGGTTTAATTGCTCAGATCGAATTGCTTTGATCCATCAAACTTAGTTAGTTGGGCTTACAGTGAAGGCCACAGCGAGTCGAAATCATCTTCGTCACCGTTGTCTCCTGTCAGGTTTGTCGTCAGATTATTCAGGGCGACGGCCGGTGACAGTTTGAACTGGTTAAAGCTGGCGGTGGATGCGACGGCACTTTCGAGTATACATTTGGATTCGCTGTCGCTGAAGCGAATCGAGACTTTGTGTCCGGATTGAAAGGGTACACGCGGTGTAATCAGGGTTGAGGGCTGGCTGATACTGCTGAGCTCGGGCAATAAGAGGCCTCTCAGGTATTCACTGGGTGCGCCGGTACGATGCAGCAATTGTACTGCGCAGGGTTGCGCATGCGGCGCCAGCAACTCGATGCCAAGCTGAGTGCCCTGTTTGCGGGCATGCCGAATCCAGCGGATTACGGCAATGCTCCAAGGCTGATTCGAAGACTCCCTGACCGCCAGAACTTCACCAGCCTGCACATTGCCCGGAATTGAATCGTTCCATTGCAGGCAGTAGCCGCCCGGACTGGTATTAATCAATGGCACTACATATTGCGGAAATTCCGGTTTGTTGGACGCTTGTTCAGGGCGCTCGAACTCGAGCGGCACGCCTGCCGGTGTGGCCATGTGGCCTCCACCCGCCGCGTCATGTGCATCACTCCAGGCATCTTCGCTTTGGCGCGATTTGGCGACGTACTGGTTTTCAGAACTCATGATCGCTGCATTGCTTTGCAGAAGAATATTCTGAAAGGATTTCTTCCCGGACGTATAGTAATGGCTGGCGCTTAGGCCGACACAAAGGTGCAGGGAGCCGTTGTTGGCGATGCGTTTGAAAGTTCGTTTAGTCAGAATTCCCAGCGCATGGCTGATGTGATTGAGCATGGAATCGCTGACCCCTTTGGGGACCTTCAAATGCACCACGCCGTCGCTGCTTTTCTGATGTTTGGCACTTAGCTGATCGGTGAGTCGCTGCACCAGTTCTGCCGTATCGAAGCCATAATATTTGTCATTCAGTTCTTCATGCAGCAGGCTTTTATACTTGGGCGGGGCATCCTGCTCCATGTTAATTACGAAAACAGAGTTGGCAGAAAAGGCCTCGCCTACTTCGACATGATCAGCCCAAAGTTCATAGGCGCCATAAGCAGCGTCTATTTCATGTTGCCTGAGCTGATTGGGTTTGCCGCAGCTTAGCAGCAGGTTGCGTTTGTATGCCTGATCGATACGTGTATCTTCGAGATGTTTGTTCTGCTTGTCGCTGATCGTGTATTTCAGCAGACCAATGCCTTCGGAGAACCGGTATACCTGATGCAGTTCAACCCAGATGCCTTTGGGGCTATTTGAGTAAAGTTGACTTGAGCGCACCAGAACGTTGCCATATTCGCTGGTCATGCGATGTGATGCGCAAGCGAAATTTTTGCGAACTTTTTCATTGGTAATACTGGCCAGGGATTCCATCATGACAATTTTGTAGCCGGTAGCCAGATGGATGTGCAATGCCTGCACAAGATTAGCAATTTTCTGCTGCTTTTCCGGTAATGCGATGGCCTGATTCAGAAAGTGCTTTGATAGTTCGCTGCTGATAAAGTGAATCGGATCCCGCAGTGTTTCCAGTATTTGAGAGCGGGTCGCAGGCGGCATGGCGAGCTTGTTGACTTCGATAATGCCCTGATAAAGTTGACGGGCTGTTTCACCCACGTTGGCCATGGGCAGATTGCTCGTCCAGTCCTCAATGCCTGCTGCGCTATGGTCCGCAAATGAGAGGGAAGTCAGTGATTGCTCTGGTATGGTCAGATTCAGTTCGAGTTCAGGGCCCAGCATTAAATATTCCGGTTGATAACTGTTTGAGTAAAAAGGGTATTACGCCTTGCAGTGAGTCTTGACGCGAGACTACGGCACTTAAACAAAAGCATAGCAGGGATTTTGGAATTGTCGCATTCTATTCCCTGACTTGAGCTTCAAATTGTCAGACCTAAATCCACAGGCGTTTTCGAGCTTTGCCCGGCATATTCCGAAACCAGTCTGGGTACCAGAAAGCCCGGAACCCTGCCTAAAAGTTGTCGATAAACTTCACATACTTTTTCCCGCTCGAGATCAAAATGCGCACTGCCTGATACCGGGTCAAGCGTGAACAGATAATACGGCAGCACATTGTGCTCGAACAAGGCCTCACTCAACTCAGCCAGCACAAAAGGGCAGTCATTCACCTTGCGCAACAGCACCGACTGGTTCAGCAGTACTACGCCAGCTTGCTTGAGTTGCCTGAGGGCTTTGGCGACATCCGGTCCCAATTCTCGCGGATGATTGCAGTGGATGACCAGAATGACCTGCTTCTTCAGTGATTCCATTAGCTGCAGCAGGCTTTGATCAACACGCTGGGGCAATGAGGTTGCGAGTCGCGAATGGATACGAATGCGCTTGAGTCCGGGCAGTGCATCCAGCTCATTCAACAGGTTTTTCAGTGCGGCATTGCTCATCACCAGTGGATCTCCGCCACTCAGGATCACTTCGTTAACGTCCGGTTGCGAGCGGATATAGTCAAGTGCAGGTTGCCAGTCCTGTTGGGAATGGCGGTGTTCATCGTAGGGGAAATGTCTTCTGAAGCAATAACGACAATGAATGGCACAGGCCCGTGTCGCGATCAGCAGGACTCTTGAGCGGTACTTATGGATGACTCCGGGTAAAGGGGAAAACTGTTGTTCCTCCAGAGGATCGGTTGTATATCCCTCCGGATTGTCGAACTCGCGCCCCTGAGGCAGTACCTGCAGAAGTAGAGGATCATTCGGATTGCCTTTCTCTATTTTATCCAGATACGGCCCTGGAACCCGTAGCTCGAAAAGCGATTCAGCTTGCTCATCCACGAGCGGGTGCTGATCGAGCCCGACGGCTTGCAGCAGCTCCCGGGTCGAGATACGGCTTTGTTTGAGGAGGGTTTTCCAGTCTTCTTGTGCAGGGATCAGGCTGATGGAGTCTTTGGCTTCGACAGCTACATGGCTTCGTTGTATCATTGGCGCCTTTTTTAGAATGCGATAGCGAGCTAGCGGCCTAATGTACACGGAAGTTGGCAGGCTGCGCCAGTCGAACGTATCGAATTAACGAGGATAGCATGGCCAATTTTTCTACCAATGAGTTTCGTTCCGGATTAAAAGTAATGCTGGACGGGGACCCTTGTTCCATTATTGAGAACGAATTCGTCAAGCCGGGCAAAGGGCAGGCTTTTAACAGAGTCAAGCTGCGAAATCTCAAATCGGGTAGGGTCTGGGAACGCACTTTCCGCTCCGGCGAGTCACTCGAAGGTGCCGATGTGATGGAGTATGACATGGAGTATCTCTATAACGACGGTGAGTTTTGGCACTTTATGATGACAGATGGATCGTTTGAACAACATGCGGCCGACGAGAAGGCGGTCGCGGATGCCGTGAAATGGCTGAAGGAACAGGAAGTTTATGTTGTCACACTGTTCAATGGCGCGCCTCTGTCGGTCACCGCACCAAACTTTGTTGAGTTGGAAGTGGTTGAAACCGACCCCGGTCTGAAAGGGGACACGGCACAGGGTGGTACCAAGCCCGCGACGCTTTCCACCGGAGCCGTGGTCAACGTGCCCCTGTTCGTGAATATCGGCGAGGTGCTGCGCATCGATACCCGAACCGGTGATTACGTGAGCCGGGCGAAGTAAGCTGATCAAATCATAGCGTTCACTTATGAGCTGGACTCCCGGTGCAAAGCCGGAAGCATTGAAAGCCCGGGCCGAGGCCTATCGGAGTATCCGGGCTTTTTTTGAGCAGCGCGATGTGCTCGAAGTTGAAACCCCGATCCTGGGATCATCCACGGCAACCGATCCTCATCTGGCAAGTATGCAACTGGGGGAACAGTCGCAGTTGCCCCACGGGCAATGCAGGTACCTGCACACCTCTCCCGAGTTTCCGATGAAAAGACTGCTGGCATCCGGCAGTGGCGACATTTACCAGATCTGTAAAACATTTCGTGCTGCTGAACTTGGGGGGCGCCATAACCCTGAATTTACCATGCTTGAATGGTATCGCGCGGGTTTTTCGCTGGAAGCCTTGATGCAGGAAGTGCTGGCCCTGGTGAATCTGGTACTCGGACGTGAGCTGTCCTTTGAACTGCTCGATTATCGGGAAACCTTTCTGGCCCATTTGCATATCGACCCGTTCTCGGTCTCTCTTGAGCAACTGAAAGCGCTATGCCTTGAACGGGCAGATTTCCAGGCAGGGGCCGGTATGTCGCGGGATGACTACCTTGATCTACTTTTGTCCGCGTTGATTGAGCCGACTCTTGGCAGGGGCAAGGCAACCTTTCTGGTGGGCTATCCGGCGTCGCAGGCCGCATTGGCACAGATTCAAAGCAGCCCCGCCGGGCATCAGGTCGCTCAGCGCTTCGAACTGTATCTCGAGGGTCTGGAAATCGCCAACGGCTATCGGGAGCTACAGGATGCGCGGGAGCAACGCCAGCGTTTTGATGCGGACAATCAGCAGCGCGAAGCGGAAGGAAAACCACAGATTCCTTTGGATGAACATCTCCTGGCGGCTTTGGAACATGGTATGCCTGCCTGCGCTGGCGTAGCCCTGGGGATTGATCGCCTGTTGATGATCAGTACTGGCGCCCCTGATATTGATGCCGTGCTGGCCTTTTCCTGGGCCCGCGCATAGCGTCTTCTATTTGGACAGCAGACCGGTGCGTTGACCCATTCTCAGGCTTGAACCTGCCTGCAGGCTTTGGTCAAAATCCACCTTGGCTTCCGGTAGCAAAAGAACAACGGTGGAGCCCAGTTTGAATCGCCCCATTTCCTCGCCTTTTTCCAGCTTGATTTCGGTCTTTTCCCGCTGGTAATGCGTGTGCATGATCCGCCGTTTGACCGGTGCCACCAGGCCGGCCCAAACGGTTTCAATGCTTGCTACAATCATTGCGCCAACCAGCACCATGGCAACGGGGCCGATTTCAGTATCAAAAATGGCGACCACACGCTCGTTGCGTGCAAATAAGCGAGGAACTTTTTCCGTCGTTACCGGATTCACCGAGAATAATTTTCCTGGTACGAAAATCATTTCACGCAGAGTGCCCGTGATCGGCATATGAATACGGTGGTAATCTTTTGGCGAAAGGTAGATAGTTGCAAAATCACCGCCCATGAATTCCTGAGCCAGTTCAATATCGCCACCGAGCAATTCCACTGCGCTGAAGCTCTGGCCTTTGGCCTGAAAGATCTGACCCTGACGGATTTTGCCAAGCTGGCTGATACAGCCGTCTACCGGAGATACAAACGCCTTTTCGTCCGAATCCACCGTTCTGGCGTCAGGGCGCAAAGCACGCGTAAAAAAATGATTGAAATGTACGTAGCTCCTAGGGTCCGGATTTTCCGCTTCACTCATATCAACACCGTAGTGCGAAATAAAGCGCTCGATCATAGGGTTTTTCAGTGCAGAGATCCGGCATTCCGCCAGTAATCCGGCTGTGCGGGATAGCAGATGTTGTGGTGCGAGATACTGCCCCATCACAAAAAGGTTATCGAGATTCATTTATTTATCCAGAATATTCGGTTTATCGGGTTCGGTCGGTTGAGATGCTAGCCTTGTGCGATGGGAGTGTCATTTCGATTTACCCATTCTCCCCACGATCCGGGGTAGGCCAGAACAGGAATACCCAGCAACTTGCAAATCAAATAGGTCAGGCCGGATCGGTGATGAGATTGGCAATGCGTGACAACGGTTTTAGCACCGGTAATTCCAAGCTCCCTGAATTCCTTTCTGATTTCCTCCAGAGGTCGGAGGCGCATGGCATTCCCGGCGTCGATCGCATTCGTCCAGTTATAATTAACGGCACCCGGAATATGGCCACCGCGTGCAGCACTGACTTTTTCTCCGGTATATTCTTGTGGCGACCTGGCGTCCAGAATGCTGTAGCTGCCCTGTGGCAGGCCTGCAAGGAGTGCATCTCCTGTAATCGAGCAGGAACCCGAGGCAAAGACGCTGGTACCATCGGAGCGGTGTGTTTGACCGGGGCCCTGCTCAAGAGAGAAGCCGGCCTCTTTCCAGGCAGGCAGTCCACCGTCCAGATAGGAGTAATGCGGGTGACCTATTTCGTCAAGCAGCCAGATGAAACGTCCTGCCCAGCCTCCACCTTCATCATCATAAATAATCAAATGCAGGTCCGATCCCAGACCAATGCGCCCCGCCAGATGACTCAATTCTTTATCTTCTGGAATCAATCCCGGAATGGGCGCTCCACGTTGTGTTTCGGCTGGCGTGATGTTGATGGCCCCCGGGATATGCTCTGACGCAAAACGTTCGGATTTACCAATATCGACGATAACGAGGGTGTCGCTCAGTTCATCGTTTTTAAGCGCGTCATTCAGTTCGTTAACGGAAAGCATCAAAGGAAGCATGGGCGTGGCGGTTTCTCTTCAGATCAGTGAGGGCGCAAATCATATCAAACCAAAACAGCAGGGACTATACAAAACTCGCCGCCGCATTCGGTCTTGAAGGCGTTTTCAGGACTTAACTTTCGTTCTCATCCTGCTCGCGTTTTCTTTTCTGGCGCACCAGATAGTCTACGGCTTGTGAAATGCCTTTGCACAGGTACTTGAAGTACTTGTAATCGGATTCGCTAAGTTTCCTGTCCGGATAGGCGTCGCAGTATGCGATAGCGAAAGGTTTTTCATTCACAAATATCGACATCAGGAAATAGTCCTCTATTCCAACGACTTGTTTAAAGTTCATGGGAACGGTACTGGTGATCTTTTCGTCCGTGCTGGCTTTGATCCATATGCTGGAGGGTTTGACGCACAATTTGGAAAACAGGGTGCCCTTGACCAGTTTTGCATCGAAACCGGAAAGCTCTGCATGATCCTGGCAGCCGGTAGAGTAATAACATTTAATCCGTGTTTTCTCCTTGTTAATCAGACTGATCGTTGCGCGGCCCAGGCCCAAGCCGTAGATCAGAGCACTGGTGGCACCATTCATCAGCTCATGCAGGTCAGCAAAATCGGAAGGCGACTTGTACATGGCCTTTACCAGATCCGAATAAATGGGCTTGGGGGCGGCCGATTTGGTCGAAGGTGAAGGCTTTTTTGACTCCGCAGAGGCATCTGCAGAGCTTGGTAACCTGGAAACGGAGTTGTTCTCTGTGCTGCCAGGGGATTCGAGCTTGCCGATTCTCGAAGGTCGGGGAGGCAAAAATAGCCTCGCAGCCGGTAATAGAATGCCGGGAAGTGGGTGTTCCCGCGACATTTCGGCCGCCACTTCATGGGTCATCCGGACGGTATCGTCCAGGCTTTTGTGCAGGTAGGCAGCCAATATCTGTTGGCAACGACGTGTTCCGCGTCCATACCAGTCATCCAGCGCGTTGTCAGCTAAGAGCTTTGCTATCTGAACGACAAAGGTCGGTTGCTGAATCAGCATTTTAAGGTCTTTGTCATCGAGTACGTTCAGCAATTGTCCCTGCGACTTGGGGTGCCTGGAGATCATCACCCATTGTTTAGGGGTCAATTGATGACTTTTGTCATAGCTTGCTTGCACCAGCGGAGGAAGCGCGAGTTTATGGACCAGATTCGCCGAAATATCCTCAACGCTGGCATTCAGAATTTCAATCTGTGCCTGCGCTTTCGCCTTGTGATTAGTATTAATCGCATAACGTAGAAGGCGCATTTCAGGCGTCGCGAATCGCCATAGATGCCAAAGCGGAACGTAGACGAACATCGAAGACCAAAACAGTTCGCTGGCGTTGTACTGTTGTTTTTCGATCGCTATGCGTTTGGCGATATGCGCCGCATACAAAGCGCGAACGAGCGTTTTCAAAAAATACAGTGAAGAGACTTCTTCTGCCGAAAATGCCTCCACCGGCATCGCCTGAATGGTTTCAGTCAACTTATCGATGCCAATCATGCTGAGTGCATGTTCCAGCGTTTTACTGAACTCGGTGTTGTTGTCGATTCCGCGTCCAGCGGCTTCCATAATATAAAACGAAAGTACCGGGTCCGAATTCAGGCTTTGTGCGATCTTTTTGTAGGGTTGAGGCCCGTGTTCGAGGGACTTGAGTACGTGGCGCCCAATCTTGAGCGGAGAAGGTAGCTGTTTAGACAGTAAAAAACTTGCCCAGTCTTGGGCGTTATCGGGCATGTCCGCTTTGCTCATTCCGCTTGGTTCGCATGTGCTGTCGTTAGTAAGGGGATTGCCTTACAACTATAGACTCAGTTGTAAATAAAAGAAAATATGCAATGACTGGAGGCTGGTGAAACGGCACGATTATGTGCCTCATGTGTTATTCAAGGTCTCGACATCATCGAGACTGTTTCGAATGCGCTCGTAACTGTGCAGTCTTTCCTGTCCTATCTCGCCACTTTCGCTGGCCTCCCGAATGGCGCAGCCCGGCTCCTGTTGATGTTTGCAGTCCCGAAACTTGCAATGGCCAATAAATGGCCGAAATTCAATAAACCCTTCGAGCAATTCCTGTTCCGAGATGTGCCAAAGGCCGAATTCGCGAATACCGGGAGAGTCGACCAGCATGCCCCCCTTGGGTAAATGAAACAGGCGGGCCGTGGTCGTGGTATGGGTGCCTTTCCCTGTGCTTTCGGAAAGCGCACCAACCTTAATACTCTGGTCCCCGAGAATACTGCGTATCAGTGAGGACTTTCCAACACCGGATTGTCCGACCAGAACGCTGGTATGGTCGCTCATCCAATCAAGCAGAGTGGTTTCACATTCGACAATATCGTTGGCACTGGTGCGCAGCACTTCATAGCCTAATCCGGTGTACTGCACGATCAACTGTTCGACTTTGTCCTGATTTCGGGCATCGATCAGATCACTTTTGTTGAACAGGATGGCCGGAGTGATATCCAGCGTTTCGGCGGCAACCAGATAACGGTCAATCAGGTTGGCGTGAGGGTGTGGTTCCGGAGCCACCACAATGACAATACGGTCAATATTCGCGGCGACCGGTTTCAATTGGCCATATTTGTCTGGCCGTTGCAGCACACTTCTGCGGGTCTGGCGCATTTCCACAACGCCATTGTCGTCTTTCCCTGCCCGCCAGATTACTTCATCTCCGGTGACCAGTGCATCAAGATTGGCGCGGACAAAACAACGCTGTCGCTCGTTGTCAGGTGCTTCAGGGTTCAGACTTTCCACTTCGACGGTTTGTCCGAAATGCGCCACAATGCGGCCATGGCGTTCCGGGCCCAGAGCATCCGAGCCGATTTCCTCGACGCGACTGAGTTTCTTTTCGGCGCGCGCAGCTTTTTCCGCCTGTATTTTTTCTATGCGCCATTTTTGGCGACGGTTCAGCTTGCGTTTGCTCATGTGTTTAGTGTGTATCTCCCGGCGGATTCCAGAGTTTCCGCCATGTCTGATGATCAAATCCTGAAGCAGGAGTTGTGAAGAGGAAGCGAAGACATTATCTTATCGAAGCCCTTCACGGAAGGGAAAAGCGATCATAGCCGGTATAAAGGCTGATTATCCACTACGCTTACAAACTATCTGGAAGACTGGGACGCTGTGATGAGCCGTAAAAAGAATCTGATTTGGATTGATCTTGAGATGACAGGATTGGACCCTGAAAAAGACCGTATTATCGAAATTGCCACCATTGTGACCGACTCTGATCTCAATACGATTGCGGAAGGGCCGGTAATGGCGGTTCACCAGAGTGATGAGTTACTAGACAGCATGGACGAATGGTGCACCAAAACACACGGCGAGAATGGTCTGACGCAACGCGTGAAGGACAGCCGGATTTCAGAACGTGAGGCGGAGCTTGCAACGATTCGTTTTCTTGAAGAACATGTCGACAAGGGTGCATCGCCGATTTGCGGTAACTCGATCGGACAGGACCGTCGCTTTCTGGTCAAATATATGCCGGAACTTGAAAGCTTCTTCCACTACCGGAATTTGGATGTCAGTACACTAAAAGAGCTGGCAATGCGCTGGAACCCGAAAATTCTGAGTAAATTGCAGAAGAAAAACACCCATCTGGCGCTGGACGATATTCGCGAATCCATTGAAGAATTGAAACACTATCGCAAATACTTCCTTAATCTCAAATAAAGCCTCCCCGATACGACTGAAACAGGAAAGACTATGAGTGAACTCGTTGCATGCAAAATTGAAAATGGTGTGGCGCTTATTACGCTGCAAAATGGCAAGGTGAATGCGATCTCGCATGAGGTGATAGAGCAGTTGCATGTGGCTTTGGATCGTGCAGAAGAAGAAAAGGCCATTGTGATTCTGACTTCCGAATCAGGCCTGCTTTCGGGTGGTTATGATTTGAAGACCATGCAGGCGAGTCCCGAGCAGGCGATCGCATTGGTGACCGAAGGTTCAAAGTTGACCCGACGGATGCTGGCGTTTCCTCTGCCAATTATTACGGCGACACCCGGCCATGCCGTGGCCAAAGGGGCGTTTCTGTTGCTTTGCAGCGACTACCGGATAGGTGCGGCAGGTGATTTCAAAATTGGTTTGAATGAAGTGGCTATCGGGATCACCATGCACTATGCAGGTTTGGAAATGGCGCGTTTTGGTCTGGCCAATGCCTATTTCAATCGGGCCGTTATTTGTGCCGAAATGTTTCAGCCGGAAGAAGCGCAAAAAGCAGGATTTCTGGATCGTGTCGTTCCGGCAGATCAGGTCATGGCCACGGCGATGGCTGTTGCCGAAGGGATGAAAGGTTTGAATCTTCGCGCACACAAAGGTACCAAGCTAAAGGCTCGGGAGGCCGTGCTAGAGGCGATGGACAAAGCGATAGAGACAGACGCAAAAGGCACACTGTAAAGACCACACGACAAGGCGAAGCGTAAAACGATGCACATCCATATATTGGGAATCTGTGGCACCTTTATGGGAAGCCTTGCCGTTCTGGCCAAGGAGTCAGGGCTAACTGTGACGGGTTGTGATGAAGGGGTTTACCCTCCCATGAGCACGCAGCTGGAACGACAGGGAATTGAGTTGCATGAAGGGTTTGATATTCAGCAGCTGGCGCTGGGGGCCGACCTTTTCGTGATCGGTAACGCCATCAGCCGGGGAAACCCATTGCTAGAGGAAATCCTGAATCGTGGCTTACCCTATACCTCCGGCCCCCAAATGCTTGCAGACCATGTGCTGCCTGGCAAGTGGGTACTGGCGGCCGCCGGCACACATGGCAAAACGACCACCAGTACGATGCTCGCCTGGATACTGGATTTTGCCGGAATGGATCCGGGCTTTCTGATCGGTGGCGTGCCCCATAACTTTGAATGTTCGGCCCGCCTCGGCAGTACGCCATTTTTTGTGATTGAGGCAGACGAGTATGACAGTGCCTTTTTCGACAAACGGTCCAAGTTCGTTCATTACCGGCCACGCACGTTTATCTTTAACAATCTTGAATACGATCATGCCGATATTTTTCCGGATCTCGCCGCCATACAAACCCAGTTTCATCATGTGATCAGGACCATACCACAAAACGGCAGGGTAATATTTCCGCAAGCAGTGCCGGCCATCGATGAGGTGTTGGCAAAGGGTTACTGGACCGAAACCGAGGGGTTCACCGAATCCAGCGATCCAGATTTCGCTTCAGAGGCTCCCGGATTTCGTAAGCTGGAAGCCGATGGTGGTGCTTTTGAAATATGCCATGGCCAGCAGCGGGCGGAGGTACGTTGGGAATTGACCGGCGATCATAACGTGAACAATGGTGTTGCAGCGATGCTGGCCGCACGCCATGTTGGTGTCACCTTTGATGTGTCGGCCAAAGCACTCAGCTGTTTTGAAGGGGTCAAGCGGCGTATGGAACGTCTTGCGGACCTTGACGGAATTCGGATTTACGACGACTTCGCGCATCATCCTACCGCTATCAAGTCCACCTTGGCGGGCTTACGGGCAAGCGTTGGCGATGAACGCATCGTAGCCTTGATCGAACCGCGCTCCAATACCATGCGCATGGGCATACATGAACATACACTGCTGGAAAGCGCCGAACAGGCGGACCAGGTAATCTGGGCAGATTTAAGCGGGATGGACTGGTTGCGGGAGCAGGTGGCAGAACGGGGTTCTCCGCACTGTTACGGCAGCTCTGTAGAGCAGTTGCTTGCAATGACCTGCGAAGCGGTTCAAGGACCGGCACACGTCGTTGTCATGAGTAATGGCGGGTTTGCTGGAATACATCAACGCCTGATTGCTGCGCTTGGGAACCTTGGAGGTGTCGCATGAGTGATACCTTCAAGTCGCCAATTACGTTGGCGATCACTGGTGCATCGGGCGCGCCCTATGCGCTGCGCCTGCTGGAATGTCTGGTCCATGCCGAGCACCAGGTATTTGTCATGATCTCGAAGGCAGCCCACATCGTATTCGCGACCGAGACCGAACACAAACTCCCGGCCCAATCGGCACAGCTGGAACAGGTTCTTAGTGAGATGTTAGGGGCAAGAGCAGGTCAGATCAGAGTGTTTGGCAAGGAAGACTGGATGGCCCCGGTGGCATCAGGTTCCGGAGCGCCGAGTCAAATGGTGGTCTGTCCTTGCAGCACCGGCACCCTCTCAGCCATCGCCACCGGAGCCAGTAACAACCTGATCGAGCGGGCGGCCGACGTTGCCCTGAAAGAGCGTCGACAATTGATTCTGGTGCCGCGCGAAAGTCCGTATTCGGAAATTCATCTGGAAAATATGTTGCGACTTACGCGCATGGGGGCGACCGTCATGCCAGCCAGTCCCGGCTTTTATCACCAGCCACAATCGGTACAGGATCTGGTGGATTTTATGGTGGCCAGGGTTCTGGATCATCTGGGGGTCGAACAAACCCTGATCGCCCGCTGGGGTCAGGATCGTGTATAGCGATCGATGGATGTGCTCCCATACACCCAAATACTTATCGAAACGGAAGCGAAAACATGCCTGAAAGGATTGATTGGTTAGCAACTCCGGCAGCAATCTGGCGTGCGCCGCGCTCACGTTTAAGAGCGGTTACACGGCTAGACCCCGTTGACCTCGATGATTTGTTGGGCATTGATCGCCAAAAGCAGCTGATCTGCGAAAATACAGAGCGCTTTCTGGAATCCAAACCAGCCAACAATGCGCTGCTCTGGGGCGCACGCGGCACGGGTAAATCCAGCATTGTAAAAGCCTTACTGAACCGGTATTTCGACCAGGGCCTGCGTGTGATTCAGATCGATAAAGAGGATTTGCGCGATCTCACCGAAATTGTCGATGGCATTCGCGAGCTGCCTCAGAAATTTATTGTGTTCTGTGATGACCTCTCTTTTGATGAGGGCGATGGCACCTACAAGGCGCTCAAGAGTGTGCTGGAAGGCTCGATCGAAGTGCCGCCAGATAATGTCCTGATCTATGCAACCTCCAATCGTCGTCACCTGATGCCTGAGTACATGAGTGATAATGAACAGTCCAGAGTGGTGGATACAGAAATCCACCATGCTGAAGCGATTGAAGAAAAGATTTCACTTTCGGACCGGTTTGGTCTCTGGCTTTCTTTTTATGCGATTAACCAGGAACAGTATCTGGAGATCGTGGATCAACTGTTCCAAAACGTGTCTGACCGGGAAGCCCTGCATGCTGAAGCTATTCGTTTTGCTTTGGCCAAAGGCGGCAGAAGCGGGCGCAGCGCGCAACAATTCTTCAAAGCGTACAGTGATCATTTCTAAATGCTTAATCCGCTGACCGGAGACATTGAATGAAACACGGGCAATTGGCGCTGGTCACAGGTGCATTGGGTGCAATTGGGCGTGAAGTGGTTAAACGGCTTGATGCGCAGGGCTATGAACTGATTCTGGTCGACCGCAATGCGGCCGAGCTGTCTGAACTGTCTCAGTTGTGTCGACATGCCCAAGCGATTGTGGTCGACCAGACGGACCAACAATCCGTGTCACAGCTGGCAGCGCGTATACGCGACGATCTTGGCCATGTGAATCTGGCTTTTATCAATGCCGGCGTTGTGATTGTAGGGGATTTGCTCGCGGTGGATGAGGTCGATATCGACGTACAGCTCGATGTGAATCTCAGAAGTGCCATACACCTGATCAAAGCCTGCGCACATAATATGGCCGAGGCCGGATCGGGTCATATCATCGCAACGGTTTCAATGGGGGGGATTGTCGCCCTCAAGGGGAGTGCGACTTATGCAGCCAGCAAATTCGGTTTGCGCGGGTTTCTGACCAGTATTCGCGGCGAATTACGCAGTAAAAATATCCATGTGTCGGGTATTTTTCCCAGTGGTGTGGACACCGCGATGCTGCAATACGAAGCAAGTAACGGTGGAAGTCCGCTTAACTTCGTGAACACGCCGCAAACAGTGCAGGCGGTAGGTGATGTTTTCGAACGCGCCATCAAGGGGCGTAAACTGGAGTATTACTTGCCGTATAGCGATAGTGTCTCCGGGCGGATCGTGTCCTGTTTTCCCTGGTGTATTCGTTATCTGGAGCCTGTGATGGAATGGTTGGGAGAGCGTGGCCGGAAAAAGTATTTGGCCAGGTTGCAAGCCAACCAGAGTGGTGCAAAGAGCGAAGGGGCGCGATCCTGATGTATGACGGGCCTTTCCCATTGATTCGAAACCGGATCAAAGCGGTGCTGTTTGATCTGGACGGCACGCTGGTCAGTTCGTATCTCGACTTTGCAAGAATTCGTGCAGAAATACAGTGCCCCCTGGATGTCGACTTATTACATTACATAGAGGGTCTTGATCCCGACCAGCGACGCCATGCCGAGGCGATTGTTCAGCGTCATGAGCAGGCGGATGCTGATCGGGCCGAAACCTTGCCGGGTGTGGAAAAGGTATTGTCCAGTCTGGACAAAATGGCGATCGCAACAGGTATTGTGACACGAAATGCCCGCCAGACGACCCAAACCAAATTGCGAAGAACCGGGTTGCGTGTCTCTGAGGTGATCACGCGCGAAGATGCCTTGCCCAAACCACACCCGGAGGCCCTCCATAAACTATGTGAGTCCTGGGGCCTGTCACCGGAAACGTGCATCTATATTGGTGATTATCGTTACGATATTGAGGCGGCACGCAATGCCGGGATGCTGGCCGGATTCTATGCCAACGGGGAGGTTCCGGATTATGCCCGGGAGGCCGATCTGGTCCTGCAGGACTGGCACGGCTTTCTGGAAGATTTTGAACGCTATCTGGGATCTGCCTGAGTCGTCTGTTCAGCTTGCATAAGACGATGCGTTCTAATTCGGGTTTGCTGTGCCCACGTACTGTTCAAGAATTTTAGCCAAGGTGCCATCTTCTTTGGCGCGCCGAATATGCTTATTGAGTTTTTCGAGGAGATCCGGGCGCGAACTGTGCACACGCATCCGCAATTTCGAAGAGCCGATTTTCGGGCCCAGACTGATTTTATCTGACAGGGTTTTGGCCTGGGCGACCGAGGAAAGCAGATATTTCAGTTCGTGGATATCAAAAATACCGACATCCGTACGTTCAAATGCGACCAGTTTCAACTGCGCTATATTGTTCAGCACGTCATTGCGCGTGTACAAATCGTCATTCGCATAGCCATAGCCGAGTATCGTCGCCACCTGTTTGCCTGCGAGGTCTTTCGAAGAGCTGGCAGTAAATTCCTTGCCTTTGGGAAACACCAGCACCTCATGAGTTGTCATTACCACATCGCTCCACAAGGATTTGCCCCGATTATCCTGTGCGGGTCGCCATGCGGGATTCACGCAGCATTCGACCACCAGTTCGCCATGCGAGAACATGAGTTGGACCCGCTTGACGGGGAAGGGGGTGCTGGCTTTAAGCTGCAAGCCGGGTTGTTGCACGAGATGCTGCATCAGATTTCCCAGAATACCGTTGCCGGTTGGGCCCTGAATGATCCAGTATGGTTCCCAGTTTACATCTGGCACCGAGTGCAGCGCAGGCTTGGCGGATAGCTGTAGGCAGAACATACAAAGTCCTGCCAGCCCTAAGGCCTGAAGTAATGGACGCATCAAATCTGACATTTTTCGGAGAATAATACTTACAAGTGTAGAGAAAAACCCGAAAAACGAAAGGGCCCGGACCCGTGAGTGCCCGGGCCCTGAGCTTAAGCCTCGAACAGGTCTTCAATCGAGAGATAACGTTCGCCGGTATCGTAACTGAAAACGATTACCTTGCTACCTGGGGCCATGCTGCTTTCTTTCTGTTTGACCGCGGCCAAACTGGCGCCCGAAGAGATGCCTACAAATATGCCTTCTTTTTTCGCGCAGTCTCGAGCCATCTGGAAGGAAGCCTCCTCGCTGACCTGAACGGTCCCGGTGAGAATTTCTGTATCCAGGATGGCCGGAATAAAACCGGCGCCAATACCCTGCAGGCGGTGCAGGCCTTTCTCGCCACCACTGATGACCGGCGATTTTTCGGGCTCGACGGCATAGGTTTGCAAATCGGGGAAGCGTTCCGACAGCACTTGCGCACAACCGGTGATGTGTCCGCCCGTGCCCACACCGGTGATTAAATAATCGATCCCATCGGGAAAGTCGGACAGTATTTCCTGTGCGGTCGTATCCCTGTGCACAGCCACGTTGGCCTGGTTTTCAAACTGCTGTGGCATCCAGCTGTTATCGATTTCTTGCAGCAGTTCACCGGCTTTCGCGATCGCGCCGGGCATGCCTTTTTCCTTGGGCGTCAGCACCAGTTCGGCACCGAGTGCTTTCATATAGCGACGGCGTTCCACTGAAAATGATTCCGGCATGCACAGTATCAGGCGATAGCCCTTGACTGCAGCCACCTGAGCCAGCGCTATGCCGGTATTGCCCGATGTGGGTTCAACAATTGTTGTACCGGGTTTAAGGTGACCCGACTGTTCAGCGGCTTCGATCATCGCCAGGCCAATCCGGTCCTTGATGCTGCTGCCGGGGTTGAAACGCTCGACCTTCATCCAGACTTCAATGTCTGAACGGAAAAGATGATTGATGCGTACATGCGGAGTGTTGCCAATGGTTTGCAGAATATTGTCATATTTCATGTCGTTCTCCTTGGTCCGGGTGCGCTTGCTTCGGGTTGCTGTTAATGGCCGGGTACTGCCGTCGCGCCGGTCTCAATCCTGAAAATCTGAAATGGGCCATTTGCCTGGATATAGCTGTCAGGCTTGGCGATCACAAACTGCAGGGCGCTGGCCGTGACATAAAGCTCACCCCCGGGGCCAAAACTGAAGCCGTCCGGCCAGCGCAGCTTTTGATCTCTCACCAGAGTTTGGAGCTCGCCTTGCGGTGTGAGTAGGGTAATTGCCGAATGTTCCAGGTCGCTCAGATAAATTCGCCCTGCATCATCCGTTGTGATGCCATCGCTCATGGTTTTTTCTGCGAATACTTCCACGCGTTGCGCCAGCATTTCTGCATCAAGTGTTTCGTCATGCAGGTCAGACACCCGAATACGATGCAGGTGCTCATCGGTCACGGGTGCAAAGTATAGCCATTCACCACGACGATCAAGCGCGATTGAATCCACGCCTGGGCGGATTGCAAACACGCCAAACATGAGCATTTTCTCCCCTTCGACGTTGGGGATAAAGTAATCCGGTTCCACCGAGGCATGATCGTCAAGAAGTCTGCGAGCTGTTTGTGCGTGTATGTCATAGACGACCAGGGCCGGATCCAGGCCCAGAATGCTGGCATCCGCGATGTATATGAAATTCCCGTCAGCGTCGACCTGAAAGTCATTCAAATGTGAGCCGAGCGGCGCAATATCAGATGAAAATGCGTGATGGTGCACGACCTCCCGACTATCCAGGTCGATCGCCAGCAACTGGGGCTGGCCTTGTCCATGATCAGCGTAATCCAGCAGCCATAAACGATTTTGCCGGTCAATGCGCAGCGATAGAACGGTCTGGATCTGAAGCCCTTCAGGCATGGTAAATCGGAGTGCTTGCGGCTTGCCATCCACAAGCTCGGCCAGGTTGTAGGGTGGTCTGCCTTCGGGGTGATAGGTAAAGAACACCTGACCCGAGCGGGATACCGCGATATTCCCGGGTGGATAGGGCAGATCTGCGACAGTCTCAAGGGCAGATCCATCCATCAGAGGCGGTGTGCTGCGATCAGGAAAAGCTTCACCACCGCCATAAATGGCATCCATAACAGAGGCTGACAAGCCAATAAACACAACAATAGTAAACAGGGCAATAACAATGGTTCGTAGCATGTTCGGGACTCTTTGAATGAGGTCTCGGAATAGGCGCTCTATTAAATCACAACTCGCGCACGGGTACATGCTTGAATTTGCACGGCTAGCCCCCACATAGGTTTTCGATCCCTAATCGGCCTGTTGTCACTGAGACACGGGTCAGTAATGCGGGCGATGGCAAAGGGCTTTCGTGTCCGCTTCCGGCATTCGGAGCGGGTCAGGCCGCACTACGCGAATTAACTTTGGTAGAACAGACCTTAGAGAGAAGACAAATGTCCGAACAAGAGCACATTGAAACCAACAAGGAAACCCTTGGCTTTCAGACTGAAGTGAAGCAGTTGCTTCACCTGATGATTCATTCCCTGTATAGCAACAAGGAAATATTCCTGCGCGAATTGATATCCAATGCATCAGACGCAGAGGACAAGTTGCGTTTTGAAGCCCTGTCCAACGATGCATTGTATGAAAATGATGGCGATCTCAACATTCGCCTGAGCTTTGATGAGGAAGCCAAAACCGTCACCATTACGGACAACGGTATCGGCATGACACGCGATGAAGTGATCGCGAATCTGGGTACGATTGCAAAATCCGGTACTGCCGACTTTCTGCAGAATCTGACCGGAGACAGTCAGAAAGATTCACAACTGATTGGACAGTTTGGAGTAGGGTTCTACTCGGCGTTTATCGTGGCCGACAAGGTGGATGTATTTACCCGAAAAGCGGGCGCGGACAAGTCCGAAGGTGTGCACTGGTCATCGAAGGGCGAAGGTGAATTCGAGATTGCGTCTGTTGAACGTGAACAGCGCGGCACCGAAATCGTCCTGCACCTGAAAGAAGAGGAAGCAGAATTCGCCAATGGTTGGCGTCTGCGCAGTCTGGTGAAAAAGTACTCTGACCATATCGCTTTCCCGGTCATTATGAAATCCGAGCCGATGCCTGCCGAAGAAGGCAAAGAGCCGGAAGAACCAAAAGACGAGACCGTCAATGAAGCGACGGCCTTGTGGACGATGTCCAAGTCCGAAGTCAAAGAGGAAGACTACAAGGCGTTCTACAAGCATATTTCGCATGATTTTCAGGATCCTTTGACCTGGTCGCACAACCGTGTCGAGGGTAAGCTTGAATACACCAGTTTGCTTTACATTCCGTCCAAAGCGCCCTTCGATTTATACAACCGTGAAGTACCCCGCGGCCTGAAACTCTATGTGCAGCGCGTGTTTATCATGGACGAAGCGGAGCAGTTCCTGCCGCTGTACCTGCGTTTTGTGAAGGGTGTTGTCGACTCCAAAGATCTGTCTCTTAACGTGTCGCGTGAGATTCTGCAAAGTGACAGAACGGTTGAAAGCATGAAGTCTGCGCTTACCAAGCGAGTGCTGGACATGCTCGGAAAAATGGCCAAGAACGAGCCTGAAAAATACCAGGATTTCTGGAACGAGTTTGGTCAGGTGATCAAGGAAGGGCTTGGCGAAGATTTTGCGAACAAGGAGAAGCTCAGCAAACTGCTGCGTTTTGCATCAACTCATGGCGACAGTACCCAGAATATTTCTCTGGAAGATTATGTCGGTCGTATGAAGGAGAGCCAGGACAAGATCTACTACGTCAGTGCCGAAAGCTATGCCGCTGGCATCAGCAGCCCGCATATGGAGATCTTCCGCAAGAAAGGCATCGAAGTACTGGTGCTGAGTGACCGCATCGACGGCTGGATGATTTCCTATCTGAGCGATTTCGAAGGCAAGCACTTGCAAGACATCACCAAAGGTGAGCTGGATCTGGGTGAAATCGAAGATGAGGAAGACAAGAAGCACAAGGAAGAAGCCAGCAAAACATATGAAAGCCTGCTCAACCAAATTAAGGAACTGCTCAAGGACAAGGTGGAAGATGTGCGGGTGACCAATCGTCTGACCGATTCTCCCGCCTGTCTGGTTGCGGGTGCCCATGATATGGATGCCCAAATGAAGAAGATTATGGAAGCGGCCGGTCAGAAGGTGCCTGAAACCAAGCCAAGCTTTGAAATCAACCCTGAGCATCCTCTCGTGAAACAGCTAAACGATGAGCAGAACGACGACCGGTTTAATGATCTGACCAATGTTCTGTTTGATCAGGCTGTACTGGCGATGGGTGAGCAATTGAAGGAGCCTGGTGCTTTTGTCAGCCGATTGAACAAATTGCTGTTGGATTTGTCCAAGTAGGGTAATCAGGCACCGGCTGCCGTTGTGTTGTCATGATCAGGGTCGAACATACAGCATTCTGACGCCGGTGTTCCGTTGCACACTAAGCGAACCTAGTCCTCTGGGAGTCCGGTCTTTAACAAGACGGGCTCCTTTTTTTATTTTTTGCTTGCCAATATTTCTGCTGGCTGGTGACAATAGGCCCCATGAATATATTGCATGTTAACTTTGCCAGGGGCTTCAGGGGAGGTGAGCGACAAACCCTTGCCTTGATTCAGAGTCTGGCCGCGTTGCCCGGGCTCAAGCAGACGCTGTTGGTTCGGCGCGGCTCCGAGTTGCCTGAATATCTCGACCCCGGTAATTCGGTGCGGATTATCCGTGGCCATCATTCCATGCTTCATGCCTGGAAGTTTGGCCGGCATTTTTCTGATTTTGATGTCGTGCATGCGCACGAAGCCAAGGCGGTCAAATGGGCTTTCTGGTATCAGCGTTTCCACCAGGCGCCTTACATCGTTACGCGGCGTATTATTAAATCACCCAAGCGTAACCCCCTGACGTTTAAAGCGTATGCTCGTGCCAGGCACGTGGTGGCCATCTCTTCCTACATTCAAAACGTGATGCAGGACTACCTGCATAGCAATCGTTCTCTACCGCTGATTCCGGATGCGCTGTCGCGGCACCCGGTGAATCAGGAGCAGGTCGAAGCCATTCGGGCTTCCTATCCGGGCAAGACCCTGGTGGGGCATGTTGGTGCGCTGGTGGATGCTGACAAGGGCCAATCGGTTATTATCGAAGCGGCGACGTTGGCCAAGCAGGCGGGATCAGATTTTCACTTTCTTATGCTCGGCCGGGGACCGGATGAAGCCGAACTAAAGACGCACATTGATGGGCTGGGGAATATCGAGCTGGCGGGTTTCCATACCGATATCGGGAACTGGATGGCGGCATTCGACTACTTCGTGTTTCCGTCACACCGCGAGGGGCTAGGGTCGAGCCTGTTGGATGCCATGGCGGCAAATAAGCCCGTGATTGCCAGTGCTGTAGGTGGCATTCCTGATATCGTGCATCATGAAGAAACAGGATTGTTGGTGCCACCGGCGAGTGGAAAAGCGCTTTGGCAGGCACTGCAAAGGTTGCACACTGACGTTCGGCTACGTAAACGTTGTATTCACAATGCCAGTGAGGCGCTGGCAAAGTACTCGCCAGAGAATATTGCTCAGGCCTATCTTGAGATCTATCAGTCCTGATACGCGTTATCAGGCTCTAATCACAGCCTTCTTCGAATATACGTGTCTGGTTTCGCCCATTTTCCTTGCAGGCATAAAGCGCCTGATCGGCCTGTTCCAGCCAGTCTTTGTAATCTTCCGCTTTTGGATTTGCTTCGCTGATGCCGAGACTGACGGTGAATCGAATCGCCTGATCATCGTGCACGACTTCCATCGCTTCGATCTGTCGGCGCAAACGCTCACAAAAGATAACGGCGTTATCGGCATTGGTATCCGGCAAAATCACGCCGAATTCTTCGCCGCCATAACGTCCCGCAATATCGGTTTTGCGAAGATTTTCTCGCAGCGCCTCGGATACCTGTCGTATCACTTCATCACCCGCCTGATGCCCATAGGTGTCATTCACCCGCTTGAAGTGGTCAATATCGAACATCACTACCGAAGTCACTGTGTCGTATCGCTGATAGCGGGCAAACTCCTGCACCAGACACTCCTCCCAGTAGCCTCGATTATTCAGCTGCGTCAGTCGATCAGTGCGACTGAGTTCTTCGAGTTCCAGGTTGGCGCGTTCGAGCAGTTTTTTATTCGAGGCGATATCGGTGACATCGTACATAATAATGGCGGCATGCTCGACTTCGCCAGTCGTGGAAACCAGCGGCGAAATCGTAATGTTCTGGTACATGAACTCTTCGGTACCGGTAATGGGGCGGTAATTTTTGAACTTGAACAAATAGGGGCGTTGTTCCCAGGTCATAAACGATCGACATTTGAGCAGGAACACTGAACTGGCTTTGTGGCGAAACCAGTCTTCGGGGATCTCCGGAAAGGTTTCGAACAGGTTCTTGTCTTTGGTTTGATGCGATTTCAGGCCACTATGATTTTCCATGAAGCCGTTCCAGACCTTGATCTGGAATTGCGCATCAATGACGACTAGACCGATATCGATCGTCTGGATCATGTCCATCAACCAGTGAAATTCCTTGAAGTCATTTACCGTATCATTCATAGCGACAAGCTAGTCCATCAAATAAGAAAGCTTTTGGTAGAGTTTTTCCAAAGAGTCTTCCGTAAATAGCAGTAGTACATCACAGGTGATGTTGTGATTTTCGATTTCGTACGTAATCTCGATGGCCAGTGTTTGTTTCCAGCGGCTCGAATTGGCACGGATTAAGTCACTGACCTTAACATGTTGGCCCAACACCATCGGGTGTCCCTGACTGAAGCTGATATCGAGTTGTTCAGCAATGCCCTTGATGCATGCGCCACTCAGGATGCTGGCGATCTCCATGATCAGTTCCAGTTCTACCATGCGATCAACTTCGCCCTGATAGTTAAGTAGCTTGGCCATGTCACTGTAACTGGAATCGGTAAACATAATCAGCGCTTCGCCAGACATGCCCGAACCAATAAATCCCTGGCAAACAGCGGAGAATGTTTCGTTTTCCTGAGACAGCGAAAGCGCCATCTCGAGTTCACTGACTTCCAATACATTGACGTTTGGAATGGGCATCTTGACGAATACATTCAGCAGTCGGGCCAACAAATCTGCGGCTTGTCCCATGGCGACATTGCTGATTTCCTGAATGCAGTCGCGGTAATCAAGCTCGCCTGCAGCCTTTTTGACATTGGAAAGGTGGGCCGCATGTTTTTCTTCCGGCACCTCTTCCAAGCTTCCCGGCCGATACAGACCAAAGTCAGACAGGATTTCTACCAGATTGGTTTGGTCGACAGGCTTTTTGATGAACGCCACGGCGCCCAGCGCTTTCACGCGCTCGTGCGCTTCCGGTTGAATATCGCCGGATACGACGATCGTCAATGTAGGAAGGTCCTGCTTGACGATATTCTCCAGAGTCTCATAGCCGTCCATGACAGGCATGTTGAGATCCAGAAACATGATATCGCCTTTTCCTTCCTTGATAGCCTCAAGCGCATCTGCACCATGCTCGGCAAAGGACACATCGATATCCCAGTCTTGGGGAAGAGAACGTGCCATTTGTTTGCGGGCGACGCCTGAATCATCGCATATCAGAACGCGAGTCGTCATAGATCTGTAATTCCAATGATCAATTTAATATTGAGGAGTTTCGGGAGAAGTGGAGCCTCACTGATCAGTAAAGATCAAAATACGCCAATCAGCAATGTTTTGATCCCAAGATTTCCGTGGCCTGAAAAAATTTAAGTCAGGCACAGTCCCGAGTTATCAGGTTATAATGAGCGGCAGAAAATTATCGGGTAATCTGAAATGCGTTCATTGGCACAGGAAACCAACGACCGTCTGTTCTACGCGCAGAATCTTCTGGAATGTTACGGGCAGAGCGACGACCCTCGCGCGCAAAAAGCATTGGACTATGCCGTTTGGCTGTGCCTGCGCTCTACATGGATCGCCTGGCTACAGGAAGTGGCAGAATATGCCGGATTGGCGCCCGGAAGCATCAGCCGTTTTCGGCATCTGCTCCAGAACGAGAACCAACAACATGCAACAGTGCAGCACTTGATAAACCTGAAATCGTCACCAGATAGTTGGTTAAGCCAGTTGCTCGAGCGTATTGATGGAGATGATGTCCTTATACTCCAGCAACGACGCGTGGAAACAGCAACGCAATCCGCGCCGGAAGGCCTTTCCCTCAAGAATCTGGACGTGCAGAATGACGTCGATGACATCGAGCGTCTGGAGGGTGTGCTGGCCGGATTCAAAGACTATATCCGCTTTACACGCGAGCAGCAGCAAGAGTGGTAGACACGCTCGGAAGCCAAGTAAACAGGAGATATTATGAGTAGTTCTTTTTTAGAGATTATTGAGCTAGAAGACGGCTCTTATGCGCTGCAGAAAATAGACAGCGATGACGCGCCTTTGGTAGTGATCCAGTTTTCCGAACAGGTTTCCGAGTTTTTGCATGGCAATGAAGTGGTTGTGGCCAAGGCCATGATGGGTGCGGGTGTGCAGGCTGCCAGCAATGTTTCCAAGGCGGTATTGGCCAAGGAAGAGGAAGAGTTTAACGGTCGCACTCTGCATTAATTGCGCTGTGCATTCATTGCAAAACCGGAAAATAAGTACCGGGTCAGTAACGGCACTTTTAAGGCCTGCTTTCCCGGGCAGGCTAAGCCTCTAAAGACGCATATCTAATCAAACTGGGCGTTAATCCGTGCCCTCCACCGTTGAGGTGAAGTGGTTTCAGGGATGTCATCGTCAGGGTTGGGCTGGCCGCTGCTTTACTTCTTTAACTTTTGGTTTTTATCTTGTGGTTTTTACCCGTAGAGATTTCTTCTGCCTGCTTTTTCTATCCTGTCCAGCGCGCTTCCGTACCGGCTTCAATGTCACTTCACTGAACCGAAATACGTCAATGGGTCGCGGTGGGGCGGCCCCCAAGTTTCGCCCTTAACGGAAATGTCCTAGCTTCCAAAATCCGCCTTGTCATGACGAGACCTGAGCACGATCCCGTGACTGTCTCCTTCTGCAGATGCCTGTTCGAGCGCATTAAACTGGTCTTGCGATAAATGCTCAGTCCAAACGATAACGGCATGGCAGGTGCCTGCTCTCAGGGCTCTTTGCGTGAGTTCCAGCGCCGAGTTTCTGCTGTCCGAGCGAATGATCATAATGTCGTCATTGCGAATATTGCCGGCTTGCTCGCGCCATCTTTTCAGAAGTTGCAACGGAGGGTCTACCCAGGCCAGCCAGCGCGCATCCTGACTCAGGTGAGTCAGCATCGGCAAAAGCATTTGAACGCGATCGGACTTGTCTTTTGCAATAATGATTTCCGTGACATTTGCCGGTATCGGTTCCGGCTGGCAGTCAGGCGCGTCTGAGGCGTAGCTCAGGCCGCTGTCGCGCTTGGCCTCGGGTGCCGTTTCTAGCGTATGGAAGGCTGCCAGTTCGGGCAGTGTTGTATCGGCAACAGAAGCGGTTGATCCGAGCGTCTGGTCATACATTGACAGTTGTTTCATTGCAGTGTCTCCTTTCGAATCACACCAACAGCCAGCCCTTCAATTTCAACTGGCTGCTCTCTTAAATCCACCACGATGGGATCAAATTCCTCATTTTCAGGGAGTAGTTCCACAAGGTGCTTGTTCTTCATGAAGCGTTTGACGGTGACTTCATCCTCAATACGTGCGACCACGACTTGACCGTTTCTGACCTGATTAGTGCGATGCACGGCCAGTAAGTCTCCATCATAAATACCAATGTCCTTCATGCTCATGCCACGTACGCGCAAGAGGTAGTCGGCAGGGGGAGCAAAAAATTCCGGTGCCAGTGAGCAGTAATCCTCAATGTTTTCTTCCCCGAGAATCGGATTCCCCGCAGCAACCTGGCCAACGATGGGAAGCCCTTCTGGCTCAGATTGGGGAAGGCGTATTCCTCGGCTCGCGCCGGGTACTATTTCTATCGCGCCTTTCTTGGCCAGGGCCTTGATATGGTCCTCAGCCGCATTTGCGGATTTGAACCCAAGCTTCTCGGCAATTTCTGCACGAGTAGGGGGGTAGCCTGTTTCGTCTACATTCTGGCGAATGATTTCCAGCACTTCCGCCTGTCGTTTGGTCAGCTTGATCATCCTGTGAGGGCTCCTTGATCTCTTAACACATGGACAACCAACGGGCTGTCTCCTCACTGTTTCAATATACAGTATCTGTAAATGTATACAGTGTTTTGGGTTTTGTAAATGTCCTGGAAAGAACTTTTCCATTTATTTGCTTGAAAGGCCCGTTCCCGCGCCGCATCATGAGTTCGTAAACTGACCTGACAGGAGTGCTTGCTTTGCAACTGAAAACCCGGCTTTACCTTGTGTTGGTTCTGGCCTTTACCTTGTTCAGCCCCAACTTGCTGGCAAGCCTTTCGTCTGAAATAGGCCTTGAACTGAGGTATTTTCCTGAACCGGGGGCCGCCGGGCAGGATACCTTTCAACCCTCGATTCGGGGCGAGATCGAATTCGGGGAACGACGGGGTGACAATAGCTTTGATGTCGTGCTCTTTGGCAGGGTAGACAAGGAAGACTCCGAACGCAGTCATGTTGACGTGCGTGAGGCCTTGTGGACACATGTAGGTGATGAATGGGAATTTAAAGCGGGCGTTACAAAGGTTTTCTGGGGTGTCACCGAGTCACGCCATCTGGTCGACGTGATTAACCAGAACGATCAGGTGGAAAATATAGACGGAGAGGACAAACTCGGACAGCCGCTCACCAAGTTATCGTTTGAGAAGGACTGGGGTACGCTGGACCTGTTCTGGCTACCTTATTTTCGCGAGCGTAGCTTCACTGGAGTTGATGGCCGCCTGGGCTTTCCTCTAACTGTCGATACGGACCGGGTTGTGTATGATTCGGGGGCAGAAGAATTGCACAGTGATTTTGCCTTGCGTTATTCTCATTACATCGACGAGCTGGAATTTGCCATTTCACACTTTTCGGGAACCAGTCGAGAACCGATACTGCAATTTAATGGCAGTTTCACCGATCCGAAATTTATTCCCCGATACACCACGGTAGATCAAACCGGGCTGGAGCTGCAGTACATCTACGAAGACTGGTTGCTGAAATTCGAAGGGATCAGCAACAGTGGGGTAGGGCAGCGTTATAGTGCGGCAGTTGCCGGGTTTGAGTATACGCAGATCGGCATTTTTGACAGCGCTGCAGACCTTGGCTGGCTATTGGAGTATCTGTTTGACGACCGGAAAGAAAACGCGCCACACAGCTTTGAGCGCGATCTGTTCGTGGGCTGGCGCTATGCCTTTAATGACGCCGATTCATCCGAGATCCTGGCGGGCGTGGTTTATGATCCCAAGACCTCCGAGAAGTTTTATTCGCTGGAAATGAGCAAACGTCTCAGGAACGACCTCAAGGTGAATCTTGAGGCGCGGGTCTTCGACGGAGCTTCGGCCCCACGACTTAACTTCCTGGGGTTACCCGCCGACCCTGCCGGTTTGGAGAAGACCTGGTTTATTCAGGATGAGGACTATCTTCAGGTCGAGTTGGTGAAGTACTTTTAAGCAACTGAAACTATTCATATTCCGGGCGGGTGTTGGTGGCTTTTCACTCCTGTATATGCGCGTTGGTTATCAATGCCCTGTTTTTGATAGAAACACGATCTGTGATATTCCTAAATTTAAAGTAATCTTTTGTTAGGATGTGAATGTGTGTTTTTTGTTCAATTGTCGGCGCGCCTGGTTCGGGTCAACACTGACAGGCCACTTTTTTTGATATCAGTGGCAGAGCGTTACGCACGCACCGACATCCGACTAAAGGAGACGATCTTCGCGCTAAAAGATTGAATGTAAACACTCTAGCCATCCGTCGATGCGGTACCAGACGGCTCAGCCCAAGAGAATAAAAAGTACCTTAAAGGTCCACACTGAATACGGGAGGCGCTATGAAAGAGCCCACGCCTGGATACTCAATCCAACCGGTACATGATGTGCTGCACGTCCGGCTGTCCGGAAGCTGGAATCATGACCAAACCTTCGTCTACGCCGTCGATTACAAAAAACAGGTTAGTCGCTACTTCGCCAGGGAATGGGTTTGCGTCCTGAATCTGCAGGATCTGGAATTGCTGATCTCGGAGCAGGAGCAAATCGAGACCTTTCGTGCCTTAAATACCTGGTCCTACATTAAAGGCATGATTGCATTGTGCGTTGTCATCAGCCCGGAGAACAGGGGTCACTTGCTGTATCAGTTTGAAGAGATCCTGAGTGATAACCAGCCCTATCAGAAATCCATATTTTACAGCGATATTGAAGCGAACCAATGGCTCCAGAAAATTGGTGTCCTGCAACCTCTGTTTGCAGGTAAGCAGGAGCAACACAATCGGCAATCAGCCTAGCAACGCCCGGCAAGGTTGAAACTTGAGAACTGTACAACTGGAGCTTTGTGCTTCAGTTGTTTTTTTGCCGAAAATTGTGCGCGAGTTTTTGCCGCAAAGCGCATATAATGACCCCGGTTAGCTTGGAAAGCGAGCGTTCGCTCGCAGCCTAATAACAAAAACTTTTGTATCGCAGTCGTGAAACAGATCATAAGCTCCCATAGGGGAACGAGGGTATTCTCTTGATAAAGGTGTTGGTTGTAGATGACCACGACCTGATTCGTGCCGGTATTGCGCGCATGCTCAATGATGACCCGTCTATTGAGGTGTTGGGTGAAGCCAGCTCAGGGGAAGAAGCCGTCGAAGCCGTCAAAACCGTTTCCGCTGATGTCGTATTGCTTGACCTGAAAATGCCCGGGATAGGTGGGCTTGAAGCCGCCAGACGTATTCGTCGGGCCAGTGAATCCACCAAGGTTGTCGTAGTGTCCGCCTGTACGGATGACCCATACCCTTCGCGCGTTATGGAGGCAGGTGCGTCAGCCTATGTCTCCAAAAGCAGCCATGTTTCGGAAATGATCAGGGCGATCAAAAAAGCCCATCAGGGTGAGCGATATATCAGTTCCGATATCGCGCAGGCGATGGCTCTGAATGAACGCGAAGCCTCTCCATTTGATGTCCTGTCAGAACGTGAACTGCAAATTGCCACCATGATTATGGATTGTCAGAAGGTACAGTATATTTCGGATACGCTGTGCCTGAGCCCCAAAACCGTCAACAGTTATCGCTACCGTATCTTTGAAAAACTCGGCATAACCAGCGATGTTGAGTTAACACTTCTGGCGGTACGCAACGGACTCATCGAAGTAAATGGTGCCTGAGAAAGACACAGCGGACAGTTCCCCCCAAGCAGAATTTGATGCCAAAGCGTATCTTCGCAGGGTTTCCACCGGTCCGGGTGTCTATCGCATGTTCGGCCAAGAAGACGACATTCTCTATGTTGGCAAGGCCAAAAATCTCAAAAACCGTTTAGGCAGTTATTTTCTCAAGCAGGGGCTTTCGCTCAAGACCCAGGCCCTGGTTAGCCGGATTGCCAAAATTGAAGTCACACTGACGCACAGCGAGACCGAGGCGCTGATTCTGGAACAGAATCTGATCAAGAGCCTGAAGCCGCCCTATAACATCCTGCTTAGAGACGACAAGTCTTACCCCTACATTTATCTGGCCAGTGACAAGGAATACCCGTCCCTGAAGTTGAAGCGTGTGCGCAGCAAGGGTAAGACCGGCCAGTATTTTGGTCCCTTCCCCAGTGCCGCCTCGGTGCGCGAGAGCCTCAATCTGCTGGAGAAGCTGTTCAAGGTCCGGCAGTGTGACGAAAGCTTCTATCGCAACCGGTCACGACCCTGTCTGCAGCACCAGATCAATCGTTGCAAAGCGCCATGTGTCGGGCTCGTCAGTCAGGAAGAGTACCAAAAGGACGTCGAGCATGTGGTGATGTTTCTGCAGGGGCGTAATCCTGAACTGCTGCGCGACCTGATGGATCAAATGGAACAGTATGCCGAGCGCTTGGAATTCGAAAAAGCTGCCGAACTGAGGGATCAGATTGGACATCTCAGGCATGTCCAGGAAAGCCAGGCCGCGGAGTCAGGGCGGCTCGATATTGATGTGGTAGCAATGGCTGAGGGGCCGGGCGTCGTGGCATTCTCCATGTTGTACGTGCGCAACGGCAGGATTCTCGGGCACAAGAACTATTTCCCTAAATTGCCTCTGGAGTTGTCTTCAAAAGAAAGGCTTTCAGCGTTTATAGAGCAGTATTATGTTGGTCAGAGCCAAAGCCGGGACCTGCCGAAAGAAGTGGTGCTGCCCCTGTCACTGGAAAACAAGGCCCTGATTCTGGATGCCCTGTCATCTCTGGGTTTCAGCGGCATTCGTTTTGCCGACAAGGTGAAGTCGGTGCGGGCCCAATGGCAAAAACTGGCACTCACCAACGCCGAGAGTGCGCTTAAAACGTTTCTGGAAAACCGTGAGAATATCTTTCACCGGTTCGACGCGCTGGCAGCGCTACTCGAGCTTGAAGAGCGGCCCAGACGCATGGAGTGCTTTGATATCAGCCACAGTTCCGGAGAAAAGACTGTCGCCTCCTGCGTGGTATTTAATGAGCACGGACCGCTCAAGTCAGACTACCGACTCTTTAATATTGATGACATCCAGGGGGGTGATGATTACGCCGCCATGCGACAGGTGCTCAGTCGTCGATACCGGAATCTGAAAGAGAATTCCGACAAGCGCCCCGATATCGTCTTTATTGATGGCGGAAAGGGCCAACTGGGTCTGGCCGTAGAGGTCTTTAACACGTTAAACTTGCGCGACATCAAGCTGGTGGGTGTGGCCAAAGGGTCAACACGTAAGCCCGGAATGGAAACACTTCTGATCCCCACCGATCAAGAAAACTATAAAACAGTGCTGTGCGCGTCTGACAACCCTGGCTTGCATTTGATCCAGCAGATTAGAGACGAATCGCACCGCTTTGCCATTACCGGGCACCGAAACCGGCGCGATAAGGCCAGGCGCCAATCGGCGCTGGAACAAATTGAAGGCGTGGGTCCCAAACGCCGTAAAGAACTACTGCGCTACTTTGGCAGTGTTCAGGGGATCAAACAGGCATCAATTGATGAAATCGCGAAGGTATCGGGCATTAGCGCCCAAATGGCCGAGCATATCTACCTCTCCCTGCACGGAGAGTAAACCCAGGCAATGCAGTCTTACGTATGAACTTACCCAATATCCTGACGCTCTCGCGCATCATACTGATTCCGGTCTTTGTGATTGCCTATTACTTACCAATCGACTGGAATTACTACGCCTGCGCTGCGTTATTCTGGATTGCCGCCGTAACCGACTGGTTCGACGGCTACCTGGCACGCAAGCTCAACCAGACCACGCCCTTCGGAGCGTTTCTGGATCCGGTGGCTGACAAACTGATGGTTGCCATTTCCCTGGCGGTGATCATCGAGCATTACCAAAGCGTCTGGGTTACCGCCCCGGCAATGGTGATTATAGGGCGCGAAATTGTCGTCTCTGCGCTTCGAGAGTGGATGGCAGAACGTGGCAAACGGGACAATATTGCTGTTGGCTATGTCGGCAAGGTCAAGACCATGTGCCAGATGAGTTGCATCTTCTTTCTGCTGGTGGGGGCCGTGCAGGCCTGGTCCTACTGGTTCGGTATGTTTTTAATGTATATGGCTGCCGGCCTGACGCTCTGGTCCATGCTGCAGTACCTGACCGCCTCCTGGTCAGACCTGTTTGCCAACGATTGAAATTAATTCGACCAAGGCTTTTTTCTGGCTTGACAGTCCAAGTCAATCCGTTAATATATCGCCCTCGCTGGGGGCAGCCTGAGCCGGTTTAAGCCAGCACTTGTGAGAACAAGTGAAATATCTAACAGTTTACGCGGGAATAGCTCAGCTGGTAGAGCACAACCTTGCCAAGGTTGGGGTCGCGAGTTCGAATCTCGTTTCCCGCTCCAATTATAAAAAACCTCGGTACATCCGAGGTTTTTTGTTAAAGGCACACCTAATGCTCTATATTGGGAGTGCAGGCGCGATAGCAAAGCGCCGAGGGCGATAGCCCGACAAAAAGGTAAAGAGTGCACTGGATTGCTGCAATCCCGCTCCCCAGAATCGGGGTTGATGCACTCACTGCCAAACAGGTTATGGCGCGATAGCAAAGCGGTTATGCACTGGATTGCAAATCCACGTAGGCCGGTTCGACTCCGGCTCGCGCCTCCATTTTTCCAGCACTCAGTTGTAAAAGTCCCCCGGCCCGGGTGGCGAAATTGGTAGACGATGTGCAGGACGCACAAGTGTCGCGGGGACAGGAAGTCCAAGAGCGACCGATGTGCAGGACGCACAAGTGTCGCGAGAGGCAGGAGCCGGAAGCGACCGCAAGGGAATAAAGAGTGCAAGCGCAGCTTGCCGCAGGGTTGCGTCGACAGCTTGTCGATGATTCTGGCATATGTAGCCCAACCCGAAGCCCACCCCAAAGCCCGGGTGGCGAAATTGGTAGACGCAACAGACTTAAAATCTGTCGACCTTCGGGTCGTGCCGGTTCGATTCCGGCCCCGGGCACCATTTAAAATCAATAGCTTACCAAGATTTTCTTTTTGTTCTCCAGTGCGTCTAATTTTGAATGTAGGCGCTTTGGCTTGTGTTCGCTTTCACATGTTTACATAAAAAGTTGCTGAGAACCTCTTTCAGTTTCTGTATCACTTTGCGAGCCTGAAGGCGATTCAGGGTTTATAAAGAAGCGCGTCCCTAAGCAAATTTCTATAATGAATAGATTATTTAAAAAATTAAAAATAATATAAAAGCTATATAAAAAGTTGAACCTAATACCCTATAGGTTATTATTTGTAATATATTTAATAGTGTTTCGGTTATTAATATGCGTGCAGAAGATAGAGTTATCGCGAGAAAACAGCTAGATAAACGCTTAGAGCTTGCGAGACATTTAGAAGTGTTTGCTAGGCCACATCGAGGTTGGATAAAGGCTATTCGTGAAGCTTTGGGGCTTACTACTAAACAGCTAGGAAAACGAATGGGGGTAAGCCAGCCTCGTATCGTAGATATTGAGAAGTCTGAGAACATGGGGTCCATAACTTTGGGTACTCTAGAGCGAGCTGCGAATGCTATGGATTGCAAGTTGGTCTATACCTTGGTTCCAAGAAGGCCGCTAACCGAATTGGTTGAAGAGAGAGCTAGAATCCTGGCTAAGAAGAAACTAGCCGTAACGGGACACAATATGGCACTGGAAGCACAATCAGTACTGGATGAAGATGAGCAGGTCCAATTTGAGCTGATGGTTCGCAAAATTCTAGAGAAGGCCGGTTCAAATATTTGGAAGGAAGATGAATGAGTGATCCATTGATAGAAGAAGATGAAGCTTCGACACCTTTAACGGAAGAAGAAAAGTTAGAACTCATCCCATCATATATATCAATACGCTCAGAGCTTAATGAGGCGGAACAGCGCAACATTTTGAAAGCAGAAGAGTGGACCTTTCTAAGAAACAGGGATGTATTATCTGAAAAATTTCTGAAAGACCTTCACAAAAAAATGCTTGGAGATGTCTGGAAGTGGGCGGGACAATTTAGGAAGACAGAACGAAACATCGGTGTTGATCCAGTTCAGATCGCGATAGATCTACGCAATTTAATCGATGACTGTAAATGTTGGGTCAAGTACGGTAGTTATGAACCAGACGAGATCGCTGCACGCTTTGCTCATCGCCTCGTTAAAATTCATCCATTTCCGAACGGTAATGGCCGACACTCACGTATAGCAGGGGATGCATTGTTGGTCTCTCTAGGTCAAGAGCGCTTTAGCTGGGGAAGCAACAATCTTGTTGATGCCGGTGAGACAAGGAAGAGATATCTAGAAGCATTATATGTTGCAGATAATCATGATTACTCGTTGCTGCTTAAGTTTGTTAGGTCGTAGCAAACCTCTTATATCTCTTAATTAGATAGGTCGGCTGCAAACATATGAATGCTTTCTTATACTTTAATTAAGCCCTGACCTCGCATCAATAAGTCGTTTCATTTAATAATTTCAGGAGACCTCAATGCTGGAAATCTCATCAAGGTCATGGTTCTAATAACGGGGGAGAGGTCACAGTAGAAACGCATCTTAGGAAGATGCTGCAGCGCTATATGACTTTGGCGTCTTCGGAAAAATGTAAAACAACTCCTTCAAGTGCTGAAGCCCGGTGGCTCAAATGTTTGGTACACCGAGCTCTCTCCATTTAATGCAGTTTAATCGTCGGATTGGTGCGTTTATTCAGGCGATCACGCAGCATCAGAAGCAGCATTTTGAAAGTGCCGTGCAAAGAACGCTGATGCAGGCGATAGAGCATGATGTAAAACCATCGTGCCAGTTTGCCTTCGAAGGTGAAATCGCCACTTAAATTCCCCATTAATTGCCCGACGCTTCCTCTTTTGCTGAGCGATACCAACGAGCCTTTATCCTTGTAAACGAAATCCTTGCTGCGCTTGCCCCGGTGTTCCCGAATCAATGAGCGGGCGAGGTAGTCGGCTTGTTGTGCCGCAACTTGTGCACGTGGTGGCAGGGCTGTTTCGGCGCCAGCCGGGATACATTCGGCGCAATCCCCCAGCGCGTAGATACGGCTGTCATCCAGACTGCGTAACCGGGTATCCACCTTGATCTGGTGAATGCGGTTAGTGCTTAAACCGTCCAGCTGTTGCAATAGCGGAGAGGCCTTGACCCCGGCAGACCAGACCTTCAAGCGTGCCGGGATATGTTTACCGCTTTCGGTGTCAACGCCATCTGCGCCAACACGGGTGACGCGTTCGTTGCATAGCACCTGGATATTCATGCTGCGTAGTTGCTTTTCGATGGCTTCGGACGCTTTGGGCAACAGGGCTGGCATCACCCGCTCTGCCGCTTCGATAATCGTAATCGTGACATTTTCGGGTTGAATGCTGTCCAGACCATAGAGATAGAGCGCGTCTGCTGCATGGTCGAGTTCTGCCGCCAGCTCGACGCCAGTCGCGCCGGCGCCGATAATGGCGATGTCAAAGGCATGCTCACCGGAGGTTTCGTTGGCCGAGGCTTTCAGATAGGTATTCAGGAATTCGCGGCGCAACTTTTCTGCAGCCTGGCGCTGGTCCAGAAAAATACAGTGCTCACGAGCGCCTTCGGTACCAAAATCGTTGGTCTGGCTACCCAGAGCGAGCACCAGGGTATCGTATTGCAGCGTCCTTTCCGGAATGATCTCGTCGCCGTCCAGCATGTGCGCTGCCAGCGTGACGCTTTGACCCTGACGATCGAGATTCTGAAGCCTGCCCAGTACAAAGTGAAAGTGATGCTGTCTCGCGTGCGCGGCATAGGCCAGTTCATCGACATGAGAGTCGATGACGCCTGCGGCAACTTCGTGCAGGCGAGGCTTCCACAAATGTGTGGGCTCCGCATCCACCAGGGTTATTTTTGCCTGCCCGCGCTTACCGAGCGTGTTTCCCAATTTCGTTGCCAGTACCAGTCCGCCTGCGCCGCCTCCAATGATGACAATGTGTGTTGACATGATGTGCTTCCTTAAAAGAGTTAAGGACAACACAGCACGCTGTGCTCCCCTTAACCCGCTTTGGAACCGGACTATTTTGCGTGAAGTGGTTCACAAAAAAAAGCGTGTTGCCTTAAAAAGGTGAAGATATTTTTGCGATGAAAGTGAGCTTATATCCAAACATTGACGTAAGTAAGGAGACATACAGAGAAGCATTTTCTGAGATTATGGATCATCTTAAGCAAGACATTGCACGCCTGCCGAATCTACCGGGCGTTTACTATTTTTACCGTGACGAGACGCTGCTGTATGTCGGAAAAAGTATCGATATTAAAGCGCGTGTACTGTCACACTGCTATGCCATTAAATCGGATCCGAAAGAGCACAGACTGGTGACATCTGCCAATCAGATTGTGGCCATTGTGACAGGCGGCGAACTGAGCGCCCTGTTACTCGAAAGCCGTGAGATAAAAGAGAAAAAACCGCTATATAACAGACGTTTACGCCGAAAGGTAGATTTGTTGAGTTGGCAGTTTTGCTTTCCCAGACACCCTGAGCCTCAACTGGCAAGCCATGTTTGGCCGCCGGTTGACGGAGTAGCGCAGTATGGTCTCTATCGAAACCGTTTCAAGGCGGTAGAAGGGCTGAAGAAACTTGTCAGGGAGCAGGGCTTGTGTGAGCGGCGCATGGGGCTGGATCGTCGTAACAAAGGGCCCTGTTTTGCCCATCAGCTCAAACGCTGCGGTGGTGTCTGTGTCAATCGTGAATCGCCTGAGTCGCATGACCAGCGACTTGTGCAGGCGCTGAACGACAGGGTTGACATTCACTGGCCATTCGAGGGCGCCGTCGCAATCGAAATCGCGCTGCCTGACACCCACAAAAAGAAGGCCCGGCAAGTGCAGAACCAATCTTATTGTGTCGTTGACAGGTGGTTTCTGTGCGGGGAGGCAACGAGCCTTGCAGATGCCCGGTTACTGGCCAGTGAAACGCGGAAATCATCCAAAGGCGGCAAGGAAACAGCACATGCGCGTTTGCTGGATCTGGATGAATACCGAATCGTCCTGTCTTACCTACGAAAACACCGCGACACCGGAGAGATTCACGTGCTTTAAGCAGGGCTTAAAGCACGTTCAGATTATCGATCACTTGCTCGGCTTTTGCACGTATTGCCTGCCGGTTTTCGTCGCTTTGTTTTTCCCAGTTTTTCATCGGGAAGGCCGTACGCGGGTTGCCCTTTAATCGGTGAGCGTTGCGGTCGATAAAGTGCCAGTAAAGGCTGTTTAAAGGACAGGCATCATCACCGGTTTTGTCTTTGACAGAATATTCACACGACTTGCAGTAGTCGCTCATCTTGTTGACATAATTGCCGCTGGCAGCATAGGGCTTGGTCGCGATCCAGCCACCGTCAGCAAACAAGGCCATACTGCGTGTGTTTGGCAGCTCTACCCATTCGATCGCGTCAATATAAATACCTAGATACCAGGCGTCGACCTGGGCCGGATCAATGCCGGCCAGCAGGGCAAAATTGCCGGTAATCATCAGGCGCTGAATATGGTGGGCATAGGCATAGTCGAGTGACTGGGTGATTGCTTCGTTCAGGCAGCGCATGCGGGTTTCCCCGGTCCAGAACCAATCGGGCAGGGTTGCCCCGGCCTGCAAGGTATTCTGGCTGGCATAGTCCGGCATGTTGGCCCAGTACATGCCCCGGACGTATTCGCGCCAGCCGAGTATTTGTCGCACAAAGCCTTCGATCTGTGCCAGACCGATCGCGCCGTTTGCCTCGTGATAGGTATCCAGCGCTGCGTCGATCACTTCGGCCGGACTCAGAATCTTGGCATTCATGGCGAAGCTGAGGCGCGAATGATACAGACTCCACTGATGTTCTGAATGGCAGGTCATGGCGTCCTGAAACCGGCCAAAAAGCGGCAGTTGGTTTTGGCAGAAATAATCCAGCAGTGCGAGGCTCTGTTCACGGTTGATGGGCCACAGACAGGCGCGCGAACTGCGGCCTATTGTTGTGATTTCATGTCTCGATAGCCGATCCAGAATGTCGCTGATGTCGTTTTCGAAGCAGAGCGGGGCCGGAATATCTTTCAGGTCGTCCGGCTTCAGCGCCTCCCTGTTCTCGGCATCAAAATTCCAGCGCCCCCCAAGCGGCTCATTATTCTCGACCAGAACCCGGCAGCGCACGCGCATCTTGCGATAGAAGCTTTCCATGCGGACATGTTTGTTCGGCTCGAAGTACTGGCCAAGCGCCTCAAACGGCAGTAGAAAGTGCTCCGTGTCACTTTCCTGCGAGGGAATCTCCAATTGCGTGCAGAAGTCTGAAAGCTGTTCGCGCAGGCGATACTCGTCGGGGCGCTGATACTCAAAGCCCTGCGCGCCATGTTGGGCGATGCTCGCCGTGAGCAGGGCTGGCAAGTCCTGATACCGGGCGGACTCATCAAGCGTCAGGTAATGCACTTCATGGCCCTGATCTTCGAGCCATTTTGCGAACTGCGCCATGGCCGCAAAAAAGGCACAGACTTTCTGAACATGATGTTTGACGTACACCGCTTCCTGCTTGAGTTCCGCGATCAGATAGACCACGTTCGCATCTGTTTCCTGATACCAGTGATGTGCCTGATTCAGTTGATCACCCAGAACCAGTCTCAGGCGTTTGACTGGGGGATGATGCGGGTCTTCATTGCGGTTCATTGCGACCTTTCCTGTGATATTTTTCTTGTGTCTGATTTGTGTCGGCGGCAGCGCTCGGAGCAATAGCGTACCTGATCCCATTGTGCGGCCCATTTTTTGCGCCAGTTGAACGGGCGCAGGCACACCGGACAGATTTTGGAATCCAGTGTGCGCTTTTCAGGCATACTCAATCCCCATGCGCGCCCGGCACGATGGGCCAGTCGGCTGCATCGACGGAGTCCAGTTGGGCATGCGCTTGAGCGCCCCAGAATCTGCGATAGTGTCCTTCAGAGTCATACAGAGAAGTCTGCTTCTCAATATCGAAGTGTCTGCCGCCACGCGGGTCCACACCGACGCCTGCAATGTACTGCCAATTGCCCCAGTTTACCGCGACATCGTAGTCTACCAATTGATGCTCAAACCATGCCGCGCCATAGCGCCAGTCCACACTCAGCTCATTGACAAGACAGCTGGCAAGAATCTGTCGCCCACGATTACTGACATAGCCGGTCTGTTTGAGTTCTTTTGCGCAGGCATTGACCAGCGCATAGGGTGTCTGGCCATCACACCATTTTTGAAAGCGCTCGGCATAGTAACTGGTGAGTGGTGCGGTTTTTGCCAAACCTTTGAACAGGAAAAGCCGGGATCCGATTCTGTGATGCAGCCATTGAAAGTACTCCCGCCAGAGCAGTTCAAGGTAAAGCCAATGGGTAGAGTCGTTGGCTGCTTGGTCATGTTCGTATTGTCTGAGACGGCTCGTGATCTGGCGCGAAGACAGGCAGCCCTGATTCAGCCAGGGTGAAAACTTGCTGCTGTTGTCCCAGCCTTCCAGCGCATTACGCACCTCTTTGTAGTGTTGGGGCAGCTGGCCTGAAAAATAATGATCCAGCTGGCCCTGTGCCGCGCGTTCTCCGCCATAGAAGTTGCAGCGCGTATGACGTGGTGCAGGCACCCAGTCCGGTCGCTCAATCGCAGGCAATGCGAAGAGTTTGGGCATTGCCGGCAAGGTCTCGGGCGCGGGCAGGGCATCTGCAACCGGCCAGGCTTCGGCAAGTTTGCGAAAAGGCGTATATTGCTTTGGCCAGTCTTTCAGTCGAATCGGAAGTTCAGAAAGAGAAAACAGGGTGTACTGGTCGCACTGCTCAATACAGGTTTGAGGTGCGCGCACCCGAATCGTATCAAGAATCGCTTTTTCATCACTGCCGACAAGCCGTGTGCAGAGTAAATGATTGATGTCGTAGGTGTGACAGAGCTTCGGGATGATGTCCTCGGGTTGACCGTAAAAAATGTGCAATCTCTGGCCAAGACCCCGCAGAGACTCGGCGAGATCACTCAGGCATTCCTGCAGGAAGATCCATCGATGCATGCCCAGAGGTGCATGCTGCCAGCGTTGGGCTTTGAACCATCGGGGGTAGACACAGATCAGCGAATGGCTTGCCTGCGCGGCCAGCAGCGCCTGATTGTCCTGAATACGCAGATCCTGGGTGAACCAGTAAAGACTCTGTTGGGCCATACCTTGCTTCAGTTTGAATGTTCTAAGTGTTTTACGTGCTGGAATCACAAGCAGATCAACAAAAATATTCCAGCCCTGATTTTATTTGCGCGGGCCTTGAGAAATATGCGAACTGTGGCTTAACTGAAAAGATACGAAGTTCAGTTGAGGTACATAAATGAGGCGTGAAAATTCAGCAGAATCTGTCAGGCGGCATGCCATCGAGCAGGCCCGGGCCGGTTCCGGTATCAAGAGTTGTCCCTACCGACAGAAATCGCCTTTTCAGGCCGTTTGGATCAAAGCATTCGTGCGCGAAGCCCAAATGGACTGGATCAGCGGCGCGCGCTGAGTTTGCGCCAGAAAACAAGCGTTTTGTAGGCAAGTAAATGCCCCGTACTTGCGGGGCATTTTTTTATCTGATCTGGTCAGGCCTGCGGCTGTTCAGCCTGATCGCACCCGCCAGCAACATGCCCATTCCGAGCAGTGCCAGAGGAGAAGGCTCGGGTACGGCAATGGTATCGTTGAGGCTGACTCTGGCGGCCGCCATCACCACATTCTCGGTACTGCCACCCAAGGTTCCATCAATGTTGCTGAAACTGCCTTGTGAAAAGGTGCTGTTGGCATTGTTGTAGAAAAAGTTCTGGTTGCCTTGCCCGTGAAACAGGAAATCCAGACGGTACTGCATGCCGGCATTGAGCAGTATCTCGCTGAAACTAAAGTCTATCCATTCCAGTCCCTGTGTACTGACATCCCGGCTGCCGCTGGCAATAATACCGGATGTGCCGGATAACTGGTGTAATTCGAATGAAAGGTCAATATTTGTTAGATCATGATACAGACCAACGCCATTGATGGACTCATCCGCAGACATTTCAAACTGAATGCCGCGACCGCTGGCATAGCCGTCATTGAAATTGCTCGTATAGACATGACCAATCGGGTCGTTCGGAGGCACAAATTCCATCATCAGCGCGTTGGCGGAAAGCGAAGCTAAAAACAATCCCACGCCAATTATCCATTGTTTCATCGAATGGTTACCTGCATTTTCCAGAGTACATCGAGGCGTCTTTCTTCAGGAAAACGACCCCAGTCAGCAGACAAGTCTACCAAACAGAAGGGGCGATGCGGTCCCGAAGTTTGTTGAACAATGCAAAACCTGTCAGGAATGCGGCACAGTGATGCACTCAGTTGGGTCAGGGGCAGTTGAATTCGCGCTGAATCTAAAAAAAAGCCCGCACTCAAGAGGCGGGCTTTGGTTTTCAGGCCACTTCACTATCGCGGAACGAACAGGAAGTCTCCGGCTTCATGACCTGCAAAGCGGATGGGTGCATATTGCGGCGCTTGCTCAAACTGTGCTGCCTGTGCGGCATAGCTGACCGCTTGTGCCACCTGCGCATGGAGCTGGCGACCTTCAATTACCGCCTGATTGTTTTCCAGCGCATCGAGCAGGGCTTTGGCGAAAATAGAGTGCTTGCCGCCACCGCCATCCAGTACCGGGGCCAGTCCGCCTGAACTGAAGGATAGACGTGATCGTTTTTCTGCAATCAGTTTTAACCAGTTTTTCCATGCCTCCGGGGACCGTCCGGCATCGAGTCGCGCCAGGGTTGATCGTGTCATGGCGCCGGAATAGCAGGAGTCGGAAACGACCAGTACCTTGCGGACACTCATGGCGTTCAGAATGTCGGTAATCGCTACATTGGAAATCCAGTTGGCCGTGCTGGTCTCTTCGGCATCTACCGGTAACCAGTGCCCGCGGTTGTTGACCTCATCCAGCTCGCCGTGGCCAGCATAATAGATCAGCAGATTGTCGTCCTCGCTTAGTTCGCTGCGCAGGGTATTGAGCGCAGAAAGGATGTCGTAACGCGTCGCGTCAATCAGTTTTGTGACTTTAAAGCCGTAGCGGCCTTCGAGCAGTTTGGTGACCGCATTGGCGTCTTCAATGGTGCTGTTCAACTTGGGCAGGTGTTGGTATTGGCTGTTACCGATGACAAGCGCATGGTAGTCACCGAAATCCACATCCGGAACCTCAGGCTTCGCTTTGGCTTCGTTTGAGTTCGGTACTGTAGCATAGAGATCGGCTTCGGCAACGAAGTCCATTTGCAGTTTGAAGGACAGGTCGGAACGCTGCCCCATGGTATCCACCGCGACGACATGCACGTCGGTCATTGAGCGCGTGAGTGGTACGCGATGTTGAAACATCCCCTTGCTGTCAAACTTTACAGACTGATCATTCACCAGGACTTCGAGCACCGGATTTGCACTCTTGATCTGGCCGATGATGGTGCGCTGGTCAACGCCCGAGCGCGTGACGATGACATTGCTGTCGCTATCGGCGCTGCGTGTTGCAACGAGGGGGGGTTCGATCATTTCAATACGGGGAGGGCTGTCAGCCGCGACCTCTTGAGCCGGTGTGTTCTGTTGTTCAATGGATGCCAATAGTGAGGTGCGGGTTTGTTCCAGTTCGCGTTGCAGATTCTGGTTTGCAGCGACCATTTCAGCCAGTTTGAGATCTTTCTGCTTCAATGCCAGTTCGCGCTCACTGATAAGCTGTTCGCGCTTATTCAGGCTGCTTTCAAGCTCGGCCAGTTTGGATTCGGACGTGGCCAGTTGGTCACGCAAGCGGTTGATTTTGCCCTGATCCACCTTGCCGGAAGCGGAAGCCTGGTTTTTGGCCATCAGCTCGGCCTTGAGTTGCATGCGCAAGTTCTGCACGGTAGATGCCTGCCCCGACAGCGCCTTGCGTTGTTGTGTCAGCGCAGCCATTTCCTGTTCGAGTTTGGCTTTCTTTTCTGCCAGTTGTTGTTCCGCCCGGCGCTGTCTGACTTCCGAGCTATCCAAGCGTTTGGCGAGAAACTGGATGCGGTGTTTCTGCACGGCCAGCTGTTGCTCCGAATCTGCCAGTCGTTGCTCCATATCGGCGATCTGTTCATCTGAATAGTCATAGGAGACGAATTTCAGAGTCTTGCCTTCGATATTGGCGGCTTTACGATACCATGCGAGTGCCTGTTCCATGCTGTAATCCACGCCCAGGCCACGCTCGTACAACTGGCCAAGATTGGTTTGGGCCGCTTTGTAGTTCTGCTCTGCGGCTTTGCGATACCAACTCGCGGCGAGTGTGAAGTCAGGCTCGACGCCGAGGCCTTTTTCATAAATCTCGCCCACATAATTCTGGGCTTTCGGGTCGCCGTTTTCGGCCATTGGCAACCAGATCGACATGGCGGTTTCGTAGCTGGCCCGGTCAAACAGGACATATTCTCCACCACGGATTTCACAATCAATGCCGGTGGTTTTGATCGGGCGACGCTGGGTAAGGTAGGTCATTCGGCCACCCAGTTTGCGGATAGCGCCGGGTAGCAGGCAATCTACCGGTAGAAGCTCATCGGCTTTCTGCTGGTAATCAATACCTGCCAGCGCCGTTGGCAACAGCGCCATGGTGGTGATGAAGCCCATACAAAAGATCGACAGGCGTTTGCCAAGCCCTCGAACGGCCCGGAGCAGCGACCCGTAAGGGCGGATGTTGTGAGTGAGCATCATGGACTCCATGTGCGCTGAAACCCTTGGTGTATGTAATGTTTGCATTATGTCGCATACCGTCTGAATAACCTAAACGAATCCGGTGTGCAGATCCACCTGTGGGGTACACACCAACCTTGCGCAAAACACGCGCCTCATTACGTCAGACGGTCAGTTACAAGAAACTGAACAAAATACCGCTAAAAAATTCTAGACAAAATAGTTATATACAACTCGAAGCACATTGCCAATTGATCTGTTCGCATTGTTTACACAGTCCCTCTAATACTCATGAACACAGACACATTTTAACAGTCGGGGGACAGGACAATGTGCACACAAACAGAAAAACGCGCAATCAACCATTTCACACGTATCCTTATCGCAATTGCAGGCACCGCAGGCCTGTTAATGGATGGCTTTCAAAGCGGCGATGCATTTTGTGTTGTTTCAATGCTGGTCTGGTTATGGCAATCCGAATGCAACGTTTGGGAAGAGAAAGTACTCGACCAGATCAAACGCCTGAAAGTTGCCAAAGCCCTGAGCCACTAGTCAGCACCCTGTTGGTCTTGTGTGCTGACCAAGTGAAACGACACTGCGAACCCTTTCCCGCACCCTCCGAGTCTTCCCTCCGAATTTCATCTTCGTGAAATAAAACATTCAAATTTCTGACATGGTCCCAACCTAAGATCGTTCAAACATCTGTTTTTAGGCTCATGACCAGATGTGAATATCACTGAGAAAAGAGCCCCGAATCCAAACCTGGTGAGAAACGACTATGTCCAAAGAAATCCAAAGTGCGGTAGATAACGCGCAAATCCATGATGAAATCGAGAACGTACCGTCAAACACTTCTGGTAACCGTCCATTTGCGTCTGTTCTGGAAGCGAATATGACACGACGCAAGGTGATGGCAGGAAGCCTGACCGTTGCAGCGACTTCTTTTCTGGCACCTGCGGCGAGCGCAGGCTGGAAGTGGGGTCACCACAAGAAACATAAAGAGCTGGTCGGATTCAAGCCGGTTGCCATTTCGGACGTGGTCGATGTGTCGATGCCGACGATCTCGGACGATTATGAGTATCAGGTTCTGATCCCATGGGGTACGCCCATTGAGCCGGGTGCCACCGAAGAATATAACGGCGATCCCAACACCCGTCCAAGCGCAGCGCAGGCAGCTTTGCAAACCGGCCTGGGCCATGACGGCATGTGGTTCTTCCCGATGGACCAGCGTCTGGGAATGTCGCACAAAGGTTACCGTATGCGTAATGACGCGGGCATGCTGTGTATTAACCATGAGTATGGTGTGAACCAGCATGCTCTGGGCAAAAGCATGCCGGAAAGTCTGGAAGATGTGCGTTTGTCACAGAACATTCACGGCGTTTCGGTAGTAAAACTGAAGAAAACTGTACGCCGGGGCTGGAAAGTCGCCACGAGCAAAAATTCCCGCCGCATTACCGCCAACACGCCAGTGGCTTTCTCTGGTCCGGCAGCGGCTTCGCCACTGTTGCAGAATCCGAATGGCAATATTGCATTGGGCACTATCAACAACTGCGGGTCGGGCGCGACTCCTTGGGGAACCTATCTGACCTGCGAAGAAAACTTTAACGGTTATTTTGGTGCCAACGGCATCTTTAACCCAACGGAAGAGCAGCAACGCTATGGCTTCTCCGAAACCGGTTTCAACTATGGTTGGCACCTGTTTGACAAGCGTTTTGACCTGACTGATGAAGATTACGCCAACGAACAGCATCGTTTTGGCTGGATTGTCGAAATCGATCCGTTTGATGGCACGCAAAAGCCGGTCAAACGTACGGCTCTGGGGCGTTTCAAGCATGAAGCCATCGCGATTGCCGAGAGTGGCAATGGCCGTATCGCCGCTTATATGGGTGATGACCAGCGCTTTGACTATTGCTACAAGTATGTTTCCGAAAAATCATGGAAAGCAGCGATCTCTCAAGGTGAAAGTCCGCTGGATGAAGGGAGTCTGTTTGTTGCCAAATTCAATGACGATGGCACAGGCGAGTGGATGGAGCTGACAATCGACAACCCTGTGCTGGCAGCACGCTTTGATTCTCAGGCAGAAGTGTTGATTTATGCCCGTGTGGCAGCCGATCTGCTTGGCGCGACGCCAATGGATCGCCCTGAGTGGACGACGATTGGTACCAGTGGCGAAGTTTTCTGGACCCTGACGAACAATGATCGTCGTACCGATCCTTCGCAGGTGAATGCGGCCAATCCCGAATTCAAGAACACCGACGGCCATATCATCCGCACCAAAGACGCCGATGACCATATGGGAACAGGCTTTACCTGGGATATCTATCTGTTGGCTTCCAGCACGCGTGATACAGAGGGTGTGTTCACTGATCCTGATGCTGCATGGGCAGACCCTTATGGACGTCTGTTCATCGGTACGGACGGTGGTCAGCCAGACGGCCTACAGGACCAGTTGGTTGTGTTCGATACGCGCAGTGAAACACCGGAGCCCAAGCGTCTGTTGGTTGGTGTCAGCAGCGACGAGATCACCGGTTTTACGGTAACTCCGGATCAGCGCACTGCTTTTGTCAACATTCAGCACCCCGGCAATGGCAGTCCCGAGAATACCAACTTCCCGGCACCATTTGATGGCACCACGATCCCTCGGGATTGTACGCTCGTGATCACACGAAAAGACGGTGGCATCATTGGTTCATAAGAGCGGTTCATAAGCCCGGTTCATAAGACCGGGTCTTAGGTACAACAGGGAAAAGTCTGAACAGGGACGTTTAGGCGGCATGCAGCCGATACACGGTAAGAGGATCTTCTGCCGGGACCTTAAAAAGTCCGGAGAAGTGATCCAGGGATCTGGAAGGCATGCCGCCTTTTTTAACCAATTCTATTTATCTGCAAGTGAAAAAACGGGGAAACCTATGGGAATCAGTCCAACCCAGTTGTTGATCATTCTGGTGATCGTTGCTTTGATTTTTGGCACCAAGAAGCTGAGAGGGTTCGGCGGTGATCTTGGTGGTGCGGTGAAAGGCTTTAAAAAAGCCATGAGCGACGAGGAAAAAGCAAGCTCGAAGCCGGTCGCATCATTGACCGAAACAGTATCCGAAACCGCAGTACAAACCAAAGCCAAAGACACAACGGTTTAGGCGGAGCGCAGGCATGTTTGATGTGGGAATGCTGGAGATGCTGATTATATTGGTGGTGGCCCTGCTGGTGCTGGGGCCTGAAAGACTGCCAAAAGCGGCACAGCAGGCGGGCCGATGGATCGGTAAAGCAAAACGCATGATGCATCACTGGAGTGCCGAGGTAGACCGTCAAATTGAAAATGAAGATCTGGCGAAGCAATTTAAGGCGCAGACTCGGGAACTTGATGATGAAGTGTCCAGCCTGAACGATGCAATTGCCCGGTCGCTGAAGGTTGATCCACCTCGACCTGAAAACACGCCGACACCGCTGAACCAGAGCTCAACCGAGCAAAAAAAACTCACCGGCACGGCCTGATCACACACGGGAGACCCACGCGTGTCGACTAGCGAGCAAGTTCTCGGCAAACAGCCGATTGTCGGGTACCTGGTAGAGCTCAGGAACCGTCTCCTTTATTGCCTTATCTTTATCGCAGCGATTTTTCTTGTTTTGCTGAACGTCGCGAATGCGCTGTACACGCTGGTAGCAGACCCCTTGCAACAGCAGTTACCTGCCACCGGAGCGATGATCGCCACTGAAGTGGCATCGCCTTTTCTGACCCCGTTTAAACTCAGCTTGCTCACGGCAATCTATGTGTCCATGCCTTTCATTCTTTTTCAAGCCTGGCGTATGGTGAGAATGGGCTTGGGCGGTCAGCGCTACAGCTTCGCATATCCTTTTCTGGCGTCGACGATTCTGCTGTTCTATCTGGGTACTGCTTTCGCCTATTTTGTGGTTTTTCCTCTGGTGTTTGGTTTTTTTGCCCAGGTGGCGCCAGAGGGTGTCGCGGTAATGACGGATATTGGCAGCTATCTGGATTTTGTGATCAAGCTGTTTTTCGCATTTGGTCTGACCTTTGAAATTCCTGTGATTGCCGTATTGCTGATACTGACCGGCGCAACGACACGCGCTTCCCTGAGTGAAAAGCGGCCCTATGTGTTCATTGCATGTTTCGTCTTGGGCATGGTGCTGACACCACCTGACATCTTCTCCCAGATCCTGCTGGCGGTTCCGATGTGGCTGCTGTTTGAACTCGGTTTGCTGGTGGCCTGGATGCTGGAGTCAAAAGCGTCCCCGGACGGCACTTAAAAAGCCGGCAGAGAGCCGGCTTTAAAGGACAAGAAGCGTAATGGGTTAAGCGTGGCTTATTCTGTGACAGAACCCATTGCCAGTTCATTCTTGTTGGCAATACCTGTGTTGGTCTGGATCACAGCAGCCGTTTTTACGTTTGTGGTGAAGTTGCCACCGATGCTGGTGCTTTTGCCAGTCACAGAGCCCAAAGCGGTTTCATTCTTGTTGGCGATACCTGTATTTTTCTGCAATACCACGCCTGCAGCGACTGAAGATTTTACGTTGCCTTTCACGTCAGCGGCCAGTGCAGCGCCGGAAGCAGCAGTCAGTGAGAGTGCGATCAGAGTAGCGGAGATAATGGATTTCATGTTGTGTTCCTTTGGATTTGAGTTGTCAGTTTTAAGGTTAAGTTTGATAGTGCAAAACGTCTGTTGTGTTGCGCTATAACCCTATAGAAGGACGCGCTCGAAAAGTTGAACAAAACTTTTTCGAAATAATTGATAATTTGTTTTTCACAACCGCGCGGAGTCCCAGAGCTTAGCGCGCTAGGTGTGCTCTTGCAGCCCCGGAACGGCCGTTCTGTTGGCAAAGACAAAACCTGCTTTCCATGGCAGAATGCACCTTCAGACAATCGAAAAGCGTTGCCAAAACAGCCCGGCGATCCGCTTTTCACGTCTCACCGTCGAGTACTTTTAAAAGATGAATAACAACAATTATCTCGCAGATATCGATATCGCTTTGCAACAGACCCTGAGCGTATTGGCACAGACCACCACCTATAGCCAGCTCGGCATCATTCTGGTGATTTATTTTTGTGCGTACATGATTGCAACGCGCATGCGCAAGCGAGTCCCGGCGCTGAATACCCCCCCGGCCTCGGAGACAAATGCCCCTCTCAAGGCCCTGATGTTTCGGCTTGGCAAATTATTGTTCCCGATCTTTGCGATCATGCTGTTGCGCATTACGCTGGAATTCAGTGACCTGATTGTTGAAGAAGGCTGGGTGATCGAAACCGCCTTTGCAGTGGCCCTGCTGCTGTTGTTTAACTCCTTTATCAATGTGGTGATCAAAAGCCGGCTGGCAGCGAGCGCATTTCGTTGGGTAGGGATGCCCATTCTGTTTTTCCATCTGATCGGCGTGCTGGACGACATTGTGGTTGTGCTGGAGTCCATGTCGCTCGAACTCGGCAATATCAAGCTCTCGGCGTATGGCTTACTCAGAACACTCATCTTTGGTTCTCTTCTGTTCTGGCTGGGGCGTATCTCGAACACAACCGGCAAGACCATTATTCGCAAGCAGGAATCGCTTGATTTTCGGACCCGTGAAATCGTCGCGAAACTGTTCGAAATTGGCCTGTTCTTTATTTTTATCCTGTTGCTGCTGCAACTCATGGGCATCAATTTAACGGCTCTGGCGGTCTTTGGTGGTGCGCTGGGTGTCGGGCTGGGTTTCGGTTTGCAGGCGATCGCCTCCAACTTTATTTCGGGCGTGATTATTATTTTCGACAAGTCGCTGTCTGTGGGTGACTTTATTGAACTGGAAGATGGCCGGACAGGCACAGTAACGGAATTGAATATGCGCTCGACCACGCTGGAAACCTTCGATGGCAAGGATATCGTGGTACCGAACGAAAAGTTTATCACCAGTTCGTTTACCAACTGGACCCATAAAAACGATAAGCAGCGCTATCGGGTGGATTTTTCGGTGGCCTATAAAACGAATGTACGCGAGCTGGTCGAGCTGATTAAAGAAGCTGTGGCGACACATCCCCAGGTACTGAGCGGGCCGGAATTACCTTTCGAAGAACGTCCGGATTGCGAGATCGACAGCTTCGGTGATAACGGCATCAATATGTTTGTCGAATTCTGGATGACCGGCATAGACGACGGTAAAAACCGCGTCGGTGGCGACTTGCTGCTGATTATTCTCGAAACCCTGCAACAAAACGGCATCGAAATCCCGTTCCCCCAACGCGATGTACGTATTTATCCTTCGGATGCCGCAGAAAGGCAGGCGGGGGAGAGCCCAACGGAATAGCCCTGTTTTCTGGTGAAAACAGGCACAGCAAAAGGCAAAATGCTTGGGTTAAATAGATCTGACACGAATGGCACTTACTTAAGCGTAATTAATGAAAAACCGGTCCAGTGATAGGCTATCAATCGCCAAACTCACAACCAACCAAAGGACCGGTCTTC
>PZPK01000049.1 GCA_006212045.1 Oleiphilus sp. | reverse complement strand
TGCGCACTTCCCTCCGTGTCCCGACTGAAAATGGGAGGCATTTAAACTCGCCTGCGGCTCAGACAGAAAATGCCTCTTGATCCATTTTCAGCCGTGCCACTCCGGCCATCTGTGAAGGCGCGGAAAGGTGGTATTTTCAGCTTTTTACATCTTGATATTCAATGCGAGTTCCTGTCTTGCGTAACCTCAAGCTTTCTCACCTTTGGCGGTCTCGTGATGACGAATCTAAGAGCTGGTCCACAGACCAGACGGATCTCGGTGCTTGTTCCCAAACCACTCGTGAATGAAACGGGTCAAAGCCCTTTAACTTTATATCAGTCAGAAAAATAAACGTCGCTTGTTTCCTGCTTCAAAGATGCATTTCAATAAAATGCTGGATATCGCTTGCGACCATAGGCCATGACGATTCCGCTTGATAGGTATGACTCAAGCCTTCGTAAACCTTAAGAGGGCTGCCTAAAGTTCGGGCCGAACGTTCAACCTCGGCGGCGGGAATAATATGGTCGCCTTTGGCACCAATAAACAAAATTTTCTCCGGCGACAGCTTGTTGAACTCAAGCCGCGGTGGTGCCAATAGCCGCAACAGCACAGGTAAGGATTCGGAACGCAGTTGGGCGGTGATGGCCTGGGCTCGTTCAATGTCGCAGGTGTCGGAGTAAATGCCCAGCGGGGCCTCAGCATAGCGGGTCAGGCGCGCATCCACTGTTGCAGCAATAAACTTGGCCAGCGACACGGGCGACTTGCGGCCCAAGGAGAGCAAACTGCGGCCGATGCCCTCCACCGGTGCCGGAGAGAGCAGGGCGGTGGCCGCGACCTCAACGCGCGCCGAGGCATGCAGAGCGATCAACCCACCCAATGAGTGGCCAATTAAAACAGGCGCTTGATCAAAGGCTTCAATGGCGTTGACGCAATCATCAACATAGTGTCCGAAGCGAGCCTTGAATCGCTCGCCTAGCCCGGCACCATGGCCTCTGAATTCCATGGTTTGTACAGCGTATCCTGCACTACGAAAGGCCTGTTCAAAGTTGTCTGCCCAGATCCATGCGCCGGTCATCGCGCCGGGAACAAGCAAAATTGGCCGGGCTGAGCTGGATGGACTTAATTGCATACTGGGTTACCTGTGTCGTCCGCACCAGAGACCGGGTTCAGCTCTCGCAGAACAATCTTCACGCTGGAGTTGTTGTGATTTTGTTTCGGTATTTAATGAGTTGCCACTATTACGGCATGGCGCCCACATTGGATCAAACCGTAACCATATGAAAGGGCTTTGACCCTTTTAGGTCCACTGCGACAGATTAAGATGCCAGGAGTCAGTGTTCCACATTAAAGAATGAAAGAAAGCATTAAAGGGCTCTGACCCTTTTAGGTCGTTTAAACTCGCCTGCGGCTCAGACAGAAAATGCCTCTTGATCCATTTTCAGCCGCGCCACTCCGGCCATCTGTGAAGGCGCGAAGAGGTGGCATTTTCGGCTTGTTACTTCTTCATTTTCAATGTGTGTCCCTGCTGAGCGTTCCCCAAACCACCCGTCGCTCCCGCCTGTGCGGGAGCGACAACTCAATAAAGGGCCTCGACCTTTTTAGTACTGACCCTTTTAGGTCGCTTTTAGGTCAACTTTTTACGTTGGAGATGTCTTTAGCTTTATGGAACTAATTCGCCAACTCATGCTTTGGGGGGCTCGATGGTTTCCGCGCCGAATGGCTTGAATATCCTGATGAGTTGCGGCAACAGTGTCAGCGAACCGATCAGTGCCATCGCCATGGCCAGACTGGTGAGCAGACCGAAGTAGATTGTCGGGGTAAAGTTGCTGAGCACCAGAATTGAGAAGCCTGCAATGACCGTCAGCGAAGTGTAGAGCATGGCCCGACCGATACTGTCGTGGCAACGGTAAAGTGTATCGGTGTAATTAGGGTCTTTGGCAAATTCGACTCTGAAGCGGTGAATATAATGGATGGTGTCATCTACGGCGATACCGACCGCAATTGCTGCCACGGTAATCGTCATCAGATCAAGAGGGAGCCCAAGCCAGCCCATCAGGCCGAGCACCGTCGATGCCGCCAGCAGGTTGGGTGCGATGCCAATCAGTGCCAGTGGCAGCGACCGGAACAAGACCAGAAACATCAGAGTGATTGCGACGAATACGACGCCAAGCGTTTTGATCTGGGAATCAAACAGGCTTTGCAGCATATTGTTGTAAAGCACCGCCATACCCGTCAAATGAACCTCCTCTTTCCTGTACCCTAAATCCTCAACCAGTTTGGTTTCGATCTGCTGAATCAGTTGATTGCGATTCAGGCTCGGCAAGGAGTCAATCAAGCGCACGTTCAGACGCGCCTGATGGTGGTCGCTGGCGATGTAGGGCGTGATCAGGGTGTCTTTCAGGTCCTCCGGAAAAACCTTCGGCACGAACGAGAGTTGCAGTGGATTTAAAGGTTGATCCCGGTTGATGCGTTCAGTTAGCCGGACGGTGGTGGCAATAGAGAGAATCTTGCCGGTTTCCTCCAGATTATCGAGATAATCGTGGGTTGCCTTCAGCAGTTCGATTTTGCGCGTTGTAAACCAGGTATCATTCTGGGCCTGATCTTCGCATTCCGGATCAATAAAGGGGTCGCAATTGACGTTTGTGTCGTCCCGGGCTTTGTCGTTGTAAAAAGGATCTCCAACGATGATATCCAGAGGGGTAGTACCGCCAAGCTTATTGTCAATAATGACCATGCCCTGATGGATTTCGGTGGATGATTTGAAGTAATCGATAAAGCGGTTTTCCACTGACAGTTTCGACATGCCGATCACGCAGGCTACCAGTAATAAGGTACTGATCAGCACCACTTTATTGCCATGGTTATCGGTGAGTCGTGCAAAGTGGTGGGTGAGTGAATCATGCTTGCTTTTATGCGGCTGAGCGGGTTTCGGTAATAACACGATGATTGCCGGGAACACGGAAAAGGCGATGATAAAGGCGATGGCCATACCCAGGGTCATCATCCAGCCAAAATCGATCACTGGACGAATGCCGCTGAAGATGAGTGAGCTGAACGCCACTATCGTGGTCACGGCCATGTAGAAACAGGGTTTAGCCATGGCGCACACGGTTTTCCAGGTGAGGGTCTGGCTATCTGCTTCCGGATTGTCGAGCTGGTATTCCCGATAGCGCACAATCAGGTGAATGTTCAGCGATAGCGTAATAATCAGCAGTAGTGAGATGAAATTAGAGGAGATCACCGTGACCGGCCAATCGACCCAACCCAAATAGCCAACGATGAACCAGACAGTCAGCAGACAGCAGAGCAGCGGCGTAAGCACCCAAAGGGCTTGTCGGAAAATGACCGCCAAAGTTAGCAGGATGAAGAGCAGAACGCCGATGCCGAAGGTTTCGAGGTCATTGCCGATGAAGCGGATCATATCAGCAACGATCATGGGGACTCCGCCTAGATGAATTTCGGCTGCGCCGCGGTAGGGTTCGAGCGTCGCTCTGACCTGTTTGACGAGCGTTTCCTGACGGTCAGTGAGTGATTTTTGTAATGCGCTGAACTCGTCGCTTACCTTTGCCAGTTCGCGCATTTCGTCAGCACTCAATGCTTGCTTGTTCTGTTTGTCTTGCAGGGTTTCTTTGCGATCCAGAAGCGCGTAGAACTGCTTCGGTGTGGCGATATTGACCTGGATGGCTGTCGTTTTGGCATCTTTGCTGATGAGCAGGCTGGGATATAGAGGGTTGTTGAGCAAGGCTTCTTTGGCCACATCCAGCGGAACGTTATTATCATCCAGAGTTTTCAGATGAGTTTCTACGTTCTGCAAGGTCAGGCCCGGGCTGTGAAGCAGCGGAACATTCAGAATACTGTTGGTGGAACTCACCCCTTCCAGCGCAGCGAGGTCGTTGCGTAGTGAGCGCAAGGTGCTGATGGCTTGTTGTGTGAATAGCTCGTCATGCGGTTCGTATGTGATCACCAGAAAGTCATCGGAGGCTACGAAACGCCGAGCCATCTTGCGATACTGCGCCAGGGAAGGGTCGCCTTCTAACACGAGGGATTCTGATGAAGCGTCCAGTCGGAAGTCGCTGATCCCAACGCTGGTAACCAGGCCCAACACGAATATCGTCAACAGGGTAATAACAGGATGCCGAAAGACAACAAGGCGATAAAGTTCGGATATTCGATTCTTCACGTTTTAGCGAGTCCTTGTCAGGGCCAATCCATGCTTGCAATGGGCGGCCAAACGATGGTGTTCAATACCAGAATAATTTCGTTCACGCTGAATCCAGAGTGAGAGATTAAGATGCCGGGAGTCAGTGTTACGCGCGGCTCATCATATCATTCGGAAACATAAATGCGGCCGGCCTGCTATTCCTCCGGGCAGTCATTGTGATGTACTAGTTTTCAATGTCCTGACCGAACATAATTCGATGCCCGTCATTCGTACGAACACCAAATTCCCTCATGCCCCAGGGTTCGCTTTTTAAGCCCTTTATTATCTCTGCGCCGTTATCTGAAATTTCTGCAAAATACGTATCTGCGTTATCGACGATAAGGTACGCAAAGTAGGAATGGTCTCCCAACTCAGTCGCAGGAATGGAATCAGGACAGTGTCCTGCCATGATTCGACAGCCATCGCGTTCAAACATGCGCCAACCATCATCTCCGATTTCCCGAATAGAAAATCCAAGCACATCCCGATAATACGAGGCCGCCGCTGATAAATCCTGAACAGCAATAACATACATATTATGAGTAATCATTGTTTTTCACCTGACGCCTGTCTTTCACGCCTTAGTAAAAGAGTGTGAGCAAGTCGTTTCAAAAATCGCCAGCTGATCAGCTGGTGGCAACAATGCTTGCAACCAGCCTTTGAGTGATAGGAACAACCATCATACTCACCGGAAAGGCGACTAGCATGGAGATTGTCCATGCCGTGGGCCAGTTTACCATCACCTCATGCATGCTTGTTGACTCAAGTGTCAGCAGGGTGAAAGACATCACTCCGGACATCACTCCAGACATAAATAGTGACATAAAAAATGAGAAAGTCAGGAAGTAGTACTTGCCAGGAATCATAAGACTGTCCTCCGTTTCATTACTCCGTTCGAATGCGTTGATTAATTGGTCTCAAGTTTTGCTAATGCAGCTTTCAGTTGTGCTTTGAGCTCCGGGTCTTTCAGTTCACCCTTACCCTGGTCAAAGTTGTCATAAAAACTTGGTACGGATAGCGATGCCTTAACCTCGCCATCAAAATAATGCGCGGACCCTGTTGCCAGCGACAAGACACTCTTGGCACCACCGGGCCCCGGTGAAGTCGACAGCATAACAATGGGCTTACCCTGATATACTTTCTGGTTTTCACGCGACGCCCAATCAAACAGATTCTTGTAAGCCGCGGTATAATTTCCGTTATGTTCGGCAAAGGAAATCAGCAAGGCATCCGCCGCTTCTATTTTGTTGAGAAAGCGGGATGCAGCTTCCGGAATACCGTGCGCTTGTTCCAGATCACTGCTGTATATCGGCATTTCATAATCATTGATATCGACGATTTCTACCATGTCTGTGCCCAATAACGATGCGGCATAGGCAATCAGTTGTTTGTTGATGGATGTTCGGCTATTGCTGGCTGCAAAGGCTAAAATTTTCATGATGTTCTCCATATAGTCTGTTGAGTCAGGGGGACTATTGCTAATCCAAAAATCCCAGTTTTCCCGCGGAAAAATCCGCTTGAACCTGGGCAATTTCCGCTTCGGTATCCATAACGAAAGGGCCTTTCTGAACGAAAGTTTCTCCGATCGGTTTGGCTGCAAATAAAGCAAAATGAGCGGGTACATCTGCCGGGTTGAAAAAGTGGATCTCACTGGGGGTGGCCGGCAAAAGGTCGGACACAGTGATGGCCTGACCAGAAGACAGGCGTACTTGTCGACCTTCGGCCATGACCAGTAGCTCTCCTTTTACAGCATAGATCCAGGCATTTTCCTGCGTATTCAATTGATGCGAAAAAAACGACTTTGATTCAATCTGTCCATCAAGAATAGTGATGGGTAATGCCGGTGATTGCTGGCCAGTTATCCGATTGCTTTCGCCAAGCACAACCCGGACACGGCTTCCTTTACCTTCAAAGATGGGCATGTTTTCCGCTTTCACGTGAAGAGACGTCGGTGCACTTTTTCTTTCTTCAGAAGGCAGGTTTACAAACACTTGCAGCCCATGAATATTCGCTCCCGGGCGAGGTGATTCGTCATGGATCACACCTGACCCGGCTTTCAGCCAATACAGGTCGCCCGGCATCAGGTCAAAGTCATTGCCAAGTGAATCACGATTGTGAAATGCACCCTCACTGTCTTCAAAAAGCAGTGAAACGGCAGATAGGCCTGCATGGGGATGAGGGCCGAACGTGGGTTCCGTCATCCTGTAATGGTCCACCATCACCAAGGGATCCATCGCACCGGAAAAGTCCTTTTCTCTAAACGTCAAAGCGGTAAAACCCTGACCGATCTTGATCTCTTTGCCGCTTTTGGCAGACCTCGTGTTGACAGATGAAGCCATGTTAAACGCGGTGTGTTCAGTTTCGCTCAAAGAAGGTTTCATTTTTAGGTCTCCTGATTCGTCTCTGTGTCACGATGGTTTAAATAGTAACAATGGAACGATGAGCTCTTGTAGGTGCAAAAAGTGAAACTAACGTTCTATAATTAGAACGATAAATAGGCAATGAAAGCGGGCGCCGATAAATGATTGACCTGAATGACTATTATTACTTTGTTCACGTCGTGGAGAAAAAAGGCTTTTCGCCCGCAGCCAGGGCGCTCAATATGCCCAAGTCCCGCTTGAGTCGGCATGTTTCAAAGCTGGAAGAACGGCTCGATATCAAGCTGATTCAAAGGACATCCCGCCATTTTAACGTGACCGAAGCGGGGCAGATTTTTTACCGGCACGCCAGAACCCTGCTAGACGAAATGGAAGCGGCAGAGAACGCCATTCAAAGCCGAAAGACCTCCCTAAGCGGCCGGGTAACGATCAGTTGTTCGGTGGGCATTGCCCAGTTTGCGATCAAGGATTTGGTGATAGCGTTTCTTAAGGAACATCCGAAGGTTGAGCTGGTTCAGCAGGTGACCAATCAGATGATTGATCTGGTTTCGTCCGGGATCGACATGGCCATACGGGGCCATTCGGACCCCTTACCCGATTCGAGTATTATTCAAAGGCACCTCGCCAATGTTTCGTGGCATTTATTCGCAAGCCCCGAATACCTGGCAAGAACCGGCACCCCGAATTCTCCCTATGATTTGTTCAAGCGGCAGAGTCTAAAAGTGGGTTGGCAGCCAGTGGCAGGGCATTGGACGCTGCACGACAAGGCGGGGCTGAAAACGACGGTGCCGTTTAATCCCCAACTGTGCAGTGATGATATGAGCACGCTTAAAAG
>PZPK01000004.1 GCA_006212045.1 Oleiphilus sp. | reverse complement strand
TGGCGGCAGCGGTATTTGAAGCGCTATTTCATGGTGACGACAATTTCGATTTTGAACCTGACGCTGGCGCTGTTGTGATTTGGTTTAGTGATGACCCGTCACTAAACGAGCAATCAAAATACCGACTACTTGAGGCGTCAGATAGGGTTTCACCCAGTGACCTTGTTGTTGTGCAAAATACGTTTAACAGAGAGTCTTTCGAGCCAGGGAAAATCTATTTTCTCAATACACAAAAGCTCAGCAAGAATAGCTTGTTGGTTCGTGGTGCCGAAATTGACGATGAGGGATATAACAAGTCGGGTCAGCAAGTTATGCCGGATCTTCGTGCCTTCACTATTTGGGATACTATTCAGAATACGATAAACGACCCGTCTCTAACTCTGATATTGGTGTTGGACGAAGCCCATAGAGGAATGGGGGCTGGCTCAAAACAAGGCGAGAAAACAACCATTGTTAAACGGCTAATTAATGGTATGGGAAATGTGCCTGGGATTCCTGTTGTATGGGGAATTTCTGCGACCGTAGAGCGCTTTAACGATGCCATCGCCGATATGCAAGGGCGAGCCACCTTGCCAAACGTCGTGGTAGATTCCGCTAAAGTACAGGCATCGGGTTTACTTAAAGACACGATTATTCTCGATGTGCCAAGTGAAACAGGCCAATTCGACACGGTTTTGGTGCGCAGAGGTATCGATAAACTAAAAGAAATATCGACAGCGTGGGCCGCTTATCACCAAGAGCAAGGCGATGTGGATGAAGTGCTTCCACTCATGGTGCTACAAGTGCCAAACACGCCGGACCACAACGAGATTGGAAGGGCTCTGGATACAATCTACGAGCGTTGGCCGGATATGCCGGAAGACGCCATTGCGCACGTATTTGGAGACCATACCACCCAAACATTTGGGCGTTATAGCGTTTCCTATATTTCACCGGAGAGAGTGCAAGAGTCAACATGGGTGCGAGTACTTATCGCAAAGGATGCGATAAGTACTGGATGGGATTGCCCGAGAGCTGAGGTGATGGTGTCATTCCGCCCAGCAAAAGACAGGACACATATCACTCAGTTGTTGGGACGCATGGTAAGAACGCCGTTAGCACGACGTATTCCGGGTAATGATCGCCTGAATGCTGTGGACTGCTTATTACCCTTTTTCGATGAGAAGTCGGTAAAGGAAGTTGCTGATTCACTAATGACAGGTAGTGATGGTGGAGACCAGCTACAAGGGCGAAGGATTCTGGTAAATCCAGAAGAAATGTTGGCCAATCCGGCTGTCCCAGAGGCTGTTTGGGAAAAGTTGCTTTCGCTTCCTTCTCAAACATTACCTAAAAACCATTCAAAGCCGATTAAGCGCTTGACCTCATTAGCGCACGAGCTTGCTTTCGATGATATTTTGCCGGGCGCTGGCGCGTTGGCACACGCGGAAATGCACAAGGCTCTGAATGCGGCGCGGCAGCGTTACAAGGATCAGATTTCACAAGCGAGGCAGGCTGTTCTTACCGTCGAGGGTAGGACTCTGAGTGCGAACTTGGCGGACAAAAAAATGTCGTTTGATGATTTCTTAGAGGCTGCTGATTACGCGGTTGTTGAAGATGCTTATCGTCGAGCCAGCAGAGGCATTAGTCCAGATCTAGCAAACACTTATAGCGAATTTTTAGCGAAATCTGAAGGCGACGCAGATGATTATGAAGAAGCGTTGATGGATGCTCATGCAACAGTTGCAGCGCTCGGGCTGGTCCCAGAGATACAGGCTTATTTGGAAGCTGAAGCTGAAAAACTGGCTAAAGATTGGCTGACCCAATACAGAGTTGCAATAAAGGCGTTATCGGATGAGCGACAGGATGTTTACCGTGAAATCCGTGAGATGAGTACAGAGCCGATGGACGTTGAGTTGGCAAGACCTAATTCATGGATGCAGCCAACCACTATTCGCGAGGCCGATGGTACGGAGAAGGCTTTGCCAAGATATGAGAAACACATGCTTTGTAATTCAGAAGGGGCATTCCCTGAGGATTTCAACACGTGGGAGAGAGATGTGCTTAATCTTGAGCTGAATCGCAATGATTCGGTTGCATGGTATCGAAATCCTGCTCGAGCAAGTCAGGACTCCTTGGGTGTAACCTACGAGGATGCTGGTAGTATCAAAATGATGCGTCCGGACTTTATTTTCTTCTCGAAGCTTTCTGACGGTTCAATTGCGGCAGATATAGTTGATCCTCATGGTACTCAGTTCAGTGACTCCATTCCTAAGTTGAGAGGTTTGGCTCAATATGCCGAAACATCAGGTGAGCACTTTCGCCGAATTGACGCGGTAGCCAAAGTTGGCGATGCATACAGAGTTCTCGATCTGAAAGAGACAAAGGTTCGCACAGCGATAAACTCAGCGACATCGATAGCAGAGTTGTATAGCAGCGATGTTGCGGCAGATTATGTTTAAATAGTCCATAGGCGCTAGACTACAGGCTAGTCGTGCTTAAAGAGGATATCGGGATGGCAAACGGAAAAATATTACGGCAATTAATTAAAGCAGGGGCCAGTGGTGATTCTGAGGCTTTTCGCCGCGCTTCCGAAGCCGTTATTCAGGATGAGCGTCAAAAGCAGCATCACTTGTTGGCTAACGACTTGGAACAGATTCTATATGGTGAGCATTTAAAGCCTGCTAAGCGATCAGGGAGGAACGCACTGCCCTCTCCTCCAATAGACAAAGAGAGAGGTTTGCCGCTATTAGATATTCGGCAAGCACATCGACCGCTTGAAGAGATGGTGTTGCCTGACCCCGGCCAAGAGGCTATCGAAGAGCTATTGGAAGAGCATCGCCGCGCCGATATATTGCGAAGTTTTGGAATGAAACCTTCGGGAAAAGTCATATTTCACGGCCCGCCTGGGTGTGGGAAGACACTGGCAGCCGAGGTTATCGCGTTCGAGTTGGATTTACCGTTGGCAATTGTGCGCCTTGACGCTTTGGTGTCATCGTTCTTAGGTGAAACTGCGGCTAATCTGAGAAAGGTTTTTGATTTTATCGCCGATAACCAGATGGTTGTTCTGTTTGATGAGTTTGATGCGATAGGTAAAGAGCGATCAGATTCATCAGAGCACGGCGAGTTGCGTCGTGTTGTGAATGCTGTTCTGCAAATGATGGATGCGTACCAAGGCAAAAGCCTTATTTTAGCGGCGACTAATCACGAACAGATTCTGGATGGCGCTATCTGGCGGCGATTTGATGAAACAATCGATTTCCCACTTCCTAGCCCGCAGCAAGTTGAACAGATACTTTCGATTAAGTTGCGAGGTGTTCGTCGCCAGTTCGAGCTAACTGACAAAAAGTCAACTGACATATTTGCTAACCGAAGTGGTGCAGATATTGAGCGAATTGTCCGCCGAGCAGTAAAGCGAATGATTCTTCGCAGTCAAGAATTCTTGACAATTAAGGACTTGAAGCAGGCTGCTGAAAAAGAAAATACAAAATAAAGGGAATTAGCTTAGATGGCACAAGAATTTGAGCATCTGCGTATCGAGAAAGAACCAATTAATAACCCGAGGAGGTCTGGTCGTCCTCCTCGCTTCAAAAAGCGAAGTGACTTAGTTGGGCACGGTCAAAAATTATCTGGTGCGTTGGCTAGCACGACTCAAGCTGTTAAGCAGCAGTTAACGTCGAGGCCAGGACATTACGTACTCAAGTTGAAGTATGAAGATACGCTTTCATTCAATGAGCTTGTGGCGCATGGCGTAGAATTCGTGAGTCAAGAAGATAGTCACATATGTGTGGTTTTCACCACGGAGCAAGGGTTGGCTACTTTTTCAGATCATTTGGCCAGGCTCGGTCTGGATGACAAGGATATTACCCGAAAACAACTTCTTGAAGCGCTTACAAGCATAGAGGCGTGGAATGCTGAGGATAGAAAGAGTTGGGCGCTTAAACAATATGGGCTTCCTCAGGATGAAATGTTTACGCTGGATGTTGAATTATGGCCTTCTGATTTAAGCGCGAGTCCACAACGAAAAGAGCTAGTTGATGCATTTGAACAATGGTTGGTAAGCAACAATATTGAGAGCAAGGATAAAGTTAATCTTGATAGTCTGCTTATGTATAGGCTCATGGTCGATAGGAATGGTGTTGAAAAATTACTAAACCATTCTGATGTGAGATTTATCGACTTGCCTCCGCGAAGTGGTATCGATTATCAAACTATTAATCGGGATATTAACTCTCTGCCAGCAGACATTCAGCCACCACATAAAGATGCCCCGCGAATCTGCATTTTAGATAGCGGTATCAATACAAATCACCCTCTTTTAAAGAGCGCAGTCGCAGAAAGCGCCAGTTTTGTAGAGGGTGAAGATGAGTTCGATGCTGCTGAGCACGGAACTCAAGTAGCTGGGATTGCATTGTACGGTAATCTGGAAGAATGTAGCCGCTCCAATTACTGGGTACCTGAAGCTTGGCTCTTTAATGGAAAAATATTAAACAAGCACTGCGAGTTTAATGCTCAGTCTATCGAGTCCACTTTGGTTGAAGCTGTTGAGTATTTTGTCGGTTTTGGTTGCCGGATTTTTAACCTATCAATTGGGAACGAAAACTCCCCCTATGATGGTAAGCATATCCGAGGTATCGCCTATGTTCTCGATTTGCTAGCAAGAAAGCACGATATTCTATTTGTGGTTTCTGTAGGTAATTTTAGGGGATGTGATGAACCACCCGTCCCAGCAGAAAGTTGGAGAGAAGAGTATCCAGAGTATTTGCTGGGTGATCACAATCGAATTATTGATCCAGCTCCTGCGCTGAATGTATTAACAGTCGGTAGTCTAGCCTTGCATGATGCAACTAGAGGTGATTTACAGCGCCCAGAAGATATCGATCACTTGGCGGCGGCGAAAGCTAATCAACCATCACCTTTTACAAGGCACGGGCCAACAGTCAAGGGAGCTATCAAGCCAGAGCTAGTTGCGCATGGGGGAAATTTTGCCTCACCAATGCGTTTCGAGGGGAAGCAATGGCAAGTCAAAGACGGTGAGCCAGGAATTTTAAGCCTAAATCCAAATTTTGTTGGTAATACGCTGTTCAGTGTCTGTCATGGAACTAGCTTTTCAGCCCCTTATATTACGCACCTGGCAGGGCGCCTTCTGGCTAATTATCCAGATGCGTCTGCAAATTTATTAAGGGCAATTTTGGTTAATCATGCCGACATGCCGGATGAGTGCTTATCGACATTTTCCGATGAGGTTAAAAAGGCATACTCAAAAGCCAACGGACGGCGGGACCCTCAAACAGAGGTTGCCGGATATGGGCTGGTTAATGAGGAGAACCTTTATCGATCCGATGAGTCAGCAGTGTTATTAATGGCTGAAGATTCAATCTCAAACGATAGTTATCAGTTTTATGAATTACCATTGCCTGAAGAGTTTCTCCGCCGTAAAAAATCTGCAAGAGAATTGCGGGTTTCCCTAAGTTATTCGCCTGCCGTCCGCACAACACGCCTTGACTACCGTGCTACCAAGATAGTGTTCAATTTAGTTAAAGGTCGCTCTTTGGATGAAGTACAAAAACACTTTCACAAAGAGCTGCAAAAAGACAAAGATAGGTTAAGTGATACCGTCTCAAGCAAAGCAAATAGAACAATCTCATCAGAGCTACGTAGCAAGGGTAGTGTTCAGTGCTCTAAATGGAACTTTAAAAAACTATCCCCTGATTTCAAATGGTTTGTCGTGGTCACTAGGCAGGATGCAGCAGGATGGGGGGGCTCGTTAAGTGCTGAATTGGAAAAGTATGCCTTGGTAGTAACCGTAACTGATAGGGAGAACGAAGAGGCTCGACTGTATTCGCAGATCTCACAGAAAATTGAGCAGCAGGTGCAGGCTCGAGCAAAAGTGTAGTAATGCGAGAATTACGCGGAGTTACGCATGGTTTGCGTAATTATGCATGTGACGCGTAATTGTGCGTAATTTTAGGTAACTCTATCTCAAACCTCAAATCGTGCAGCAGGCTGCTGGATTGGCCCTTGGTCTGAGGCCCTGAGTCGGTGAGGGCTTGAAAACGGGCGCAAATACCAAGGTTTGACATAGAGTTGATGGCAAGAGCGGGAAATGGATTTTATTTAGCCGAGATCTTGCTAGAATGCGATTTAATGTTTGGTAGAAACAACCAGCCTTCCAATACCTGCCTTTTTTGATTTTGGGTGTTGGAGCCGCCTGAGTTGATCAGGTGCTGTCGCTGAAAGTGTCAAGATTCTATCTTTACGCTTGGCGGCTAATACTCCTAGAGTACCTGCCCAGAAAGTTGACAATGTTGGGCTTAACTTAACAGTTTTGGTTGTCTTTATGATAAAAGCCAATATTTTCAATGAGTTGAATGGCTTGTTCGCTACTTTATGTGAACTACCGTTCTGATAACCGGATGCACTGAAAAGGACAGAAAAAGGCGCTCAATAGCGCCTTTTTTATTTTTGCTTTTCCTAATCTTACGATCCTGTGAGGGTCGTTAAAATGTGTTGACCTTTTTTAAGTCAGACGCAACTATGGGGCGACTATTGGTCAGTGACAACTCTGGGAGGAAAATATGAAAACAATGAAGTATCTCGCGACCGCAATGATGATTGGAATGTTCAGCGTTACGGCATTTGCCGAAGGCATTCACGGCAATCGCTATGCCGGATTGAGTGTGGGTTTAATGGAAGGGGAGGTATCGGGATCTACCGTTGATGTCGATATTAATCACCTGGAAGGCCGGATTGGCGGCTATATCAATGAGTATCTCGCGGCAGAGGGGCGTTTGGGTCTTGGGATTACCGGAGATACGGTGCAAGGTGTGGATGTGGATCTGAACTACCTCGTGGGCGCTTACGTCCGAGCGGGAGTGCCCTTGTCAAACAATATGGTCTTCCCTTATGTCTTGTTGGGTTTCACCAAAATTGAAGCAGAAGCTTCCGGGTTCGGTGTGACAGTTGACGATGATGAAACCGATGCATCGCTTGGACTCGGCGTAGACCTTCAGTTGGGTAAGCTGCCTATCGCGTTGGAGTACGTCGAATATGTCGACAAGAACAAAGTCAGTTTTTCCGGCTTTACCGTTGGATTGAAGTTCGATTTTTAAAGCGTGCAGGTTGCGAGCGAATCGACCAAAAACTGATTAAACCCCTTACCGGAGCGACTTTCGTCGTTCCGGTCTCTTCAATCTTCATTTATCTTTTTGCATACAGTGACTTACTGACCTATTCTAATGTATAGGTTTAAAAATATGTGTCATCTGTGGTAAAAAAATTGTTTTCATTTCTCAAGCGTTCCAAAGGATCAAATGGTACGGTCGGACTCGAAATTCGCCCTGACGGCCTCGCTCTGGCCATTGCACGCCCGGGAAACCCCTCTCCCGAAATAAGCTTTCACTACCTTCAGTGCAACGCCGCAGAAAGAGAGAAGGCTTTGTCGGGCCTGGTAGAAGAACAGGCCTTGGCGGGCATGACCTGTCGCGCGGTTTTGCCATCCGATCAATACAAGATATATCCAATTGAAAAACCGGAAGTCGAAGACAGCGAGTTGTCGGATGCTGCCCGTTGGCGCATCAAGGATATGCTCGATTTTAATTTGGAAGATGCCACGAGCGATGTTTACAGTTTTCCTAGCGATGCTCTGCGTGGGCGTCCCGAGCAACTCAATGTTGTCGTCAGTCGGCGTACCATTATAGAGACAACGGTCAAGTTGATTCAGGACTCCGGATTAACGCTGGAAAGCATTGATATCGCTGATCTGGCGCTTCGTAATATTTTGCTGCAGCAATCCAGGGAGAATGAACGAGCCTCGGCATTGCTGTATCTGCGTCGTGGCCTGGGCATTATGGTCTTTGTCAAAAAGGACCAGCTTTATCTGGCTCGTCACTTCGATTTTTCGCTGGAATCACTTAGCGACCCTTCTCAGCAGGACAGTGTGATTCAGTATCTATCGCTTGAGATACAGCGTTCATTCGATTATTTCGAAAGCCAGCTAGGTCAGATTCCTCCGCAGGAACTTGTACTGTATGGGCCTGATCCGAATATTCCATTGGCCAACATGTTGGGTGGAAGTATTTCAGCCCAACTAGTCTCTTTGACGATGCCAGCACTGGAGAATAGCGACCAGGCGGATGCGATTCAGTGCCTGATCGCCGCAGGTGCCGCACTCCGGAAGGAGGCCGCCTGATGCAGAGCGCTCAGCAGGTTAATCTCTATACCGAAGAGTTTCGTCCCCGACATACGGTATTGCCCTTGGCTCATATTCTGGGCTTGGGCCTGGTGCTAAGTCTGCTGCTGTCTGGTGCCACATACTGGTTAAGTGATTCAGCACAGAATAAGGAACTGGAGGCATTGGCCCGTCTCGCCAAAGCTGAAGCGCTGCAGGCGGACGTTGAGGCTCTGGCGGCCAAGGTAGGATTATTGAAGCAGGATGATTCGCTGGTCCGGAACAATCAGAAATTACGTGACCAGATTCGAGCGCGCGAACAAATGGTTGTGGGCCTTGGAACTGTCGCGATGAGAGATTCGAACGGGTTTTCGCCTTATCTGATTGGTCTGGCCCGTCAGAAAGTGGAAAAACTCTGGTTACAGCGCATACAGTTGACAGATGCGGGTAATAGCCTGTTGCTGGAAGGTAGTGCCCGCAAAGCGGAGCAGGTGCCTGTCTATCTTCAGAAACTGAATGCGGAAGAAGTGTTTTCTGGGTACACCTTCAGCGTATTTGATCTTGAGCTGAAAGAGAAACACGGTAGCGATATTGGTTTTGTGCTCAAATCCAAAAACGAAGCCAGTGCTTTCCTGGTAGCAGACAGTACCAGTAATCAAAGACAGAGCCTGCCGGGCTCGAACAATACGGCAGGAGGATTTGATGGAAGCCCTTAAACAACACTGGCAAGTACTGGATGAGAAATGTGCTGCACTTTCCCTGAGAGAGCGGGGCATCCTGCTGGGCACGTTTCTCACCCTGATCGCATTTGTCTGGTTGCAGTTCATCATGGTACCGATTCAGGATCAGAATAAGATTCATATGCAAAGTCTGCAACAGGCGAACGATGATCTGAGCCGGTATGCTGCGCAGATACAAGAACTGACACTGAAGCTTGGAGAGAATCCCAATGATCCATTGCGCGAGGAACAAAAGGCGTTACAGCTTCGCCTGAACGAACTGGCGCAGGAGATTGAATCCCGTCTTTCCAATCTCGTGCCCCCGAGAAAAATGGCAACGGTTATGCAAGCGGTGCTGGCAGACTATCAGGGTTTGAAGCTCCGCCGTGCCCGTAATCTTCCGGTGGAACCTTTGAAAATGCAAGGGACGGATAAGGAGGTTGCAGCAGACCCTCAGATCGAAGCGGACAGCGATAGCCCGGAAGCATTGAGTGACGATGCAGTGATCTTTGTGCATGGATTTGAGATGGAACTCGAAGGGGAATATTTTCAGACTCTGCGTTTTCTACAGCGGCTCGAAACGATGGAAGGTTTCTACTGGCAGGCCTTTGATTATGTTGTCGATGGATATCCCAAGGCCAATATTACGATTCAGTTGAATACCTTGAGTCTTGATGAGGAGTGGATTGGTGTTTAGCAGATTCTTTGTTCAAGTGATGCTCCTGGCTGCGATTTCATGCGTCGCGAGCGCACAGACGATGACACTTCCGGATGGTGAAGTTCTGAGGGACCCAACCAGACCGGACGGAACCATAAAGCAGGTTCAGGGCGCAAACGCCAAAGAATATAAAGTGAGTTATATCCTGAACTCTGCGCAACGCCGTTATGCGATTGTAAATGGTCGTCAGGTCAGTGAGGGCGATCAGATCGCGGGTGCCAGGGTTTCCCGTATCGACAAGCATTCGGTTCAGCTGATCGAAAATGGTAAAGCACGAACCATTAGCATTCAGCCGGTTCAACGTTTTAAGAAAAGTTACTAAAGCACGAACGAAGTTTTCGAATAGTAAGCAACAACAAATGTTACGCACTAGGCAGTCGTGATAATAAAGGTGTAAATTCAGATGGCAACACAACAATTTCAAGGTCGAATGCAGCGGTGGTTGGTCGTTAGTGTCGTTTTCGTTTGGTTGACTGCGTGCGCGCAGCACAATGCCTTGCTGCAATCACCTGCAGCAAACAACACTGCCGGCATTGATCATATAAATGCGGAGTTGGATCTGGCGATGGCTGAGCCTGCGCCTGCGCCGGTCACCGATGATGTGTTAATGGCACTCACACCGGATCTCGACGCGCCTGCCTCATTAAAACCCGCTGAACCTCGTTTTGATATCGCCGTGAATAACGTCCCGGCAAACGATTTCTTCAATGGGCTGTTCGCCGATACCCGACAGAATATTGTCGTGCATCCGGGCGTTGAGGGCGTGATCAGTCTCAGTCTCAAAGATGTCACGGTGAATGAAGTTCTGGAAGTCACGCGTGAAATTTACGGCTATGAGTTCCAGCAGAATGGACGCTTGATCAAAGTCTATCCGTCGGGACCTCGTACCCGCGTATTTCATATTAATTATCTGGATGTGCAACGCAAAGGAGGCTCTGAGACACGGGTCAGTTCGGGCCAGATTAGCATGAGCGGTGGCTCGGGTGGCGATGACTCTGACGGCGGCAGTTCTGGTGAACAATCAATAAGTAGCCTCGGAACACAGATCAATACCCAAAGTGAAAACCGCTTCTGGGAACAACTGGAGCAGACCCTCCAGCTTATTACTGCCAATAGTGATTCGAGTTCGGTTGTTATCACGCCCAGTGCCGGTGTGGTCGTCGTACGCGCGGAAAGTGATGTGCTGTCAGCGGTAGAAGATTATCTTCGTAACGCAGAATTGATCATGCAGCGGCAGGTAATTCTGGAAGCCAAGATTCTGGAAGTTGAATTGAATGAAAGGTATCAACAGGGGATCGACTGGAGCTTCTCGGAAGCTGGTGAATTTGCTGCTAACGGGACGGCCCGCCGTTCCATTGATTTGGCTCAGAACGCCAGGACGGTTTCGGATCTGACTGCGGGCGGGGTGTTTGCCTCCACCGTCAGACTGGGGAACTTCAATACCACAATTGACCTGCTCAGCACCCAGGGAAATGTTCAGGTGCTGTCCAGCCCGCGTATTGCAACGGTGAATAACCAAAAGGCTGTGATCAAGGTCGGTAGCGACGAGTACTTTGTGACCGATATTGATTTCGAATCCAATAGCGATTCAAACTCGACGTCCACTGACATTGATCTAACCGCTTTCTTTTCCGGAATCGCCTTGGACGTGACTCCGCAGATTAGTGAAAACGGGAAAATCATTCTGCATGTGCATCCAACGATTAGTGAAGTGGTTGACCAGCAGAAGCTGATTTCGATTTCAGGCGACGAAATTGATTTGCCGCTGGCGCTGTCTACGATCCGGGAGTCGGATAGTGTGATTACCGCAGAGAACGGACAGATAGTAGTGATTGGTGGACTGATTCAGACCCGTAATGAAGATGAAAATTCATCGGTACCTTTCTTTTCGGAAATTCCATTGATTGGTGAATTGTTCAAACAGAAATCAGAGCTGCTCAGCAAAACCGAGCTGGTGATTCTGTTACGCCCGACCATTACTGATGCAAACAGCATCAACGCAGATCTGACGCGCAGCCGTCAACGTTTTGGTGAGTTCAAAGCGCAAATGCAACGCCCACCCGAAACTGATTTTTATGAGTAGCACCTTATGTATGAACAGTTTTTTGGTCTGACCGAAGCGCCTTTTACACTGACGCCGAATACACATTTTTTTCTTAAGTCCCAAACGCATCAGCAGGGTCTGGAGACGCTGCTGGTAGCCTTGAACAACAAAGAAGGCTTCATCAAGCTAACGGGCGAGGTGGGTACCGGGAAAACCCTTCTGTGCCGAAAACTTTTGAATGCGCTTGAAGCACCATTCGTGACGGCCTATATCCCAAACCCCTGCTGCAGCCCTGAGACACTGTATTGCCTGATAGCAGACGAATTGGGAATCACGCTCGAACAGGACTCTGAAAATAGCGCCCAAAATAGTTTCACCACTGACCGTCAGGTTCTGGCATTGCGACACATCAATGCCAAACTCCTCGATTATGCCAGATCCGGGAAAAAGGTGGTTCTGGTAATCGACGAGGCGCAGTCGATGCCTCTGGCAAGTATTGAGGCTCTGCGTCTGTTGACAAATCTGGAGACCGAATCTGACAAGTTGCTACAGATTGTTCTGTTCGGACAGCCTGAACTGGACCAGTTATTGGCACAGGAGCAATTGCGTCAGCTAAGGCAGCGCATCACTTTCCAGCACCGCTTGCAGCCACTGAGCCGTTTGGACATTGAACGTTATATCTCACATCGCATGATATTGGCTGGGTATACCGGGCAACGACTGTTCGATGCCGGCGCTGTCAGTGCTCTGCATCAGGCTTCCCGCGGCGTTCCAAGGCTGATTAATATTTTGTGTCATAAAGCCTTAATGCTGGCCTACGGAAAGGGCTCGCCAGTGGTGTCGAAAGAGCATATGAAAGCGGCTGTCAGGGATACGGAATCGGCCTACAGCAGCTGGCGCATGCGACTGCCGTGGAAAGCTGCAGCCGTCTGCTCTGTTATTCCGTTATTGCAGCACTTGCCAGCGATCCATACCTTATCGGGAGCTCTGTCATGAGTGTGATCAATGATATGTTGAGAGACCTCGATCAGAGAAGGGCTCCGGCGCGTGAGTCTATTGCCGGTGCTCAGGGCACCAACCTGGTCCAGCCCGAGCGCAAGAACGTAATTTGGATGATGGCGATGGCGTTGGTAATAGTCTTGTTGACAGTCCTGGTCCTTGTCGTCTGGCTAAAAGCGCCGCTTGGCCAGCCAGGTCTGACAGCCGAAAGCGAGACTGCAGATCAATCGGACACCGCACCAGCAAGTTCTCTGTCACAAACTGGCAATACGGCTGAAGGAAACATTGCGCCGGTTTCGGTACCGAAAGTGACGCTTCCCGATTCCGGGCCTGAGCACACCGAAGTCCAACAGGTTGCCGCATCGGGGCTTGAGAAAAATGCGTCGGCATTGGTGGTTAAGCCGGCCCCCGAGGACATCACGCCTCTGGCAAGCAAGAACAATCAGAAAAAAGGTCCCGTTCCAGATAAAATCGGTGTTTCGGCTTCGGCCCGGGATCTGGCCAAGTCTGCATCGGGTTCTGAAGTCGCAGAGAAGACGACACAGGCGTCTGCAAATACCCAATCTGTTAACACCTCGAACAAAAATCGCCGTGGTCAAGATCACAGCGAGCAGACGCTGGTGTCGCATACGCAAAATAATGACGCGCCTGTCAGTCAGGTGCGTTTGACTCCGATCGCACTGGACAGAAAAGCCGCGGATGAAGCTGCGGGTCTGATAGATGCGGGAGATGCCGAAGCCGGTCGTCGCTTGCTGTACAGTTTTATTTCCGAGCATGAACAGGACAGTGCTTGTCGCACACTGCTGGCAAAGCATCTGATGCAGACCAAACGTTATGCTGAGGCGGGTGACCTGCTAACGGTGGTCGAGGCTTCCGACATCCCGGAGCTGAAAGCGGTGAAAGCGAGATGGCTGGTAACATTCGGCCGAATGAACGAGGCGCTTGCCTTGTTGTCAGAGCAGTTACCGGCGGTCGACGAATATAGCGATTATCATGCCCTGCTAGCTTCTTTTTACCATCAGCAGAAGCAATTTGAGCAAGCCGTAGAGCGCTACTCTGCTTTGCTGGAATTCAATTCCGATGTTGCCGACTGGTGGGTAGGTATGGGCATTGGACTGGATCAGTTAAAACGCTATGAAGATGCCGCTCTGGCCTATCGACAGGCTCTGGCTCTACCGAATCTGAAAAGCTCACTGGCACAATATTCGGAACAGAGGCTCAGACAATTATCCTCAGGTCGAAGCAAGGGCGCCTGAAGCAAAAAATGACAAGCAAACAGACGCGGAGTGCGCTGTTTGCACTCTGGCCCCCGTGCTTGATAGCGCTTACGTTTGATTAGGTCAGGGCAACGGAAACACCGAAGCAGTTTAAGATTATGAACGAACCAAAGAAAAAAATACGCATCGGGGATTTGCTGATCCAGAACAATGTGATCACCGAAGACCAGCTTATGACGGCCCTGTCCGAGCAGAAAAAAACGGGCCGAAGGTTAGGGCGTACCCTGATTGATCTGGGTTTTGTGGACGAAGACAATCTATTAAGTCTATTGTCCACCCAGCTTGAAATCCCGTTTGTGCAGCTTAATCACTATCAGTTCAATCAGGACTTGATCAAAAAGCTGCCTGAAGCGCAGGCACGACGCTTCCGGGCCATCGTACTGGATGAGCAGCAAGGTACCTTGCTTATAGGTATGGCCGATCCCATGGATCTGATGGCGCTGGATGAAATTACGCAAACGGTGAAGCAGCAAACGCGTCAGGCTGTCGTGCGCGAAGGCGAACTGCTTAGCACCCTTGATATTGTATACCGCCGCACCGACCAAATTTCCAATCTGGCGGAAGAGTTGGACAGTGAACTCTCTGACGATGCTTTCGATCTGGCCGAACTGACCGCCACCGGTGATGATTCCGAAGCCCCCGTTGTTAAGCTGCTGCAGTCTATTTTTGAAGATGCCGTTATGGCGAGAACATCCGACATACATATCGAACCCGATGAAAATGTCGTACGCATTCGTCAACGGATTGATGGCGTCCTGCAAGAACAGGAAATGAAGGAAACCCGAATCAACGCAGCGCTGGTGTTAAGGCTGAAGCTGATGTCGGGTCTGAATATATCGGAAAAACGTATCCCGCAGGATGGTCGATTCAATATCCGTGTCAAAGGGCGATCGGTGGATGTCCGTTTATCTACCATGCCTACACAGTACGGTGAATCCGTGGTGATGCGGCTGCTCGACCAGACGGACGGCATGCTGGGTCTTGAAAAAAGCGGTATGCCTCCCAAGATTTTGGACCGTTTCAGAGTCGCGATTACGCGTCCCCATGGTCTTATTCTGGTCACCGGCCCAACGGGAAGCGGTAAAACGACCACCTTGTATGGTGCCCTGACAAAACTGAACAAACCCGAAGTCAAGATTATTACGGCCGAAGACCCTGTCGAGTACCGCTTGCCACGCATTACCCAGGTGCAGGTGAACCCGAAGGTGGGGCTGACCTTTTCGACCGTACTAAGGGCCTGTTTGCGACAGGATCCTGATGTGGTTCTGGTAGGTGAGATGCGTGACCAGGAAACAGCCGAGATAGGCCTTAGAGCAGCCATGACCGGCCACCTGGTAATGTCGACTCTGCATACCAATGATGCCATTAGCAGCGCCATGCGTTTAATTGACATGGGCGCGGAACCCTATCTGGTTGCGAGTTCCCTGCAGGGCGTGTTGGCGCAACGGCTTGTGCGTCGCATCTGCGAAAACTGTGCAACCGACTATTATCCCACAGAGCAGGAGCGGATATGGCTGTCGGGACTGATGGAAGACGGCGAGGAAGTCGCAGAAACCTATACCCGTGGAACTGGCTGTTACCAGTGTGGAAATACCGGGTATAAAGGTCGAATCGGTATCTATGAGTGGCTGGAAATGGATGCCAATACGCTGAGTGCACTGCGCCGTGCCGACCCTGAAGAGTTTGAGAAAGCGGCGCGCGAAAGCCCCTATTACAAGCCTCTGGAGTACTGCGCATTGGACTTCGCCAAGCAGGGACACACCAGCCTGGATGAGGTATTCCGCGTTTCTGCCACTTTGCAGGATAGAGAGTCTGAACTGGAAGAGTTCTATGACCTGGATCTGGAAGAAGACTAAGGGCGCGGGTTATGGCGAGTTTTGAATATCAGGGGCGTGATAGCAAGGGTAAAGCGGTTAGCGGAAGACTTGAGGTAGCGTCCCAGAACGCGGCGGCGTCAGAGCTTTCGCGTCAGGGTATCACGCCGATCAGGATCGTTGAGGCGGTCCAGAAAGCTTCTGGAAAACCGATCGAAATACACATTTTCCCGCAGAAGGTATCTCTGGATGAGTTAATCATTTTCTGTCGGCAAATGAATGCCTTGATGCGCGCAGGGATTCCTATCATCCGTGCGATGAAAGGCCTGGCGGATTCCACTAAATCGGAGCTGCTTTCGGAAACCCTGGGGGACGTCGCCAAGCGGCTCGAGTCGGGTATTAATCTGGCTTCGTCGATGCAGTCGCACCCAAAGGTTTTTTCCGAGCTGTTCATCAGCATGATTCATGTGGGTGAAAACACTGGTCAGTTGGATGAAGCATTTAAACGACTGAGTGAAAACCTCGAATTGGAACGGGACACGCGTAAGCGCGTCAAGCAGGCGACACGTTATCCGACAATGGTGATGATCGCGATATTTGTTGCATTGTTTGTCGTGAATGTCTTCGTGATTCCCCAGTTTGCCAGCGTCTTTGAAAAATTTGGCGCCGCACTTCCCTGGCCGACTCAGATACTGGTGAGTACATCCGAATTTTGTCTTAACTACTGGTGGTTAATTCTGGGTTCGATTGCGCTGGCGATTTATGCTTTCAGATATTGGGCCAATACCGAAGCAGGGCATCTGGAGTGGGACCGGCGCAAGTTGGGATTTCCGATCGTGGGTATCCTGTTTGAGCAGATAGCCCTGTCACGATTTACCCGTAATTTTGCCATGATGCTGAGCTCCGGCATGGCGATTACACATGCTTTGGCGATTGCAGCAGAGGCCTCGGGCAACAAATTTATTGGTTCCCGTATCGTCGAGATGAAGTCCTCCATTGAACGCGGCGACAGCCTATTGCGTTCGGCACGTAATACCGAAGTTTTTACGCCTCTGGTGCTGCAGATGATTTCCGTTGGGGAAGAAACCGGTGCGATTGATTCCCTGCTCAATGAGGTGGCGGATTTTTACGATGAAGAAGCGGATTATTCACTCAAGCGATTGTCTGAAGCGATTGAGCCAATCCTGATTGTCGCGATGGGTGTCATCGTACTGATTCTGGCTTTGGGTGTGTTTTTGCCAATCTGGGATTTGGGTTCGGCAGCAAGCGGGCGTGGCTAAATACGGGTTGCCAAAACATGGTTGTTTCCGCAAGAGCATTTAAAGGGCGCTTTTTTACGGTCGGCATTTCACTGGCGATTGTGGGCATCCTGATATTGATGCTGGTGACACGGGTAGATAGGGAAATTGACAATCTGGAACAGACGCGCTTCGATTTCAGGCTGGCGGAATTACGCTCGGCCTTGCGGGTCAAGCAGTTGGAGATTCAGGCCAAAGGGGGGCGGGTCAGTGGAAAAACGCTTTTTGGCGCCAACCCGATGGATTGGATTGAGGCCTCTCCCGAAGGCCGTCCGTCACAGTATCTGGGGGAGGTGGAGCTGGCTTCGCTTGACCCGGAGCAGGCACGCGGAAACTGGGCTTATGATCCGGTGCTACGTGTGATCGCCTATTTGCCGCGCACGCAATCCGGGGTCAGGATGAAGGCGCATTGGCGCGAACTGGAGAGTAAAGAGCAAGCCTCATCAGGGATAAGGACGGGAGCAAGGACACGTTGGCTGAAATTTCGGGTTCGCCCATTGATGCAAGGGAGTCGACTCGAAGCGCTGAAGCTGGAATACCTGCGGTGACAGTATTCGCCTTGAGTATCAACGCTTCTGTATTGTCGAGCCAACAGTAGGATGATGCTGTTGCGCTTAGTCCCTTGATTTTGAGGCACAAAACGTCGAAGTTCAGATACAAAAGCAAACATATTTGTAATAGATGTCTTTTGTTTACTGACTATAGTTAAAGTAACTTATTACTATTTATCAATGTACTGAGCATGTCGTATCGCAAGTGCAGACTACATAACAGGAGCAATAGAAAATGAAGCGTCAAGCAGGTTTTACGTTAATCGAACTGGTCATGGTGATTGTGATACTGGGCATACTGTCTGCTTTTGCATTGCCCCGTTTTGCTGATCTTGGTGCGGATGCCCGTCTGGCCTCCATTACCGCCGCGCAGGGTGCGGTGAAATCAGCCTCGGCGATTTCACATGCCGATGCACTGGTCAGTAACCAGACCGGATCGACGGGATCTATCACACTGGAAGGTCAGACTGTCAACCTGGCGTATGGCTATCCAGTCGCTGGTGGCAGTAATGCGAGCCCTGCGGGTATCGCGATTGCAGCTCAGCTGGATCCTGACTTTACCTTTGCGACCGATACAACTTCGACACCGGTGACAACGGTGACCATTAGCGGTACAGCATCAGGTTCGTGTGAATTCACCTACACTCAGGCAGCGGACGCTACAACTCCTGCGGTAATTGGTGATGTGACCGGCGGTTGTTAACCTGACGGGATCATGCAAAAAGCGCTTTCGGGCGCTTTTTTTCGTCTGAGATGACTATGCAAACGACAGCGCGGATACGACAGAAAGGCTTTACCCTGATTGAGCTGGTCATGGTGATCGTGTTGATCGGTCTGTTGAGTTTCGGTGGTATCAGCCTGTTCACATCGCAGTCGGCCTATTCCGGGTTTGTTGCCAAGGATCTGTTGATCTCCCAGTCTTTGCTGGCCCAGCAAATTGCATTGGGTTCCAGTGGCATTGCCAACCCCGTGAGCCTAACCGTTTCGGTGGATGGCAACGATAACTGGGTGTTTAACCTGCAAAAGTCTGGCGTCACCAATCCAGGGCCCGTGACAGTCGAGTCGAGTGGTAATACCCTGTCGGTCGACGGCGTTGCTTTTTCTTCGGGTAGCAGCCAGACTTTTACCTGGACCAATGGCGCCGAACTGACACCGGCGAGTGATCATGAATTCCGGTTTAGTGGCCAGAACAGTTTTCGTGTCTGCCTTTCTGCACAAGGCTACGCTTATGAAAGCACGGCGGCCTGTCCATGATTGTTTCCAGAGCTCGACATGGCGCACGCCATCAGCGCGGTGTCACGTTGGTTGAATTGATCATCTCTATCGTCATTATTGCAATCGCGATGACTGCCGTGCTGAATGCCTTCAGTCTCTCGGTTTCCAAGAGTGCTGACCCTCTTTGGCGCAATAAGTCCTTGAAACTGGCTCAACTTTATCTGGACGAGATTCTTGCCAAAAATTACGACCATGCCACGCCACTTGGAGGAACACCTCCGGTTTCTTCTCCCGCCTGCGGTAGTCTCGGCAGCGAAACGGGAGAAACCAGAGCGACCTACAATGATGTCGATGACTACAATGGTATTAGCGATAATCCGCCTGTCAGTCTGATTGGTGCGCTGGATGCCACTTATGCTCCTTATACAGTGGCGGTAACGGTCACCTGTGACGGTTCCCGTGTCGGTGCCAGTGGCAACAATCATGCGAAGAAAATCATGGTGACGATTTCACCACCTGCGCAAGCTCCCGTTGTGTTTTCCGCTTATAAGGGGAACTACTAGCATGCGACGACAGCAGGGGTTTACGTTAATAGAGATTATCGTGGTAATCGTAATTATCGGTATTCTCGGTGTCGGAATCACCAATTTTATTGGACGTTCTGTTCAAGGCTATGCGGATACGGCCGAACGGCAACAGGTTGCAACGATTGCCTGGATTGTCTCGGAAAAACTCAGCCGCGCAGTGCGCGACGCGCTTCCCAATAGTTTTCGTATCAATGATGCAAGTGGTACCGGGACCTGTATCGAATATATTCCTACCGTTGCCGGAACAGATTATTTGAGTGTGCCGACGCTGGCGGCGGCATCCAGTTTTGAAGTTGTCCCTTTTCCCAATTACAACAATGCTTCCATTGATACGACACAGGACCGTGTCGCTGTTTATCCGAACACCCTGGCAGGCATGTATGGACTGGCAAGTCCGGGAATGATCAGCGGAACAATCGCCTCACTTGCTGCGGGCACTACGACGAATGCCCTGTTGCTGACCTTGAATGCCAGCCACCAGTTTTTGAGCGATTCGCCGCAGCGCCGCTTGTATGTGGTGCGTCAACCGGAAATGTTTTGTTTTGAATCCGGTGTACTCAACATTTACCAGGGCTACGGCTTCCAAAATGCCATGCCGGCCCCGAGCGCACTCACAGGAACCGTGGTAGCCAGTGGTTTGGCAAACGGGGAGTTCAGTTACACACCGGGAACACTAACCCGGGGTGGCGTGGTCACACTGGCGTTCGATGTGACGGAAGGCAGCGGCCTGACCCAGTCGATTGATCAGGAGGTGCAGATTCGCAATGTACCGTAAATCCTCAGAAAGAATGCCTGCCCGCATCAGGCAGCGCGGCATCGGTTTACCTGCTACCATTTTTGTTATCACTGTGCTGGCATTGATCGTGGTTGCGCTGGCCGACCTGACACAGGACTCCAACATCGGCTTTGCGCAGAATTTCCAGTCCCAGCGGGCATTTTATGCAGCGGAGAGTGGCGCCCAAGTGGCCCTGAATAGGGTTTTCGTAGGCAGTGTTGCCTGTAATGCTTCACTGGTGGATATTGATTTCAATGCATCCGGCACCAATCCCGGGCTGGAAAATTGCACCGCAGCCCTGAGTTGCAGCCAGGTTAGCGTAGCCGGCACTGATTACTTTACGATCTCCAGTCAGGCTGTCTGTGGTTCGGGTATGGAACGGGCAACGCGATCCATTGAGGTCCGCGCGCATGAGTAGCCTGTTTGGCCGCCATGTTGTCAGAGCAATTCTATACGTCCTGTTGTTAGGTCTGGGGGCTTCCGCATCTGCAACCGTCGTTCAGGTGCGTGTCAGCAGTAACAATGATGATGCGGAGGAACGCGTCTCCGATGGTGATATGTATCGGGGCAGCTCGGATCTGGAGCTGGGCTACGATGACTATCGTGGCGGTACCCAGATTGTCGGAATGCGTTTCAGGAATGTCAATGTGCCACAAGGCGCAACGATCCGTTCAGCCTATATTGAGTTTGAAACAGACGAGACCGATAGCGGCACAACCAATCTGATTATTTATGGTCAGGATGCCAACAATGCCGGCGGTATTGGTAACGGTAGTTCCAATTTAAGTAATCGAATACCGACCTCGGCCCAGGAATTATGGAGTCCCGGCGCCTGGAACAGCACCAATCAGTTGCACCAAACTCCTGATATCTCCCGTATTATCCAGGAAATAGTCAATCGCTCAGGGTGGACAGCCAACAATAGTCTGCTCTTGATGATCGCTCCGGGCGCCGGGTGTAACAGTGTTAGCTGCCAGCGCACGGCCGAATCTCACAACGGTGAGCAAACAGCCGCACCATTGCTGGTCATCGACTATGCGGATGCACTCCCTGCGGTAAATAATGTCAGTGGCGCCTGTGGGTCAGACAATATTATTGTTGTTGAGTATGCTGGCAGCGTAGGATCTGAGGCACTTGATCTTAGTCTCTACAGTCTGGACGTGGGCACCATTACTTCGGCATTGGCGCAAAGCAGCACTGTCGTTATCCTGGAGGCCAGTGGGCTGGATTCGGGATCAACCAGCACCCTGACGGTGGATGGTACCGACTACGCGATTGATTTTCAGGGGCTGATGGGGCATTACTTCGACCAGCGCAATGGCAGTGGATCGAAAGTTTCTGAACCCGCCGGTCTGTTTACCGGGACCGAGTATTTTCGCCTCGACAGTCAGGTCAACTTTGCCTGGAATTCAGGCGCGCCCTCTGTATTTCCTGCTGTATCCGGAAATAGTGATCGCTTCAGCATTCGTTGGACAGGCTATCTTACACCGGACCAGGGCGGCAGTTACGAATTTCGCCTGTATTCCGACGATGGCATGCGATTGGATCTGGATGGCTCAGAGATTGTGAATGACTGGAGCCGGCATAGCCCCCGCTATTCCGGCACGTCTTCCGCGCAGACGCTTGGTGCCGGGCAGGCTTATCCCATCGAATTGGAGTTCTTTGAGCATACAGGACGTGCGTATGCCCAGCTCGAATGGCGCCGTGATGGCGGTGCCTGGCAAAACATTCCTGCGGCGAATCTGAATACCTGTCCATTGGTCGTGACGGCACCGACTCCCGCACTGGAGTACCGTATGGACGAAACCCGCTGGAGTGGGTCACCTCAAGAAGTGCTGGACAGTTCCGGTAATAGTGGTGATGGCAGTTCCGTCGGTGGGGCTAATACTGTCGCCTCTGGCCATATTTGCCGGGCCGGAGAATTTGATGGCGTCGATGATTATGTCGATGTTGGTACCGGAACCCTGGATACATTGCTGGCGACGGCTTCGATGAGTTTCTGGATCAAGACAACACAGACAGGAAATAATACCGGTTGGCGTGCACCAGGCGTCACGGGTATTGAAGAAAACGGCGGTTCCGATGATATTTTCTGGGGCTGGCTGGATGCTTCCGGACACATCGGGATTTCAGTCGCGAATGACTTCAATACTAAATCCACCGTACCAATCAATGACGATGTTTTCCATCATGTCGTACTGACACGTGATCACGTCGCAGGTGAGTATAAAATTTATATCGATGGGGTACTGGACAATAGCGGTAGCATTGGGACCGGTATCATCGGAAATCCCTTTCAAAGCCTGGGGCGGATTGAAGATACGGGTACCTCGCCAGAGTATTTTCAGGGCCTCCTGGATGAGATCAAGATCTTTGATGCGGTGCTGAGTGATGCAGAAGTGACTCTCTTGTTCAATGAAACCAGACCCTGCAACAACAAGTTGCCGATAGCGCATTATGCCTTTGAACAAAGCCCCTGGACGACGGCAGGCACGGTTATTGAGGATGACAGCGGCAATGGCAATGACGGGGTGTCGGTAGGCAATGCAGCGGATAATGCTGATGGATATGTGTGCCGTGGCGTAGATATTCCTTTCAACAATAGTACGGCCGAGATCGATGCCATTAATTCCCGGCTGGATATCAATACCGCCCTCGGGAATGAAGGTACCATCATGCTTTGGTATCGGGCGAGCGAGGATTGGGCGGGCAACGGAACTGTTAATCTGCTGGATGCCACCACCGATGTGTTGGGAAATGCCAACGACAAGTATTTTTTCCTGAGCCGGGAGAATAACGGGCGCCTGCGTTTTGCGCTCGAAGACTCTGCAGACAGGGACTTTAACCTGTATACCGGCGCGAATGCTTACGTTGCCGGGACCTGGGTTCATGTGGCGATCACCTGGGATTTGCCGAATGATGCGATGGAGATCTATATCAACGGCTCGCGTGAAGCCAATCGTTCAACCAGTTCCAATGGCGTATTGGGCGATCTCGGGTCGATCTATTTTGGGGACAATTCATCCACCTACCATGCGCCAGGAGCATCTGCTTACGGACGTCTGGATGAAATCCGGCTCTACACCGAGGTCTTGAGTGACAGTGAAATCGGCGTGGCTCTGTCTGAAAGTCACCCGTGCAACGCCTCCTGTACGCTGGATCATTTTGATATCCAGCAGGATGATTATGGACTGGCCTGCCCCCAGGCGCGAACCAGCGTCACGATAACAGCGCAGTGCGCCGATGATTCGACCAAGACAGACTATGTGGGGACGGTGTCACTGAGTTCGAATGAAAGTACAGAAAGTACCTTTTATGCTGCCAGTACCGGCGGTAGTGCTATCGGTAATATAAGATTTGATGGCAGTGAAAGCGGCACGGCAACCGTTTATTTGTTTCACAGTAATGTGAATCCGACGGTGACCGTTATCGCAGATGATGGAAGCGTCAGCTCCACCTCGAGCGACAGTACAGAGTTTGCAGCCAATGGGTTTGTGGCAAGCAATCCCGCCGGTTTCAGTTGCGGTGGTTCGACATCGGTGACGCTGACAGCGATTGGCCAGGATACCGCCTCCGGCGGCACCTGCGTGCAGTTGACCGGTTTTGACGGTAGCAAGAATCTCAAAGTCTGGTCAGACATCAATATTGATATTGCCGAATCGCCCGGCGTTAAAGACACGGGACTCCCCCGCAGCATGCAGGTCAATGGCAGCAATACAGCAAGTAGCCAACCGGCATCGAACAATGTGGTGGCAAACTTTAACAACGGAGTCGGAACCTTGAATATAGAGTATCTGGATGTTGGTGAGATCCTCAATATGCATGTGCGCCATGATGCTTCGCCCTACGACGGTTCAGTGGCCGAATTCTCTGCGCTAACAGCAACGCTTTCGCCCTTTGTAGTGACGCCGGATCGAATCGTCGTGTCGGCGGATGATCCCGTTGATGCCGCGTGTAACTCCAGCGATGAAAGTGTGCTGGGTAGCTGTCCTGATTTTGCCAAGGCCGGGGAAGATTTCGCGATTACCACGCAGGCACTTTGTTCGGATTCAGGGCCAAGTTTGGCACCAAGCTATCGCGGAACAGTGGGTTTGACGCATCAATTGATTGCACCGTCTTCAGGTACGACCGGAAGCCTGAATGTTAGCCAGGTACTGTTTGATGGGTCGGAAGTCACGCCCGGGCAGCGAGCAACTGCGAATCAGCAGTTCTCCGAAGTCGGCATTTTTTCGCTCACCACTGTTCCCCAGACCTATTTTGGAGAAACGGTCAGCGGCGCAACTTCGGCAAATATAGGGCGTTTTATTCCTGACCACTTTCTGGTCTCGGCAAGCGATGGTGAGTTTGAAAATGCCTGCGGCAGTTTTTCCTATGTCGGGCAAGCTTTTGGCTATGCCACGGGGATGGAACCCAATGCAACGATTACGGCCCGCAGTGCCGGGAACACCACAACCCAAAATTATACTGATGCCAATTTTATCAAACTGACAGCCTCGGACATTACGCGTAGTTTCCCGACGCAGGACAGCACATCAATGGGCGCAGACGGACTCACACGGCTGAACGTTACCAGTAGCGCCAATCTTGGCACCGTTTCTGTATCTTCCCCAGGGGTGTTGCTCTATGTTTTTGATACCTCGGATGATTATCGCTACGACAAAGACGGAAACTCGCTGGTACCGCCATTCCTGTCTGACCTTAGCGTGTCGGCCACTGCGATAACGGATGCTGACTCGGTCAGTGCAACGGCTTTACCGACATGGACGCCACAGGCAGTTTCTTTGCGTTACGGTCGATGGCGCACAGAAAATGTGTTTGGGCCGGAAAATAAGGATCTGGCAATGTTGGGGCAAAGTGAATACTTGGATGCTTCCGGAAACTTTGTGCTGAACACCGCCGACAGCTGCACTGATATCGCCACGGGAATGAGCGTCACAGACTCAACGGGCAGCAATGTGAGTTCACCCTATAACAACATTGCCGTGGGCGATGGCAGTAGCGCGCTTTCTTACAACGCAACGCTGTCAGGTGGCTTGGCCGATCTGGTGTTTTCTGCTCCGGGGCTTGCTTCCTCAGGAGACCAACATGTGGGTTCGATTGGTTTTGCGCTGGACCTGGCGAGTCAACCCTGGCTGCGTTTCGACTGGAATGGAGATGCCTCGCTGGATGCCAATGACGATCAGCAACACTCAGCTACTTTCGGACAGTACCGTGGCCATGACCGGATTATTTATTGGCGAGAAGTGTTGCCATAGGGCTTGAGAGACGTCGGACGTCTGATGCCGGACGAAAAAATCCTGGCTAGTGCATTTGATTGCTCGATGCACGCTTTGCTTGACGGGAGATGTGAGACGCAAGGTCTTGGGCATTTTCATGCCCATTGTTGAATTGTTCGACTTTCGTTCAGCATCTCCCGTCTCCCGTTAAGCGTCTGACGTCGGACGAAAAAACTCGATTAGCGCTTGACCTAGAACTGCTTATCAACAAGATCACCAGCGTCCAGCCTAGCCCTCGTCGTCTTCGTCCGAACCCATCCCGAGTTCTTTAATCTTGCGTGTCAGGGTATTGCGTCCCCAGCCCAGCAATAAAGAAGCGTCACGTCTGCGTCCCCCGGTGTGACTCAGGGCGGTCTCGATCATGATGCGTTCGAATTCAGGTACTGCCGTATCGAGGATGGCATCTTTGCCTTTCTTGAGTTCCTGATCTGCCCAGCGTCGCAAGGCTTCCTGCCAGGATGTAGCTGTTGGCGTGACATTTTCCTGGTCCAGCAGTTCCGGCGGTAGATCGGAGATATGTATGTCCCGACCACTGGCCATCACAGTTAGCCAACGGCAGGTGTTTTCCAGTTGTCGCACGTTGCCCGGCCAAGGGAGTGAACTCAGGTACTCTTCAGTTTCAGGGCGTAGTTGCTTGGGTTCGGTAGCCAGTTCGTCAGCCGCATTTTTCAGGAAGTGATGCATCAGTTTGGGGATATCTTCCCTGCGATCACTGAGTTTAGGCAAGTGAATGCGGATCACGTTCAATCGATGAAACAGATCTTCCCGGAATGATCCGGCCTGCACCAGTTTTTCCAGATTCTGGTGAGTGGCCGCGATAATTCGTACATCCACTTTCACCGGGGTGGTCCCCCCGACACGGTAGAATTCACCATCGGCAAGGACGCGCAACAGGCGAGTTTGGGTGTCTGCCGGCATATCCCCGATTTCGTCCAGAAACAGCGTGCCGCCATTGGTTTGCTCGAAGCGACCGGTACGCTGTCCGCCCGCACCTGTAAAAGAGCCTTTTTCGTGACCGAAAAGCTCTGATTCAATCAGGTCTTTGGGAATGGCAGCCATGTTCAGGGCCACAAAAGGTTGGCTGGCTCTCGGGCTGTGCTGGTGCAGTGCTTTCGCGACCAGCTCTTTGCCGGTGCCCGACTCACCATTGATGAGAACGGTGATATTGGACTGGGACAAGCGACCAATGGCTCGAAATACTTCCTGCATGGCGGGTGCTTCACCGATGATCTCCGTGCTCTCGGCACTGGAGACGACGGGTGCAGAGTTGTTGCGTGCTTTTTGCTCTTGGGAGTGCGCAATGGCCCGTTTGGTAAGGGCAACCGCATCATTCATGTCGAAGGGTTTGGGCAGGTATTCGAAAGCGCCACTTTGGTAGGACGCCACTGCGCTGTCGAGATCCGAGTGTGCGGTCATAATGATGACCGGAACCTCTGGTTCCTGCGCCTGAATCTTGCTGAGCAGCTCAAGTCCATCGACGCCGGGCATGCGAATATCGCTAATGATCGCGTCGGGGACTGCCTTGTTCAGCTGTTCTAGTACACCCTCGGCACTTTCAAAAGAGCGTATGGCATAGTTTTCCTTCTGCAAGGCTTTTTCCAGTACCCAGCGTATAGAACGGTCATCGTCTATGATCCAGACGAGAGGAGATGAGGTCATGCTGATAACTCCAATGGTAGATAGACGATAAAGTTGGTCGCGCCAGGCCGGCTTTCGCACTCAACCAGTCCATCATGTTTGGTAAATATACTTTGTGTGATTGAAAGCCCGAGACCCGAGCCTTCTGCACGGCCACTGATCATCGGGTAAAAAATGCTTTGTAGAAGGTCCCTTGGTATTCCGGGGCCATTGTCCTGGACCTCAATGCGCGCTACCAGTTTGTGGCGCGTATGGCCTATGGTGAACTGTCGCAAGGTGCGCGTCCGGAAGGTGAGCGTCGCCGGTTCGCCCTGTGCCATTTGCCCCGCGAGCGCTTCCAAAGCATTCTTGGCGATATTCAAAAAGCCCTGGATTAACTGGCTTTTGTCGCCTTTCAGTTCCGGAATGCTGGGGTCATAGTCTTTGATGATTCTGACCTGTTTACCTGACTCGGCATCTATCAACGCGCATACCCGCTCAAGTATTTCGTGAATATTAAGCTGGGAGATATTGAGCGCTTTGTTGGTCCCCAGCATACGGTCAACAAGGCTGCGTAGACGATCGGCTTCGTCGATGATGACTTGTGTATACTCGTGCAGGTCTGCTTCCTGCAATTCGGAGTCCAGCAGCTGGGCCGCGCCCCGAATACCGCCGAGGGGGTTCTTGATTTCGTGCGCCAGGCCTCGTACCAGAATTTTTGCTGTTTCCTGGTTTTCGTGCAGCTGTTCCTCCCGGCTAATGCGCAACAGGCGGTCTTTTTGCTGCATCTCGACCAGCAACAAAGATGTCTGGTCGATGAGCACTCTGCTGACCGTACAGTCCACCAGAATGTGGTCACCATTAATCAGCACCAGCTCGCTTTCGCGTTGGGTATAGGTATGACCAGCCTCAAGAATGGGCACAAATTCATTCAGCAAGGTGTTATCGACCTCTATGAACAGCTTGTCAAAGCGACCACTATCCAGCCGCTTGGCACTGACCTTAAGAAGCATCTCTGCGGCAGGATTGAAATGTACAATTGTCAGGTCGGGAGCAACCAGAAAGACGGCTGTAGAAAGGTTGTCGAGTACTTGATTGTACGCTTGTTCTAGCAGCATTCGACTACAGGACTCCAGAATGGTGGATCGACAAAGATGTTTTGGGCCAGTCAGATGGTATGTCATGGCTGGTTCGGGTATGAGAGCAAGAACCAAGCCATGCCTGAAAGCTAGGACAGTGTGGTAGGGTTTGACCAGTTAATGCGCACAGCTCACCAGACAAGTGCGCCAGACAAGGCCGCTCAAGGGCGCAGTATAGCGCGAATAATGCACCATTATGAAGCCTGCGCCCAAATATAGTGCATCAAGATGGTTTAGTTGTTACGCACAATCGGGCGATGTATGGTGAAGCGGCTTTGAGTGCTTTGCAGGATCTTTCCTGCGCGGTTTACGATGTTGACCTGTGCCTGATGGGTACCTCGATCAACCAGATCGAGTGCAAAGTGTTGTGAGCTTTGCGTGCGTACCAGTTGACCGTCCAGAATGAGTTGCAAGCGATGGCCTCTGCGTAAGGGGGGATCGATCGCCACTGAAATGGACATGGAGCCATTGCCCGAGTAAAACGCGCTATCGTTCTCGGGCGAGGCGATGGACAGTTTGTAGTTCCGGTCAGAATCATCTTCCTCATCGTCCCTTGATGACCTGTTCTTCGTCTCCAACGCCGGGACCGTAGGTACGGGCGATACTTCGAGAGTTTCAGAGCGATCACTGGCCTGATCGGAATAGGACACCGAACCGTCGGGTAATACCTGTTTGTATACTGTGGTTGTGGCTTCCCTGGCGTAAGCCGAATGTATGGCAAGTGCCGTGATAATGAGTATGAGCGAGGTTTTCATAAGGTCTCTTTGGAATACAAATGCTATCTGTTGAGAATAGCACTGGGGCGGGCTATTTGTTAGCTTTAACAACATATGTTCCGCGTCTGACAAGGTCCTAGTCCGGAGACAGGGAAGGGGCTGGCTTTTTAACTGCGTGTCACGGCGTAGTTTGCTGCTATATTAAATAAATCAAAGGTTTATAATTGACTGATATGTCACTCTGTACGATCCCGTCGCCTTACCCAGGAAGTGTTGTTTGAATGCCGATAAATCCGGGCTTTCCGATATGAGCACCTTGCTAATGCAGGCATTTAACGATGCCTTGCTCGCGACGGAGCAATCCTGTCCGGAATCTGTATTGTATTCGGGCCTTCCAGAGGGTGAAGCTTTGACCCCTCAGTGGCTGGCTCGCCTCAGTGTAAAGCAGGGCCTGAATACACAGCTGATCCAGCTGGGAGCGGAGCAGAAGTGGCCTGAGAGCTGCGAACTGCTGTTGACGGTCGAGTCGGGAGAGCATGCCGGAGCGATTGCCCGTATTAGCCAAACCAGTCCTGGACAGGATACTTACTCAGCCCACATTTACCGGGAGCATGGTTCTTTGCAGTTAAACGGCGTGGAGCTGAGCAGTCTGGTCGGCAAACGACCCTGTACAGCTCTTCTGGTTGGACCCTCCGTGCCCGTGCCTTCCAGGCGTCCGAAGCGGCTTTTTTCAAGTTGGTTGTTCAGCGAGTTTCGGCGCATGCGTCCGCTTTATCGGGACGTTCTGTTAGCCACCGTCCTGCTAAATGTGTTCGTGATCGCCAGCCCCCTGTTTATCATGAATGTCTATGACCGCGTCGTTCCCAATCAAGCATTTGAGTCACTGTGGGTGCTTGCTTCAGGCGTTGCGATCGTTTTGCTGTTTGATCTTGTGGTAAAGCTGCTGAGGCAGTTTTTTGTCGAATCTGCGGGCCGTCAGATGGATGTTGTGCTGTCGACGCGTCTGTTTGATCATGTTTTGAACTCCAGGCCGGGAACAGGGCCTGTGTCAGTCGGCGCGTTTGCTTCCCAGTTCAAAGAGTTTGATGCCATTAAGCACTTTTTTACTGCGGCCGGTTTTTCCGCGCTTGTCGACCTGCCTTTTGCCTTGTTCTTCCTGCTGATTATTTTTGCACTTGGCGGTGAGGTTGTGATCGTCCCTCTGGTCGCGATGCTGGTGATTCTTTTATATGGCCTTGCGATGCACTTCCCTCTGAAATCCGTGGTGCGTCAGGCACAGGCAGCGACTGCTTTGCAGAACGCCACCCTGGTCGAATCACTTTCCATCCTTGAAACCCTGAAAGCGTTTAATGCCGAGGGGAGAGCACAAGGCCGTTGGGAACAATCCACTTTGCTCAATGCCAGGCTCGGTTTAAAGGCGCGACGTCTGGGCGATTCCATTGCGCTGGTGTCCGGGTTTGTAATGCAGTGCTCGCTGGTGGTGTTGGTGATTGTCGGGGTCTATCAGATAGCGGATTATGAGATGAGTCTGGGGGCGCTGATTGCTTGTGTATTGTTGGGAAATCGCGCGTTGTCCCCGATGGTGCAGGTCGCACATTTGAGTGCGCAGTTTTTCCAGGCTCGCGTTGCGATGGATGCATTGAATCAGATGACCACGAGTGAATTGGAGCAGCATGAAGGTCGTCAGTATCTTGCGCAAGAAGCATTTTCCGGGGAGATAGCGCTGGAAAATGTTGAATTTTCCTATCCTGACAGCCCGCCTGTCCTGCGTGGTCTCAATCTCAAATTAAATGCCGGAGAGCATGTTGCTCTGATAGGAAGAATAGGCTCCGGAAAAAGTACCGTGTTAAAGCTTATCGCTGGCATGCTGCGCGCAACCAAAGGCCAGATTAGCATGGATGGTATTGGTGTTGAGTTGATTAACCCCGTGGTGCATCGCGCAAATTGTGCTTATGTGCCGCAGGACATCGCCCTGGTGAGCGGTACCTTGCGAGAGAACCTGGCCTTGAAAAACAGACAAAGCTCAGACCGGGAGTTGCTCGCGGTATGCAAGAAAGCGGGTTTATTCGACTGGGTTGCCAAGCATCCGATGGGCCTGGATTTGCCGATCTCTGAATTGGGGCAGGGGTTGTCGGGAGGGCAGCGTCAAGGTGTGGCGATTGCCAGAGCCCTACTTGGGCAGCCTGCGCTTTTCCTGTTTGATGAGCTGAGCAGTGCAATGGATAACCAGAGTGAAGCACAAGTAGTGCAGCAAATCAGTGCGTTGGCCGCAGGCAAGACGATGGTCATCGCGACACACCGGGCGTCTCTGCTGCAACTGGTCGACCGTATCGTTGTTCTGGATGGCGGAAGAGTGGTCGCGGATGGGCCGAAAGCCGAGGTTTTGGATGCACTCAAACGTGGCAATGTACCTTCCGGAGCTGGCGCATGAAGAACCGCATGAGCACCCTCTGGATGGTGATGGAATCTCCAGGCATCAAATCCCGGAGTTTGCTGTGGCTGATCGCCTGGTTTTTCACCAGTTTTGTCGTGTGGGCTTCCTATGCCGAAGTGGATGAACTGGTGCGTGGTGAAGGGCGCGTGATTCCATCCCAGCGCTTGCAGGTCGTGCAGAATCTGGAAGGCGGTATTGTCTCTGAAATTCTGGTGTCTGAAGGGGCGTTGGTAGAGCCGGGACAGATACTGTTAAGAATGGATGATACGCAGTTTGACTCCAGCTTCAGGGAAAAACAGCTACGGGCACTATCATTAAGGGTCAGGGCCGGTCGGCTGCGTGCTGAAGTGGCTTTGCAGCGTACATTGCTGCTCGACGATGAGCTAGGCAACAACCCTGAGGCGCAGGCGTTTATCAGCGATGAACAGATTCTGTTACAGCGCCGGATGGATCAATTAGCGGGCAACCAGCGGGTCATTCGACAACAGATTGAGCAGAAGTTGCAAAGTCTGGAACAAACCAAAGTGTATTTGGATCAGGCGGGGCAGGAATTGCGGCTGGCGCAGAAAGAGCTCGACATTCTCAGGCCGTTGGAGGCTCAGGGCGTGGTGTCGGAAGTGGAGATACTACGGGCTGAAAAAATGCATTTGAAAGCACAGTCGGACAAGAGTCGCTATCAGTTTCAGCTACCTCAGATTGAAGCATCCATTGAAGAGTTGCGCAGTAAGGAAGAGGCTGAGAAGTTACGCTTCAAAAGTGAAGCACAGGGGGCCTTGAATGAGGTATTGGCCGAACTTCCAAGGTTGTCTCAATCCAGCGGCGCACTGGAAGACCGGGTGAAGCGTACCTTGATTCGCTCGCCGGTTAGAGGAACCGTCAAGCAGATGTGGGTCAATACGGTCGGCGGTGTTATTCAGCCGGGTATGGATATCCTCAGCATTGTACCGATTGAAGACAGTTTACTGGTCGAGGCTCGTGTCAAACCCTCAGATATCGCGCGTCTCTTTCCCGGGCAGCAGGCAAGAGTCAAGTTCAGTGCCTATGATTTTGCGGTATTTGGTGGTCTGAACGCCGAAGTGGTACACATTAGTGCCGACACCTGGCGTGGAGACAAGGGCGAAAGTTTTTATGTGCTGCGTGTGAAAACCGATCGCAATTTTTTGGGGGCCGATGAAAACCCCTTGCCGATTATTCCAGGCATGGTTGCCGAGGTGGATGTGTTGACTGGCAAGAAGAATATTCTGGCTTATTTGCTCAAGCCGGTGTTGAGAGCCAAAGAAGTGGCATTAACCGAACGTTAAGGGCTGTCGATGTTTTCACTTGAGCATCGCTGGCGCATACGAATAAAATGAAACATTAATCATTAAAATAACTCAAGGGTTCTTCATGCAGTTTTCGGCACCGTCTCTGGTGTGTTTTCTATTGCTGTTCAGTGCATTTTCCGAGGCTAGAAGTGTCGCCGAAACTGTTCAACTTTCAATTGTACGTCACCCCGAATTCCAGATAGGGCAGCTCGATGTCAAACGGCAGTCGCTCGCGCTGGAAAAGCTGGAGGCTTCTTTTCTTCCGCATGTATCGGTCAGTGCAGGGATTGGCAGGGAAGATAGTAATAACACATCCACCCGGGCGCGAATTGGAGGTTCCGAGGAAATGGAGCGGCGTGAATCGGCCGTGACCATCAGGCAGATGCTATTCGATGGGTTTGACACGCACTGGCGCCAGCAGGGGCAGACGCATAGGGCCGATGCGGCGCGCAAGGAGCGGGATAGTCTGGCTTTACAGGTTGCGTTGCAAGCGATCGAAGTGCACCTTGATACACTCGAAGCGCTACGAAAGCTTGACTTCAATATGGAAAATTTTCAGACCCATGAGCGCATCGCGGAAGGGATTCGCGTACGGGTCAGATCCGGTAAGGATGACCGGGCTAAAGTGGCTCAGGTAGAAGCCCGGCTGTCGCTCTCTCTGGCGAATCTTGAAACTGCCAAATCCGGGTTGTTGCAGTCGCAGGCGCGCTATCGGGAATTGGCTGGAGAGATGTCGATCAGCCTCCTGAAAGATCCGGAAACCTTGCCGGCGTTTTCAGGTTCGCTGGACGAAACCTTACAGCGAGTGCTTGAAAACCACCCTCAATTGGCAGCAAGTGCTCTGTATGTCAAAGCGGCAGAGCAGCAATCAAAAGCGAGTCAAAGTTACCGTTATCCAGACCTGTATTTGGATGCGGGTGCCAGCTGGAACGATAATCTGGATGGCGTCACCGGGCGTAATAGTGATGCATATGCAATGCTGCGGGTTCAGTACGATCTTTACCGGGGGGGCTCAAACACAACCGAACGCAAACAGGCGCGTCTGGCGCGTGAACGCAGCAAGCTGGAGTTGGATCTGTTGCAGCGAGAATTGATGTCAGAGGCAGAACAGGTCTGGTTTGCCATGCGATCCGCACAAAAGCAGGTCGATTTTCTCGAAGACTACATCGCCTCTGCAGAGATTACCAAAGCCGCTTATCAAAAGCAGTTCGATATTGGACAGCGTTCACTGATTGATTTGCTTGATGCTGAAAATGAGTTACTGGCGGCACGTGAAAAATGGCTGGAGGCCAAAAGGAACTATCATTGGCTGGTATTCCGCTTGTCTGCTTTGGAAGGAGGCTTGCTGGACCACTTAACCTTGCGGGTGCCCGATACGGTTTAGACGAGCAAGGCCGCCAGCAATTCTGTCAGGATGTATCAGGCGAGTCCGGAAATTTCCAGGTTGCCGGTTTGCATGAGAGACTGAATGATTTCGCTGTTCGAACTGCCAAGCTGGCTGGCATCAAATCCTTCCAGCACGATCTGGTGTGTGGTGACCGAGTTTTCACCTTCCGGACTAATTTGTAACCTGGTTCCCTCTGGTAGTATCTCAAAATCGAGATAGGCATCCAATGTCTGTGTGTCCGGCAGGCCAGAAGTCTGGCCGAGAAGCAGGTCGTCAATAATCAGTGTGTCTCCTTGCCGTCCGGCCTGGAAACCTGAAATGCTGTCGGTGCCATTGTTATCGTCCGAGGCTTTCCAAATATAGAGTTCTGAAGCGCTATACAGCTCAGGTGACAGTGACTGGGTATTGGCCATTGCTAGGTCGTCCTCACTGAGGGAGTCCGTCACGCTGGCGAGTCCGGGCGCGTGTCCTGCCTGAATGATCACGACAAGTTGCTGGGTTGTGCCATCTGCTGTTGTGACGGTGAGCTGGTCGTACAGTGATGAGTTTTCGTTCATGGCATCTATCGCATCGTTCCCGATATCTACCTGGTAATGCCAATGACCCTGCGCATCAATACCTCCTGAGCCATACTTGCCGCTCAGATGCTCTGATTCGATAAAAGCCGATTCGCCAAAGTCGGCGTCATTGATCAGCAGGCGACCACTCGTATCGAGACTATCGCCCAGATACACCGTGCTCTGATTACTGCCCGTAAACAGGGGGGCATCGTTGGTGCCATTGATGCTGATTCGAATAATGTCGTGATTGCCATCAAGGCTGCTGGCAGAAAAGGAATCAAACACCTGTTCTCCGGCACGCAACGATTGCACAGCACTGGCTTCTGTATCGAGCTTATACTCCCAATTTCCGAGCCCATCGATAGACACGGTGCCGTAAGTTGTCTCCAGATTCTGTACAGATTGAAATCGTGCTTCCCCGAAATCGGCGTCCGAAATATTCAACTTGCCGGTTACCGAGGGGTTGGCGCTATCCTCGGTAATCTCTGCGCGACGATCGCCGTTGATCAAGGCCTTGTCGTTGTTTCCATGAATGGTGACCTCAATCAGCTGCGCACCATGCTCTTTTGTCGTGAACTTGATGACTTCTGACAGGCGGTCACCTGCTCCCAGCTCCTGAATGGCATCAAGGCTGTTATTCAATTGGTATTGCCAGTCACCTTTTCCGTTGATTGAAAGCAGGCCGTACTGAGTTTGAATTTGCTGAGCTGCACTGGATGCATCAAAGTGTTGGCTGGAATGAATGACCATCGCATCCTCGGTCAGATTGATGCGCTGATATTCAATCGAGCTGTCTTCTTGTGCGCTATTCTCAAATGCCAGGAGCGGGTTGTGGTGAGGAGAGGCTGTTAGACCCGATGCGTCCGTATTCTGAGGCGGCTCTACTACATCTATTGAAGTTTCAGCGGCTTCAGGGCTGTTCGGGGTGGAAAGTGCCAGCTCAAGCTCTGACAACTCTGCAATCAGAGGTGCGCGCGGCAGCTCGTTGGCTTCCTGCTCCAAGATAATTTCGCCAGCTGCAGGAGGTTCCATATTATTGGGGTCAAAACTTTCGGGTGTCAGGTTGTCCTGTCGGGCCGCTAGAATCTGCGCTTCAGCGCTTGTGCCTTCGGACGCCATCGGCTTCTCAATAGAATGGCTAAACATGCCACTTAATGTCAGGTCGCCCTGGGAGTTTGTGACAACCACAAATGCATCGGGGGATGAGGCGACTATGCGGTCATTTTCAAACAGCTGCATGCCGGGAGTCACTGGCTCCTCGAAGCCGCTGCTTCGGATAAGCGAAAGCTTGCCACTGCATTCCTTAACCAATGCGATCGATGTTTGTTCGGCCTGGGTTGCCAAAGTGCCTCTCCACTGGGTTTTGGTACGGGGGATTACGGTTACTAAAAACTATAACGACTAAGGCGAGAAATGGTAAAGGCTTATTGCGAATAATTGTGAAATACCGGGCAAAGGATGTGAAATAGTGTGGTTTTGTCTATTGCGCCCTGAGCCGCGCAAAAAAAAGCCCGGCTTGTGCCGGGCTTTCTATGTCGGTCGTATTTATACCGAGTAGTACATTGCAAACTCAACTGGGTGAGTCGTCATGTTCAGTTTCTCAACTTCTTCACGCTTCAGATCAATGTAGCCCTGAATCATATCTTCAGTGAATACACCGCCTTTGGTCAGGAACTCGTGATCCGCTTCCAGAGCGTCCAGTGCTTCTTCGAAGGTGGCTGCTACGGTTGGAATTTCGGCCGCTTCTTCAGCTGGCAGATCGTACAGATCCTTATCAGCAGGGTCGCCAGGATGAATCTTGTTCTGGATACCGTCAAGGCCAGCCATCAACAAGGCTGCGAAACCCAGGTAAGGGTTGGCAGTGGGATCAGGGAAACGGGCTTCCATACGACGCGCCTTGGGCGAGTTAACGAAAGGAATACGGATTGAAGCGGAGCGGTTACGGGCCGAGTAAGCCAGCATAACAGGTGCTTCGAAACCGGGAACCAGACGCTTGTATGAGTTGGTGGAAGCGTTGGTGAACGCGTTGATGGTACGTGCGTGCTTGATAATGCCGCCGATATAGTACAGACACTCATCAGACAGGCCTGCATAGCCGTCACCAGCAAAGATGTTCTGGCCATCTTTACCCAGAGACATGTGCACGTGCATGCCGGAACCGTTGTCGCCAACCAGAGGCTTAGGCATAAAAGTAGCCGTTTTGCCGTAGGCGTGGGCAACGTTGTGAACGCAGTACTTCAGAATCTGTACTTCGTCCGCTTTTTTGACCAGCGTGTTGGCGCCAACACCAATCTCACACTGACCCGCGGTACCTACTTCGTGGTGGTGAACTTCAATGACCAGACCCATTGCTTCCATGGCGGCACACATGGCGCCACGCAGGTCGTGCAGGGAGTCTACAGGAGGTACTGGGAAGTAACCGCCTTTTACGCCAGGACGGTGACCGATGTTCCCGCCTTCGAATTCCGCGTGGCTACCCCAGGCGGCTTCTTCGGAATTGATTTCGTACATGGCTCCGTTGATTTCGGCTTTCCACTTCACATCATCAAATACGAAAAACTCTGGCTCTGGACCAAACAGGGCAGAGTCAGCGATACCGGTAGATTTCAGATACTCTTCAGCGCGCAGTGCAACGGAGCGAGGATCGCGCTCGTATCCCTGCATTGTGGAAGGTTCCACAATGTTACAACGCAGGTTCAATGTGGTTTCTTCAGTAAACGGATCAAGTACGGCTGTCTCATCATCCGGCATCAGGATCATGTCTGATTCGTTAATGCCTTTCCAGCCGGCAATTGATGATCCGTCAAACATTTTTCCATCTTCAAAAAAGTCCTCATCCACTTCCGACGAAGGGATGCTGACATGCTGTTCTTTACCGCGTGTGTCTGTAAAACGAAGGTCAACCCATTTAACCTCGTTGTCTTTGATAAGGCCCAGAGTTTTCTCTGACATTCTCGTTACTCCATATTGGATGAGTTGTTGAAGCAAAGCGATTGCTTCCTGTTAGTCATGCAGTTGCCGTTGGGTGGGCCTGTCAGTCAGGTCTAACCAAGACATGTGCCATATTATGGGGCGTTGCATTCTTGTCACAGGCCCTCAGCGTCACGGGCTGAGAGTCAGCAGTGGCGGGGCCTGAAAGAGAATCGAGAGGATAGCAGAACTGCCTCTTTTATTCTCTTTTTTTTGGTGTTAGCTCTAAAGCAAATTGCTTGCCATTTTTTCGAATTTTTAAGTGCTTGAAAATTATCGTGTTTTGTAGAGTTGTTGCGCAGAAAGTCATACAAAAGCACTGCGATGGTGCATTAATGCGGGGTGCGCACCACAATGGACCGGCATTCTAATGCAAATAATTGTGGGAGAGAGTTTTTTTGACAAGGCTATTCTGTATAATCCGCGTCCAATTTTCCCTGGCCGAGTGCTGTTTTTAAAGGTAACTGAAGAGTGATCGAGAAATTACGAAATATCGCCATCATCGCGCACGTTGATCATGGCAAGACGACCCTGGTAGATAAACTTTTGAGCCAGTCCGGTACGCTCGATCGCAAGGATGAGGGTGCTGAGCGCATTATGGATTCGAATGACCAGGAGAAAGAGCGCGGCATCACGATTCTCGCCAAGAATACGGCTATCAGTTGGAATGACTACCGTATCAATATCGTAGATACACCGGGGCACGCAGATTTTGGCGGGGAGGTCGAGCGGGTGCTGTCCATGGTGGATTCAGTGTTGTTGCTGGTCGATGCCGTCGATGGGCCGATGCCTCAAACACGCTTTGTAACCTCCAAGGCTTTTGAAAAGGGCCTGCGTCCAATTCTGGTGGTGAATAAGGTGGATCGTCCCGGTGCACGCCCTGACTGGGTCATTGACCAGGTGTTTGATCTGTTTGATCGACTCGGTGCAACTGATGAGCAGTTGGACTTTCCAATCATTTATGCCTCAGCCCTGAATGGGGTTGCCGGGCCTGAACCGGACCAGTTGGCCGACGATATGACGCCATTGTTTGAGATGATCGTCGATCAGGTCAAATCGCCGGATGTGGATCCCGAAGCACCTTTCCAGATGCAGATTTCAGCCCTCGATTACGACAGCTACGTTGGCGTAATCGGCATCGGGCGCATCACGCGTGGTTCTTTATCGCCAAGTCAGCAAGTTGTTGTAAAGAGTCGGGATGGGAAAGAGCGCAAAGGTAAAGTACTCAATGTCAAAGGTTATCTTGGCCTAGAGCGGGTTGATACTTCCAAAGCCAGCGCCGGGGATATCGTATGTATTAATGGTATCGATGGTTTGAGTATTTCGGACACGCTGTGTGATCCGGAACATATTGAAGCCTTGCCTCCTCTGTCGGTCGATGAGCCTACAGTAAGCATGACTTTCCAGGTGAATGATTCTCCTTTTGCAGGTCTGGAAGGCAAGTTTGTCACCTCGCGAAATATTAAGGAACGACTCGATCAGGAGCTTATCCACAATGTTGCCTTGCGTGTTGAGCCGGGCGATTCAGCAGATAAGTTCAAGGTGTCTGGACGTGGAGAGCTGCACTTGTCAGTGCTGATCGAAACCATGCGTCGGGAAGGCTTCGAATTGGCTGTGTCGCGTCCTGAGGTTATCCAGAGAGAAGTGGATGGCGTGTTGCAGGAACCCTATGAAAATGTCGTGATTGATGTAGAAGATCAGCATCAGGGTTCGATTATGGAAGAGTTGGGTTTGCGTAAAGCCGAGCTGACCAATATGGAGCCGGACGGCAAGGGGCGGGTGAAGCTTGAATTTACCGTTCCTTCGCGCGGATTGATTGGTTTCCGGGGAGAGTTTTTAACGCTTACCTCCGGTAGCGGTATTATGACCAGTGTTTTTGATCGTTATGACACGGTTAAGGAAGGCGAGGTTGTGTCGCGCCAGAATGGTGTGCTGATCTCTAATATCAAAGGCAAAACACTGGCTTACTCATTGTACACTTTGCAGGATCGGGGGCGTCTGTTTCTGGGGCATGGTATCGATGTCTATGAGGGGCAGGTGATTGGTATTCACTCTCGGTCCAACGACCTTACAGTCAATCCGACCAAGGGTAAGCAGCTGACCAATGTGAGAGCCGCGGGAACGGACGAAGCACTGACATTGGTGCCGCCAATTACACATACGCTGGAACAGGCGCTCGAGTTTATTGAGGACGACGAGCTGGTGGAAGTGACGCCTCAGAGTATTCGGATTCGTAAAAAACTGCTGACTGAAAACGAACGCAAGCGGGCAAAAAGCAAGTAGCTCTTCTCTGGGAGAGGCACTACCTGTCTCTCAGTGAGTTCAATAAGGGTGCATGGTGGTTGTTTGTGTTTTATTCTGGTGCACTCCTTGCTAAATTCTGAAAGCCTTCTATTTTTAATTGCATGAAATAGAAGGCTTTTTTTATGCTTGGAACTTATTGTGTATATACAGCAAAAGGTAACGCATGAAAGCTTTGATTCAGCGGGTCGCTGAGGCTGAGGTCATCGTGGAGCATGCGCAGGTTGCGCAAATTTCTGCGGGCTTGCTGGTGTTGCTCGGTGTCGGCAAAAATGACACCGAGCAGGAGGCTCGAAAACTTCTGGACAAGGTCCTTCGCTACAGGGTGTTTGAAGATGCCGCCGGCAAAATGAACCAGAGTTTGCTGGACATCAACGGTGATCTGCTGGTGGTGTCCCAGTTTACGCTCGTAGCTGAAACGCAAAAGGGGCTGCGACCCAGTTTTTCATCTGCGGCTCCGCCTGGTTTGGCCCGTGCACTCTATGAGTGCTTTGTTGCCTATGCCAAGGACAGTGGTCTCCATGTGCAGACCGGGCAATTCGGGGCGGATATGAAGGTCGGGCTGGTGAATGACGGGCCTGTGACCTTCATGTTGGAGGTGTAATAAAATGCACAATAAAGTTGCAAAGCGTTACATCATGGTCTAAAAAAGTATTAAGCTTAACTTTAAGTAAAGCGTTTAACTCACTGTTTGTGCTTGCGATATATCCGGATTAACCGGTCATTTGAGTGGCCGGGGTGAAGGAGCAGTCGGGTACAGATGAAACAAGGGGTTCAGCGCCGCTTTATGAAGTAGATGTTAGGCAGGGAAGTATAGGTCAGGCCCAAGAGTTTCTTCGGCCTCCCGAAGATTTAAGATGAATAAATCTTAATCTCCGGAAACGTGCGTTATCGCACAGGTTTGACTTAAGATACTGCTGGATCAACCAACAAATGTTTTTGCATGCTGAGGGGTTGGCAGAGAAAACAAGCGAATACTTAAACTTTGTTATAGTTGTTTAGTTGTAACAAACCTGAAATATTCGCACACTTAAATGGGCAGCCGAATGCCTGTTGGTCATAAGAACGAATTAATTTAATAGCTATTAATTTAACTTAAATAAATAACGGGTTTTACCCAAAATCTTCAATTGAGTAATTCAGCTGTAGCAGCCGCTACTCTATCTTCAACTGCATTTGCAATGGACCCAGCGAGCGACTTGGCCGCGCGTTTGGATTCTATGCCCAGTGTTTACGGTAACATTCAGCTGGCTTGGTTGAATGAAACAACCGAAAACGGCCCAAACACTGAAAACAGCACCAACGAGATGATTGATAATGGTTCTACCATTGGCTTCAAGCACTCTCACGCTATCTCTGATGGTGTGGAAGGTTTCTTCAAAGCCGAGTTCCACTTCGATGCGGATGACTCAGGTGATACCGCTGATGGTGAAGAGGCAGGTTTTGACGGCCTTGATGAGGCGTACATCGGTGTGAAAGGTGACTTCGGTTCGGTTCAGGCAGGTACTGACGACACTGTTTACGAGTGGGTAGACATGATGGACATGTACGAAGCTGTTGGTATCGACGGTGAGCTGGCTGCGGACAAAGAAGGTGACAACATTCAGTACGTTTCTCCAGATCTGTCTGGTTTGATGGTTGGTGTTACTGTACCAGTAGACAGCGATTCAAACTTCGGTGGTCAAATTGCTGCGAAATACGGCATGGACAACATTGAAGCCGTTCTGGCCTATAGCATTGGTCGTGACGAAGGTACTTGCCCTGCAAACTGTACTTCTGCAGGTGATGCGATTGGTGTAGCGGTTTCTGCTGCAATCGACGACCTGACTCTGGCCGTTCAGTACGAAACTCGTGATGAGAGCATCAGCCAGGCGAAAGACAGCATGGATTTCATCGGCCTGTTGGCCAACTACTCCATGGGTGCAAACAACTTTGCACTGGGTTATGAAATGTCTACCAATGAAAACGGTGGTGGTACCGCTGAAGAAGATACGTCTGCTATCTACTTCCAGGCGCTGCACAACGTTTCTGACAACATGTACGTTTACCTCGAGTACCTGACTTCAACAACTGAAGACGATGATACAGCTACTCAGGACGAAGATTATGATGCACTGGCAATCGGCGCAACATACTACTTCTAAGACTGATAAGTCTTAAATTAAAACCGGTGCTTGCACCGGTTTTTTTATGTCTGTAGTTTGGGAAGTTTGCTTATGGCGCAGGAAATTGAGCTAAAACTGAAGATTAGTCAGGGTGAAAAGCGGGATCTGGTAGCGGAACTATTACCGTTGATTCATGTCCAAAGCTTTTGGTGCACAGAATTAAAGAATCAGTATTTTGATTCGCCCGATTTGTTGCTGCACCAGCGAAAAGTGGCATTGCGCATCCGCGAAAAAGATGGCCGTTACATTCAAACCCTGAAAACACAGGGAACGGTGGTGGATGGTTTGCACCAGAGGGGTGAATGGGAATGGGAGTTGGCAGAGGCACAGCTCGATGAAACTTTGCTGAGATGTTGTGACGCTTGGCCAGATGATGTGGATATCGCATCTCTGAGCGCAGTGTTCCAGACAAATTTTGAGCGAAAATTTGCAAGGTTCCCGTGGCAGGGTTCCGAGATAGAGCTGGCGCTGGACCAGGGAACCATCGAAGTGGCTGGTAAATCTGAGAATACGCGCTTGCATGAAAGCATTTATGAGATTGAGCTGGAGTTAGTATCGGGTGAGCCTTCTGCGGTGTTGGAATTGGGCCGTGTATTACAATCTGAACTAGAGCTGGAAGTGTATGATCGAAGTAAGGCAGAACGCGGGTACCGCTTGTACTGCACGACACAAACCTGAAAGGGGTTTCTCCTGTTGGAGGTGTTTGCGTCTTTGCCTACAGATGTTTGTAGGCGCCTCTATGCTGCTGGTGAGTGCATCCCAAGTGCATGCGCAAGACACAGAGCTGGGCAGTATTCATTCGCTGTACCAGACTCTGCTGGACGACCATGTGATCGCTGGTGAAAAGAATGGCCTGAAAGCCAATATGGTTGATTACGCTGCGGTCAAAAAGGATCCCCGGCTTGAGCGATTGCAGGAGAAGCTGAAGGTTTACCCCAAGGAGCGCCTGGATTCCAACGAAAAGAAAATCGCATTCTACCTCAATGCCTACAATATTCTTGCGGTTGCCAAAGTGGCGCAGCACTGGCCCTTATACAAACTGAAATCGCTGGGGTCTTATTTCAAACCGGTATGGACACACCCTGCCGGAGAAGTGTGTGAAGAGCAGATGACCCTGCGAAAACTCGAGCATGATGTATTGCGGCAGCTAGGTGAGCCAAGGATTCATTTTGCGCTTAACTGTGCCTCGATGAGCTGCCCTGATCTGCGCAAAGAACCCTATGTGGAAGATAAACTTGAAACGCAACTGGCCGAGCAAACACGTATCTTTATGTCCCAGAAAGATAAGGGCCAGACAGTGATCGGCCAGGAGCTGTGGCTCTCATCCATCTTTAAATGGTTTGAAGAGGATTTCGAACCGGTTGGAGGCGTGTATCACTTCATTCAGGAATATTTACCTGATGAATACAGGGGGATGAAAATCGGAGGATTCCTGCCCTATGACTGGTCAGTCAATGACCATCTCAATGCGGCTGAGCGTAATCGAATCAAACGCGGGCGTGATACCTGGTTTAATTGAGCAAAACAGACCCTTGCGATTCGCCTGAATCCGAAAATTTGGTTAAGCTTATTTTTGTCATTCGCTTCCAGACCGAACCGGGCGTGACCCGGGATAACACCTATGCCGCACCCTTCCACTCTTTTAGATCGATTTTCTACCCTTCCCGAATCCTTGTCGCAGTCCTGCCGTAATGCGCTTGAGTCAATTCTCGAGCATAGCGATGGGAGCCTGCCGGCCTGGCCTGAACAGGCACTGGAATTGGTGTTCAAGGGTTTTCGGCAGAGCACGTTTATCCGGGAGATATGCCAGCGCCACCCTCAGTGGTTGTTCGACTGGGTCAAACCGGATTCGCCACTTTATTGTTCCCGGAGCGAAGAGGCAATGCGGAAAGCCTTGCAGGAGCGTTTAGCTGCGACTTCAAATGAGGCTGAATTGATGAAGGCCCTGCGCCAGCTCCGTAATGCTGAACAGGCCCGGCTGGTCTGGCGAGATATCACTGGGCTGGCAACGCTCGAGGGAACGGTCGCCGAAGTCAGCGCTTTGGCAGATGTCTGTATTTCCCTGTCTCTGGAAAATCTTTACCGGCAGCTGGTGCAAAAACATGGGGTTCCCCGGGATTTGAAAACCGGACAAGCCCAAGAGCTGTTGGTGCTTGGTATGGGCAAGCTGGGAGCGAGGGAACTTAACATTTCCTCCGATATCGATCTGATTTTTGCTTATCCTGCCTCGGGTGAAACCGATCACCCGGAGAAACCCATTGATAATCAACAATTTTTCAACAAGCTGGGTCAGCGACTGATTCATGTGCTGGATCAGGTGACAGAAGATGGGTTGGTTTTCAGGGTCGATATGCGACTTCGTCCCTACGGTTCAGCGGGTGCGCTGGCATTGAATTACTCGGCGTTTGAGGACTATTACCAGAACCAGGGGCGGGAATGGGAACGGTTTGCGATGGTGAAGGCCCGCCCGATAACGGGTAGTGAAAAACACCGACAGTTTCTGAGCGAGATCATTCAGCCTTTTGTGTACCGGAAGTACACCGATTTTTCTTCCATTCAGGCGCTACGCGATATGAAGCGCCTGATCACGTCAGAGGTGCATCGCAAGGGCGGAGAGAACAATATCAAGCTTGGCTCCGGAGGTATTCGTGAGATCGAATTTATTGTTCAGGCTTTCCAGCTAATCCATGGCGGACGGGATCAGGAGCTTCAGCAGACCGGATTGTTGCCCATTCTTCAGGTATTGAAAGACAAGGAATATCTCCCTGCAGCCTGGGTGGATCAATTGTTAGAGGCGAATGCTTTCCTAAGGAACCTGGAGCATGCGATTCAGGGTCTCAAGGATGAACAGACACAGCTGATACCGGATGATGCGTTGGCGAGGCAGCAGGTTGCCTGGTCTATGGGTTTCGAGGACTGGGAGGCTCTGGATAAGGTGCTTTGCGACTATCGTACCAAGGTGCATCTGTTGTTTGCGTCTTTTCTCGAGGAGTCCAGGGAAGAACAGGCAAGCCTGTCAGAGGGGAAAGGTCCCTGGCTGCACCTTTGGCAGGTGAATGCCGGAAAAGATGAATGGTTGAAATATTTGGAGCAGGCAGGTTTCGAGCACCCGGATGCCTGTTGGGAAGCCTTGGATGAGTTGAGGCATAGCCGCCTGTTCAAGGCAATGTCGCGTGATGCAGCCAAGCGTTTGGAGCTATTTATCCCATTACTGCTCAGTGCCGCAGAACAGATGGAAAAGCCGGCGCTGGTATTTGAACGAGTGATGGCTCTGGTTCGCTCGGTACTTGGGCGCACGATTTATCTGGTGCTTCTATATGAAAACCCGGACGCGTTGCAGCTCCTGTGCACGTTGTGCCAGGACAGTCCCTGGGTGGCCGAGCATTTGGCCAAAAGCCCGGTAATTCTGGACGAATTGCTGGATGCGCATTCGCTGTATCAACCGCCCGAAAAAACTACCTTGCAGGATGAATTGCGGCAGGTGCTGCTGCGAATTCCCGAGGAGGATCTGGAAACGCAGATGGATGCGCTGCGCCATTTTAAACAGTCCCATATGCTAAGGGTTGCTGCGGCAGAGCTATCCGGCAAGCTGCCATTGATGAAAGTAAGTGATTACTTAACATGGCTGGCGGAGACGCTTGTCCAGCGCTGTGTGACGCTGGCCTGGAAGAATATGACGGCGAAATATGGTCTACCTGGCGGGATATCGGAAGGACAAAGAGAGATTGGCTTTGCAGTCATCGGATACGGCAAACTCGGTGGTATCGAACTGAATTACCACTCCGATCTGGACATGGTATTTCTGTATGATTGTGACGAAAACGGCATGACCAGCGGACCTCGCGCAATCAATAACCAGGTGTTCTATGTGCGCCTGGGCCAACGGGTGATTCATCTGCTTTCAACCAATACGACGCAGGGAGACCTTTACGAAGTGGATATGCGCCTGCGGCCTTCCGGAAATTCGGGCATGCTGGTGTCTTCGCTTTCCGCGTTTAAACGTTATCAGTTCGATGATGCCTGGACCTGGGAGCATCAGGCTCTGGTGAGAGCGCGCCATGTCGCGGGTGATTCACGCGTTGCCGAAGCCTTTGAACTTATTCGCAATGAAGTGCTCAGCCAGAAGCGGGACAGGGATGAGCTGATGCTGGAGGTGCGGGAGATGCGTTTTAAAATGAAAACGGCCGCGGAAGAGAAGTTCAAGTCGACTCAGAAGGCAGCAGACGATATCAAGCTAGGCAACGGCGGGCTCGTGGATATCGAATTTATTACCCAGTTTGGTGTTTTGCAGGGCGCACAAGCCTATCCGGACCTTTTGATCTGGTCGGACAATATTCGTTTACTGGAGACGATGCAGCGTCTCAATTTGTTTAGTGGTGTGGATATGCAAGCCTTGATTGATGCCTATCGCACATTGAGATCGGCTTTGCATCGTAAAAATCTTGCCGATGATGACTATGAAGTGACCTTGTCTGATTTTCCGGAGCAGCGTGCTGTTGTACAAGCCGCCTGGTGCGATATTTTCGGGGTCTGTACATGATCGTGATTTGGCCCGCAGCTGTGAGCATCTGACAATGGATAGTCGGGGGTTGGCAATGGTGCTAGAATTGGCCGCAATTTTGTGTAGCAAGCCGACAAATGTTGGAAGCATAGCCTTGAGGAGTAAAAGCAATGTCGATGGCTGATAGAGATGGCCTGATCTGGTTGGATGGGGAGTTAGTACCGTGGCGCGAAGCCAAGGTGCATGTTCTGACACATACCCTGCACTACGGCATGGGTGTTTTTGAAGGCGTCAGGGCCTATGAAACCGATCGTGGTACGGCAATCTTTAAATTGCAGGAGCACACCGACCGCCTGTTTCGTTCAGCGCACATTATGCGTATGAGTATGCCCTACGACCGGGATGCACTGAACGCTGCCCAGAAAACCGTCGTCAAAGAGAATAATCTGCATGAGGCCTATTTACGTCCGATGGTCTTCTATGGGTCCGAGGGTATGGGATTGCGTGCAGATAACCTTCAGACACATGTGATGGTTGCGGCCTGGGAGTGGCCTTCGTATATGTCTCCGGAAGCCAAGGAAATCGGCATTAAGGTTCGCACGTCTTCGTACACACGCCATCATGTCAACATCAGCATGTGTAAAGCCAAAGCGAATGGGCATTATATTAATTCGATGCTGGCATTGAATGAGGCTTTGGAGTGCGGTTGTGATGAAGCCTTGCTGCTCGATAATGAAGGCTATGTTGCCGAAGGTAGTGGAGAGAATATTTTTGTCATTCGTGAGGGCAAAATGTTTACTCCGGAACTGACCTCCTGCCTCGATGGCATTACCCGCAAAACCATTTTCGCCTTTGCGCAGGAACTGGGTGTGGAAATCATCGAAAAACGGATCACGCGTGATGAAGTTTATGTGGCCGACGAAGCGTTCTTCACAGGTACGGCGGCTGAAGTACTGCCCATTCGTGAATTGGACGGCCGAAGTATCGGTTCGGGCAAGCGTGGTCAGTTAACCGAGCAATTTCAGACCATGTATTTTGATGCCGTCAAAGGGCGTCGCGAGCAGAATCTGGATTGGCTGAGTCTGGTTTGATCGGGGCAGCCTTCGGGTTCTCGGCAGGGACGATGATTGATTCAAAACCTTGAACCGGCGAAACATCCGCGATGAATATTCTGGTGGTGGGCCCTTCCTGGGTCGGTGACATGGTCATGGCACAGAGCCTGTTTATGGCTCTGAAAACGCGCTATGCCGATGTGGCGATAGATGTGTTGGCGCCCGCCTGGAGCCGGCCGATTCTGGAAGCCATGCCAGAGGTGCGTGCGACCATCGATATGCCGGTTGGCCATGGTGCATTGCAACTGGGGGGGCGCTACCGCCTTGCGCAATCGCTCAAGGAACAAGCCTACGATCAGGCGATTGTGCTTCCCAATTCCCTGAAATCTGCGCTGATACCCTGGATGGCGGGTATTCCCCTGCGCACCGGATGGAAGGGCGAGATGCGTTATGGTCTGCTGAATGATCTGAGGCCGCTGGATAAAAACGTATTCTCCCTGATGGTGCAGAAATATGTCGGCCTGGCTTATCCAAAAGGCACAGTGCCCAGCGAATTTCAGTGTCCCCAGCCGGGTTTACGTCCCCGTCAGCGGTTTATTGACGAAGCGCTGGAAAGTTTTGGGCTTAATACGGCTGCTCGAATACTTGCTTTATGCCCGGGTGCAGAGTTCGGGCGCGCTAAAAAGTGGCCGGAACGGCATTACGCCGAAATTGCCCGTCGCCACGTTGCGCAAGGCGGACAGGTCTGGCTGTTTGGTTCACAAAACGATGTGCCTGCGTGTGCGCAGATTGCGGAGGCGGTATCGAGTGATCGGCTTCAGGTTCTGGCGGGCCAGACATCATTGCAGCAAGCCGTTGCATTGATGTCCATGGTGCATGCGGTTGTCGCCAACGACTCCGGTTTAATGCATGTTGCGGCGGCTTTGCAGCGTCCGCTGGTGGCCTTGTTCGGTTCGACCTCCCCGGATTACACTCCGCCGCTAAGTGATCACTGCCGAGTGATCAAAGCCACCATCGAATGCAGCCCCTGTTTTAAACGGGAATGCCCTTACGGGCATTATCGCTGCCTGGAAGAAATGATGCCGGATCAGATCTGGCAGGCGCTTAAGCAATTGGAGGTTACTGGCGCCAAATCCTGAAGCTGAGCGCCACTTTCGGGCAAACCAATGTCTGGGGAGAAATACCTTTACGTCTGCGGAAACAGTTCCTGTTCCACCAGATCACAGAGGATGTGCCCAAGCATGATATGGCATTCCTGAATGGTCGCTGTTTCCGGAGCCTGAACATCCAGACAGACATCCGATATTTCCCTGAGTTTTCCTTTTGCGCCACTCATCCCGATAATCGTAATGCCCTTTTCCTTGGCAACTTCGCAGGCCCTAAGCACATTCGCAGAATTTCCGGAAGTTGAGATAGCAACAAACACATCACCGCTTTGGCCAAGCCCTGAAAGTTGTCGAGCGAAGACTTCGTCATAACCGTAGTCGTTGCCAATGGCAGTGAGCGCCGAGGTGTCGGTCGTCAAGGCAATTCCCGCAATAGAAGGGCGGTCATGTTTGTAGCGACCGACCAGCTCGGCCGCGAGATGCTGTGCATCCGATGCGCTTCCGCCATTGCCGGCAAACAGCACTTTGTTTCCCTGCTTGATCGCTTTGGCGCAGATTGCTGCGGCCGATTCCAGTTTCGCAAGAAAGGCATCGTCTTCGGCGATGGTATTTTTTGCGTCCAGACTACGTTGAATATGTTGGCTAATGCGCTCGTTCATGAATGACTACCTGATAACAAAAGAGATTTGATCGCGTGCAGCGAGCTAGCGCGATAGTAAGGTTTTTTGGTATTGGCTTCCAGTTTCGGAGCGAAGTGCGCCTCTGGTTCGCGCAACAGAATGGCTTTACCGACCCCGGCCATACGGGCGCAGCGCATGTCCGAAAGGCTGTCCCCCACCATAATGGATTTGTCCAGACGGATTCCAAAGTCTTTTCTGGCCTTGAATAGCATCCCCGGGCGCGGTTTTCGACAGCTACAGGGAAAGCCAAAGGGGCCGGTCTGAGCCGGATGGTGAGGACAATGATAGGTATGTGAAATAAGAATCCCGCGCCGCCAGAATTGCTGTTCCAGCCAGCATGAAAAGGCATGAAACTGGTCTCTGGAGTAGTAGCCTCTGGCAATACCGGACTGGTTAGTCACGATAATGATGCGATACCCGAGGCGCATTGCTGCTTTGGCAAGTTCAAAAATACCCGGCATGAAGTTGCAATCCTGCGCACGATGCACATAGCCATGGTCAACGTTGATCACGCCATCGCGATCGAGAAACAGGGCTTTGCCGGAGCGAAAGGTTTTTGGAGTTCGTTTCATGCCTGAATGCCTTTGATCAGTTGTTTTTCCTCTAGCAGGCAGGCGAGCTTGTTTGCTACATAGGCATGGCCTTCTGCAGACAAATGCGTCGGATCAGAATAATGCGTTTGCTGGTCGCCTTCAAAGTCAGAATAAAGTTCCAAAAGCGTTACCTGTGTGTAGCGGTCCGCGAGCTCACGCAGCGCGCTGTTATAGCGGCGTATCTCCGGGTTGCGGCTGTTGTCCTTGTTCGGGATGGTTTCTATCAGTAGCACTGGGCGAGGTGCGGCATCGCGGATCATCGTTTCAATGCGTTGAGAGTACTCCTGAATCGGCACCACGTTGGTGACGCCGATTGTTTTGTTCAAGCCGAGTTTCTTGCATACCTTTTTGTACTTCTTTACCAGCTTGCGGGCAAACTTTCTGACCGGGTTGTCCGGATAATACAGCACATAGGGCGAATACCTGAACGTTAGCCAGCTGTCGACCAGTCCATACTGGATGCAGAGCAGGTCAAACGCCCGGCCCCTAAAGGCCTGATAGTACCGGCTTCCCTCCCGGCAGGTGGTCATGGTATGTCCGCGGTTGATACTGCGAACCTGGCACTGTCTCGCTATAAGCTCCGGGTAAGATAGTGACTCAATATCCGGTGTGCCACGGGTGTTACAGTCCCCCAGAAACAGGAGCGTGGCATGCGCACTCGGCTGTGGCGTGTCAAATGTAGTCATAGGAGAGACAGGATTTCCATATGGCCTTGATGTCAGGCGGATTCGTTTTCGAGGACATCATGGTAGTAATTTAGCAGCCGCGCAACAACTCGATCAGGAGCGTAGTGACTGTTCACTTTTTCGAAGCTTGGTTCTGAGTGCTGTCGCAGCCGCTCCGGTTGCCGACACTTTTCGGCCAGCTGTATAGCCAGATCCTGTTGAGGGTCCAGCAGGCAGGCATCGGGCAAGAGTCCTTTGGCTCCGGAAACAGGCGTTGAAATGACCGGAACGCCCATTTGCAGCGCTTCAAGCATGCTCAGGCTCAAGCCTTCTCTCTCTGAATTGATAATCAGCCCATCTGCGGCAGCGAATGCGGACTGAACCGGATCCATATATCCTGCCAGTCGAATGTGGTCTCGCTCCAGCTTTTGTAATGTTGGTCTCATTGGGCCCTCTCCGAAGATCAGCAGATTGGCTTGCAGATTCGCAAAGGCCCGCATCAACGAATCGTAACGCTTTACCTTCGCCAATCGGCCTGCAGCGATCAGCAGCGTCCAGTCCGGATTTAGCCCGAACCGCTGACACAGTGCCTGTTTGTCCAGACGAGGGCCCTGATATCCTTCAATGGCATTTCCGATGGTGCAGGATGAAAATGGGTGCAATGCCTCCCGAACCCCTTCACTCACGGCAAAGATGCGATCCATTGACCGAAGTGCGGCACTGGCACGTTTGGTGCCATGAACCGTCGCGACCCGTTTAGCTGTCGGCAGTGCACGACGTATGCGGCTCAGCAAGGTACTGGCCTTGTCGCCATGCGCATGCACGATATCCGGCGCAATACGCCGAATTTGTATGGCAGTGTCCCACAGCAATTTCAGGCTGTTGCGGCTGCGTCGGCTGTGCAGGGCGTGAAATACAATGGACGCATCAAACAGGTGCGCATAAGCCTCATGAGCAAGCACATGTATCTCCACCGAGGGGGTTCGCTGCAGATAGTTAGCCTGCAGGGCAACCTGTTTTTCCATCCCCCCAATGGCATTGCCATCGGAAGCCAGAAGCATGGCAATACGTATCATGGATTTTGCTTCACTCGCGCCTAAATCCGGCTGATTTTATCAGTGCTTTGAACTACACTGACAGCCTTTTCGCAAGGATCATGATCATCGGGCATGAATAAGCTCAAAGCGCAGACTGCCATATGGCTGCTTAGAATGTTATCCCGCTTTTCACTCAAGCGTGCGCAAGCTTTTGGTGCATGGGTGGGACGCATACTATGGCAGGGGGATTCAAAACCAACCCGCGTCACCAAAAAGAATATCGAGCTGTGCTTCCCCGAGATGGATGCAGCACAGCAACAGGCCTTGATCAAAGCCAGTCTGGAAGAAACCTGTAAGGTCTTTTTCGAACTGGGTGCGATGTGGGAGTGGCCCACCGAAAAAGCTCTGGGACTGATACGCAGTGTCGAAGGGAAGGAGTATTTCGACGCCGCCAGTGCGCATAACAGGGGGCTAATCGTTTTGGCACCGCATCATGGTAACTGGGAGTTGGTCGGTTTGTATCTTTCCTCCCTGCGTCCGATGGCCGCCCTGTATAAACCCCCCAAGATTCCGCAGCTTGAAGAATACATGTCATCGGTTCGCGGTCGTCAAGGCTCAGAATTGGTGCCCACCGACAAGCGTGGTGTTATTCGGCTATTCTCCATTCTGAATGACAAAGGCATGGTCGGGATTTTGCCGGATCAGGTGCCGGGTGGGACCGGAGGTGTCTATGCGCCGTTTTTTGGAGTTCCGGCAAATACCGTCAAGCTGGTGTCGCGGCTGATCCAGAAAACCGGTTGTGAAGTCGTGAGTCTTTGCGCAATGCGCCGACCTGATGGTGACGGTTTCGATATGATTTTTCGCAAAGCGGACCCCGAAATCTACAGCGATGATATTGAAACCTCTGTGGGCGCTCTGAATCGTAGCGTTGAAATGTGTGTCAGGGATCGGCCGGAGCAGTATCAATGGGAGTATAAACGCTTTAAGGGTGCCCGTCAGAATGGGCGTTGGCTGTATAAGGATCTACAGGCATGAGTCAGTTTACGGAGCCTGTGAATGTCGTCTGCCTGAAGTGGGGAAGTTTATATGGCCCTGAGTACGTCAACATTCTGTACCGCATGGTTGAACGTAATCTCTCCCGGCCATTTCGTTTTATCTGTTTTACGGAAGACCCTGAAGGTTTGGATGCCGGAGTAGAGCATTGGCCTCTTCCCGAGTTTGAAGAGCCCCCTTGGGAATATGCCCGGGTGTGCTCTGCCTGGCGAAAACTGGCACTGTTCAAACCGGGGCTGGCGAAGATGCAGGGCAGGGTGCTGTTTCTTGATCTGGATGTTGTGATCGTGGGGCCGCTTGATGACTTCTTCGCTTTCGGGGGTACAGTGGCGATGATCGAAAACTGGTACCAGCCAGGTCAGCAGGTGGGTCAGGCTTCGGTGATGTGTTTTGATGCGGGAGGGCCAAGGGCATTGCTGGAACGGTATCAGGCCGATCCGCTCTCGGTGCTGAAACGCTATCCTACCGAACAGGCGTATATATCAGGTGCTCTGGGTGAAGATTGTTATTTTTTTCCGGATGCCTGGTGCCGCAGCTACAAAAAGCATTGCATGCCTCAGGGTATGCACAAGTTTTTCGGGAGCGAAAACCATCTTCCGGAAGGTGCGCGCATTCTGGTGTTTCATGGTCGACCGAATCCTCCTGATGCCATTGTCGGCCAATGGGGAAAGGACTTTCCCTGGTATAAGCGCTGGTACAAGAAGATTTATCCGAGTCCCTGGCTTAAGACTTACTGGCAGTAAGTCCTGGTTCCGGTTTCGATCAGAGCTTGTTTCTGTAACTGGCTTCCAGAGTTTTCCAATCGCTGTCCTGAAAAGCGATTCCGTGCCGGCCTTTTTCCTTGATAAAACTGCGTTGTAATCGTTTCAAAGAGCGTGCCTGTTGCGCTCCCGCGGGCACATTAAGCTTGGCGCGATCAAAATCGATTAGCCAGAATTTGCCCTTGCCATCGCAAAGAATGTTTTTGATGTTCAGGTCTGCGTGATAGACCCCTGCGCGATGGAATTGCGCCACCATGGCGCCAATGGCCGCAAAGAAGGGCGAAGGTTGTGGCGATTCTAAAAGCGAAATCAGGTCCCGGGCCTGCGGAATGCGTTCAATGATCAGATCTGCTTTGTAGACGATGCCCTGTCTGACGACCTGAGCTGCGGCTGGCTTGGGTACGGGAAGGTCAAGGTCGATCAGTGCCATTAAAATATTGAATTCATGCATGCTGCGGCTGGTTTTCAGGCCTGTATAAAGGTAGTGATCCCGGTTGATCTTTCCGATCAGACCGCCGCGCAGATAATGGCGCAGAACCAGCTCCGAAGCACCGTGTTTCAAAAACCAGGTGGTGCCACGTCCACTCTCTTTACCCGTAATTCGTCCTTGGCTCTGCCAATACTGCGGGTCGAAAGTGTTGCTTGAAACACTGTCGAAAAAGGCTGGATTGAATTGCCAGAAATGGCGGTCGGCCTGAACAATAGCCATGATAATCCTTGGCGCGTTGGTGCCAGCAATCGGTACCAGTTTAGAGATGCGAGAATTTTAGCTGTTTCGCTTTGTGCTTGGCCAGTACTGTCGTATACATAGCCAGCGTTTTCTGACACATCTGCTCCAGAGAATAGTGTTCGGCAATATGCTGGCGAGAGGCTGTACCTGTGGCAATAGCCCGCTGATCGTCAAGCGCCATTTGAGTGGCCAGTGCGCGCGCCATATCTTCGGCGCTGCCAGGCGCGCATAGCCCCTGTTTTTGGCAATCTGCAACGGTTTCGGCACTGCCGCCATGGTTGGTTACAACCAGGAGTTTTTGCATCGCCTGGGCTTCGCAGCCCGCGCGACCAAAGGACTCGGGTTTGGTCGAAGCCGACACTACAATATCGGACAGTGCATACGCAGCCGGCATGTCATCGCAGGCACCTGCAAATCGCACTTTTGTTGTCAGTTGCAGTTGTTTGGTCAGTCTTTGCAGTTCTTGTACATATTGGCTGCGATGCTGATCGTTGCCCATCACCAGCGCAATAAACGGGCGAGACGCCTGTAGCTTGTGCAGTGCTCTCAGAAACGTAGCATGGCCTTTCAGTCGTGACATTCGCCCCGGCAGAAGTATCAGTTTATTGTCATTTACCTCGGTTTCTGACAGCCCCAAGGCTGCCAATAAGGAAGCCTTGCGTTCTGCGCTTACCGCGTCCGGAGAGAAGTACTCCATGTCCACGCCGCGGTAGATGGTTGTCAGCTGTTCGGAGTACCTTGGGTAGGTTTGCCTTATGTGCTGTGCGATAAAGTCCGACACAGCAATACACTGATCCGTGCGCAACATTGCCGAATTATAATAGCGTTTCAGGCGGTGTTGGCTGCCATATTGTCCATGGAATGTCGATACCAGAGGAACGCCCGTTAACTTGCGCGCCAGCAGGCAGCTCCATGCGGGCGCTCGCGACCGCACGTGCATCAAAGACACGTGATGCTGCCGGATGATTCGCGCCAGCCTGAAGCCGTTAAGCAGAATACGAAACGGGTTTTTGCTATGCACCGGAAGGTGAATATGTCTGGCGCCATGCGCTTCGAGGTCGCTGACCAGTCGTCCCCCTGAGGACACGCAGATCGATACATGGCCAGATTGTGTCAGTGCATGGCTGATGTCTACCGTGCCGCGCTCTACGCCACCGGATGCCAGTGCGGGTAAGACCTGCAATATGCACAAGTGCTTCTTGCTCATTGGCGACGTGTCCTGCGCTTCAATTTGGCTTTGCTATGCTGGTTGAATCTGTCCAGCAGCCAAAGTGCAGCACGATCCGCTTCCCATAGACGCAGCGTATTCGAGGGTATTGTTTTGTTTTGTCGCCACTGTGCCCAAGAACACACATGTCTCTGAGCCAGCAGGTTCTGGACACCGCGTACGACCCGGCCCGGGCGCCCGGAGGCTGGTTCTAGCTCAAGCAAGGCCGTTGTGCAGCTCGCCGTTAATGCTTCGTAAATCATGGATACGCTATCCGGTGTTACCCAGCAGTATCGACTTGTTTGCAGGGCTTGAGCAATCGACCGGCCTTGCTCTGACTGGTAACCGCAGAGACGGATGTTCGGAAGTTTGGTGGCTTGCAATTGCTGCATGGTTGAAGATGGTGTTCTGGGTGAATCAAATACCTGCCAGTGTGTCTCGGGCATGGCGGTACAGATTTCCCGTATTTGGCGAACGATGCCTGGGTCATCCCAGTGATAGTGCTTCGATATGCCGCCCAGTAGAATACAGCCCCTGTTTGAATGCTTGTCAGGTTTCGGTGACGGTAAAACTTTATTGATGACACCTTGCGTGTTGAGAACGCGTTCGGAGCTCTTCAAGCCATCATGGGCTGGACAGATGACTGCGTCGAACAGGCGCAAAGGCAGGCTGGGTTTCATGAGTACGACTGAAAAGGCGTTGTGTCGTCTGGACCAGTAATACAAAGCCCGGTGTGTGGAGTGGCCGGCAGCAATCATCATCGCAGGAGCGGATTGAGCTGCATTTGGCTTGTCAGGGCTTACGAAACGGAGTTTATCCGGTCTGGTCCAGACAATTTCGGCCTCACTTAAATGTTCCAGGCGCTGGGCCAGCCCCTCAAGCTGGGTTTGATGGCCAGGCCTGCCATCGCTGATCAGCCAGATGCATGAAGGCATGATGTGATCGTCATGTGTGTCAGTTTGGCGGCCTGTTGGTGTCATGTTATATCGCGTGATGGTGGGGTATAATGCTCGGCGCTTCTTTCGCCCTGCCTATTGTTTATGATTCGATTACTTTACTCAACGTTGTTCGCGCTCTGCATGCCATTTGTTTTTATCAAACTGCTGTGGCGGGGGTTTAAAGCGCCGGAATATCGTGCCCGCCGGTTTGAACGCTTTGGCGTGTTTAAATCACCACAATTAAATCACAGTATCTGGTTCCATACGGTATCGGTCGGTGAGTTGTTGGCAGCTGAACCGATCATCCGGCAGATTCAGTCCCGTTTCCCGGACCGCAGTATTGTAGTCACCACCATGACACCCACCAGTTCCGAATTGCTTTACAAACTCTTTGGCCGTTCGGTGTTTCATGTCTATGCGCCTTATGATCTTCCCGTCTGCGTGTTGGCATTTTTGCGCAGGGTGCAGCCGGAGTTTCTGGTCATAATGGAGACCGAACTCTGGCCCAATATGATTCATAAAGCCAGTCAGCGTGGCTGTCCGGTAGTGGTCGCCAATGCGCGATTGTCGGAGCGTTCCGCAAAGGGCTATCGAAGGCTCAGGCCCGCGATTGGCTGGATGCTGAATGGTTTGTCGCTGGTGCTCTGTCAGTATCAAAATGACGCCGAGCGATTCAAGTCACTCGGGATCGATGCCTCCAAAATACATGTAACCGGCAGCGTTAAGTATGACATTGATGTTTCTTCCGCAGACCGGGATGAAGGCAAACAGTTGCGGGCTGCGCTAAACCCGGATCAGCCGGTATGGATTGCCGCCAGCACGCATGAGGGCGAAGATCTCAGATTACTGCGGGTCCACGCGCGACTGAAGGCAAATTTCGGTAATCTGGTGTTGGTAATTGTGCCGCGTCATCCCGAGCGTTTCGGGAGCGTCTGGAGTATGGCTTGCGAGCAGGGCTTTTTATGTCATCGAAGAACCGTACACAAATATCCGCGTCCCGATACCGAAGTTTTTCTGGTCGACACCATGGGTGAGATGATGGCGTTTTACAGTGCTGCGGATATTGCGTTTATCGGGGGGAGTTTCGTAGAGGTGGGTGGGCATAATCCGATCGAACCTGCAGCCCTTGCGAAGCCGATTGTGATGGGGCCTCATGTGTTCAACTTCGAGGCGATTAGCGAGCAGCTGCAAATGGCAGGCGGGATGAAACTGGTGAGTGATGATGCAGCGCTGGAACAGACGCTGCATGCCTGGCTGTCAGATCTGGATGAGGCGCGCCTTACCGGCCAGCGGGCTGCGGAAGTGGTAGAGCAGGGACGGGGGGCGGTGAATCGTGTGGTGAGCCACCTGTCCCCCCTGATCAAATAATTTCGGCGGCTTATTGTTGCTCGTTGCTGTCATTGATGAGCCATTGATTCAGCTCTTCAATATCTTTCTGGCTTAAGGTGCCGGCGGACTTCTTGATCCGAAGGCTGCTTTCGACAAAATCGAAACGGGCATTGGCGTAATCACGAAGGGCTGTAAAATAGTTTCGCTCGGCGTCCAGCACTTCGACAATGTTGCGTGTACCTACCTTGTAACCTTCTCTGGTGGCTTCCAGGGCGCTTTCGCGGGAAATGATATTCTGACCCAGTGACTCGACTGTCTGTATATTGGTTTTCAGGTTGATATATTCTGTACGCGCTTCAATACGGGCCTGTCGCGTTGCTGATTGCAGCTCGTGTTTGGCCTGCTCAAGCAGATGCCGTGTTTTACGTACCGAAGCTTGTGTGCCGCCGCCGGCATACAAGGGCACATTCAGATTCAGGAAAATATTGCTTTCTTCGGTTTCCCGGTCGGCCGGAGCGAACTCATTCAGCTCAGTGTAGTCGTACCCGGCGCTCAGGTTGAGCGTCGGGTAATGTCCCGCCTTGCTTGCCTGATACTGGTCTTCGAGTGCCGCAACCGCGAAGCTGGCGATTTTTATCTGTAGATTATGCTGTTCTGCTGATGCCACCCAGGCCTCGCTGGTGCTGCCTTCTTCCAGGGCAATGGGGAATTCATCGCTGAGCTCATGTAATTCGGGTGCGTAGGTGCCGGTTAGCCGTGAAAGCTGCTCGATTGCGAGCGTCAGATTACCTTCGGATTGAATTCGGGTTGTCTTGGAGTCGTCATAGGAGGCTTTGGCTTCATGCACATCCGTGATCGCAATCAGGCCGACATCAAATTGCTCCCGGGCCTGTTCATACTGTCGTTTAACGGCGGTTTCAAGGGCTCTGGCAGCGATCATATCCTCCTGCGCGCGCAGTACTCCGAAATAGGCGTTAGCCACATCCAGAATCAGGTCTTGCTGAGCATTAAAGTAATCGGCTTCTGCGCGGAACACATCCTGTTCCGAAGCGGTATAGTTATACCACGTTCCAAAATCCAGCAGCGGTTGTGTCAGGGCAACCGAATAATTTGTTGTCTTGTAGTTCTGATTGTTCTGAATATTGCTGTTGGCATTGGTATCGCCTGTACTGGCTGTGGCGCTTATCGATGGCAGCAGGCCTGACAGTGCAAGGTTTTCATCTTGCTTGACCGCCAGGTAGGCTGATTTTGCCGCCGCAATACCTGCGTCATAATCGGTTGCACTCTTATAGAGTGAAAGCAAGTCCTGACTACCGGCGAAACAAATCAGTGACGATGTGCCTAAAGCGATGGATATGAAAGAACGAAGTGCTATTTTTCTGATCCCTGGCATATAAACCTCGAGGTAAAAATCTGTGACTCATGCTGAAGCAGACGGCATTATGGACAATGTCGGGCCAGAACTCTAGACTTGATCAGCTTTGGCAGGCGATGAAATACAGTGTCCCGCTTGCAGCGGGAATCCAGGAGAGCGGCAGCACCATGATTGAGCAGCGTTTCGCTAACGATGATATCGAACTGTTGGACAGGAAAAGTTGCTACGAAGGCTTTTTTTCCCTGCAGATCTTCAAGTACCGGCATAGACGCTTTGATGGCGGTTGGAGTCGCACCATTCATCGTGAGGTTTTTGTGCGCGGGGATGCGACCTGTGTTCTGCCCTATGATCCGGTGACCGGGCAGGTGCTGCTGATTGAACAGATCCGTGCGGGAGCTTTGCTGGAACAGGATCAGACGCCGTGGCTGATAGAGCTTATTGCCGGGATGAATGACAAGAACGAAAAACCCGAGGCCATTGCACAGAGGGAAGCCGAGGAAGAAGCCGGTATTGTGCTGGATCGCCTGGAGCGGATCAGTGAATATTTCCCTTCGCCTGGCGGTGCGACAGAGAAAGTAACCCTGTTTTGTGCCAAAGCAGACCTTTCAGATGCTGGCGGAGTATATGGTCTGGCAGAGGAAGATGAGGATATTCGGGTGCATGTGCTCCCTCTTGAGCAAGCCTATGCGATGGTTGGACAGGGGAGCATAAACAATGCACCTGCGATCATTGCGTTGCAGTGGCTCATGATCAATCAACAAGAGGTCGCACACCGGTGGTCAAGCCAAATCGTTTAGCCAAGAAGTATGTTCCCGATCTGGTGAGCATGGGTGCGCACTTTGAAGGAAACTATCGGCGTCTGCAAAAATTAATGCATTTGATGCAGGATCAGGACCGGAACGAGAATAAGTGCCAGATCAGGCTCAATGTCGGTACGCGTTTTGTTGGTACGGTTACGATCACTCTGCTTGAAAGCGCCCGTTATACTGACACCCTGCTGCTGGAACAAACAGCAGCGGCAGGAAAATGGTTGAACGATCCCGAAATGACGGTTCGTATGTACCATGATGCGTCTGTCGCTGAGGTGATTAACTGTCGAGGGCATGAGCGGTTTGCCGGGAATAACGACTATCCGAATCGTTACATGCACCATCCGGATGAGAAGTCCCAGTTAAATGTCTTTCTGTCTGAATGGCTCAATTTTTGCCTTGCTCATGGATGTTGCGACACGCTTCCGTTTGGTTCCGGCAAAATGTGAGAGTCGTACCAGAAAATAGATGCTGGTTGGATATAGTTCCCAAAAACAAGAATTCGAAACAAAAAAAACGGGTGCCGGATACCCAAACACCCAAAAGTTAACTAAATTTAGCTTAGGCCCCGATCACTATTTACTGTCCCTGCTCGCACGGGTAGCTTTTCAGGGAAGTGATCCATAGAAGTTCAGGGCGTCTAATCAGTTAATTGTTATTGAGCCGAACCTGATCATGGAAACTAAAGGCGATTCCGTTCACATCGACCAAACCGGTCAAGATGTCATCGAAGTGCTGCACATTACCGATTGCCATTTGTCTGAAGACAGGCAGGCGGATTTGCTGGGCGTGAATACACGCGACAGTTTCGAGGCCGTGCTGGCCCAGACAAAATCGGACGGGGTAAACCCTGATCTGCTGCTGATGACTGGCGATCTGGCGCAGGATGGCTCACGGGGTGCCTATCAGTTGCTCAAAAGTCGTCTTACCGACTACCAATGCCCGGCCTACTGGTTCGCAGGCAATCACGATAACCGCAGCAACATGCAAGCGGTGGTAGGCGCAGGGCATGAATTGACCAAGGTGGTCCGCCGCGGGCCATGGCAGATTATATTGCTGGATTCAATGGTCGAGGGACAGGTTCATGGGCGTTTGGCACCGTCAGAGTTGGACGTCTTGACTCAGGCTCTGTCAGATCGGCCGGATTTGCACACGTTGGTCAGCCTGCATCATCACCCGGTTTCGATCAGCAGTGCCTGGCTCGACAATATAGGTCTGCAGAACCGGGATCGGTTTTGGGAAATTCTGGATGCTGCAAGCAATGTCAAAGCTGTGCTTTGGGGGCATATCCATCAGCAGATTGATGACAGGCGAGGATCTGTCCGACTGCTGGCAAGCCCGTCAACCTGTATACAGTTTCTTCCGCAATCGGATGATTTTGCGGTCGAAAATATTGCGCCCGGATATCGCACCCTGCGTTTATTTCCGGATGGCAGCATCGAAACCCGCGTGGTGCGTGCACAATGCTTCGATTTTGACGTCGATATGGCGAGCAATGGTTATTGAAGACGCTCATCTATATCCATGGCTTCAATAGTTCTCCGCAATCTGAAAAAGCCCGTCTGACCCAGGAATATTTCTGGACAGTCGTGCCTGATTTTGATTTGGAGGTGGCGTGTTTCCCTCCCCAACCTTCGCAAGCCGCCGAAGCGCTGTGTCAGCGAGTTGACATTATCGGCCGGCGGCACGTTGCCGGTTTTATCGGAAGTTCGCTCGGCGGTTACTACAGTCTGTACCTGCATGCACGTTATCATCTGCCTGCCGTTCTCATTAATCCGGCCTTGAGGCCGTATGAGCTGCTTCGGGATTACCTTGGTACCAATGAAAACATGTACACCGGTGAGCGCTATGAGGTCACTGAAGCACATATGTCGGAGCTGAAACAGCTGGATGTACTGGACTGTGTAGAACAGTCACAACTCTACCTCTTAAGCCAGACCGGAGATGAGGTGCTGGACTATTATCAGGCAGCTTCCGCCCTGAATCGTGCCAAATGCTGGATCACATCGGGCGGCGATCATGCCTTTCAGAACTATCGGGACTGCCTACCCTCCATTGCCCGCTTTTTCCGTGAGCAGCAATAAACAGATCAACTCTTTGTATCTGACACTCTTGCCTGAGAGCGTTAAAAACGCCGCTCCGGACATCTAATTTGGCTGATTCTTGCCTACATTGTGTATCTGGCCCGATGGGATAGTGATTTTTGATCAAAGCTTCATTAAAATAGCGCCCCTCTTACCTCGTCCAGCGGAGACTACTGTGGGCCACAAAACGTGTTTGTATGAAGCGCATCAGGAAGCTGGCGCCAAAATTGTTGATTTTGGTGGTTGGGACATGCCTTTGCACTATGGCTCTCAAATCGAGGAGCATCATTGTGTGCGCCAGCGCGCCGGGATGTTTGATGTTTCGCATATGACCATCGTGGATGTGACCGGTGCTCAGGCGCGAGAGTATTTACGCTATTTGCTTGCCAATGATGTTGATAAGCTCAAAAGTGTCGGTAAGGCGCTTTACAGCGGCATGCTGAATGAAACAGGCGGCGTGCTGGATGATTTGATCGTGTATCGCATGCCAAAGGATTATCGGGCGGTCGTCAATTGTGCCACGCGAGAGAAGGATTTGGCATGGATGCGCCAGCAGGCCGAATCTTTTGATGTGGAAATTACCGAGCGGCCCGAAATGGCCATGATCGCTGTGCAGGGGCCGGAAGCGTTGTCACGCATCAGGCAAGCGGTTCCCGAACACAGTGCACTGATCGATGAGCTCAAAGTGTTTCAGGGTCTGGAAGCTGAGGACTGGATGTTTTGCCGGACCGGCTATACCGGAGAAGATGGTCTGGAAGTGATGGTGCCCGCAGCAAAGGCCCCAGCGTTTTGGAAATCCTTGCTGGAGGCGGGTGTTGAACCCTGCGGTTTGGGTGCCCGTGATACGCTGAGACTGGAAGCAGGCATGAACCTTTACGGGTCCGATATGGATGAGAGCGTGACGCCGCTTCAATCCAATATGGCCTGGACGGTATCCTTGACCGATGATCGTGATTTCATCGGAAAGCAAGCATTGCTGGACCAGAAGCAGGCGGGTGTGCCGGATAAACTGGTCGGACTGGTACTGGAAGCGCGCGGTGTATTGCGAGGCCATCAAAAAGTGGTCGTAGATGGTTTGGGCGAGGGGGAAATTACCAGTGGTACTTTTTCACCGACACTCGGTTATTCTGTTGCATTGGCACGCGTGCCTGCTCAGACAGGGGCTCAATGCCAGGTTGAGATGCGAAAAAAACTGGTCCCCGTAAACGTCGTGAAGCCGCCTTTTGTTAGACATGGCAAGAAAGTATACGAATAGACCTGAAGTACCGAAGTTGCTTAGAAGCAATGGCACTATTGAATTCAATAACCACTGGCAAGGCCAGTGAGCATGAGGACATAAGCGTATGAGTAATATTCCTGGGGAGCTGAAATATCTGTCCAGTCACGAATGGGCGCGCCTGGAAAGCGACGGCGAGACTGTGACCATTGGTATCACCGATCATGCTCAGGATCTGCTGGGTGATGTGGTGTTTGTGGAATTACCCGAGGTGGATGCCGAGATTGCTGCAGGGGATGAAGCCGGTGTGGTGGAATCGGTTAAAGCAGCCTCCGATGTATTTTCTCCGGTCAGTGGCATTGTGATTGCCGTGAACGAAGATTTGGAAGATGCTCCGGAACTGGTGAATAGTGACCCCTATGATGATGGCTGGTTCTTTAAGGTGAAAGCTTCAGATCTTGATGAGCTGGGCTCCTTGCTGGACGCGGAAGCTTACGCAGAAGTGTGCCAGGACGAAGACCACTAAGCAGTCCTGATCTGACTACCCGTTTCGTCCCTTTGGACGGAATGGGTGACCGTTGTATTTGTACGTGCGCAAGCACGTTTTTTATTTAGAGGACGACCCATGCCTTTTATTCCCCATACCGATCAGGATATCCAGAAAATGCTGGATGTGATTGGCGTTTCATCAATTGATGACCTGTTTGATGAAATCCCCAAGCATCTCAGAGCCAAATCGCTGGATGGCGTGCCGGAGGGGCGGAGCGAAATGGAAATGATGCAGCTGATGAGCGCACGCGCTCAACAGGATGCGGGTGCCCTGTGTTTTATCGGGGCTGGTGCTTACGAGCATCATATTCCTGCGGCTGTCTGGGATATTGCGACCAGGGGCGAGTTCATGACCGCTTACACCCCGTATCAGGCCGAAGCCAGTCAGGGCACATTGCAGCTAATCTACGAGTATCAGAGCATGATGTGCCAGTTAACGGCGATGGATGTCTCCAATGCATCACTATATGACGGGGCATCCGGTTTGGCCGAAGCGGTTTTGATGGCGATCCGCGGAAACCGCAAGTCCAAAAGCCGCAAAATTTTGACCGCGGCAAGTTTGCATCCTCTTTACGAGAAAACAGTCAAAAGCATTGTAACCAACCAGGATATTCAATTGGAGACTGTGGTCTGCGGTGATGACTTGCGTGTCAGTCAGGACGCCTTGGCTGCTTATGAAGGTCAGGACTATGCGGCGCTGGTGATTCCACAACCTAATTTTTATGGCGCTCTGGAAGATGTTAATGCGCTGACCGACTGGGCGCATGCCCAGGGCATGCTTGTGATAGCGGTAGTGAATCCGACGGCATTGGCACTGATCTCGCCACCCGGAGAATGGGGGGCGCAGGGCGCTGATATTGCCGTTGGCGAAGGCCAGCCGCTAGGGCTTCCATTGGCTTCCGGCGGCCCCTATTTTGGTTTTATTTGCTGTACTTCCAAGCTGGTCCGGCAAATGCCGGGCCGGATAATCGGTCGGACGCTGGATATGGATGGACGTGAAGGTTTTACACTGACCCTGCAGGCGCGAGAGCAGCATATCCGTCGCTCCAAAGCGACGTCGAACATCTGTACGAATCAGGGCTTGGCGGTGACTGCTGCAACGGTTTACATGACACTGCTGGGATTTGAGGGGCTGGGACGTGTTGCCAGGGCCTGCCATGTGAATGCGAAAAAGCTGGCAGAGTTACTTGCCTCAATTGAGGGTGTACGTGTGCTTTCGGATGCGGCATTTTTCCATGAGTTTGTCGTTGAGCTACCCGAAAAAGCCGATCTTGTGCTGAAACGCATGGCGCAGGCTTCTGTATTGGGAGGTATCGCGCTGAGTGAACTCTCCGGACAGGCAAACCCGAATTTAATGTTGGTCTGTGTGACTGAAACAAAAACAGATGATGACCTGGCGAAATATCGAGACGCTCTGGAAACCAGTCTGGCCAGCAAAGGAGACGTTTCATGCTGATTTTTGAAAAGGGCCAGCCCGGCCGGTTCGCGACTTCTCAGGCACCCAAGGCATCCGGTAAATGTGATGATATCCCGGCTGAACTGATGAGGAAAACGCCCGCAGCAATGCCGGAAGTTTCTGAATTGCAAACAGTCAGGCATTTCACCAATCTGTCACGCAAGAACTTTTCCATTGATACGCAATTTTATCCTTTGGGTTCGTGCACAATGAAATACAACCCCAGGGGCGCCCACAAAGCGGCCAGTTTGCCGGGCTTTCTGGCGCGGCACCCCTTGGCTCCGGAGTCCCATAGCCAAGGCTATCTTGCCTGTGTGTATGAGTTGCAGGAGATCCTCAAAGATGTCACCGGAATGGCTGGTGTGTCTCTTTGTCCAATGGCGGGAGCGCAAGGGGAGTTTGCCGGCGTCGCCATGATTCGGGCCTATCATGAGGCGCGGCAGGATCACGCACGTTCGGAAATCATTGTGCCGGAGGCGGCCCACGGAACCAATCCGGCGACGGCCGTGATGTGCGGCTACAAGGTGGTTGAGATTCCGGTGCGAACAGATGGCGATGTTGATCTGGAGGCGCTTCAGCAGGCCGCTGGCCCGCAAACGGCCGGGATCATGATGACCAATCCGTCAACGTGTGGGGTCTTCGAGCGACAGATTGAAGATATATCTCGCATTGTCCATGAGGCTGGCGGCTTGCTTTACTATGATGGCGCTAACCTCAATGCCATTTTGGGCAAGGTTCGCCCCGGCGACATGGGCTTTGATGTGTTGCACATGAATCTGCATAAAACCTTCGCGACACCACACGGTGGGGGCGGTCCGGGTTCTGGCCCCGTCGCCGTCGGTGAACGCCTGTTACCTTACCTGCCGACGCCAATTGTAGGGCGTTCGGATGCAGAAAACGGCAGTCGTTACCATTGGCTGGACCAGGACGACTTACCGGACAGCATTGGTCGGCTAAGTGCCTTTATGGGGAATGCCGGGATTATTCTCAGGGCCTATGTCTATGCCATTCTGCTTGGGCGGGAGGGCTTGCATCGTGTTGGGGAATTCTCAACACTCAATGCCAATTATATGGCGACGCTAATGCAGCAGGCTGGCTTCCAATTGGCTTACCCGGAACGACGTGCGACGCATGAGTTTATCGTGACCTTGAATAAGCAGGCCAAGGAACTGGGTGTGACTGCCATGGATTTTGCCAAGCGCTTGCTTGATTTTGGTTATCATGCGCCGACGACCTATTTTCCCTTACTGGTGCCAGAGTGTTTTCTGATCGAACCAACCGAAACAGAATCCATCGATGAGCTGGAAGGCTTTGTCGAAGCCATGATTGCCATTCAGAAAGAAGCTGAAAGCTCTGCCGAGCTGGTCAAGGGTGCGCCGTACTCGCAGCCGGTCAAACGTCTCGATGATGTCAAAGCGGCACGTGAGCTGGATGTTGCCTATCAGCGCAGCTAAGTCGGAGAGCCAGTGGGCACGGCAGGTATTACCGGCTAATGCCCATGCTCTCGAAACTTTCTTTCAGATCGTCGATATCCAGATCCGTTAAGCCCAGATATTCTAGTATCTGGGCGGCATTGTTTTCCCATTCGAAATCCTGAGGCAGGTTATTGAACAGGCGGTAGTTGCCGCAGATATGTTCGGCCACCTTAAGAATGGCGTGCAAGGACTTCCTGGTCTGGCTGCTCTCTTTGGTCGGGTCTGTACGGAATATTCGATCCGTGTTGTGATGCTCCGCAATGACCTGACAGAGGTGATCCGGCAGGTTCCAGGAACGACTGACGTAATAACCTACCACGCAATGGTTGGTATTGAATTTCTCGTTTTCCACATCGATGATACGTTCACATTGTGCGGCGTCGGCATTTTCCAGGAAGTCGAGATATTTGTCGAAGCGCTGCATCAGCAGCGGTATGCCGGCATTGTGAAACAGCCCCACAGTGTAGGCTTCGTCGGGTGTGTGATAGCCAACCTGTTTGGCCACCCGCGCGCACACCATCGCAATATCGTTTGCGTTGTCCCAGAAGCGCGTCAGCGCGACAATATTTTCGTCGGACATTTCGCCTTTGATCGCCAGGCCATTGAGTATATTGATGACCGTATTTACGCCAAGCAGGGAAACAGCCTGTTCGATGGAGGATATTTTGTTTGCAAGTCCAAAAAAGGGTGAGTTCACAAATTTCAACATGGTCCCTGCAAGGCCGACATCTTTGGCAATCAGCTCTGCGATCCGGTTGATGTCCGGTTGCGGCATCACTTGTTCAATTTGCAGATCCACCAGTATTTGGGGTTGTGGAGGGACACGAATGCCTTGCAGTAAATGGTTGATCTGTTGTGGTGACAAGTCATTTGGCATATAGGTGTCCGATAATTCTATTGATGTACATGCGGTTGCAGGTCCGGCCAATTCCACTTGGGCCTCTCCTTAGTTTAGATGATTTCACAACAAGCGCGAACCATAGGAAAGTCCTGTATACTCGGCGCAATTTTCCCGCCCCAAGGGCTCGTCTTGAGCCGTCGGGGCATAGTACGGAGTAAGTCATGTCATATAACTCCCTGATTTTGAATGCGGGGGCAGAGAAGCGCCTCAAGCAGGGCCATCTCTGGATCTATAGTAATGAGGTGGATAACGCCAAATCACCGCTTAAAAGTTTTGAGGCAGGAGAGCAGTGCGTAGTGTTGGCAGCGTCCGGGAAAGCCGTTGGAACTGCATTAATCTCTCCTCATGCGCTTATTTGTGGCCGTTTGATCAGTCGGGATGCAACACAGTTTCTGGACAGATCCCTGTTTGTCCATCGCATAAAAATAGCCCTGTCATTGCGGGAGCGTGTGTTTCCCAAGCCATATTACCGCCTGATATATGGCGACAGCGACGCCCTGCCCGGTCTGGTGGTAGATCGCTATGGGAGTGCCTTGGTGGTACAAATTGCCAGTGCCGGCATGGAGAAGTGCAAAGACGAAATTGTCGAAGCCTTGGTAAAAGTGCTGAAGCCAGAGGTGGTGCTATTCAAGAACAATGGCAAAATGCGCGCCATGGAGAGTCTGGATTCCTATGTTGAATTTGCTCTGGGCAATGCCGACGAAGTTGAATTGGAGGAAAATGGTACGCGCTTTATCGCGCCGATCGTTCACGGACAGAAAACCGGCTGGTTTTATGATCACCGTATGAACCGGGCGCGCCTGACAGACTATGTGAAAGACAAGCGCGTACTGGATCTATTCAGCTATGTTGGCGGTTGGGGCATTCAGGCTGCAGCCCGCGGTGCAGAGTCAGTCGTGTGTGTAGACAGTTCCTCGCTTGCGCTCGATTTTGCAGAAAGAAATGCCACGTTGAATGGTTTGAATAATGTCAATTGCGTCGAAGGTGATGTGTTTGATGTCTGTCAGGCATTTAAGGTGGAGAATCAGCGTTTTGATGTGATAATCGCAGACCCGCCAGCATTTATTGCCCGGCGCAAGGACCAAAAAGCCGGAGAAAAAGCCTATCAAAAGCTTTATCAGCTGGCGATGAGGTTGCTTTCGAAGGATGGGATTCTGATTGCAGGCTCTTGTTCCATGCATATGCACAGGGACCGGATGAGAGAAGTATTGAGAAATAACGGCCAGACATTGGAAAAGCAGGTCCAGATACTGGAGCAGGGTGGTCAGGGGCCGGATCACCCGGTGCACCCTTCCATTGTTGAAACCGACTATCTTAAGGCTATGTTTTGCCGGGTTCTTCCGGCGCGTTAGGGCGATTGTCTTCTGGCTCGGGCGGTGTTTGAGGCTGCAGCAGTGCGTTCAGCCTCTGCAGCCATTGCAAGCGCTGGGCACTGACTTCAGCGGAAATATGTTGCTTGCGGTCCGGATCATTCCCCTGGGCTTCTTCCTGCTCCATGGCTTGAGTCAGACTGTCTGCGAGATCGTCCTTGCGTAGCACTGTGACATAGCTTCTGTAGAAGCCTTCCGGCGCGGCCCAGGCTTCGACATGCAGTGCAATGTCAGTTAGTAACTGCCCAGTCAGCCATTGTACATATTCCGCGCGCCGCTGGGCGACTTTTGCCTCGCGCTCAGCCTTGCCCTCGATCTGATAATCCAAAAACCTTTCCTGGTCCATGCTCGGATCGCCGAACAGCATAAACTCCAGTGCATGAAAACCCATCGTGACATAGGCGCTGTCACTGAACTGGTGTTCGGCGTTCAAGGTATCGAAATCGATCGCGACTTCGGCGTGCATCAGACCGCTTTTGGGGTACCCTGAAACGCTGTCAAGATATCCGGGTATCATAGGGTGCTGGTCAATACGCGTTCGGGAGTTGTGAATGACTACAGGTGCTGACTGCGCCATGTCCAGTACCGGGTGTGAAATGTTGAGCAGATCGGCAATCGAAGCCAGCAGATAGGCATCATGGGCCTCTGCCCAAAGGCGCTGAGCACTCTCCATCGCTTGGAGGTCCGGACGTGCGACCAGATCTGCAATCGCTTCCTGCAACTGTTTGCTGTGGGTCCAGGCCAGTACATATAACTGGTGCACATGATCTGCCAGCAGAACATTGGGTGAAAACTTATTTTTATCCGGCGCTTCAAACCTTTCGTCGATGTTGACCGGCTGGTCTGACGGTGCCGGGCTGACGCCACTGTCCGGCGCAGCATCCGGCTCATCTGAGCAGCCCGTGAGCAACACGGCAAATGTGATGGCTAAAATACCGGCCCATATTCGAGTACCGATTATCATTTGTCCTTCCCTGTCAATCTCGCAAGGAAATGATTTTCCATTGCTGCTGTGAGGCATGTTGTCTGAGTGTGTCATCCGGGTCTACGGCAACCGGGTGCTCCACCCTTTGAAGTAAAGGCAGGTCATTGTGCGAGTCACTGTAGAAGGTGGCGCCCTGCATGGACTCGTTGCGCTGCTTCAGCCATTCCTCGAGACGCGCAATCTTGCCTTCTTTGTAGCTCGGAGTGCCTTCCGGATTACCGGTATAGCCTGTTTCATTTTCCTCGAGTTCGATCGCAATCAGGTGCTCGATATCAAAAGCTTGCGCAATGGGTTCCGTGACAAAACGATTGGTTGCCGTAATGATCAGCAGGGTGTCACCTTTGTCACGGTGACTGTTGACCAGTCCTAGTGCTTTATCCAGTATCAGAGGCCGTATTTTCTGGTTAAAGAACTCTTCTCGTAACGCAAACAAGGCAGCTTTCGGGTGCTGTGAAAGAGGCGCCAGAGAAAACCGGAGATATTCGTAAATATCAAGCGTTCCTTCCAGATACTTTTGATAGAAAAAATCATTTTGCTGGCGATGGTGATCAGCATCAACCAGTTTCTTTTCGACCAGAAACTCCCCCCAGGCATGGTCACTGTCACCTGCAATCAGGGTATTGTCCAAATCGAAAATTGCTAAGGCCACGAATTTTTCTCCATTAAAACAGCACCGGGCGCAAAGCATAGCAAATAAAGACGAAAAAGCGTTGTTTTGCAGGCTCGAAAGCGCTGATGGGCGTATTGTCCTCGGCAGCAATATCCGCAAGTACATTGCTCGCAAGGGTAAATTCTGGAAGAATGCTATCAAAATTATCTATAGGAATATAAGTGTGATTGATTCTGACGGTTTTAGGTTAAATGTCGGAATTATTCTCGCTAACCAGTTTAATGAAGTACTTTGGGCCAGAAGAATCGGCCAAAACTCCTGGCAGTTCCCGCAAGGTGGAATAAAGGTAGACGAAACGCCCGACGAGGCCCTGTTTCGTGAATTGAACGAAGAAGTCGGGCTGCAGCCGGGCGATGTTGAGATCATTGCATCGACCAAAGGCTGGTTACGCTATCGTTTACCCAAGAAAATGATTCGTTATCATTCTCATCCGGTTTGTGTTGGACAGAAACAGAAGTGGTACCTGCTCAGAATGTTGGGCGAAGACTCCAGGGTGTCGGTTGATCAAGGCAATAGCCCGGAGTTCGATGGTTGGCGTTGGGTAAGTTACTGGTATCCGTTGGGCCAGGTGGTGTCCTTTAAGCGGGAAGTCTACCGCCGGGCGATGAAAGACCTGTCTTCCGAATTGTTTCGACCTAAACAACACTGACGTGATTGGAGAACACAACGCATGCTGAATACGCTGCGGAGTATCGTACAGGAAGTGAACGGCGCTGCCGATCTGGACGAAGCCCTGAAGATCATAGTGGAGCGCGTCCAGGAAGCAATGGGAACAGAGGTGTGTTCCGTCTATCTTCTGGATACGTCGATGAATCGCTATGTCCTGATGGCGACGATGGGGCTGAACCAGGACGCGGTTGGGCAGGTGAGCCTTGGTTACTCGGAAGGCTTGGTGGGGCTGGTCGGGGTCCGTGAAGAGCCGATCAATCTGGAGCATGCCCAGAAGCATGAACGCTACCGGTATTTTCCTGAAACGGGCGAAGAGCGATTCGAAAGTTTCCTGGGCGTGCCGATCATCCACCATAAAAAGGTTCTTGGTGTCATTGTTGTTCAGCAGGCGACTAATCGCAGGCGTTTTGACGAAGGTGAAGAAGCGTTTCTGGTAACTGTATCTGCCCAGCTGGCAGGGGTTATCGCCCATACAGAGGCGACCAAGTATATTGCGGGTATCACGGCGACGGGAGCGCAGGCCAAAGATGTCTCCTTCAAAGGGGTGGCCGGTGCACCTGGTGTCGCGATTGGTCAAAGTGTGGTCATTTTTCCAACGGCAGATCTGGATTCGGTTCCTGATCGTGATGTTGAAGATATTCCCAAGGAAATCAAGGAATTTGAGGTCGCGATTCAGTCGGTTCGAAAGGATATTGAGCAGGTTGGCCAGCGACTGGCGGCGCAATTGCGCCCGGAAGAACAGGCCCTGTTTGACGTCTATCTAGGCATGCTGGATGACAATGCCCTTGCCGGGGAGGTTGTTCGGCTGATCTCCGAGGGCAAAAGCTCGCAGTCTGCCTTGCGCAAGGTGATCAAGGATTACGTTGGGCATTTCGAAATGATGAGTGATGCTTACCTCAGAGAGCGTGCGGTCGATATCAAGGATTTGGGAAGTCGTATTCTGGGCTACCTTCAGGAAAGTGAAAAAACAGTGCGTTCCTTTCCGGAAAACACCATTCTTGTGAGTGATGAATTGACCGCAACGATGCTGGGTGAGGTACCTGCTGACAAGTTGAAGGGTTTGGTTTCCATTAAAGGTTCGGGAAGCTCGCACGTGGCGATACTGGCTCGTGCAATGGGGATCCCGACCGTTATGGGACTGATCGATGTGCCTCTGAGTCAACTGGATGACCGCGAGCTCATTGTCGACGGGTACAATGGCGACCTGTTTACCAGCCCTTCACAGGACTTGCGCAGTTACTATGAGGACATCGTCCAGGAAGACCGGGAGCTGGATGCCAGTCTTGAAAAGATCAAAGATCTTCCCTGCGAAACAACGGACGGTCACCGGGTGCTTTCCTGGGTCAATACCGGATTGATGGCCGACGTCTTGCGCTCGCTCGACCAGGGCGCAGAGGGTGTGGGTCTCTATCGGACAGAAGTGCCGTTTATGATCAATGAGCGTTTTCCGAGTGAGCAGGAGCAGATGATCTGTTATCGGGAACAACTCGAGGCCTTCGCCCCCCGCATGGTGACTATGCGGACATTGGATATCGGGGGCGACAAGGCGCTAACCTACTTCCCGATCACCGAGGAGAACCCCTTTCTGGGTTGGCGCGGGATAAGGGTAACGCTGGATCACCCTGAGATATTTCTGGTGCAAATGCGCGCCATGTTGAAGGCCAGCGAGGGCTTGGACAATTTGCGGATTATGCTGCCCATGGTCTCAAACGTGAACGAAGTCGAAGAGGCTTTGCACCTTATTTATCGTGAGTACCATGAGGTGAGAGCCGAGGGCTATGATGTATCCATGCCGCAGGTTGGGGTGATGGTGGAGGTGCCGGCTGCGGTTTATCAGGTCAAGGAACTGGCTGAGAGGGTCGATTTTCTGTCTGTAGGTTCCAACGACCTGACGCAATATCTGTTGGCGGTAGATCGCAATAATCCGCGCGTGGCATCGCTTTATCATTCCTTTCACCCGGCGGTATTGCAAGCCTTGAATCGCATCGCCATCGATGCCAAAGAGGCGGGTGTGCAGTTAAGTATATGTGGCGAGTTGGCAGGTGATCCGGCGGGTGCGGTGCTGTTGATGGCCATGGGCTATGACGCATTATCGATGAATGCGTCGAATCTTTTGAAGGTCAAGTCGGTCATTCGGGGCATCGATATGGCCTGGGCACGGGCTTTGCTCGATAAAGTTCTGTTACTGGATTCACCCTACATCGTTCGCAGTACCCTGGATCTGGCCCTGAAGAATGCCGGGTTCAATCGCTACCTGCGCCCTTCAAGGGCATCGGGAGATCAAAACCAGTAGTTTGAAAGACGTTTGGAGTGGTTACGGATGTCGGAAAAAGTATCCAGAAAAAGCGCAGATCGTAAAGTCGCAGCACCAAAAAAGAGCTTAACCATTGGTTTGGCGCTGGGGGGTGGCGGCCCCATGGGAGGGATCTATGAGATCGGAGCCCTGAGAGCGATAGATGAGGCTCTGGAAGGTCTGGATCTGAATAAACTCGACCATTATCTGGGCGTCAATGCAGGTGCATTTGTAGCGGCCAATCTTGCCAACCAGATTACGCCAGCACAAATGTGTCGTATTTTTGTCCGTAATGAGAGTGACATTCACCCCTTTCATCCCGGTGTTTTCTATGCACCGGCTGTCCGTGAATATATCGAGCGCGCCAAAGCCGTCCCGAAGCTATTCGGTAGCGCTTTGTTGGGTTTGTTGAAGAACCCATCCGACCAGTCCTTGCTCGAATATCTCACGGTGCTGACACAGGCCGTGCCGGCTGGTGTTTTCGATAATGAAGGGTTCCATGAATACATTGCCCGTGCATTCTCATCATTGGGGCGCACCAACGACTTCAAGATGCTGAGCCGAAACCTGCGCATTATCGCCACGGATCTGGAAAGCGGTGAGTCGGTGCGTTTTGGTGATACAGAACATGCCGATATTCCTATTTCCAAAGCGATTCAGGCCAGTATGGCATCGCCGGGACTGTATGTTCCGGTTGAATATAATGATCATTTCTATATGGACGGTACCCTGAATAAAGGCATGTATACTTCGCTGGTTTTTGAATCCGGCTGCGATGTAGTATTTGCAGTGAATCCTGTCGTTCCTGTGGGTATCAGTCCCGGAGACGGATCGGCATCGCAGCTGCGAGAAAAAGTACTCAAGTCGGGAATGGGGAATGTCATCGCGCAATCTTACCGAACCATGGTGAAATCAAGACTTTATTCTGGCCTGAAAAACGTTTGGCGGGAGTTTCCCGACAAATCCCTGTTTATGTTTGAGCCATCCAAGGCTCAGGCAAAGATGTTCCTGGCAAGCGTATTCAGCTTTGATGCCCGCAAACAGGTTTGCGAACAGGCTTATCAGGCCACAAGGAGACAATTACTGGCGCAGGCCGATGAGTTGGAGGTCAAGCTCAAGCCCGCAGGCATCAGAGTCCGAAAAGACATACTGGAAGATGCTTCAAGGACTCTCAGTACGGGGATGTATGGTGAAAGTATGCCTATGTTCAAATCCAGGGTGACACCAATGTCCCAGGCGATGAAAAAAGAAGTATCGAATACCTGGGAGTGGGTAGGACAGCGCGTCACATCCTGGTTTTGACAAGAAGGCGGCTTACTCAAATAATGCGTTGATGTCTCCATTGAATGTCACGTCTACCAAGAGCCAGCCTTTGTCTGGCTGGTAAAAATTCAATTCCCAGACGAGAGCGGCCGTTTTGTATTTGAGCAAATACGTGATCTTGTAGAAATGGCTCCCAACATTCTGTGTTTTCAGTAGCGCATAAGATAGGGGTTTGCCGGTTTTGCTTTCCAGCTGCTTCAAATCCTGGGCGGTTTTGGTTCCCCGTTCAAGAAAAGTTTCCAGATTGACTCCCAGGTATGCCGATATCAGACTGTAAGCTGACTCTGTTTCTCCGGCGAGAACCTGCTCCATAAAGAACTCAGCGGTCTGCTCAATTTTTTCGGTATTGGGTAAGGTCTTGGCTTGGGCTGTAAAGGAAAGTGCCGCAAGTAGCAGTAGGCCGCTCAAGGCCGGGGAAAGAGTGCGAATCAAAAGAAGGCTCCATTGGTGTCGGGTCATTTGAGTCTATTATGCGACTGACCGGACCGTCATGGAAAGTGCTTTATTCCCGATACAGAATGGCCAATTACGAAGGCGCTCGCCGAAGTTAAGTCTTTTCTCTCCAATTTAGTAAATGACGCAGTTTTTTAAGTCTTCTGAATCTTGGGTGAAGAAAAACAACCACATCGAGCTTACGAACACCTCGATGTTTCAAGATGCTCGCGCGGTGCTGTCCATCCAGAATGAAGTATTTTCCCCCTCTTTCGTAGGTGCAGATATAGTTATATTTATAGGCTTCTGAAAGATACTCAAAATTGTTGACCAATGCCTGAAACTCCCTGAGTTTAGCGTCTGGTCTTTTTATGCCAATCTTTTCTTTCAAGTATCGGTGCGCGGCCTCTTTGTCTCCCAGAATGTATTTGTAAAAGGGGCTTTCCTGGATTGGGTGAGCGACGGCGTCTTCGTTTTTCTTCTCGATTACCCGGCAGTACAGATCATCGATACTAATGGTAGCGATTTTAATACGAGGTGGTTTTGGAATGAAGTGCGGTAGCACGAGGTGCTCCAGTACATCTGTTTCAAAGGCATTCATGTGGCAGCGTTGTTAGTTGGCAAAAATAGCCGTGCATTGTAGCACGAAATGCCCCCACTCAATGACGATTGTACACCTGTGAGTATGGTGGCATTCACAACCAGGTGGTAGCATGATCGCTTGGCAAAACAATCATAATGTTATCCTGATAGAACGGAGTTCAGCATGCCCGAAAGCGTTCAAGACAGCGCTAAACCAAGCATTAAACCAGTCAATCCCAACTTTTCCTCAGGACCTTGCAGCAAGCGCCCCGGATATGATGTTGCAACGCTGGATATATCCACTCTGGGCCGCTCGCACAGAGCCGCCGTAGGCAAGCAGGCACTGGAAAAAGCCTGTACTGAAACAGCGCGTCTGCTGGGCTTGCCGCAGGGATACCGCGTTGGTGTCGTACCGGCTTCGGATACCGGCGCAATGGAAATGGCGATGTGGTCACTGCTTGGTGCCAAACCGCTTGATATTTTTGCATGGGAGTCATTTGGCTCCGGTTGGGTAACAGATGTGGTCAAACAGCTAAAGTTGGAGAATGTCAGCACGTACACCGCAGACTATGGCAAGTTGCCTGATCTCTCTCGGGCGAGTGCCGAGCATGATGTCGTGTTCACCTGGAACGGAACAACTTCCGGTGTCAAAGTGCCCGACGCGAATTGGATAGACGATCAGCGCAAAGGCTTAACGATTTGCGATGCCACTTCGGCGGTATTTGCGATGGAGCTGCCTTGGGAAAAACTTGATGTTGTGACGTTCAGCTGGCAGAAAGTCCTTGGCGGCGAAGGCGCTCATGGCATGCTGATTCTAAGCCCAAAAGCGGTTGAACGGCTGGAATCCTACACACCCGCTTGGCCTTTGCCTAAAATCTTCCGCATGACCAAAGGCGGCAAACTGATTGATGGGATTTTCAAGGGAGCAACGATTAATACGCCGTCGATGTTATGCGTCGCGGATTATCTCGATGCGCTGGCTTGGGTTGACCGCCTCGGAGGCGTGTCTGCCTTGATCGACCGCTCCAGGCAGAACCTGTCAGTGATCGAAGAATTTGTGGCCGCACATGACTGGATTGAGTTTCTGGCAGAAGATCCGGCTACGCGTTCGAATACAAGCGTATGTTTGACCCTGAAGCTAGGTGCAGATCAAACCAAAGCCCTGATTAAACTGCTTGAGTCGGAAGGCGTGGCCTACGATATCGGTGCTTACCGTGATGCGCCTGATGGCTTGCGTATATGGTGCGGTGGCACGGTTGAGTGTTCGGATCTGGAAGCCCTGATGCCCTGGTTGGCTTGGGCCTATCAGCAAGTCAATTAAAGGATATTCCGGCACGGGTATGGCTAGGCTGTGCCTCGTGCCAGCAGATCTCTTCTCTGCAGCATAGTGTGCGCGAGTCTGGTACTCGTGGTTGTCGCCTTAACTAATGTTTCAAACAGAATAACAAGATTGGGGTGAAAATGAAGAAAGTGCGCACGTATAACACCATTGCAACGATAGGGCTGGAGCAATTTCCACGTGACAGCTATGAAGTCGCGAGCGAGATCACGCACCCGGATGCGATCGTGCTGCGAAGCCATAATCTGCTGAATGAAGTGTTTCCTGAAACCTTGCAATGCATAGCCCGGGCTGGCGCGGGTACCAATAACGTACCCGTACAGAGATGCTCCGAGCAGGGCATTGTCGTGTTCAATACGCCCGGTGCTAACGCAAATGCCGTAAAGGAGTTGGTGCTGGCTGGCTTGTTGCTGAGCAGTCGCGGAATTGTTCAGGGCATGAACTATATTCGTGGCATGCAGGGGGAGCTGGATGACTCTGCACTTGCCAAGGAAATGGAAGCCCAGAAAAAGCGCTTTAAAGGCACTGAGCTGGCTGGCAAAACGCTGGGGGTTGTGGGGTTGGGAGCGATCGGTTCTCTGGTCGCAAACATGGCAATTTCCCTGGGCATGAAGGTGGCAGGGTTCGATCCGGCAATTTCGATAGAGGCGGCCTGGCGGTTGTCCAGTGAGGTTGAAAAAATGGACAACCTGTCATCGCTCCTTTCGCGTTCAGACTTTGTTTCCCTGCATGTGCCAGCCATTGATGCGACGCATCACTTAATAAACAAGGATAGTTTGGCCAGTGCCAGACCGGGTGTCGTCATATTAAATTTTGCGCGAGAGCAAATTGTCGATGTCGATGCAATCGTGACCGCCATGGAGCAGGGGAAAGTCGGCAAGTATGTGACTGATTTTCCGGTGCAGGCCCTGCTGCACAATGAGAATGCGATTCTCATGCCGCACATTGGCGCGTCGACACGCGAAGCAGAAGAAAACTGCGCGGTCATGGCGGCCAATCAGGTGCGTGAATTTCTGGAACATGGCAATATCAGGAATTCGGTCAATTTCCCTCCGGCCGATTTGCCGCGCACGACGGATTTCAGACTCACCTTCACCAACGAAAATGTGTCCGGCGTACTTGGAAATGTTTTGTCGATCCTGGCGGATGCTTCTTTGAATGTCGTCGATATGTTGAACAAGAGCCGCGAAAATCTGGCCTACAATATACTGGACCTTGAAGAAACGCCGAGTCAGGCTGTTCTGGATAAAATCCAGTCGGTAGAGCATGTTGTTAACGTGCGTGTACTTTGAATAATCGTTAATCCCAGATCAATGCGTCCCTGACGGACGCCACTGCAATGGAGTATGAATATGGATATCGGTACCATCGTTTCGTGGTTGCTCGTGATCTTTGTGATTTTTTATATCATCCGGATCTTCAACACGCTGGTGCTTTACAAGAATCGGTTCGAAAATGCATTTGCCCAGATAGAAGTTCAGCTCAAGCGGCGCTATGACCTGATCCCGAATCTGGTCGAGGCCACCAAGGCTTACCTCAGTCACGAAAAAGAAACCCTGGAAGCGGTCATATCGGCTAGAAATGATGCGGCTTCAGGCTTGAAGGCTGCAGCTCAGGACCCCTCGAATCCCTCTGCTATCGCGAAACTGGCGAGTCAGGAAGGTATTCTGCAAAACGCGCTAGGACGCCTAAACGTTGTGGTAGAGGCGTATCCGGATCTGAAAGCCAACGACACGATTATGCAATTGAATGAAGAGCTGACCAGTACGGAAAACAGAGTGGCTTTTGCGCGTCAGGCCTTTAACGATGCCGTGACTGAATACAATGCCTACAAACAGAGTTTTCCTCAGAACTTTTTTGCACCGACCTTTGGCCACAAGCAGGATGCGAGCCTGTTGGAGTTTGAAGACAGTGCCGCGATACAGGAAGCGCCAAAAGTTCAGTTTTAGGTTGATCCAACATTTATGAACTTTTATCGCGCGCAGGATGAGGCGAGGAAGCAGACCTTTTGGCTGCTTTTCCTGTTTATTCTTGCTGTGCTCTCCCTTGTGATATTGACCAACCTCGTGGTCGCAATTTTTGTCTGGTACAGCGATCCGGCGAGTCTTATGACAGCGCAAGCCGGGGTTGATTCTTACTCGGGTATGTACAAGTTTTGGGCGATTATCGGAGCCCTTGGTTGGCCAAAAGCAATTGCCGTCAGCATGCTTGTTTGCGGAACGATTGCCATGGCTATGCTGTTCAAATGGCTTTCGTTAAGAACTGGTGGCCGGGTGGTAGCTGAGTCGCTGGGTGGACGACATTTGCAAACCAACACTGGTAATCTGAAAGAGCAGCAGTTGCTGAATATCGTCGAAGAAATGGCTTTAGCCTCTGGCGTCCCGGTCCCTCCCGTCTACTTAATGCCACATGAAAACGGTATCAATGCGTTTGCGGCAGGGCTCTCGCTAAAAGACGCGGTAATCGGCGTTAGTCAGGGAGCCATGCAGTTGCTGGATCGGGAGCAATTGCAGGGCGTAGTGGCGCATGAGTTCAGCCATATCCTGAACGGTGACATGCGCCTGAATCTGAAAATTGTCGCAGTGCTGCATGGGATACTAATGATCGGTGAAGCAGGCTGGGGCCTGTTCAGGATTAGCTCGCGTTCTTCCAGCCGGAGAAGTCAGCGGGACAACAAGGGTGTCGGGGCTATCATTCTGTTGGGTCTGGCTTTAATGGTCCTTGGCTGGCTGGGACAGTTTTTCGGCGCCCTGATAAAAGCAGCAGTCAGCCGACAAAGAGAGTTTTTGGCGGATGCATCTGCAGTGCAGTTTACCCGCAATCCGAATGGCATCGGTGGTGCACTGAGGACAATAGGCGGACATCAAACCCAGGCGCTGTTGCAGCACCCTGGCGCCCACGAACTGGGCCATTTATTTTTTGCTCAATCCTTTCGCTCTCGATTGTTTGCGACACACCCACCTTTGGATGAGCGTATCCGCAAAGTCTTGCCGCGCTGGCAGGGTGATTACCTGAGGCCTCAACAACAATTGCCTCCTGAGGCTCCGGTCGATCCGATGCAGCAAATGCGGGAGCAGGCCGCCACCGTTGCTTCTTTGGCAGGCACAGAGTTTGTCCAACAAAATCTGCGTCCGGAAAAGCAGGACAATAATCTGCCCATTTCCGGTTCTGCATTCCAGGATAGAGAGGTCTGGCTTGGAGCCAAGATCCCTTCGTCGCTGGTGCTTGGAGCCCGCGAACCTCTTGATGCTGCCGCGATGGTCCTGTCACTGCTGCTGGACCCTGAGCCCTCAGTGTTAGCGCAGCAGCTTGAGCTGTTGCAGGTTCATGCGGCTTCCTGGCTTCCACTGGTGCAGCGCTACAGCGAGGAATGTCGCCAGCTACCGCTGGAATCACGTTGCCCACTGCTGGAACGTTTGATGCCCGCGGTCAAAAGTCTGTCAGTTGCACAATACCGCAGTTTGCGCACCTTAATGCCGATTCTCATTCGGGCTGATGACAGGGTGGATTTGATTGAGTGGCTGATTTTTGAGTTGGTGAGACAGCATGGAGATCGACATTTCGGGCTGGTCAGGGAAATGAAACCAAAGTATCGCAAGCCAAATGAAATCGTGGATCACTATGCGATTGTCGCTTCAAGACTGGTGCATTACGGGGAGGGCAGTGAACAGGAGAGTCGCAAGGCCTTCGGGAAGTCTGCAAATAGTGCGGGTGTTTATACGGCAACCTTGCTCACTCCCGAACAATGCTCTGGGGCCACATTTACCAAAGCCGTGAGAGAACTAAGCCGCTGTTATCCGCTGTTGAAACCGCGCTTATTAAAAGGTCTGGTGAGCGCGGCTAGGCACGACGGTCACATCAATGCGCACGAACAGTTGATGATTGCCGTAATAGCACAGATCTGGGATTGCCCGGTGCACGGGATATGAACGGGAGACGACCCAACCCCTTCGTCCCAGAGCAAGAACCTAGCGTGATAGCAACGCGATTAGCAATAAAGCCCATAATCCGGTCAGGCACAATAAGCTGAAGCCAAACATGAAAAAACGCTGGCTGACATTGTTGCGTCCCAGATGGATGAAGGTGTGTAATACCCTCGCGGCAAAAAAGCTCCATGCGAGCACCAGTGTAGAGGCTATGACGGCCTCGGTGACATACAGCAGAATCGTTGCGGCATAAAACATCGGAGGCACTTCGAAATGGTTTTGTACGTGCCTCGCCAGAAGATGCAGTCGGGCTGGCTGGGAACCCTTGGTATACGTGCTGTAAAAGCTTATTTTGACCTCACGGTTATGGATCGCCCGAAATCGGGCCAAGCCCATGGAAAAGATGCAGCCAATACTCAAAAAGAACATGGCAATCGCGGGATAAAGAATGAGCGTCTGGTTCATAAAACGTTAGTTATTGGCAGATGAAATAGATGCAGATCATAACACGGGGCCTTGAGTCGTTGATCCGCTAAACTGGATCAGATAATTCCATCGTCGAGCGCACAGGCTATTGCTGCACCGAGTTCTGCAACCTGATCGCTAAACGCCGGCTGGAAATCTCCCCGTAGTACCAATGGCTCCTGAACCCATCGCCATTTCAAGCCTGCGGTGATGCTTTGCAACGCACGAACCGTTCCGGTTCCATCGTGCCCGGCTCGAATATAGGCGGCACAGGGTAAGCCCTGTTTTTTCTCAATCACGGGATAGTAGCAGCGATCAAAGAAGTCTTTCATCGCACCACTCATATAGCCCAGGTTTTCAGTGGTGCCGAGAATAACGGCATCTGCTTTCAGTAAATCCTCGGGGCGCGTTTCAAGAGGCGGGATGTGCTCAAATCTGGTGTTTTCCAGAGATAGTTTTTCAATGGCGCTTAGCGCCGCATCTTTCAGAGCGGTGGTATTTGGCGAAGGGCAGTGTGCAATCAGTAATAGATGTTTCATCATACTCTCTTGTGTGAGAATAATATAAGCGACTGAAGGTTACATCAGTTTCGAAAAGTTTAGCAGTCAGACACACTAGTTTCATACCAACGCCTGGTCGGATGGAATGAAATTCGGAGGCTGTTCATTCTCCTTTTTTGTTTAACCTGGCGATCCGATCATCTCTTATGGGGGCGCCTGAACCAGATTTAGGGATTTTATGCGGAATAGACAGCCCATATTTGTCAACGGTGTTGCTCGCGGTGGAACGAACATACTGATGAATATTTTGTTATCTCACCCTGATACGGCAATGCCTTCAGGTGAGTTACAGAAAGTGATTCGCGGGTATGCAAATGGGGATCGGCCGAGAGATAACTTCAGGAAAAAGTATTTGTATGAACTGCCCCTCAGCTTACTTTTGGGGAAGTACTATTTCGCGCTTGATCAAGCCGTAGAAAGAAAGAAGCCCTCACGCATTGTGCAGCTATATATTGACTGGATTCTATACAATGAAAAAGTGAATGCAGGTCGATCCGGAAGCCATAATTTTTACCGAAGTGAAAATGAGAAATATTTGCCTGATCAGTTAAAGGCGGCGCGTCTCGTCTGCAAGAATATTAGTGCCCTCGTATATCTGACTCCAGTGTTCCAACAAGCCTATCCGGATGCTTCATTTGTTTGTGTTACACGCAATGGGCTAGCACTTCTTGAAAGCCATATTCGGCGCGGTCATGATATCGATAAATTTATTGATTTCTATCATGAAGTCAGCCAGCGTATGTTGGAGTATCGAGCTTGCTATGACAATTATATGACGATCAGGTATGAAGATATCGTAGATGCGCCGATCGCTTCGATAAAGCAGATCTACAGTTTTGTGAAACTGGATTATGCTGCAGTGCAAAAATTCCGTTTTCAAAGGAAATCAACGGTTGATGCTCAAGGCAAAGCGATTGACCTTGGAAAAGATGATCGGAGCATTGTTTGGTATTCGCCGGATACAGTAGGAAGTCACTTTAAATCCGATATAAATACCAATCAGCTCAAGAATATTCAGACCAAACACAAAGACAAGTTTCTGGCCAAGAATGCTGCTGTGATGGAAGCCCTGGGCTACCCAGTTGGATAGATGCCTTCGGCTTCTCATTGCATTGTTTCAAAGCATGTCCCGCCGCAGTGGGCAGGACATGGGGTTGATCAAATCAGCAAAAATGTATTGAGTTTAGTATGCGGAGGTTGGGGTGTCATAAGCTCTTTCCGCAGCATTCAGGGCGCTATCTGGATCGCAATGGTAGCCTTGTTCCTGCAAAACCGTCCCCAAGGCCGAAAGGCAATGCAGGACATTCTGTCTGGTGCAGCCGTTCCCCATCAACCCAATGCGCCAGGCATTGCCGGCGAACTTACCGAGCCCGGCGCCAATTTCCAGGTCAAAACGCTGCAGCAGGGCAGAGCGCACGGTGGCATCGTCGATCCCTTCCGGAATGGCGACGGTATTGAGTTCGGGAAGGCGATGGGCTTCGTCTACAATCAGCTCGATTCCGAGCATTGCAAGCCCCTTTGCCAAAGCATGATGGTGAGTCTGGTGTCTGGCCCAGGCGTTTTCCAGCCCCTCTTCCTGCACAATTAACAGCGCCTCATGTAAAGCATAAAGACTGTTGACCGGCGCGGTGTGGTGGTAGGTGCGTTTATTACCCTCTCCCCAATATCCCATGACCAGGTTTAAATCCAGAAACCAGCTGTCGCTGGGTGTCGTTCGTTCCTTGATACGGGCGACTGCGCGCTCACTAAAACTGACGGGGGCCAGGCCCGGAATGCAGGACAGACATTTTTGGGTGCCGGAGTAAATCGCGTCAATGCCCCATTCGTCCACGCGCAATTCTATGCCTGCCAGCGAAGTGACGGCATCTACGATGCTCAGGCACTTGTGTTCACGTGCGATCTTGCAAAGCGCTTTGGCGTCCGACCGGACGCCGGTCGAGGTTTCTGCATGCACAAAGGCAATGCAGTTGATTGCCGGGTCGGATGCCAGAGTGGCTTCAACCCGAGCCGGATCGACGGGGGAGCCCCAGTCAAATTCCAGTGCAACGACATCGGCGCCTGCACGTTTAGCAACTTCCTGCATACGCATGCCAAAAACGCCATTGATGCAGACCAGCACCCTATCGCCCGGATGAACGACATTCATAAAACAGGTTTCCATGCCTGCTGAACCCGGTGCCGACACCGGAATGGTTAATTCATTTTTGGTCTGGAAGGCATACTGCAGCAGGCTCTTGATCTGGTCCATCAGGGTGACGAAGCTTGGGTCCAGATGTCCGATGGTTTGTTGTGACAAGGCTTTAAGTACGCGTTCGGAAACATCAGATGGTCCGGGGCCCATCAGTACTCGGTGAGGGGGATGGAAAGACTCCATGGAAACGTTCAACCTTTTATAATTTTAAACAGTACTAATCAGTGTAGCGGGAAACCGTTTGTTCGCCGATAACCAAGTCTCAAGCCTAAAACAGGAATGTGTCAGATTGTGGAATCGCAGCAAAAAAGAAAGGAGTGATCAGAAATTGTCAGGTGTCAGGGACGGAACAAAGCCACAGGCGCAGGCCTGTGGCTGAAGATGATTGGCTGCTATCGCGCACGCTTCAGGCTGTTCTTGGTGAAGTCCCCTTCATCCAGGCCTGATTTGAAAACATAGTCTGACCAGTCCAGATCGGTACTCTTGCCGGTCTGGTGATTTTGCATGGCCATTTTCCCCGGTCGCCAGTATTGCCCCAAATACTCGTTGAAATCCGAAGCTACAAGTGTTTTCAGAAGGCTTTTTTTGCGATCATAAAACTCGACTTTTTGTACACGGTATTCGGTTTGGTCAATCCAGGCGATCTGGCGAGTGTAACCGGAGTTTTTGTCGACAGGATAGCGCTCGACGACAAAACAGGTCAGTTCTCCACAGGCCTCGTCACGCAGATATTTGTAGGTGTATTTTTCGACCTCCTGGGAGCTTAGATCCTCAAAGGCAAATTCGCTGCCCATGAATGGGCCGGACTTGTTCTTGGAAGCGATCCGTTTGACACGTTTCAGTGCCGGCAGATATAGCCATTGGTCATCAGGTTCGTTTTTGTGTGAAAAGGTCAACAATGCCGTGCCGCGCACATCTTTGGGTTCGTCAAATATGGTCAGACTCTTGTCTCCGTCATTCTCCACTTCCAGGCTTTTGACCCGAAGGTGGCGAATACTTTCTTCGCCCCGCTTGTTTCGCAAAGTCATGGTCATATTCGCCGAACTGTCTTGCCAGCCGGTATCACGTTTGTCAGCTTCTATGGCGATCGCCAGGCCTTTCTCTTCGGCTGTTTCGGCCAAGACCTCATTTCCGGTCAATGGTGTCAGGGCCAGAGAAACGAGTGCCCCGATATAAAAGCTTCGGCAGATTTGCGGAAGTGTCATGGTGTTATTCTCCTTGAGTGGTGATCTCATGGTCCCGGTCAGGCAAACGCTAAGCGACTAAAAAATTCCCGGCCTGATACAGCTGTTCTGAGATCGAATGATCCTGGGCGGAGTCAGGCGCAACAGGAAAAGCCGGTGCGCAGTGTGTTGGATGGCGCTTACAGTCGCACATTCAGGTTCCCTGTTTATCCCGTCATCCCAAAACGCCAAGATAGCAAAGTTGGCAAATGGAATGAATGCATCGGCAGGCAATGCTGTCTGTGACTGCTGGTCATATGTAAGGCCAGAAGCATATCCTCAGAGTAATGGCCGTGCAAGGGAAAAACATTGTTCCAAATTACTGAGAAGTTTGAGGTCAGAATTTAACTGGTAGCGATTGATGGGACAATGGGCGTCTGGCCGCCGGATGAGATAAACATACGCTGGCCATAAAAAGCTTGTATCTGAACCCGTCTATGATTGTGCATTGTTTGCACAGTTAATCTCGCTTAGGATAGGTCGAGTGAAAGGTAACCGAGAGACCGTCAGGAAAACAGTCATGACAAAATTTACCACCATGATCGCGGCATTGGTTCTGGCAGGTTGTGAAACCCAGGCGCTGATAACCCCCATATCTCACGCTGACAATGATCAGACACAAACCTGGATATTTATTGAGAAACCAGCGGGCGACTTGAAGAAAAATGGTATATATCACTGTAGCTCAGGCACTGGTGAAGCCGTGTGTAAAAAAGCATCTGTCGTAAACTAGCCTAATAGAAAGCCGAACTGTGAAAGGTTAGTTCGGCTTTTTCATGCGCCTGTCGTGAACGTTCTCCCTATGGAATGGCGACGGGAATCAATACGCGATTGATGGTGTGTATGCGGCCATTCCCGGTTAACAGGTCGGCCTGATTAAACAGCACATAGGGGTCACGCAGTGCGGGCGCATTGTCGCCGAGCTGCAGGAAATCAGGGCTGATTTCTGCGCCGTCTAGCAAGGTTTCCAGACGGTCCGCTTCTATGACGTTTTTGAGCGTGACTGATGAAGGCAGGACGTGGTAGAGCAAAACGTTTGTCAGAACCGGGATTAGCTCGCCATCTCCCAATTCCGTAAGCGCTGCAGCGATCGCGGAAAACGCGCCAGCTTCGTCCCAGCCGTCATAGCCAAGGTCTCTGGCAAGGCGGATGAAAGCGAGGTCATTTGGAGCGAAAACAGTCAACTGCGCACTAGCGTCGCCGAGAGCGCCCTGGAGATTAGCCGCCAGTACGGCGTTCAGAAGAATATCAAAGTCATGCGAGTTGTTATCAAAATCACCACCACTTGATGCGACTGTAGCTGTGATCGTGGGCAGTTCGCTTTGACCGGGAGCTGGTAAATCTGCCGGAATTAACACTCTGCCGATACGATGAATAATGCCATTGCTGGCCTTGGTGCCCCGCGCCCAAAAGCTTAGTTTGGGATTTCTGAACTCGGGATCGTTGTCCACCAGGCGATTAAAGACTGGAAGGATGCTCGCATCTTCCAGCAAGGTTTCGATGGGCCCACCGCGTAGTACCTTACGCCCTGGTTTTGCTCCGGGACTCACATGGTAGAGAAGGATGTTCTTCAACACAGGGACGGGATCACCATCTCCAAGCACTGTCAGAGTCTCAACAATTGTTTCAAAGGCGCCCGCTTCATCGTAGCCCGTGTAACCGAGATCGCGTGCCAGACGAATAAAGGCCAGATCGGTGGGAGCAAAAACTGTGAAATCGGCGTCCGGATCTGCCAACGCATCCGCAAGGCCGGCTATCACCACTGCATTGAGCAGGATGTCGTAGTCTCCGCGTTTGCTGTCAAAGTCCCCGCCACTTTTCAGCACAATCTCGGTAATGCTCGCTTCAGACTTATGCCAAGTGCCTTTATAAAAGTACCAGGCATGCGCTTGCACGGACAGCAAACTTCCCAAGAGTAATACCCCTAACATCAGGAGCTTGTTGCGTTTCAGTTTCATGTGGATTTCCTCAAGTTTGTTAGGGCGGCTTATTCGATTGCCCGACTGTTTTTTTGAAATGAGAAGACCGGTCTTTTCAAGGAGCTCGAACTGGTTTACGGGCTTTGGACAAAATTGGTTTACAACCGAGGGGATAAAATTGTTTCTGACTTTGATTATGCTGCCATGATTTAGTGCAGCGCTTCGTGTTTTGCGTAATCGGCTTGTGCTATCTTGCCGCTTTTGTTTCTCAAAGAAGAACACGAGATTAATGAAACAGGCACTCCCAAGACAGCAACTGCAAATGGCGGCAGACGCAATCAGGGCCGGAAACTATGTTCAAGCAAAGAATATCGTTTCTCCTTTGCATCAAAAGCACCCGTATGACCCGGAAGTAAATTGGCTGTTGTCCGACATATTTGTGGCAGAAGGGTTTTACGCTGAAGCTGCTCGCTTATTGCAGAAACTGGCCAAGCGAAAAAGTGGTCAAGTGAAACCGGTGCCCCTGCTGCAGAAAGCAAGCAGTATCTGTGCGCACAATGATATCAATGCGCTGGGGCTGGAATGTGCGCGAGACTGGGTGAAAGTTGCTCCCAAATCAGAGGATTCCCGTTTCTTCCTGGGCCTGTTCCTGAGTCGATCCAATCGATACTGCGCTGCGATTGAAATGTTCCAGAATCTGGCAAGGGAAGGCAGCAGGAATGCCTGGGTATATCGTTACATGGCGGAAGCCCAGATGTTTACCGGCCAGCACGAGCGCGCTCTGGAAAACTTTGAAAAGGGGATCGCTCTGGCGCCGGAAGAAGCCAACTTCCGGGCCAATTTCCTGTATTCGACCAACGCCATGCCTTTGCTGGATGAGGCGCGTGTCAGCCAGGAGCATCTTGATTATGGTCGTCAGCAGGAGCGAAAATTTAAGCCCTTGAAGCATGCTCCACCGGCTTCCCGTCCAGAAAGGCTAAAAATAGGCTTTGTCTCGGGCGAGTTTCGTTGCCACTCCATCACCTATTTTTTTCTGCCACTCCTGAAAGGTTTGGATATCACGCGTTACGATGTTTACTGTTATTCGGACACAGAGGTCGAGGACAGCTTTACCGGGCAAATAAAGGCATTGTGTGGCCATTGGCGTGAAACGCGCAATATGGCCAGTGAGTCAGTGCTTAAGCTGGTAAGGGACGACGGTATTGATATTCTGGTTGACCTCAATGGGTATACCGGGAAGTTCCGTTTTGATTTGTTTGCACAGAAAGCTGCCCCGGTGCAGCTCAGTTATTTGGGATACCCTAACACAACCGGCCTGAGCAGAATCGATTATCGCCTGACTGACGAATGGGCTGACCCCGAGGCGTTTGGGAACGATTTTTATAGCGAACGTCTGATTCGTTTACCTGGCGGCTTTCTTTGTTTTGAACCCGACCCGGAAGCACCGTCACCGGAGCTGGCTCAACATCCTGAACCATATGTACGCTTCGGCAGTTTTAACGCCTTTCAGAAGGTGAATGATGAGGTCATTGCAAGCTGGGCAGAAGTGTTGGAAAGAGTGGAAAACTCGACGCTGTTGTTCAAAAGTTTCTCGTTTAAAGAGCCCGAGGTTCGGCGCACATTGCAGAAAAAGTTTGAGGCGCTTGGCGTGTCTGCAAAGCGTTTACACTTGCTGGACCATACGCCGAGTCGGCGCGAGCACTTGAAACTGTATGGCAAGGTGGATATCCATCTCGATACCTTCCCCTACAATGGCACTACAACCACCTGTGAAGCTTTGTGGCAGGGCGTGCCGACAGTGACATTCAAAGGGCATAGCCACCGTTCCCGTGTCGGCAACAGCATATTGCATCAGGTTGGACTAGGCCATTTTATTGCAGAGGACCGCAAAGGCTATGTTGAAACGGCTGTTGAACAAGCCGCGGATCTGAGTGCTTTGCGTGCCGGGCGGGAGCAGTTGCGTGAGCGGATGCAGACGAGTCCCCTGATGTCCGTGCAACGTTTTGCAAAGGAATTTTCGGATGCCCTCGAAAGCATGTACCAAAACTACTGCGAAGGCGCGTCGGGGCAGAAAGAAACCTAGCGTTGCAGGCTTAGCGGTGTGACCCGCAGCACTTCGTCGATGGTAGTCAGGCCACTGGCAATTTTATGTGCGCCGCTCAGACGCAGGGAATGCATGCCTTCTTTCATCGCCTGTTTTCGAATGGCATTGCTGTCAGTGTCATCCGAGATCATGTTCTTGACCGATTCGCTTAGAGGCATGATCTCGTAAACACCGGCGCGACCGCGATAACCGGTATTGCGACATTCCAGACAGCCTACCGGTTCGCAGGCTTTTTGCGGTACTGAGGTCTTCCATGGCTGGGTTAGCATGGTCCAGTCATCGTTATCAATGTGTGTCGGTTGTTTACAGTTTGGGCAAAGTGTTCGAACCAGTCGTTGCGCCATGATGCCAAGCACGGTTGCGCGAATCAGGTAAGAAGGAATGCCCAGTTCCAATAGCCGGTTCAGGCTGCTCGGTGCATCATTGGTGTGCAGTGTCGACAACACCAGGTGTCCGGTCAGTGCCGCCTGTACCGCCATTTCCGCGGTCTCCAGATCCCGAATCTCACCGATCATAATGATGTCGGGGTCCTGTCGCATCAGCGCTTTAATTCCGTCGGAAAATCCGAGGTCAATCGAATGTTGCACCTGCATTTGGTTAAACGCGGGCTCTACCATTTCGATCGGGTCTTCAATGGTGCTCACATTCACTTCAGGCGTGGCAAGTTCGCGCAAGGTTGAATACAGCGTTGTGGTTTTACCGGACCCGGTGGGCCCCGTCACCAGAATGATGCCATGCGGTTGCTTGATCATACCTTCCCAGCGGTTCAGATCTTCTTTTGAAAATCCCAGGTCTTCAAATGAGCACTGCAGTACATCCGGATCGAAGATGCGCATGACCAGTTTTTCACCAAAAGCCGTTGGCAACGTCGAGAGCCTCAGCTCGATTTCCTTGTTCTGGGTATTGCGCGTCTTAATACGACCATCCTGCGGTTTGCGTTTTTCCGCAACATTCAAACGGCCCAGAATCTTCAGGCGGCTAGTGACCGCGATCCCGACTTTGGCTGGAAATTCGTAGACATTATGCAGGATACCGTCGATTCGAAAACGCATCTGTGCGATTTCGCGACGGGGTTCGATGTGGATGTCACTGGCGCGCTGGTCATAGGCGTATTGCAGCAACCAATCGACAATATTGACGATATGTTGGTCATTGGCGTCCGGGTTGCCTTGCGCCCCGAGCTCCAGCATCTGTTCGAAGTTTTGGGTAAAGCCGGTGCCCCCATCACTGGCGCCCGCCTTGGTCACCGATTTCGCCAGCTCATAAAACTCCAGGGTGAAACGCCTGATCTCTTCCGGGTTTGCGACGACCCGAATGATGTCTTTCTTAAGCACGTGCTGAAGGTCGGATTCCCAGCTGTCATTGAAGGGCTGGGCGCTGGCAATCACGACAGCATCGGGTTTGATCTCGACAGCCAGAATCTGATGGCGTTGAGCGAAGGCAAATGACATGACCTGCGCAATGCGCAATGAATCAATTTTGAGAGGGTCAATGTTGTACACCGTCTGACCTGACCACTGACCCAGCCAGTTCACCAGAAAGTCCAGATCCAAAGGCGTTTCATCCGGCTGTTTCAGCCCGGCCTGGGCAATGGTTTCAAGGGGGTGCTGGTTGGCCTGTTTACGGCCTTTGGGCGTTGTGATCAGTTTGTCAGCGTCTTCGGCGGACAGTTTATCCTCTGATCGAAGTTGGGAAACCAGATCCTGCAGGGTCAGTAACTGATTGACTGGTTTTGCAGGTTTCATTGATGGCTCCTCGATAAACGGATGTTTGCGCGCCCATGCTCTAAAGTGGGCGACCCAGTTGCCGCTCCCATTTTACATGCATCATGGCGGCAAGAAATACGATGGTGGTTGTGATGGTAATCACCAGGTCCATATGGGCTCCCAGTGACAGGAAAGTTTCTACTACAGACTGCGTAAAGTAAAACAGCACAATAAAGCACAGCCAGATATATGACCGAAGCTTATTTAACCATAGACCCGGAAGCAGGATTAGCAAAGGCGTCAGTTTGATCACCAGTACCGGCCACATGGCAGCACCTGCTGGTAACTCGGATGGCAGACTGGTCAGGATCATCAGTAGCAGCAGGATCAAGTACCCAAGCTGGCATATGTGTTGTGTGTAAGCACTTTTCTGTTGGAGTGTCATTGCTTTCCTGTGTTCAGCATCAGGCTGAAATGAATGGGGTAGGTAGCCAAAATAATACTGCTCAGACCGATCGTCCTAGTGCGCCAATTGAAGTGCGATCTTGGCCAGTCTTTTTCCCTGGGCCTGACATAGTGCGATTTCATCTTCACTGAGTCGGGTTTCATTTTCTCTGGCAAGATGGCTCGGACCATAAGGCGTGCCGCCAGTTTGAGTGTCCGTCAAACCCGGTTCCGAATAGGGTGTACCGACCAGTAACATACCATGGTGCAGTAGCGGCAGCATCATGCTCAATAATGTTGATTCCTGACCTCCATGCAAACTGGAGGTCGAGGTAAATACACAGGCAGGTTTTCCACTTAGCGCGCCGTTCATCCACAGACTAATGGTACTGTCGATAAAAAACTTGAGTGGCGCGGCCATATTGCCAAAGCGTGTCGGGCTGCCCAGTGCCAGACCTGAGCAGTGCTGCAGGTCGTCGTGACTGCAATACATGGCGCCTTCTTCCGGAATGGCGGGTTCACTGGCTTCCGTGTTTGGAGAGACTGCCGGGACCGTCCGTATCCGGGCCTCGATACCAGACTGTTTTTCAATGCCGCGCGCGATCTGCAAAGCAAGTTCCCGCGTTGAACCCTGCCGTGAATAATAGAGTACCAGAACGTAGGGCTGTGAATCTGTCATGTGTTTTCTCAAGTGGTGCGGATTTTAGAGAAGGTCCAGTACGTTTTCCGGAGGCCGTCCCAGCACTGCGCGCTCACCTTTAATGACAATAGGCCGCTCGATCAATTTCGGGTGTGCCACCATCATGTCGATCAGGGTGTCATCGCTCAGGCTTTCGTCTTTTAGTTGATTGTCCTTGTACGCCTGCTCACCTTTGCGCAGCAAGTCTCTGGCACCGATGCCGAGCTTTGCAATAATTTCCTTGAGTGTGCCGGCGTCCGGAGTGTTCTCGAGATAAAGAACGATCTCTGGCGTAATCCCCTTTTCTTCGATCAGGGACAGCGTTTGCCTCGATTTCGAACAGCGCGGGTTGTGATAAATCTGGATGTCTGTCATGGTTTCGCTTTTTATACTGTCTGCAAAAGCAGGCATTCTAGCGGAGACAAGTTGAAGAGTGAATGCGCTTTTTTTATCAATCAGAAGGGTGGTGGTGCTTTTAGGGCTCACGTTGATGCTCATCGGCTGTGCTTCACCCGAGTTTGAGCTGGCAGACGGTTCGAAAGCACCTTTGGACAAATATCACGGCGAGTGGTTGCTTGTGAACTATTGGGCCGTCTGGTGTAAGCCATGCATTGAAGAAATTCCGGAACTTAACGAATTGCATAACATTGAAGGATTCAATGTGCTCGGTTTCAATTTTGACCGGGAAAGTGGCGATCGATTGCGTGCGCAGGCGACAAAATTGGGTATTTCTTTCCCCTTGCTGGCGACAAATCCGATCTCACTTTTTGAACAGAAACAGCCGGGGGCCTTGCCTGCGACCATGGTGATTTCTCCAAGCGGGGAGTTTCATTCCTGGCTCATGGGACCACAAACCAAAGCAGGCATCATCTCTAAATTGCAAGCGTCGCACTGATCAGTTCAGAAAACCATTCAGCCATGCATTGACCTTTTGCGGGTGCTCATAGTGCGGCAGGTGACCACACTGCTCAAGACTCTGGAATTGGATGGTTTCGAACAGCTCAAGCAGGAGCCTGTGATCCTGATAGGGCAGGGTTTGGTCTTCTTTTCCCCAAACAAGTAAGGTCGGTTTGTTCAGTGCGGCAAGTTTTGCGTAGACATCGGTAAAGTCCCGATTGAATAAGTGTCTGGCGGTTCTGAGGATCGCGCGGGAAAATCCTTGATAGCGTGTTTGGGGTTCCAGCTTTTGCTCCCAATCCGGAAATGATGAGGAGTCAAATACGGCTTTGGAAAGGCCCTTGCGAAGCCTTGGTACAATCGCAATCTCTGCCAGAACATTGCCCAGGCCCGGCACCAGCAAAGGGTACAGCATCGCTTGAGATGGAGATCGGACCAGCGGTGCCAGCAAGGCTAGGCGAGCTACTTTGTCTGGGTATTGCGCGGTGTAATGCGCGACAACCGCGCCACCCATTGAGAGACCGATCAGTTGGATCGGCTGGTCGACACCCAGATGGTCCAGCAGTTCATCCAGCTGCGTGACATAGTCTTCCATGTTGTAGTCGATATCAGGGCGACTGGAAAAGCCCCGCCCATAGAGATCGAAACGCAACACCCTGAATCCCTGTCGACGCAGGTAAGTATAGGTCGGCTCCCATATGTAGGCTGGTATGGAAAAGCCATGCACCAGAACAACCAGCGGTTTGTGTCTGTCTCCCTCCAGCTGATAATGCACGAGGCCCTGAGACAGTCTGGCATACGACCAGGATGTCTTTGGCGGGTTATCGGCTTCGAATACTTGGGTCTCATGCGTTTTGGTGGCATAGAGAAAACTAATTCCCGCTACGGCGATCAGTCCAAGACTTAAGAGTAAAAAGCGCAGGCGTTTCAGTAAGATCATGATTCAGTTCCTGTCTCGGAAAAGGTTTAAGCCGGCCATGGCTGTTGCCGCAGAATGTCGATCAATGCCTGCATGCGGGGTTGTTGGGTCAGGGTGAAGTCCATGGCAATCCCTACCGTGCGTTCAAGGGCAATATCGCCGAGCGTGGTTTGAAGCGAGCGGGCAACAAAGTTCCGCTGATGTGTTCCAGCACGAGAGATCGGCAGGATTGAACAGCCCAGGCCCTGTTCCACGAGCATCATCGCCCATTCTTCATTATCGACTTCAGCCACTGTTTCGAGTTTAGTGTTGGTACTTTCCAGAAAGGCGATCAGTTCCTGGTTGCGTTCACAAAAGCTTCGCATGATAAAACGTTCGCCTTGCAGGTCCTCTAGGCGCAGCGTTTCCGCAAACGATAGTACATTGTTCTTGGGAATAAGCAGTTGATAGCTTTCTTGTGCCATCGGGATAAAAATCGACTCCGGCGCGACCTGATACTCCGGTAGGATGTGAATGTCTGCACTCATGCTGTCCCGTTTTATTCGGCACTGCAGTTTCGGGAAATGTCCCTGTATCAGGGCCATAAGGACGCCAAGATGGTGCAGGGAAACGGTGGGTGAAACATTGATTTCGATGGAGGGCTGTTTTTCATCGGTTTCGAACAGGTGGGTGATAGCCTGGGCGTGTTGCAGCAGGCTTTTGGCTTGCTGATACAGAATCTCACCATCGCGGGTCGCGTGTACGCCCTGTCTGCCACGAACCAGCAGCTGCGTGTCCAGCTGGCTTTCGAGTTTTGCCACAGCCACGGATATAGAGGGCTGTGCAATGTGCATACGGGTTGCGGCGGCACTGATACTGCCTTCCTCAAGGGCGGCTACAAAATAGCGTAAAGATCTGAGATCCATATGTTTAGTACCTGAATTGCGGGTATTGGGGTAATGTTGCCATCACAAATTCATCATGTGCCGGCACAATCAAAAGGTTGGGCTGTGTCTTCTGTTGTTTGTGGATGTTAGCCAGCCGGGTGAGATTCTGTGATTCCTTCCAGTCAACTTTGGCCAGTGTTTTGAGAAACCCGGGCCGACCCGCATTGTCTTTGATTCCCTTAATCGTCCAGGACGTATCCCCGATAAAGAAAACAACCTGGCCTGAGCTCGTAGTCAGAAACAGGCCAATGTGTCCGGCGGAGTGACCGGACAGGTCAACCATCACAACATGACCGTCGCCATAGACATCGAGGCTTCGTTCAAAGCCTGCAAATGGTTCATCATTCAGTGTGAAAAAATGCCAGTTGATCTCGGGGCTGTCCAATTGCGACTTGAGGTGCGCAGGCGCTTCACCTTTCTGTGCCTGGTCATACTCTTTTTCTTGCACCCAGACCGGAGTGCCGGGAAAGTCCTCCAGGCCGCTGGCATGATCCCAATGCAGGTGGCTCGGGAGAATGCGGGTCAGTTGCTGAAAATCGTAGCCTTGTTGTTTCAACTGATCTGCGGCAGGCCGCACATCCTGATAGTTGAATAGTGCCCGGTCAAACAGGTCGTTCTCCCGGAACTGCGCATCGATATTTTTGCCCAGACCGGTATCCAGCAATATATCGCCCTCAGGATGCTGAATGAGTATGGCAACATGCACCAGTTTTCTGAGTCGCCACCATGAGCCGGTGTCGACGACCGTTGCTTCAAGGGCGCCGGCAGAGACACCTGTGTGCAGCACTGAAAAGCCAATCTCGCCGGCTCCAGGTTGCGCGTTGCTTTTTTGAGCCATCGCCAGACTTATGCCCAGAATGAGTGTGCAGATCAGTTTGTATTTCGAGAGCGTTAACAGGCGTGCAAGTTTCATGGTTTCCCTTTGTGGTGTCGCTTCAGTTTCTGCGAGTGTAGGCTGAAATAATACATAGTTAAAATATTGTTTATATATATATGGTACATAAATAGACTATAGGTTGTTTGTGTGACCCATAGCGGTCATTCGGTGCAAAAATAATGTCGATGACTTCGATGCATGCTATTATCTGCCGCCTGAATGATGTCCTGTTTCTGAACGCTATCGTGTGATTCATGCCCGCTGATTTTATCCATCTCAAAGTCCACTCTGAATTTTCACTTGTGAACGGCCTGGTGCGCATCAAGCCCCTGGCAGGCGCGCTGCGGTCACTTGATATGCCTGCCGTGGCACTGACGGATCAGTCCAATCTCTGTGCCTTGGTCAAGTGCTATAAAACGCTGCGCGCAGAGGGGATCAAGCCGATTATCGGGGCCTGTATCTGGCTGGAAAATATGGATGAGCCCGAGCATCCCAGCGTGATGACCTTGTTGGCGAAAAACGCCAAAGGGTATCGCAATCTCACCGAACTGATTTCCAAAGCGTTCACCGAAGGACAGTCCTTGGGCCGGGCGATCGTCCGTCAGGGTTGGATGCATGAAGCTTCTGAAGGCTTAATTGCTCTGTCCGGCGCCAAAGACGGCGAAATCGGCCGTCTGCTGCTCTCCGGCAAGGTCGATCAGGCGCAAAGCTGTCTGTCCAAATGGATGTCGGTCTTTCCGGAAAGTTTCTATCTGGAGTTGCAACGCACCCAGCGCCCCAATGATGAAGAGTGTGTGCATGCCAGCGTGGCTCTTGCCCGTGTCACCGGTTGTCCGGTGGTCGCGACCAATGATGTCCAGTTTTTAAAGCAAGAGGATTATGATGCGCACGAAGCGCGCGTCTGTATTGCGGATGGCGAAACCCTCGATGATCCCCGGCGTCGCCGTAAATACAGTGACCAGCAATATCTGAAGTCCGCGCAGGAAATGCGGGAATTGTTTTCGGATATTCCCGAAGCGATCGAGAATACCCTGGAAATTGCTAAACGCTGCAATGTCGAAGTCCGGCTCGGTGAATATTTCCTGCCACAGTATCCGGTCCCTGAAGGCATGACGATGGACGAGTTCTTCCGGAAAATCTGTCGAGAGGGACTGGACGAGCGATTGCAGGTCATTCTGCAAGGGCGAGATACACCGGGAGCACGCAAGGACTACTATGATCGTCTGGATTTTGAGCTCAATATCATTCTACAGATGGGCTTTCCGGGGTACTTCCTGATCGTTATGGATTTTATCCAGTGGGCCAAAAACCATGATATTCCGGTTGGGCCCGGGCGTGGATCCGGTGCTGGCTCGCTGGTGGCTTATGCACTCAAAATCACCGATCTGGATCCGCTGCAGTACGATTTGCTGTTCGAAAGATTTCTGAATCCGGAAAGGGTTTCGATGCCGGATTTCGATGTTGATTTCTGCATGGACGGACGCGATCGCGTTATTGATTATGTCGCTGACCATTATGGTCGGGAAGCGGTATCACAGATCATTACCTTCGGTACCATGGCGGCCAAGGCCGTTGTGCGTGATGTGGCCCGCGTGCAAGGTAAATCGTATGGGCTGGCTGATCGGCTATCCAAGATGATTCCCTTTGAGGTCGGCATGACTCTGGCCAAGGCCATTGAGCAGGAGCCGGCATTGAAAGAATTCCTTGAGCAGGATGAGGAGGCTCAGGAAATTTGGGAAATGGCGCTCAAGCTTGAAGGGGTAACGCGTAATGTCGGCAAACATGCCGGGGGTGTCGTTATTGCGCCGACAAAGCTGACGGACTTCTCGCCGCTCTATTGTGACGAAGAAGGGGGCGGGCTGGTCACGCAGTTCGACAAAAACGATGTTGAGGATGCCGGTCTGGTCAAGTTTGACTTCCTCGGTTTGCGAACCCTGACGATCGTGGACTGGGCCCTGAAAATGATCAATCCGCGCTTGCTTTCCGAAGGCAGGGAGCCGATCGAGATTGAGCATATTCCGTTGGACGATCAGGCTTCTTTCGATTTGCTGAAAACGGCACAAACGACGGCCGTATTCCAGCTGGAATCACGCGGTATGAAAGACCTGATCCGGCGTCTGCAGCCCGACAACCTCGAAGACATGATTGCCCTGGTTGCCCTGTTCAGGCCTGGCCCGCTTGAATCGGGCATGGTTGACGACTTTATCAATCGTAAGCATGGTCGCGCAGAGGTGGCCTATCCACACCCGGATTTTCAGCATGAAAGTTTGAAACCGATTCTTGAGCCTACCTACGGTGTCATCGTCTATCAGGAACAGGTCATGCAGATCGCCCAGACGCTGGCCGGATATACCCTCGGTGGCGCGGACGTGCTGCGGCGTGCAATGGGTAAGAAAAAACCGGAAGAAATGGCGAAGCAGCGGGGTCTGTTTGAGCAGGGTGCTATTGATAACGGTATCGATGGAGATCTTGCGCTCAAGATTTTTGATCTGGTAGAAAAATTCGCCGGCTATGGCTTCAACAAGTCGCACTCTGCGGCTTACGCGCTGGTTTCATATCAAACGCTTTGGCTTAAGCGTCACTATCCTGCCGAGTTTATGGCGGCCGTATTGACGGCGGATATGCAAAACACCGACAAGGTGGTCACCTTGGTCGAAGAATGCCGTCAGATGGGGCTGGATCTGGTGTTGCCTGATGTCAATGTCAGTGAGTACACATTTACTGTAAACGACGCGGGGCAAGTGGTTTATGGTTTGGGCGCGATCAAAGGTCTCGGAGAAGGTCCGGTAGAAAGTATTCTGCAGGCCCGGCAGGAGCATGGTGGCTTCAATAATCTGTTCGAGTTTTGTGACCGGGTGGATTTGCGCAAGGTGAACAAGCGAGCACTCGAAGCGCTCATCTATGCCGGGGCGATGGACAAGATAGGGCCGAGCCGTTCGCGCCTGATGGCTTCGATAGAGGAAGCAGTAAAATGTGCAGATCAGAACTCCCGCAACCAGAATGCCGGCATGGAGGATCTTTTCGGTGAGGTCGTGCCGACCGAAGATCAGGACGTATATGGGGCTTCGGAAGGGATTCGTGAGTGGAGTGAAAAGTACCGGCTCACGCTCGAAAAAGATACCCTGGGGCTTTATCTGACCGGCCACCCCTTTGACGAATATGAGCGTGAGGTGCGCAATTTTGTGTCCACCTCGATCCTCAACCTGAAATCCAGCAAAAAGCGGACGATGGTAGCGGGTCTGATCGTGGCAGTGCGTCTGATGAAGAACAAGCGCGGGCAGAATATGTGTTTTGTCACCCTGGATGATCGGACTGCCCGCATTGAAGCGACGTTTTTTTCAGACGCTTATGAGGAATACAGGGAAGCCATTGTCAAAGACCGGGTGGTGATTGTGGAGGGTGTCGTCAGTATCGACGACTACTCCGGCTCGGGAGAACTCAAAATGCGAGGCAGTGCACTTTACGGTGTAGATGAGGCAAGAGCGCGCTTTGCCAAGCACCTTGCATTGAAGGTTTCGGATACGCAGTTCGGAAATGGGTTTCTGCATGAACTCAAGCGCACGATCTCTCCCCATCAGAAGGCAGCGGCAGACGGCGCATGCCGCGTTGCGCTAAAGTATTGCCGAGAGGATGTTGAGTCGACACTTGTTTTCGGCGATCAGTGGGCCGTCAATCCCAGTGATGAGTTGTTGCAGGACCTGGCCTATCTTCTGGGTAAAGATCAGGTCAGTATGGTCTATGCCTAGAACTTCGCTCGTGTTTACTAATGCTTTGCCCCGCGAGTATCATTGCCCTCAGTAAAGATCTCCCACCCATAGACAGGCTTCTGACGTCCCCATTATGAATCTTCATTATCTTGATTTTGAACAGCCCATCATTGAACTGGAAGAGAAAATCCAGGAGCTGCGACTGGTTGGCAGTGATCAGGAAATTAACATTGCTGAGGCGATCGAGCGCTTGGAGCGTGACTGTACCCAGAGAACAAGAGAGATTTTTTCCAATCTGAGTTCCTGGGATATTACGCGTTTGGCACGGCATCCGAAACGGCCTTATACACTGGACTATCTGCAGCATATCGTGACCGATTTTGAAGAGCTGCATGGTGATCGCGCCTTTGCGGATGACCCTTCGATCGTTGGCGGTATGGCGCGTCTGGAAGGGCGGCCTGTAATGGTGATTGGACACCAGAAAGGCCGCGAAGTGAAGGAGAAGGTGAAAAGAAATTTCGGGATGCCTCGCCCGGAAGGATACCGAAAAGCCCGTCGCCTGATGGAGCTGGCAGAGCGTTTCAGCCTGCCGATTCTGACCTTTATCGATACGCCTGGCGCTTATCCCGGGATTGATGCGGAAGAGCGGGGTCAGAGTGAGGCGATCGCGCGCAATATCGCTACTATGTCCAGCTTACGCACACCCATTATTTCGACCGTGATCGGTGAAGGTGGTTCAGGAGGGGCCTTGGCGATTGGTGTATGCGATCGCCTGTTGATGCTGCAATATGCAACGTACTCCGTCATTTCACCTGAAGGTTGTGCGTCGATTCTATGGAAAAGTGCAGAATTTGCGGCGGATGCTGCAGAAGCGATGGGGGTCACTGCGGCACGCTTGCATGAATTGAAGCTGGTTGATCAAGTCATCGAAGAGCCCTTGGGAGGCGCGCATCGAAACCTTGAAGATGCGGCGCAGTCGGTCAAGCGAAGTATAGTGTCAACGCTTGCGGAGCTGGAGGGCATGGATTTCGATGAGCTCTATGAGCAACGGTACAGACGCCTGACCGCCTATGTCAGGGATTGAAACTGATGATTCTGCCGCTGACAATGCGCCTGCCTCTTCCGAGGCTTCGAGGCGCCTGATTCGTGCGCTCGAACGCATTCCCGAAACCTCTTTTGCCCTGATTGCACTCAGTGGAGGGCTTGATTCGTCTGCCCTGTTGCGACTGGCTGTCCCTTTGCTTAAACAGCGGGGCGTTGTGCTGCGGGTTGTGCATGTCAATCATGGGCTGAGTGCATATGCCACGAATTGGGAACAGTTCTGTCATAGTCTGTGTCAGCAGTTCGACTTGGATTGTGTCATCGAGCGGGTAAACATAAGCTCCGGGCGTGAAGGCTGGGAGGCAGCGGCCAGGCGTGAGCGATACAGGGTGTTTCAAAAGCACATGGACGTTGGCGGTATATTACTGCAGGCGCACCATTTGGATGACCAGATAGAAACTGTTTTTATGCGTCTGTCGCGTCACCGCCACTTGATGACCCTGGCCGGGATTCCAAAACAAAGAGATTTGTCCGGAGGCGGGCGTATTTTCAGGCCATGGCTGGAGGTTGCCAGGCGTGATATCCGGCAAGTGGCGGAAGAACAGGGCTGGCAATGGGTAGAAGATGAAAGCAACCAGGATATCCATTTTGAGCGAAACCGGGTCCGGCATCAGGATTTGCCGCGTATTCGGCGCCGCTATTGCCACTTGGATGATGACCTGCTGGGTTTGTCACGCAAAGTTAGCCGGCTGAAAGCGGGCAAGCGTGCTTTGCTCGATTTGGCCATCAAATCTTGTGGCGCGGATAAAACCCTGATGCCACTGACCTATCTTCGGCGCTTGTCGAGGGTGGCTCAGTATGAGCTGCTTCGTCACTGGATTGATCGCACAGGTATCAGGCAGCCTTCCGAAAAGATTATGGAGCGATTGTGGGAAGAAGTATTGGACGCAGGCCGAGACCGTATGCCAATGATTCAGTGGGGGCGCCACCAATTGCGCCGGTATGCCGGCAGTCTTTATCTGGTCGATGCTGACAGCCTGGCGGAAGCGTTGCCGAAGGACCAGATGATCACGCCGGGTCAGCAAGGGCAGACAGTGCATTTTGGGCGCTTTGTCATCCGGGTCGAGCCCGTAAATCCGGGTGCTCTTGAAAATAGCTCCAGTGCAGAGGAGGGCGTGATTGCGCTTCCTGAAGCCGGAGAAGCCTTGATTCTGCGGCCAAGAAAACGGATCGATTCCTCTGCTTTAAAGGGTGCTTCGGGGTCCGTTTCGCTCAAAAAGCTGTTTCAGCAATTGCGGGTACCGCCATGGCAGCGAGACTCGTGGCCATTACTGATGTGTGGGGATGAGCTTGTTTGGGCTGGCGGAGATGTTTTGGGCACGCGATTTCGTGCCTGTCATGGAGAGGCCAATCAGCGTCGTTTATACCGGTTCCTGTTGATACGGCCGGAGCAAAAACCGGATAATGTGGATAAGCCGTTACAGGAGAGAGATTGATGTGTTCCGCTAGTTGTCGTCCTTGCGAGGAGGGTTTTCATGCTTACGATTGAGCCAACCGGGGGGTTGTGTAATCGGATGAGGGCGCTCGATGCGGCAATTGCTCTGAGCAAGGATCTGGGCCAGAGTCTGGAGGTCAAGTGGGTAAGAAACAAAGGATTGAATGCCCGCTTTTCCGATTTGTTCCAGCCGATTACGGAGCTGCCGGTACAGGTGGTCGAAACCAAAACTTCGGCTATCACCCGATCCAAATGGTACAAAAAAAGGGAAGCCGCCAAGTACGATATTATGATTGATCATGATGAGTGCAAGCGACTGTCAAAAGCCGGATTTGATTTCACAGAGTTAGGAAAGTACCAAAGACCTTTTATTTCCGGGTTTCTTCCCTTCTACGAAAACCCTGATCGCTTTAGCGCGTTTGTTCCGGTGGAGAGTATAGAAGCGCTAATCTCTGAAGAAACTAAACGGTTTTCTGAGCGTGTCGTCGGGGTGCACGTGAGACGAAGTGATCACGAAGACGCGATTCGGCAAAGCCCGCTGGAAGCTTTTATCGACGCGATGGAGAAGGAGATCGAGAGTGATCCAGCAACCAGATTTTACCTTGCTTCAGATGACAGTGGGGTTAAGCAAGAAATGAAGGCCCGGTTTGGCGAGCGTTTGATGACCAATGAGCAGCAGGCATCCCGTTCCGACCTTCAGGGTATTTGCGGCGCAGTTGTTGAGCTTTTTGCCTTGTCCCGAACCCACAAGTTAATTGGTTCCTTTCGCAGTTCGTTTTCACGGACCGCAGCCCATCTTGGGAAGATTGAGGAGCTTGTGATCCGATGCGACTAAGTGCATCGGATGGAAAGTTTGCATCCTTCGAAGTTTTTGACGCCTAATTCAGGCATTCGCCAATACGTGCCTTGCATGCGCAGGTGTTTATCTCTAGAATACGCGGCTCGAAAAACTGCGGGTCGAAGCTTCGTGTATGCAAAACGCATATCTGGAATTTGGCGCGTTTAAATGTAACTCCTTGCTTTCTATAGAAATTAAAAGATAGAAGGCTGCATATCCAAAGGGAGAATTTATGCGACATTACGAGATCGTATTCCTGGTGCATCCTGATCAAAGCGAACAGGTTCCAGGTATGGTTGAGCGATACTCCAGCCTGATTACCAATGGTGGTGGCACTATCCACCGTCTGGAGGATTGGGGAAGACGTCACTTGGCTTACCCCATCAACAAAATCCACAAAGCGCACTACATCTTGATGAATATCGAGTGCAGTGGCGAAGTTCTGGAAGAGCTGGCACACAACTTCCGTTTTAACGATGCCATCATTCGTGACTTGGTGGTACGCCGCAAAGAAGCGATTACTGAAGATTCTCCGATCAAAGCAGCGGCTTCACGTGAAGAGCGTCGCCCGCCGCGACAGGAAGCTCCTGCTGCCGAAGCCGCAGCCGAGCCGACTGAAGCTGCGGCTGATGACAGCGCTGACAAAACCGAAGAGTAATTACTGAATTCAGGAGAAGACTATGTCTCGTTTTTTACGTCGTCGTAAGTTCTGCCGATTTACTGCAGAAGGCGTCAAAGAGATTGATTATAAAGATCTCGACACACTGAAAGGCTACATAACAGAAACTGGCAAGATTGTGCCCAGCCGTATTACGGGTACCAAAGCGCGATATCAACGCCAGCTGGCGACAGCCATCAAGCGTGCGCGTTACGTTGCCTTGTTGCCTTACACGGATAATCACCGCGAATAAGCGGCATTAACTGTACCGGCGTGGGATGGAATATCTGCGTCGGAGAAATGCCTGCTTCAGGCAGGCGAAAATTGCCATTTAAGAGTGTCCCAAATGCGTGATCTGGCAGCTTATGTCATGCGCGGGCCCAAGCAGGCTGCCATGGTGGCCCTGCTTTGTACTCTGATACCTATGATGTTCTGGCTCGGCGCTGCGGTGATCGGGCTGGTCACCCTCAGACAGGGTGCATCACAGGGTTTGGCAGTGCTGGTTTGGGCCATTCTTCCCGCATTGGGTTGGTGGCTGGGATTGCAGGATCCCGGAGCGAGTATCGTACTGGTCTCGGTCTATCTGATGGCTCTGGTTTTACGAGCCACAGTTTCCTGGCAGTTCACACTTGTAACAGGTGTTGGCTGGAGCGTACTGGTTGGAATTCTGGTGCCCTGGCTGACGCCGGAATTGATCGATACGCTGGTAGATATGGCGGATCAGGTGTTCAGGAATCTGGCAGACAATGCCGATCTTGAGGCGAATGATCAGCTTAAGACTTCGTTTCGGTCCTTGATGATTGCCAGCTTTGCCGCTTCATTTTTTGGCATGGCTTTGGGAGCGCTTTGTTTGGCGCGCTCCTGGCAGTCACAGCTGTATCATCCAGGCGGCTGGAGACAGGAGTTTCACAGTCTTCGTCTGGCGCCCAAAACCCTCTTGGGTTTGTTGGTGGCGATTGTGTTGATGCCAGTGGCAGGCGTAGATGGAAGCCTTGTGCTTATCATCGCGCTGGTGCCTCTTACCCTGTGTGGTTTGGCGTTGGTGCATGGCGTGATTGGCAAGAAGAATTTAGGTGGGCAATGGTTATTCGGCTTCTACTTTTTGGTCGTAATGCTGTTTCCGACCGTGCTGATGGTTGTCGCGATGCTGGCGCTGCTGGATAGCGTTATCGATTTCCGCAGCAGCATGGAGAGTCGGGACCCGAACTCGGGGTAAGGCTTCTCCCGGAAAGCGGCTGAACCCATTGGGGACGCTACAAAACATTTGATGATTAATTATTGAGGATAGCGAGATGGAAGTCATTCTACTCGAAAAAGTTGGTAAGCTGGGTGGCCTGGGTGATCAGGTCTCCGTAAAAGCAGGTTTCGGTCGAAACTATCTGGTTCCATATGGCAAGGCGGTACCAGCGAATGCAGCAAATATTGCCGAGTTTGAAGCACGCCGTGCTGATCTTGAAAAAGCGGCCGCTGAAAAACTGGCGGCTGCAGAAGCACGTGCCGAACAGTTGAACGAGAAGTCAGTGACCATCACTTCCAAAGCCGGTGACGAAGGCAAGCTCTTTGGCTCTGTAGGTGTACGTGACGTGGCTGATGCCGTGACGGCTGCGGGAATCGAAGTGAGCAAGTCGGAAGTACGCTTGCCGGAAGGACCGATTCGCGAAGTAGGCGAATACGAGATAGCCATTCAGCTTCACAGTGATGTGACAGCCACAATCACTCTGGTGATTGTGGCAGAATAAGTCCGGCAAGGTCTTATTTGCGGTAAGTGGTAAGGTGACAGTTGTCAGGCTTGAAGTCCTTTTGGCCATTGACTGAAGGGTCTCTGCGTTTTGGCGTTTCGTTTCCAACAAGCCGGATGCAGTGACTGTCGTTAAGGCTTACCCCTTACAGGTGTACAACAGAATACCCGGGCAGCGTAGGTTGCCTGGGTATTTTTTTGCGCCTTGAACGATCCGTGGGTTCTGGTGCAGTATGTTCTGTTCGCACCATGCGATCCCGAAAAATGTCTCTTGATTAAACATCGCCGAGGCGATTTAATCATGAATTCCGGTGGCCCATGAGCCGCTGACTTCACCGTTTTTTCATAGGAGTTTTAATCCTTGGCTGTGCTCGAACAAGATGCTCTTGGCCTAAAAACCCCGCCACATTCCATTGAGGCCGAGCAATCGATACTGGGCGGATTGTTACTCGACAACAGCAAGTGGGATGTGGTGGGTGATATGGTCATCGAGGACGATTTCTATCGCCACGATCATCGTCTTATTTACCGGGTGATTGCGCGTCTGGCAAATGAGGGAAATCCGGTTGACGTGGTCACGGTGGGAGAAGAGCTGGAGCGGCTGAACGAAATAGAAAGTGCCGGCGGCATGGCTTACCTGGGAGAGCTGGTCGAAAAAACGCCGAGTGCGACCAATGTTCGTGCCTATGCTGAAATCGTGCACGAACGCGCTGTTCTAAGACGCCTGATTTCTGTTTCGGGCGAAATATCCGACAGCGCTTTTAACCCGAATGGCAGAAAAACCGCAGAACTGCTTGATGAAGCCGAGCGAAAGGTGTTCAAAATATCCGAGAGCCGCACAGGTCAGGAGGGTGGGCCGCAGGCAGTTAATCCGGTACTGACCAAAACGCTTGAGCGTATCGATGAACTGTTTAATTCGACAGATTCCATTACGGGTGTGACCACCGGCTTCAAGGATCTTGATGAGATGACATCTGGGCTCCAGAACTCGGATTTGGTGATTGTGGCGGCCCGGCCTTCGATGGGTAAAACAGCTTTTGCAATGAACCTGGTGGAGTCGGTCTTGATCAAGGGTGAAAAACCGGTGCTGGTGTTCAGCATGGAAATGCCCGCCGACTCTATTCTGATGCGGATGATTTCCTCATTGGGTCAGATCAATCAGACGCGCGTAAGAAGTGGGAAGCTGGAAGAGGATGATTGGCCTCGCCTGACTTCTGCCGTCAATATGCTAAAAGATCGCCCCCTTTACATTGATGATACAGCCGGCCTTAGTCCGGCGGAATTGCGCTCACGTGCCCGACGAGTTGCCCGAGAGATCAAGCAGGATTTCGGCATGATTATGGTTGATTATTTGCAGTTGATGCAGGTGCCGGGAATGAATGAAGGGCGCACCGCCGAGATCTCCGAGATATCACGGTCACTGAAAGCTTTGGCCAAAGAATTGAATTGTCCGGTAGTTGCCCTGTCGCAGCTGAACCGGGGGCTCGAGAGCCGTACCGATAAACGCCCCATGAACTCGGACCTGCGTGAATCCGGAGCCATCGAGCAGGATGCTGACGTGATCATGTTCATTTATCGTGATGAGTACTACCACGAAGAAAGTCCTGACAAAGGCATCGCGGAAATTATTATAGGTAAGCAGCGGAACGGGCCAATCGGTAAGGTTCGATTATCGTTCCAGGGGCAGTTCACCAAGTTTAATGACTTGTCGCATGTGGATTACGGGGGCGACTTTTAATGTCAGTGGCGGATTTCCGGGGAAGGCCCCTGAGAGCCCTGATTGATACAGCTGCTTTTTCACAAAATATCGCGCTTGCCCAGACATTATGCCCTCAATCCGAAGTGTTGGTGGTTATCAAAGCGGATGCCTATGGTCATGGCATGCTTCAACTGGCAAAGGCCGCCGGTGATCGCCAGCTCGCAGTCGCGACCTCCAATGAAGCTGAAATCCTCATTCGAGCTGGGGTCAGGAATACGATCTGGGTTCTTGAAGGCCCTTTTGATCGTCGTTGTATGGCTTTGCAGCGGGAGGCCGCTTCCCTGATATGGGTCGTGCATTGCCCGCAACAGTTGGCCTTGATAAAGCAACATGTAGCCGATGGCTCAGACGCTTGTATCTGGCTGAAAGTAGATACGGGGATGCATCGACTCGGGTTTGTACCCGAGTGGGTACCCGAAGCGCTTTCCATTATCGAGGCATCCGAAACGCTGCAACTTCAGGGAGTGATGACCCACTTTGCCAGCAGTGAGGTCGTGGGAGATCCCTCTGTAGAGCTTCAGATCAAGACCTTTGACAGGGTTCTGGAGGACAACGGTCTCATTGGGTTACCGCAATCCCTGTGCAATTCAGCGGCGATACTTCATTGTCCCGAGGCGCGAAGAGCCTGGGTTCGCCCCGGTATTTCACTGTATGGTGGCTTTTCTTGCGATGCGGCTCCATATAAGGCTGTCATGACGCTAGAGTCAGCGGTGATCGCATTGCGCAAGGTCGCGCAAGGTGAATCTGTCGGGTACGGAGGAATCTGGACGGCCAAACGTCCTTCGCTTATTGCGACCGTGGCATGCGGCTATGGCGATGGTTATCCGCGACATGCCCCGTCCGGTACGCCTGTTTTGGTCAATGGCTTACGAGCAACCTTAGCCGGACGCGTTTCAATGGATATGATTACTGTGGATGTGACTGATGTGCCCGGTGTGGCGCTGGGTTCCAGGGTGGAGCTATGGGGGCAGGAGCTGAATATCGATGAGGTTGCCGACCATGCCGGCACCATCAGCTATGAATTGCTCACGCAAGTGACGGCGCGTGTGCCGCGAAACTACAAGTCAGTTTCAGTTACATAAGCCCTTTTTTTAAACAGGACTCAAACAGAAGGTCTCCTCCTGCGTTTTAGCGACTGTGCGCCAAAGCGCTTGTCGATATCTGTTTGACCGCTGAGCGTCCAGTGTTCGATGCATTCGTACTGGACCCCCTGCTTTTTTTGGATCGACTCAAACAACACAACTTCATCGGCTTCAAGTGTAAACGACGGCTCCAACAAAGGCTTGGGCAAAGCCGCCTTGCTTCTGAACAGGGTGATGTGTGGTTGATAAGGGCGTTTGGACTGTGCAACGCCGAGCGTATGGGCGAGCGAGGCCAACTTGCGTTGCAGTTGATCGAGTTCATCGGGCCATTGTTCGGGGCCTATCCATAAAATGCCGGAGCCGGACCAATAGGCACATTGGTCAATCTCTATCCGGAATCGCTTCAGACTCAGTCTAGCCAGCAGCTCTGTTGCCCCTTCGCAAAGTCGATCCAGTGAGGAAGCTTTCACCTCGCCCAAAAAGTTCAGAGTGATATGGAAGTTGTCGATCGGGACCGGGCGAATGTCGGGCGGGAATACCCGGTTGCGCCAGTGCTCAATGGCGAGCTTGTTTTCGATATCCACGGGTAAGGCAAAGAACAAACGCATTATAGTCACCATCATACCGAAGAATTGAAAGTCGGTTTTCCCGGCATGTATAGTTTTGTAGTATTCCGGTGTTCACCGATCCGATAGCATCATCAGACCACAATTTCAGGAAAATGACCGCAAGAGATTTGGATTATCGTCACTATTTTGGGGTCAGATACTGGCCTACCTGGATATTGCTGGGTATCTGCAAGTTGGTTTCAATCTTGCCTCTCCGGATTCAATATACGTTGGGAAGCATAACCGGTGCACTGGCATATCGGGTTTTGAAGCGAAGGCGGCACATCACTGAAATAAATCTGGCAGCCTGTTTTCCCGAGATGGATGGCCACGCCCGGCAGCAACTGGTGAGACAGAGCTTTCGTTCGAATGCCATTGGGCTGATTGAGGCCTTGCGTTCCTGGTATGCCAGCCCTTCTCTTCTTGAGAAACAGGTTCGTTTTCATGGTCTTGAGCATCTGGATCAGGCACTGGAGCGAGGCAAAGGAGTCATTCTGCTTGGCGGGCATTATTCAACACTGGATCTTGCGGGCAGTCTGACGACTCTGGTGTTTGAAGCCGATGTGATGCACCGGGGGCATTCCAACCCCTTATTCAATGCCTTCATGACCCGCTCAAGGCAGCGGCTCTATGGGGCTGTCATTTCCAAAGACAACGTCCGCCAGATGCTCAGGCGCCTGCGCCAAAACCGCATTGTCTGGTATGCCACGGACCAGGACTATGGGAGGAACAATACCGTATTTGTACCGTTTTTCGGGGTTCCGTGCTCTACCCTGGTATCTACCATGAAGCTTGCCAAAGCCAGTGGTGCAGCCGTGATCCCTTTTTCACATTTTCGGCGAGATAAATCCGGAGGCTATGATATTTACTTCGAGGAGGCCCTAACGGACTTCCCCGGGGAGGATTTACACCACGATGCCGAACGGCTCAATAAGATCCTGGAGGCGAATATTCTTAAAGCGCCAGAGCAGTATCTTTGGATGCATCGTCGCTTCAAAACCTGCCCGGATCCGGATGCCATCAATCTTTACGGCCAGCGTTCCAAATAATCCCTATAGGAATCGAGCTCGCCATGGTTTGCAGACCACCTGTTTGCAAAAGGCTGCCTAATCCAGATCGATGTCGATGGTGTCATCAAAATTGTAGGTATCATCATCGTATATGACTTCAATCGTGGTTCTGCCGGTACTCACAAAACGCACTTCACCCTTGTCGGAGTCATTGTTCACTTCTGCACTGCTGCCAGCGGTGACGCGCCAAGAAATGTCGTCGCTCTCGGTAACCTCTTCTCCAGTGTCGCCATTGCTGTAGACCAGAAATGCCTCAAGCTGAATCGGTCCATCGGACACCTCCAGATCGACCGTTGCTGCGGAGCCGTTGTAGCGTATCTCCACATCAGTCAGTGTTTTTCTGGCTTCCACGGTCACGGCAACCGCGGGTGACGTTACAAGGTTATTATCATCACATGAGGCAGTAATGTCTGCTGTACCGGTTGATCCGGCGCTTGCAAATCCGGCTTCCTGATCGCGTTCCTGAATACTGATGATCGAGGTGTTGGTACTGTTCCAGTCTGCGCTTGAGGTAATGTCCAGGTTCGGGCTGCCATCGCTATAGGATGCGTTCGCAATAAACTGAAGGGTGTCGTCTGTCGTGAGCGTCTGAGCGGTGTAGGGCGATAAGGTGACTGTGGACAGGTTGTCCCGGATATTCAATGTGAAGTCGCTACTATCCATTGAATTGATGCCATTGTGTGACGCACGGATATTGACTGCGCCATTTGCGTAGGTATCGGCAACACCTGTATCTCCGATTTGAGCCAGAGCCGCATCGCTGCTGCTCCATGACACCAAATGTGAAATATTTCGGGTGTCGCCGACGCCATATGTCCCTTCCGCGCTGTACTGCAGGCCATTGTCACAGACAGAAACATCAGAAGGGCCAATGACTGTAATGCTGGTTAATGCTGCAGTCGAGACTTCCAGAGACAATGAGGTGCTTAGGTCGGCCCAATGAGCCCAGACGTTTGCCGTACTATCGGTATTCTTTGCTTTGACCCGGCCGGAAGGATTGACCGTGAAAACCGAGGTGTCTGAAGAAGACAGTGTAACTTTATTAGTGACATCCAGCTGTCCGCCATTATCCAGTTGTGCCATCACCGTCAGGGTTTCGCTGGTTCCTGCTTCCAGAATGTCATTGCCCGAGTCCATGGTCATGGCAATGCTGGCGATGTTTAGCTGGTTGATTTCTACTGCTTCAAGGAAGGCCTGTTCAGCCTGTTCGCTGCCACAGGCGCTAAGCAGGCATGCCCAAAGCAGCGTTAGTATGGCATTTGGAAAGGCAGTTCTCTGAAGCATGTATGCTGTCCTATTGGTGCATTAGTATGTAAAACGAAGACCGAGGCTGGTGCAGTCTATTTCCACCCCACCCTGAGCGTACAGTCGGTTCCATTTGATATTGAGATGAAGCCCGGGCAGCTTACTGAAGTGGTACTCTGCACCACCGCCAAAATTACCGCTTTTGAAATCATCCGCGCCAGGTTTTCCAGTGTTACTACGATTCATGTCCAGGGAAGTCTGGCCATAGCCAAGTAGCATAAATAATCTGCCGCCGTCTTTTTCCGGCGTTTCAAACCGGGCCTGAATGCTGGTGCTGTAATCCAGATCGACTTCGATGGCATTCACGGTGTCGCTACCCACGCCTTTGGCTGCATGCAGCTCGACTCCAAGCCCTTTGGTGACATAGGCCCCAACACGCGCTTCAGCCGCGCTCATGCGGAAGGAAGTGCTGCTGATGGAAGTTTTCATAAAGCCAACGCCGGCTTCTCCGTAGACGTCCAGGGCCTGTACCTTACTGCTCAGCAGGGCGGTCGTCACCAGGGCTACAAGAATGAAATAGTGCGCGTGTTTGATTTGCCCTGTCATGGATATCCTTGTTCACAGTTAAGTTCGGCGCAGAGTGGGTCAGCAGGTTTGTATTGAATGTTTGCTGAGGGGCCCTCGTCTTTTTGAAATTCTAACGTAATGCCAAGTCCGCCGTCAGCCTAATTGTCTGATTTGTGATCCCCCCAGGATTCTGCAGATTTGAAACAAAACGGCCACACAAACGAAGCTGGAAATTAAGTGGGGGACGACTATGCTAAAACCAGAGAGGCTTTTCTATGTCGGATTCTAAGCGTTCTCTGATAACCGCTCATAAACCCTGGGAGGTTTTATGAGATTTCTTATGCTGATTCTGGCATTGACACTGTCCACCACTTCATTGGCTGAAGAAGCGCCTGCAGAAGTAAAAGCCCTTGCCTCAGAGCTGGCCACTTGGGGTGATGACCCCGTTTTGATTGCCGCTGTAAAAGAACAGAATGGCAAAGGTATTACTCTGGATGCGATCAAGGCGCGCGATGCTGAATGGCGCAAAGTTGAGGGTCTGGATGACCAGATGAAGGCTATGATGGAAAGCCCGGCAGCAAAACGTATGCTGGAGCTGGAGTCTTCCAAGGGCTTTCTGTTCGAAATGTTCCTGATGGATAACCAGGGTGCCAATGTTGCCATGACCAACAAGACATCGGATTACTGGCAGGGTGATGAAGCCAAGTGGCAAAAGTCGTTCAATGGCGGAAAAGGCGGTATCCATGTAGGTGAGGTAGAGTTCGATGACAGTGCCCAAGCTTATCTGGTTCAAGTTTCAGTTTCAGTCAACGAGGGCGGAAAAGCAATTGGTGCCATGACCATTGGAGTTAATCTGGACGATATGTAGCGGAAAGGTTAATTGCCTTAATCGGGCAACTGCCTGCCTGTCATTCAGACAAAGCCTGGGAGGAAAGATATGCCTCCCAGGCTTTTTTTGTGCGCGCTTCATGTGCTTTTCCGGCGACTTTCAGTAAAGCGGAATCGCGCTCCCAATCTGAAAGTAACGCAGTATTGCAGCTGGCCAGTTCAGCTTTGAAACGTTGCAGAACGGCATTGAGCTGGCGACGCAAGCCGGCCAGCGCAAGATGGCTCCCGGGGTGTTTGAGGTCTATATGACTCAATGACATAAAGCCGGCTAACGCTCCCAGGGCGTCTTCTGCCAGCGACTTCGGGAGGTGTTCCGAGATGATCTCCCCCAGAACATAGGCCAGTACCGATGCCATGACGTGAAGGTCCTCACAAGTACGAAATGGCTTGATGTACTCAGAATAACCATCGCCGGCCAGCAGGTTCACGGGGTCCAGTTCAACCTGATCAAAATTCACGCGACCGTGACTGACCTCCGGAATAAAAGGGAGCGTGGGTAAAGACTCTATTTTTACCCCGGGAGCTCTTGCCGACACCACAACGACCTTGATATTGGGTCTTTGCTGTTCGTTACTATGCTCCCGGCAGGCGACAAATAGTTGTTGGGCTTCGTGCGCGCCGGAGACAAAGGTTTTGTCTCCGGACAGAATAAACGTAGCTTCTGCCTGACTCAGGCAGGTTTCGATCGCGCGCGGGTGATTGCCTTTGGTTTCGCTTACACAGAAAGACGCGAGAGCTGGCGACCCCGGGTCAAAGTGCGCCGCGAACAGATGTTCCAGTGCGGACTGGTATCCGGCAGTAAATGCATGGCCGACACAGCGCGCCCTTCGGCCTCCCAGGGCCGCACGCTCGATTGAAGAAAAGTGACTGGGTACTTGCGCTTTGAAGTCCCGAAACCATTTTCCGATCGTGACAGGCTTTTCAGGTCGCTGCTCGGTGAGGAGTCTATCCAGAAATGCGGCGCTGTTTGTCCACATCGGCGGCCCCTAGCGTGGCGCCATGCGTAAGGCGCAATCGATTCTGATGACTTCACCATTCAAAATCGGATTTTCAACCATTTCCCTGACAATTCGTGCATATTCGCTGGGCTGGCCGAGTCGCTGAGGGAAGGGAAGTGTGGCGGCCAGGCTCTCCTGTGCGGCTTCAGGCAAAGCTTCCATCATGGGGGTCATAAACAGGCCGGGGGCGATCGCCAGTACCCGGATGCCATAGCGGGCCAGTTCCCTTGCGGCAGGCAAGGTCATGGCCACAATGCCGCCTTTCGAGGCGGAATAAGCGGCTTGTCCGATTTGTCCTTCATAAGCCGCCACGGAGGCTGTGGAAATAATAACGCCACGCTCGCCGTCGGCATTGGCTTCGCGATCCTGCATTTCGGCAGCCGCCAAGCGTAGGATATTGAAGCTACCGCATAAATTCACCTGAATGACCTTGTTGAAAAAGTCCATGGCCATCGGTCCTTCCTTGCCGAGAATCTTGGCTGGTACACCTATACCGGCGCAATTCACGGCGATACCGCAATTTCCGTGAGCCTCGCGGGCCTGCGCAAATGCCTGTTCTGCACTCTCCGCATTGGTGACATCACAGCTGACAGCCAGTCCGCCGATTTCCCGGGCAACCTTGTTAGCCTTGTCTGCCTGTACGTCGAAGATAGTGACTTTGGCGCCGTGTTCGGCCAGCATGCGGGCCGTCGCTTCGCCCAATCCGGATGCGCCGCCGGTGACAATTGCAGGGACGTTATTCAGGTTCATGATTTACCTCTGTATGGGCGCAGCGATTCAGGCTACGCAGAAATGAACTGTAGAAAGACTGAAAGAATACCAATAAAGCGAAAGGTGTTTAAGCGGGGATCGAACTGTTTTCGTTACAGTGTTTGCGATAGTCGCGCGGATTTGCTCCGGTCCATCGCTTGAATGCGCGATTGAATGCACTTTGATTGGCAAAACCGAGCCCGGAGCTAATCTCCTTGATGGGTTTGTCGGAGTCTGCCAGTAGCCGTTTCGCTTCTTCCCCGCGCACCTCGTCCAGTATGAATTGAAAGCTCGTTCCGAGTTTTTTCAGCCGGTTTTTCAGGCAGCTGACACTCATAAAAAAATGTTTGGCGACCTGCTCCTGATTGGGGAACTCATGATCAATATGCTGTTTGAGAAAATACCTTACCTGGTCGGGAAGTGAGCCTTTGGTGTTTTTGTTAAGGAAGTAATTGCCAAGTTTCTTGTCGAAAAGGCTGAATAATTTCGGATTAGCTCCGTGGACTGGAATGTCTGCGCTGTCCCTGTGTAGCTCTACGACATTCTGCTCTGCATCAAAGTGCACCTTGCAACCGAAGAAATTTTCATAATCATCAACCGGGCGAAGGGGGAGATGTTTGAATCTGACTGATTGCAATCGAATGTTTTTCGCCTGCTGTGGGCCTACCAGCAAGCGGGCAAACTGCAAGCCTGATGCGAAATCCAGCTCAACCATCGGAAACAGACAAATCAGATCGTCCGCATTGGTCACTCGATAGCGTACGCAGCGTTCGCTGATTTCAAATTCGGTACTGAACCCGGATTTAAGTTTATGGCGGTATTGGTTGGATGTTTTGATGGCATCCAACAAGGTTGCGCAGTTCAGCATGGCGTAGCCGGCAATGCCATAATCGGAGGGGTGAATATTTCTGCCTATGTCTAATCCGAATCCGAGGTCGCCCGTGGTTTGGTAGATATCACGAACCAATTGGTCAAGCTGGCGAAGGTTGATGGACGAGGTTTCCCCCGTATCCAGCGAATTTCCGGTGAATTTGTGCAGATACCGTTTCAGCAGGATCGCATAGGCGTTGGCGAAGCGCAGAGGACTGTATTCGGAAAACAGCATAAGCGACATTACCTGTATTATTGTTATTGAGTCATTCTATGGCGTCTTTCGAATCGCTGTCTATGCCTTGAAAGATAAAATGTGAGGGAATCTTCACTTTTATGCGAGGTTCTTCCACGCTCGCCACCTTGATGTTCTTCAGGCTTATGTATTTATCCTTAAAGATATGATTATTGGCATATTAGCTTAGCCTGCCATTGTCGTGAAAGAGTCATCTGTCCTGTTTATCTATTTAACTGATAGACTCCCGACGCTCGCTGAATCGAAGTCGTAGCGAGACATAATCAGGGAGTAGTCGACTTAATGAGGGAATACAGCAATTAACAAATCTAGGATAATAACATGAGAATAAAAACATTAGCTTCATGGGCCGTTGCGCCCGCCATCGCAATTTGTTTATCTCTGGCGAGCATGCAAGCCAGTGCCTTACCTTCGAAAACTACAGCAGCGGGCGATAGTATTACCATGGGCTTCGCCGCTGACTGCCGCTATAACTACTGGTTCTGGGATCTGTTCTGCCTGTTGGGTGGTGATCAGCCAGAGCATTCCTGGTTTGATGGCTGGGATTCCAGTGTGAACTCTGTGCATGACAAGTACAAGCAGCTCAATGGCTCTATTTCGGCCAACAAGAGCGCTGCGGCCTCAGGCTCAGAGTTGCGTGGTGGTTCCAATAACTTTGCGACCCAAGCGGCTAACATCGTAGCGCAAAGCACGACGCCTGATCATGTGGAAGTGCTGCTGGGCGGAAACGATATCTGTAACCGTGACTGTACGGATCCGGCAAATTGTACCAACCCACTGTACACTGATTCACAATGGCGTTCTTCCGTGCAGGCGGGTCTGAATACACTGGTATCGGGTTTGCCTAGCGGTTCAACTGTCTATCTGGGCGGTGTTCCACGCGTGCAGGATCTGCGCGCAGCTGGTCTTGCCAAGCAGGCTACGACTTATCGTATCCGCTGCGAAAATATCTGGAACTCTTATGATATCTGTAGTGTTGCGACCTATGGTGGCACCATGAATGGTGAATCAAGCGCTCAGCGTCTGGCAGCGATCGAGGCCAAGCAGCAGCGTTACAACGAGATCCTGGCGGAAGAAGCGGCTTCTTACAACGGCACCAATGGTGTTGAAGTTGTTGCCAGCTACCAGGGTGAAAATGCGTCCACTGTCGGAACTTTCAGTTTCCAGAGAAACGATATTGATGGCGGTGACTGCTTCCACCCAAGCCTTCAGGGCCAGAATACTGCGGCCAACCTGATGTGGAACCACAATCCGGATAAATAAGCTCCGGTGAAACAATAACAAAAACGAAATGGAAATTTGGTTAACAGGCCGGCGGCCGGTCTGTTAACCTTTTTACTGTCAGTGGGGGATGTATTCCCTTTTTTCTTTCGCTGAACGCACTTCTTCAGGCGACCTGCCATGTGCGAATGAAATAACAATAACCGAATTTTGAAGAGCCCCGATCATGCGAGTGACCATCGTCTTAACCCTTCTTTTTCTTTCTTTAATGCAGGCTGCATGTAGCCATGATACCAATTCTGATAGCGCAGGGCCCGACAGCGGTTCTGATCCAGCTGCTTCTCTTTCGGCAGCGCCAGCGTTTTTGGACAACCCTGTCGTTGCCAGAATCAGCGGCAAGGATATCCTGCAAAGTGATATCGACGAGCGCGCACAATTGGAGCTTTTTAAACTGGAATGGGCAAAGTATGAGACGCGACGTCTGGCGTTGGCAGAGCACCTGGATGAGAAGCTTCAGGGTAAGCCGACAGAGGATGCTTCTGTGGAAGTGTTGATCCGCCCGCCACAACCCCCCAGACTGGATTGGTCGCGTCCCGGCACTCAACCGGGGAAAGGGCGCTCCGATGCGCCAATTGAACTGTCCGTATTTTGCAATTATCAATCCACCCATTGTGTTGGCATGCAGGACACCTATGCACAGCTGGAACAAATTTATGGAGATCGTATTCGCTTCGTTTATTATGATTTCCCGTTGCGTTTTCATCGCTTTTCCGTCGGAGCCAGTCAGGCGGCACGTTGCGCATTTTCAGGGGGTGAGTTTGAGCGTTTTCACAAAGCCTTATGGGTTGATCCCAATAATCTGAACAAAGACGCTTATCTGCGTATCGCAAAGCAGTTGAAACTGGACCAGGCCGGGTTCGAAGCCTGTCTCGATAGCGCCGAGGTTGAGAACGCCATTCGTGGCAATGTTGCGCTTGCCCAGGAGCTTGGCTTCAGTAATGTCCCCGTGACACTCATTAATGGTTTGTATTTGAACGGCCCCAAGGACCTGCATGTGCTGCGTTTCTTTATTGATCAGGAGCTTGAACGCCTGGCGGCAAGTGGGGCAGATAGTGGTACCGGAATGGCCGGTTCAATGTCTGGCGAAGAGAAACTGGAAGATACAGCGCTGCCTCTTCGTCTGGAAGGCGTGATTGGAGCCGGTAACGATGACAATGGAGCAAGCGCACGTGCGCTGATTCTGAAAACCGAGTCGGATGAGACCGGGGATTACAAGGTTGCGGACCTTGTATTGGAGAATGTGATTCTGCTGGAAATTCATCCACGCCATGTCGTGCTGGATAATCATGGGAAAAAGGAAAAGCTAAGGCTTGCGCATGGAAACACTGGTGTCGCGGAAAACCAGGCAGCGGCCACAGATGAGCCCCTGAATGAGATTGATCAGCCGGATCTGGAAAAGCGCCTGAATGACATCGAGCAGGCGGTGATTGCTTCCGGAAATGTACTGGATACGGATGAGTTGCCGCCTGCAGATATTGAGTATCAGTATCGCGGTGTGGTTGCACCCAAAGGAGAGTCGCCCTTGTCGCGCGAATGGCTGGACGACCAATTGGTTGCGCAATCATCGCTCAGGGCACATTTTCAGCCAGGTGAGCTGGAGGTGGAAGGTGTACATTTGCTGAAACTGAAGGGTGTGAAGGACAGTGAGTTTTATCAGACACTGGGCTTAAGGGAAGGGGATGTCGTGATGCGTGTCAACGGGGAGTGGGTACACGAAGCCCAGAATAACCTGTTTGACGCACTGGAAACGGAAGAAAAAGTCTCGGTAATCGTAATGCGTAAGGGACTCCCGGTGCATTATCAGTACGCGATCAATTGATAAGGTTTCAGGATCTGGCTAGAGCCCCGGAAAAGCACGTTGTTTGTAAAAAAGGCTGCCGTAAAGCGTGATCGGCAGCAAAAGTAGGGTGTGCACTTCAAAACAGAAGTGATCATCTGTCAGGGATAAATACGCAGCCCTGCCATGTTCGGATCACCAGTAAATAGAAACGTTTTATCGAAGCTTGCGAAGATGTTTGCACGGTGCTTTGACACAACTATAAAGTGTCGATTATTTTGAGAGGCAGCTTCAGGAATGAGGCTCTCTTGCCTGGCCGGCTTGCGCCAGTTTTTCCAGATAGGTATGCCAAAGGACGTCCTGATTGAGCGCATAGTCTCTCAGGATATCCCAGGTATAGATGCCGGAATCGTGCCCGTCATTGAAGATCAGCTTCAGTCCGTAGTTGCCGACGGGTTCGATGCCTTCCAGAACAACGTATTTTTTGCCGGATTGCAGCACTTCCGAGCCGCGCCCGTGACCGCGGACTTCTGCGGAAGGAGAATGCACCCGCAGAAATTCAAAACTGAGTTCGAATTCTCCGTCATCGTATTCCAGACAAAGCAGGCCTGAGCCGGCTTTCACTGTCACGCGCTTGGGTGCTGGGGACATCATACGCTCGCTAGAGAATGTACTGGCTCAGATCTTCATCTTCGGACAGGTCATCCAGCTGCGATTCCACATAGGCTGAATCAATCCGGACGTTGCCCTGCGTTTTGTCGCCTGCTTCGAAGGAGATACTTTCAAGCAGGCGCTCCAGAACTGTGTGCAAACGTCTGGCGCCGATATTCTCGGTTTTCTCATTCACTTTCCAAGCGATATGTGCAATTTTTTCGAGCGCATCATCCGCAAATTCCAGATCCACCCCTTCTGTACGCATGAGTGCCATATATTGTTCTATCAATGAGGCATTGGGTTCGGACAGGATACGTTTGAAGTCGTCGGCCGACAGTGCTTTTAATTCGACCCGGATAGGCAGCCTGCCTTGCAGTTCAGGAATCAGATCGGAAGGTTTGGCCAGATGAAAGGCGCCAGAGGCGATAAACAGTATGTGGTCCGTGCGGATGCTGCCCAGTTTGGTGGTCACCGTGCAGCCCTCAATTAATGGCAGAAGGTCGCGTTGGACGCCCTCGCGACTGACATCGCCAGAGCTGCCTTCGGCTTTTTTTGCCACTTTGTCAATTTCATCGAGGAACACGATGCCGTTCTGCTCCACCGCCTGGAGGGCTTTGGTTTTGATGTCCTCTTCATTGATCAGTTTGGAAGCTTCTTCTTCTTTAAGTTGCTTCAAGGCCTGAGAGACTTTCATTTTCTTGCTGCGTTTTTTCTCGCCTGACATATTCGAGAAAATATTCTGTAGCTGGTTGCTCATCTCTTCCATGCCTGGGGGCGCCATGATTTCGACCCCTACCGGCATTGAGCTCACTTCAATATCAATTTCCTTGTCGTCGAGATCACCTTCGCGAAGCTTCTTGCGAAATATCTGACGCGTTGAGGATTCGTTCTGTATCTGTTCATCTACCACAGACGTGTCGCGGGCAGGGCGCAGCAGTGCGTCCAGAATGCGATCTTCGGCGGCGTCTTCAGCGCGGGTCGCAACCTGGGCCATTTCCTTTTCGCGGTACATCTTGAGCGCGTGATCGGCAATATCCCGTATGATCGATTCAACATCGCGTCCAACGTAGCCAACTTCTGTAAATTTGGTGGCTTCAACTTTGATGAATGGTGCGTCGGCGAGTTTTGCCAGGCGCCGCGCAATTTCGGTTTTACCGACACCGGTTGGCCCGATCATCAGGATATTCTTGGGGGAAATTTCTTCGCGCATTTCGTTGGGAAGCTGCATGCGGCGCCAGCGATTTCGCAGCGCAATGGCTACCGCACGCTTGGCATCACTTTGCCCGATAATGTGTTGGTCCAGTTCGTGTACGATTTCTCTGGGTGTCATGTTGGCCATGGATGTGAACTCTTCTTGCAAAACGTTAGCGGGTTTTCAATTCTTCGATGGTGCGGCTGTGATTGGTGAAGACGCAGATATCGGCCGCAATATTGAGCCCTTTCTCGACGATATCGCGTGCGCCCAGATCCGTATTGTCCAGCAAAGCGCGCGCACTGGCCTGGGCAAAAGGGCCGCCTGACCCGATCGCGATCAGGCTATCCTCGGGCTCAATGACATCTCCGTTACCTGTAATAATGAGCGAGGCGTCTTTATCTGCCACCGCGAGTAGGGCTTCCAGTCTTCTTAAAGCTCTGTCTGTGCGCCAGTCTTTGGCCAGTTCGACGGCGGCCCTGATCAGATGTCCCTGGTGTTTTTCCAGTTTGGCTTCGAATCTCTCGAACAGGGTGAATGCATCAGCGGTACCGCCGGCAAAGCCCGCAATGACCTGATCCCGATACAGTCTGCGCACTTTCTTCGCATTGCCTTTCATAATGGTGTTGCCCAGCGATACCTGACCGTCACCACCCAAGGCGACTTCGTCGCCACGACGGACGGATAATATGGTAGTCATGCCAATCTCCTTGGAACGATTCTGTATGTTACATCCGCAGCCGGGACGTTTATGCTTGATGCCTGCTCCGAGTATGTCGGGTTTTCCAGTCCGGACCCGGAGTGTTTGTCGTTGTCAGGTCGACAAGGGCACACGAATACGCATGGAGCATATGCATGCCCTTTAACCTGCTGCTGACTTCGAGCTTGAATGTGGCTATATGGGAGCGAGTCGAATAAATTCAAGCGTCAGCCGGGATTATCTTGACGGGAGTTACTTTTTGACCTTTTTGACCAATGGCTCAATATTGATGGCCACCAGCTTGTCGAGCGCACTGTTCATTTCGGTACGAGAATAGAACGGGCCTGTCATCACACGGTACCAGAGTGTTCCCTGATCATTCTGTACCGGTTTGATACTGGCTTTCAGACCCTGGAATGCTATCGTCGCTTTCTGCCTTTCAGCATCAACGCTGGAACGAAAGGAGCCGGTCTGAACCATATAATAAAAATCATTGTCCTTGTTTTTTTCCTTAAAGGTATACGTGTCTACCTTTGGGGCGATGACTTCTGACTCTTCCAGCAGATCATAAAACTTGAAACGTTGCTCCGGTAACGTTTTAGGCGTCGTTTTGACTCCGGTTTTAGTGCCGGACTGAGTGCTCTTCTTTGGCGTTTCCGGTGCCTGTGTTGCAGGGATCCGGGTCAGACTATAAATGCCGGCGCCAAAGCCGGCCACCAATGCCAGCAAAATTGCCAGAAGTTTCCAACGTTTTGGGGGTGGGGGAGGTGGCGGCGCTGCCCCTTTGCGCGTCTTCCCGGTTGCACGCGCCGGTTTCTTTCGTACCGGCGTTTTCTTGCGGGTGGTTGAGGGCTTGGCGTAATCCCGGGTCATGGCAGGTTCCGAAGGTGATTGTTCAGTAGCTGGTCTGGCTTACATCTCGTTCGGTGCGCTGACACCCAATAGTCGCAGTCCGTTATGGATAACTTGCTGGACGGCAAGGCTCAAGGTCATTCTCGCGTTGCGTAATTCTGTATCGTCAACCAGCACTTTGTGCGCGTTGTAGTACGTATGGAATTCGCTAGCCAGGTCTCTCAGGTAGTGTGTCAGCATATGTGGTTCCAACTGTGTCGCTGCCGTGGCCAGCGTCTCTGGGTAAATAGAAAGACGTTTCGCCAGATCAATCTCGTTGTCGGTGCCATTGCTGCCCAGATAATCTATACCTGCGCTTGTGTCACACTCTACACCCATATCCCGTGCTTTGCGTATCATGCTGGCGATTCTGGCATGGGCATACTGTATGTAGTAGACCGGGTTATCCTTGCTTTCTGACTTGGCCAAGTCAAGGTCAAAGTCCATATGCTGTTCGGCTTTACGTGTGACATAGAAGAAGCGGGCAGCATCATTGCCAACCTCGTCGCGAAGCTCTCTGAGGGTGACAAATGAGCCGCTGCGTGTAGACATTTGAACGCGCTCCTGCCCGCGGTAGAGGATGGCAAACTGAACGAGCCGAACATCCAGTTTTTCGGCGTCCAGTTCCATGGCCTGCAGGGCTGCCTTGACCCGAGCAATGTAGCCATGGTGGTCGGCGCCCCAGATATTGATGACCTTGTCATAACCGCGCTTGAATTTGTTCATGTGATAGGCGATATCCGAGGCAAAATAGGTCGTTTCGCCATTGTCGCGCCTGACTACCCGGTCTTTATCATCACCAAAGGCCGTTGAACGGAACCACAAGGCGCCTTCTTTTTCATACAGATGGCCTTTTGATTGCAATCGTTCCAGTGCCTGTTCGATATCTTCGCTCAATGAGGCTTCGGAAAACCAGTTGTTGTAGTGCACACCAAATTCGCCAAGATCTTCCCGAATGTCTTCTACGATGGCGTTCAGCCCCTGGTTGAACACGTCCTGATAACGATCACCCAACAGCTGTCTTGCACGCTGTATCAGGGCGTCTATATATTGTTCCTTGTCGCCCCCCTGGGACTCGTCGAGCGGAAGCTCTTCACTGAGCTGCTCGATTGAACAGCCCAGCTCTGATCCAAAGCGCTCGGACAGTCGCTGCGCGATGTCCAGAATATAGTCGCCTTTATAAGCATTGTCCGGAAACGGAAAATCCAGCCCTTGCCCTTGCAGATATCGAATCCAGACACTGACCGCCAGGATATTCATTTGACGGCCGGCGTCATTGACATAGTATTCCCGGTCGACCTGATATCCGGCCGCTTCAAGAAGGTCGGCAACGCTGGCGCCATATGCCGCGCCTCTGCCATGTCCAACATGCAGCGGTCCGGTCGGATTGGCTGAAACAAATTCAACCTGGTATTTTTGGCCTTCGCCGACAGTCGATTTTCCGAACGCTTCTGTCTTCTCGAAGATCTCTTGCAGTGCGGTATAGTTGCTGGCATTGCTGACAAAGAAGTTGATAAAGCCCGGGCCGGCAATCTCCATCTTTTCAATGTCGTTCTGGGATCCGGATTCCAGGTCCGCCACAATTTTTTCAGCCAGCGCACGTGGTGGCATACCCGCTTGTTTGGCCAGTACCAATGCGACGTTACTGGCGAAATCGCCAAACTTTTTGTCTTTGGTGGCATCAACATTGATGCGCGCAGAGACAGATTCCGGGATCAGTCCCTGTTGCTTCAGGTGGTCGATGGATCGTTCAATATGTGCTGCAATAGAGTCTTTCATGAAAGGCAAAAAGTCAGTGGTAATTCGAGGCGCGTATTATCACTGATTCCGTAAACTATGCAAACAGCATCACAGTGCTTACATGTATTCGATTGGATCGACGTCGATCGCGAAACGGACGCCACGCGACTTGGCTTGATGCAGCGCAGCCGGCAGGGCCAGAAGCACATCTCTTCGCGCGCTCGGATTGTTGTGCAGTATGGTCAGGTAGCTTCTGAATATGCCCTGTTTACGCGTCATGCTGGCCTCAATCGGGCCTATGACTTGGGCCTCGCGCAAAGCAGAAACGCTGTTGGCTAAGGCTGCGTTCAGCCTGCTCAGGGCATCCAGAGTGGATTGCACATCGCGGGCATCGGCGCGAATGCTGATCATTTTCAGGTGCGGTGGCAACTGGCATTGCATGCGTTCCTGCAGTTGCTCCAAAGCGCAGGCATGATAGTCGTGCGCCCCAATGTACTGAAACAGGGGGTGCTCTGGTAAGCGGGTCTGAATCAGTACCTGCCCCTGTTTGTCGCCCCGCCCGGTTCGGCCTGCCAGCTGGATCAGCTGTTGGGCGCCCTTTTCAATCGCGCGAAAATCGGCGCTGAAGAACAGGCCATCGGCATCCAGAACAGCCACTAATGTTACGTTGTGGAAGTCATGTCCCTTGCTTAGCATTTGGGTGCCGACAATCATGGCGGGTGATCCCTCGTGAATTTTGTTCAGCGCATGGTTCAGGGTTGTTGGATTCTTGATGGTATCCCGGTCGAGGCGAACAATGTCATACTCCGAGAATCGCTGTGCCAGTGACGACTCGATGCGTTCGGTACCCGCACCAAGTGCCGCAAAATGCACGCCATGGCAGCTGCTACATTGTTTCGGAATGTCGGTTTTCAGGTCGCAATGGTGGCAATGCAGATGGGGGGGATGGCTGTGAACGGTCAAGCGCGCATCACAATTTGGGCACTGTACCAGCGTGCCACAACTTTCGCACATCAGGGTTGGCGCGTAGCCCCTCCGGTTCTGAAATACGATGACCTGATTCCCGGCTTCAAGCGTATCGCCAATGGCTTTGAGTAGTGGTGGCGACAGGCCGTCAGTCAATGGTCGGCTGCGGATGTCGATCAGTGCAACATCCGGCAAGGACGCATTGCCGGCTCGGGTATTCAGGCGCTGATAGCTGTAGTGGCCTTGTTCTACTTTATACAGGGTCTCCAGTGATGGGGTTGCAGTACCGAGAATGACCGGGCACTGCTGCTGTTGTGCGCGTTTGACTGCCAGATCACGGGCCGAGTACTTGAAGCCGTCGTTTTGTTTGTAAGAGTTATCGTGTTCCTCGTCGACGATGATCAGCCCAAGCGCCTTGAAAGGCGTAAAAATAGCCGATCGGGTGCCGATCACCACCTTGGCGTGGCCAAGCCGGGCCATCTGCCAGGCCTGGTACTTTTCCTTGTCTCCAAGGGCCGAGTGAACCAGCACAACGGCTTCGGAAAGCTTGCTCTGGAAGCGCGCAAAGGTTTGGGGGGAAAGGTTGATCTCGGGGATCAGAATGAGCGCCTGCCGACCCTGTTTAATGTACTCCTCTACCAGGCGGATATACACCTCGGTCTTGCCGGAACCAGTGATACCCTCGAGCAGGGCGGGAGAAAACCCATTCAGGGCGTGCAGGGACTCATACACTTTCTGTTGTTCCGGATTGAGTGGCAGGGCTTTGTCAGGTGCGGCTCTTCTCTGGGTCGCTGAAAAATGGACATGTTCACTAAATTCCAGATATCCCTTTTGCTCCAGTAATTTGAGTTGCCCGGGACTGGCCTTGATCAGACGCAGTGCGTCCTCCCAAATACCATCACGGTGGCTAGCAACCAGGTCCAGAATCTGTTTCTGGTGTGTCGCGTTGGCCCGGCCCTCGAAAGGCTTCGGGGTGCGGTGCCATTTTCTGACTCGCAGTGTGGGCAGTGTTGCTTTTTTACGTGCCATCGATGGCAGTGCCGCATGAAAACATTCACCGAGCGGGTGGCAATAGTAGGTCGAAGCCCATAGCAGCGTGGCGAGCATGTCCTTGCTGAATACTGGCTCTTCATCCTTAAACAATTGTGCAGTCTTTAGCGCAGACTGGTCGTGATGCGCTTCTTCACGCACTTCCACGATGATGCCGATGAGCCCCCGATGGCCAAACTCAACGGCGACACGGCGGCCAATCAATCTCTCCTGTTGATCGTTTTTGCCCGGATCTTGAGGGGCCAGTTGGTAATCATAGGTTTGATAAAGCGGTGCCGGGACGGCAACTGCAACTACTTTACTGGTAGCATTCACGGAATTTCATGCGTTCTTTGCGCCTGGAGAATTTGCGGTTCGCGAGTCATCAGACTCGACTTTTCAGGCATTATTTCACAGCTGTTGTGGCCGGGCCAAGGAAACTGTAATTCCTGCTTGCTAAAACTGTATGTTTTGGTACCATGCGCCGTCTTAATTTTCGCTCAGACGACTGTGCGAAGCGGATGTAACAACTTAGCCTTCTTGATTGCGGTGCTGGCCCTATGGTGGCGAGTGGCGGCAAAACAGAGCTTGAGGTGAATAAAATGAAAGAGAACATTCATCCTGATTATCAGGAAATCGAAGCCAAATGCAGCTGTGGCAACGTGATCAAAACACGCTCCACGCTCTGCAAAGATATCTTGTTGGACGTCTGTTCAGCATGCCACCCATTTTACACTGGTAAGCAGAAAGTGATGGATACCGGTGGCCGTATCGACAAGTTCAAGAAGCGCTTCGGCAGCAGAATGGGAAGCTAGGCTGTTTCGCATCCATTGGAAACTTTATGAAAAAAGAGCGCCGGTCGCTCTTTTTTCGTCTACAGCGATTGAGCGAGTAGGGAAAGAACAGTTCAAGCAAAACATTACCCTCTGCCTGATGTCGGATACTGCTCCGGTGGTGCCGGCAAGGCAGCGAGTAAGATAACAAAGGGTCTCGCGCCCCGGATATCAGGACCTCCAGGTCTCTAATTTACTGTTAAATGGTACTTAATAATGTCAGACGATTTGAAAACCGCGGCACTCGATTACCACGCGAATCCCAAGCCGGGGAAAATCAGCGTAGAAATTTCTAAACCCACTGCGACTTCTCGCGACCTGTCGTTGGCTTATAGCCCAGGCGTTGCAGAACCGGTTAGGGAGATTGCCGCTGATCCTGAGAATGCCTATAAATACACAGCCAAAGGCAATCTGGTTGCCGTGATTTCAGATGGGTCGGCTATCCTGGGATTGGGAAATCTGGGCCCGTTGGCAAGTAAACCCGTGATGGAAGGTAAAGGTGTTCTGTTTAAGCGTTTTGCTGGAATTGATGTGTTCGATATCGAAGTAGACGCGGAAAGCCCGCAGGCATTCATTGATACCACCAAGCGCATCGCAGATACCTTTGGCGGTATTAACCTGGAAGATATCAAGGCGCCTGAATGTTTTGAAATCGAGCGTATCCTGATTGAGCAGTGCAATATTCCGATTTTCCACGATGATCAGCATGGTACGGCTATCGTGACGGCGGCGGGAATGATCAATGCTTTGGAGCTTCAGGGTAAAAAGATTGAAGATTCCAAAGTGGTGTGTCTCGGTGCTGGCGCTGCTGCAATCGCCTGTATGAAGCTGTTGATCAGCTGTGGCATGAAGCAGGAAAACATCTTTATGCTGGACAGAAAGGGCGTGATTCATACCGGTCGTGATGACTTGAATCAGTACAAGGCGATGTTTGCCAATGATACAGACAAGCGCACGCTGTCCGATGCTTGTGACGGCGCAGATGTTTTTGTCGGTCTTTCTGGTCCCAATCTGTTGTCTGTTGACGACTTGAATAGAATGGCACCAAACCCCGTTATCTTTGCCTGCTCCAATCCTGACCCCGAGATCAAACCGGAAACAGCGTTGGAGGCACGTGACGATATCATTATGGCAACCGGTCGTTCGGATTACCCTAACCAGGTAAACAATGTGCTTGGATTTCCGTTCATCTTCCGTGGCGCTCTTGATGTAAGAGCGACAGCGATTAACGAAGAGATGAAAGTTGCAGCAGTCAATGCCATCAAGGATCTGGCCAAAGAGCCTGTGCCTCAGGACGTGATTGATGCCTATGGCGGCGATCATCTGGAGTATGGCAAGGACTATATTATTCCCAAGCCTCTGGATACGCGATTGCTGGGTGCAGTTTCAGCGGCTGTTGCACGTGCCGCTGTTGATAGTGGTGTTGCCCGTTTCGGCTACCCCGAGCACTATCCACTGACTTCAGTGGATGATATCAAGTAAGCATAACTGAGATATCAAAAGCCCCTGCAACTGCAGGGGCTTTTTTTTGCACTTCAGAAAATATCTTCTGGTGCCAGGGCTGGCTTGTTTTCGTCGTTCTGGCTATCTCTCTCGTAAGGTGTTGAGAAGATGGATGGTGCATATTCGCGACGGAAAAGCTCGAAGATAGCCCCGCTGTCGCCGGGCCGGGCCAGGTTGCCCGTCTTGGGGTTGATTCTGGCGGTTATGATGCCTTCCGGTCTGGCCATGTGCGCGCTTTCTTTGCCTCGCAGGGCGACTTTCATGTAATCAATCCAAATCGGAAGCGCCGCTCTGGCGCCATATTCCCTGCGACCCAGGGTTCTCGGATTATCAAAACCGACCCAGACAGAAGTTTGGAGCTCGGTGTTAAAGCCTGAAAACCAGGCGTCTTTCTGATCGTTGGTCGTTCCGGTTTTTCCGGCCAGGTCGTCTCTTTTCAGCACCAGTGCTCTGCGTCCGGTACCTTTAGTAATGACGTCCTTGAGCATCGAGTGCAATATGTACATAGCTTGTTGATTGGCTATTCTGGGCGCGGGGCGCGGGTGCTGGTCCTGCTTGCTGTCTTCTGTGGTTTCCAGTTCACATGGATCGCAGACGGTATAGGGATTCGCCCTGTAGATGACTTCGCCAAAGCTGTTTTCGATTCTTGCAACCAGGTACGGTTCGATATAGTGGCCCCCGTTGGCGAGCATGCTGTAACCGGCGGCAATCTCCATTGGGGTGATTCCGGCGCTGCCCAAAGCCAGTGAAAGATCCTTGGGAAGCGAGTTCGGGTCGAAGCCGAACTTCCTGATAACAGAAACGGCTTTCTTGATGCCGAGTCTTTTCAGGAGTCTGATCGAGACCAGGTTGCGAGAGTTGTACAAAGCCTGACGCAGTCGCGTAGGACCATAGAATTTTCCGCTGGAATTTTCCGGGCGCCAAACCGCTTCCAGATTTTTGTCGTCGAAGACAATCGGGGCGTCATTGATCAATGTTGCGGCTGTGTTGCCATGTTCCAGTGCGGCCAAATAGATAAAGGGTTTAAAGTTTGATCCAGGTTGGCGTTTGGCCTGGGTTGCCCGGTTGTAGTGGCTCAGTTTGAAATCATAGCCACCGACCAGGGCCTGTATGGCCCCATCCTTCGGGGATAGGGAGACAAGCGCGCCCTGAACCTCTGGTGTCTGGGCCAGGGCCCAGCGTTTAACGCCGGTGCTGTCAGTCTCTTCGGAGAGCTCAATGACGTCACCAATATTAAACGCATCCAATAGTGATTCGGGTGCATTGCCAACCCGGTTGACAGTGATAAAAGGTGCGGCCCACTTGGCATTCTCAAGTTTCAGATGGCCGGTTTCTCCATTGCCGAATACTACAGTTGCTAGCTGGGGTTCAATTTTCGTGATGACGGCGGCCCGATGCTGACTGGCAACTTTCGTATTGCGTAGCAGGTCCTTGACGAAGCTGGTATTCGCGAGTTGCTCAGCACTTAACTGGTTGATAGGGCCACGATATCCGTGGCGTTTGTCGTAATTATCAAGACCGCTTTTTACTGCGCGATTGGCGGCTGCCTGATGCTCGCTGTGGATTGTAAGATAAACACTTAGTCCGGATGTGTAGGCCTCATTACCGAAGCGCTGGATGGTTTCGAGGCGGGCCATCTCTGCGAGATAGGGCGCGGCCAGGTCGACGCTGCCGCCATGATAAATGGCTGTGATCGGAGCATTAATTGCGGTGGCATATTGTTCGCCGGTAATCATTCCGAGTTCTGACATCCGGTCGAGTATCCAGTTCCGCCGGATCAAAGCGCGTTCTGCATTTGCGAGCGGGTTATAGCGAGATGGTGCTTTGGGTAGCCCGGCAATCATGGCCATTTCGGCGATGCTTAGCTGGTCAATCTGTTTGCCATAGTAAACCTGCGCTGCTGCGTGGATGCCGTAAGCACGATTGCCCAGATAAATTTTATTCAGGTAGAGTTCGAGAATATCATTCTTGCTCAAAGCGTTTTCAATTTGCAGGGCCAGAAAGATTTCATTGAACTTACGTATGAAGGTCCGTTCCCTCGAAAGGAAAAAGTTTTTGGCGACCTGCATTGTGATGGTGCTACCACCCGAGACGATTTGTCCGGTGCTGATCAATTGGCCTGTAGCCCTGGCAAGTCCTTTGAAGTCGATGCCACCATGCTCGAAAAAACGATTGTCCTCCGCCGCAATAAAAGCGTTGATAAACGTTTCGGGTACTTCATCCATGCTGACAGGCGTTCTGCGTTTCTCGCCGAACTCGGCAATTTTTTTGTTATCGGCGGTGTAAATGCGCAGCGGAGTTTGCAGCTGGGTGGTTTTCAGTTTTTCGGCACTTGGCAGCGTCGGCGCAAGGTATAAATAGAAAGAAGCCAATAACAGGGCTGTTCCGCATAACGCGGTGGCTCCGCACCATGCCAAAAAGGTCGAAAGTCTCACAATTCGAAACATGTTTTTCCTAGCAAGTTAGAAATATAGGTCTATTATCTAAGAAATAGCTTTAATAAGGACGTGCAGGATTATACGTCTTTTTGTTTGCGCTTTAGTAAAGAAATGTACTTTGGGGTTGAGTAAACAGAATTACTTTTTAGCCTTACTCAAAATTGCCTTCATTTTTGACTGGGTTTTCTCGTGTTTGGAATATTTGGAAAGAAAAAAGAGACACTGCTAGGTGTTGATATCAGCTCCTCTTCAGTAAAACTTCTCGAGCTCTCTAAAAGCGGCGATAAATATCGCGTTGAGAGTTACGCTGTGGAGCCGCTTCCAGCCAACAGTGTTGTGGAGAAAAATATCACCGATGCTGAGGCCGTGGGCGAAATCGTCAAAAAAGTCGTTGGCAAGTCCCGTACCGGTGTCAGGCTTGCATCCGTTGCTGTTGCCGGCTCTGCCGTAATTACCAAGACGATTCAGATGAGTGCAAATCTGAGCGAGCAGGAGCTCGAAGATCAGATTTCAGTCGAGGCAGATCAGTATATTCCCTATCCATTGGATGAAGTTGCCATTGATTTTGAGGTGCTGGGGGAATCAGAAACCAATTCCGAACAAGTTGATGTACTGTTGGCTGCATGTCGAAAGGAAAATGTTGAGCTGCGGGAAGATGCCTTGGAGATTGGTGGCCTGACAACCCGCGTGGTAGATGTAGAGGCCTATGCAATTGAGCGCGCTTTTACCTTGCTTCAATCGCAGGTGGATGACGCCGAAGACGAGCTCACAGTCGCGATCGTTGATATTGGCTCTACCATGACTACGCTGAGCGTACTGGCAGACGCCAAAACAATATATACCCGAGAGCAGTTGTTTGGTGGCAAGCAGCTGACAGAAGAAATTCAGAGACGCTATGGATTGTCGGTAGAAGAAGCCGGGCTTGCGAAAAAACAGGGTGGTTTGCCTGATGACTATGAGCGTGAAGTATTGGAACCATTCAAGGAAGCGGTAGTGCAGCAAGTGGCACGTTCCCTGCAGTTTTTCTTTTCATCAAGTCAGTACAACGAGGTTGATTGCGTGATTCTGGCGGGTGGCGTGGCTTCCACTCCGAATATTGCGGAGCTGGTTCAGGACAAGGTTGGCATCCAGACGACTGTTGCCAACCCCTTTGCCGAGATGACGCTGGGGCCAAAGGTAAATGCTTCCGCTTTGAGTAATGATGCGCCGTCCCTAATGATTGCCTGTGGGCTGGCGATGAGGAGTTTTGACTAATGCCGAGTATTAATCTAAGGCCCTGGCGCGAAGAACTCAGGGCGGAGCGCCAGAAACAATTCCTGACCACCTTGATTGGTGTTGCGATTGTCGCGGGAGGGTTGGTGTTTCTGTGGCAGGGCCAGGTCGACTCACAAATTGAATATCAGAAGTCGCGTAATGCCTATATCAAATCCTCGATGGAGGTGTTGGACAAGAAAACCAAGGAAATCCAGACGCTCAAAAAACGTAAGGAGACCCTGCTCTCCAGAATGAAAGTGATCCAGGATTTACAGGGCACACGCCCTGTCATTGTAAGGGTGTTTGATGAATTGGTCAGGACCTTGCCGGACGGGTTGCATTACGACTCTCTGAATAAATCTGCAGATACCGTGCTGATCAAGGGAAAGGCGGAATCGAACAATCGGATTTCAGGGCTGATGCGAAATCTGGAAGCATCCGAGTGGTTTGCCAATCCTAACTTGACGGACGTGAGCGCCGTGAAGGGCGACGATGCGCTTAACCAGTTCACGATGACCGTGACCCAGGTTAAGCCGGCGATCTCCAAAGATAAGAAAGGAGCGAAATAGTGGGTTTCTCAGAATCGATGGAAAGCCTCAAAAGCTTCGATATCAATGACCTTGACTTCAACAATGCCGGTTCCTGGCCAGGGCCAATCAAAGCCATTGTGTTTTTTGTGGTGTTTGCCGGGCTTGTTTTCGGTGGCTACTGGTTTTTGATCAAGGATCAGTATGCTGATTTTGACAAAATTGCTGCCGAAGAGGAAAAGCTCAAGCAGCAATACGAGCAAAAAGCATTCAAGGTTGCCAATCTGGATGCCTACCGGTCCCAGATGGAGGAGATGGAAAAAACCTTTGGAGCCTTGCTGAAGCAGCTTCCGGTCGATACTGAGGTACCCGGGTTGCTAGAGGATATCACTAATACGGGGCTCGGTAGTGGGCTTGAAATCAAGTCGATCAAGCTTAAGCCCGAGATCGCGAAGGAGTTTTACGTCGAGCTGCCGATAGACATCAGTGTCACGGGCGGGTATCACGATATTGCTTCCTTTGTCAGCGGTGTTGCCGGTCTTCCTCGTATCGTGACCTTACATGATTTCAAGATCGCTGCAGAGAAAGGCAAGAAAGACAGCGATTTGCTGACCATGAGCATTGCTGCCAAGACTTACCGTTACAAGTCCGAGCAGGATAAACCCAAGAAGAAAAAAGGAAAAGGCAGGAAGGGGAGAAGAAAATGAGAGGGCTAGGATTTATAGTGTCTCGAATTGGCTTGCTTCTGTTTGTCTTCCTGGCGGGTTGTGCAGGTAACAGTGGCTTTGAAGATCTTGACCGTTATATGAAAGAGGCTGATCAGAAGCCGAGAGGAAAAATAGAACCGCTGCCGGAAGTCCAGGTATACAGGGCATTCACTTATAGTGCCGCTGGTAGCCGGTCTCCATTTACACCTCCGGCAGAGGTGGTGGTCAGCGACATCAAGATTTCAGACGATCAAAGTTCGGTAAAACCTGATTTTGATCGCCCCAAAGAAGTATTGGAGTCTTTTTCGCTGGCCGAGCTGAAAATGGTCGGAACGCTGCAGCGGGGGCCGGAGGAAACACTATGGGCGCTGATTTCAGACAACGAAGGTGGCGTCCATATGATCAGAAAGGGCCAGTACATGGGGCGTAATCACGGCAGGATTGTCGAGATCGTCGAGGGCAGAATCGATTTGCTGGAAATTGTTCCCAACGGGCATGGCGGGTGGCTTGAGAGGCCGCAGTCTGTATCGCTGGAAGATGAATAAAGAAGTATAGGAGGCGTGGGAATGAAGATGCCAGGCGCTAGAAAAATGTTTAAAAAACAGAGTATAAGGTCGACCAAGATGCTTGTTAAGCTACGTTCATCCATTAGTTTACTCTTTGTCGCAGTGCTATTTGCGTCGAAGATCAATGCTTCGGAATTGCAAGACGTCCGTTTTGCGTCGCTGCCTGGTGATTCAACTGAAATAACGCTTCAGTTCTCGGAGTCTCCGCCCGAGCCCAAGGGATATACCATTGAGAAGCCAGCGCGTATCGCGCTGGATTTTTCCGGTGTTTCGAATGCGCTGTCAGCCAAGTACCATAATTTGGGCCTTGGGAATGCCAAGCGTATGACGGTTATTGAAGCGCAAAACCGGACCAGGATTATCATTGATTTGAACGAGCTCGTGCCATACAACTCGGTTGTGGATGGCAATAATCTGGTGATCAGAGTCGGCGCGACGGAGCAGGGTGGAGCGGCGACGATGGTGTCTGATAGCAGCAACTCCGCAACACGTTCGTCAGTCGCGTCCGGTGTTAATCAGATCAAGGCGATTGATTTCAGGCGTGGTGATAAAGGGGATGGGCAGATCGTGATCGAATTCAGTTCTGCCAATACAGATATCGATATGTCGGAAGTGGGAGGCAATATTCAATTGCGGATGGCAAATATTGAACTGCCCGAAGCATTGCGCCAGCGTTTGGATGTGGTTGATTTTGCAACGCCTGTTAAACGTATTGATTCCTATATCGAGGATGGTGATGCAGTCATTTCGATTAAGCCGGAAGGCAACTATGACTATCTGGCATATCAGGCCGACAACCAGTTTACGGTAAGTGTTGAAGAGTTGACCGAGGCGGAAGTTGAAGATCGCCGCAAAGAGAAGTTCCCGTTTACTGGCGAGAAGCTTTCGTTGAACTTCCAGGATATTGAGGTCAGGGCTGTACTGCAGTTGATTGCGGACTTTACGGGGTTGAACCTGGTTGCCAGTGACACCGTCGGCGGTAGTATCACTCTGCGTTTGCAAAACGTTCCCTGGGATCAGGCGCTGGAGCTCATTCTGAAAACCAAAGGACTGGACAAACGTAAGGTTGGGAATGTCTTACTGGTGGCACCTGCCGATGAAATAGCGGCGCGTGAGAAGCTGGAAATTGAAACAAATAAACAGGTCGCGGAGCTGGCGCCGGTGCGCTTGGAAATTATCCAGGTCAATTATGCCAAAGCAGCCGATATTGTTGGGCTGCTGCAGCAAGACAGCGAGTTGATTTCAGAGCGCGGTTTTATCTCCTCGGACGAACGCACAAATACCATCAGTGTGCGTGAGACGACAGACAAGCTGGAAGAGATTCGCAAGCTGGTATCAACTTGGGATATTCCCGTTCGTCAGGTGTTGATTGAGGCGCGCATTGTACGTGCACGCTCGAATCTGACCGAAGAGTTGGGCATTGAGTGGGGTGGTGGCGGCCTCGATCAGGATGGCAGCAACCTTTTCCGTATCGGTGGGTCTCAGGACACGCTGGCAGAATTGAGTCAGATTGCCGCAGGCAACGGTACAGACATCAATTTCCCTGGTGCCCTGGCGGTTGACTTGGGTGTAACGCGCACAAATGCGTCCTCGATTGCGATCGGTTTTGGCGCAAGCGACTATCTGATTGATATGGAGCTGTCTGCTTTTGAGTCTGATGGCAAAGGTGAGATTGTTGCGCAGCCAAAAATTGTCACGGCGGATCGCCAGACAGCCACCATTAAATCGGGTGAAGAAATTCCTTATCAGGAAGCATCTTCGTCCGGTGCCACCTCGGTTTCTTTTAAGGAAGCGGTGCTCTCACTGGAGGTTACGCCACAGATTACGCCAGATGACAAAGTCATTATGGATCTGTCCGTCAATCAGGATGCACGTGGTGAGGTCACAGCGGGTATCCCGAGTATTGAAACAAACGAAGTGGTTACCCAGGTTCTTGTTGGTAACGGTGAAACGGTAGTGCTGGGGGGTATATTCCAGTCCGAGCGTGCAACAACGATCACCAAGACGCCTTTCCTGGGGGATATTCCTTATATCGGTGCCTTGTTTACCAAGACGGAAGAGGTGGATCAGCGTGCAGAGCTTCTGATCTTCATTACGCCAAAACTGTTGAAAGACGGCATCGTCGACCAGTAGTGGGTTATCCGATTAAAAAGGCTGCTGTATTGCAGCCTTTTTTGTTTCTGTCTTTGTTAGCGGAGTAATTTGATGCGCCAGTCTATTGCCTCCATCGGAGCCATGGTATTCTTGCCGATTTTTGTGGCGAAGTATTGATGTCTTATTCGTGTAAAAAAGAGCTGCTGGTGCTGGTCGGGCCGATGGGTGCGGGAAAATCGACCATTGGCAAACTGCTGGCGCAGGAGCTGGCCTATAAATTTTACGATTCCGATAAAGTGATTGAGGAACGGTGTGGCGCGGATATTCCCTGGATCTTCGACGTTGAAGGAGAAGAGGGATTTAGAAACCGGGAAGCGGTGGTGATCAAGGATTTGTCAATGAAGAAAAGTGCCGTCGTTGCAACCGGAGGCGGAGCAATGTTGAGGCAGGATAATCGTGATTACGTCACTCGGACAGGTTACGTCATCTATCTCAACACCTCGGTTGAGCAGCAGTTTCAAAGAACCTGCAAGGACAAGAATCGTCCCCTGTTGCAGGGCAAAGGCGACGAGGCTTATGAGGTACTTACCCGTTTGATGCAGATCAGAGACCCTTTGTACAGACAGGTGGCGGATCTGGTGGTCGAAACTGACCGCAAAAACCTGAAGGCTGTGGTTGCCAAAATTCTTAAGGAGGTCTGCGAGAATGCCTGAACAGCTGATTTCAACGGTTCTTGAAGATGGAAATACTTGGGCAAGGGAGTCGCTATGAAGCAATTAAATGTATCGCTTGGAGAGAGAAGTTATCCCATTTTTATTGGTCCGGGCCTTTGTAATCTTGCCGACGTTTTTAAGCCCTATGTCAGGCACAAACAGGTGATGATTGTCTCCAATGAGACGGTCTCGCCATTGTATGAACTGCAATTGCGGGAGGCATTGCAGGGCTTTGAGGTCGATAGCGTGATTTTGCCCGACGGTGAGGCCTATAAAAACTGGGAGACGCTGAACCAGATCTTCGACGCCCTTCTGGAAAAAGAGCATTCCCGGCAAACAACGATTATTGCCCTGGGTGGAGGCGTGGTCGGCGATATGGCAGGCTTTGCGGCTGCCAGCTATCAACGGGGTGTTGATTTTATTCAGGTTCCGACAACGCTGCTCTCGCAAGTTGACTCTTCCGTGGGCGGAAAAACAGGCATCAATCACCCTTTGGGTAAAAACATGATTGGTGCTTTTTATCAGCCCAGGGCTGTTGTCATTGATACCCAGAGTTTGCAGACTTTGCCCGCAAGAGAGGTGTCCGCCGGATTGGCTGAGGTTATAAAATACGGTCTGATCAGGGATGAGGTTTTCTTCACATGGCTTGAAGAGCATATTGAAGCGTTGGTTGCACTGGATCCGGCGACGCTCGAGCAGGCGATAGAAACGTCTTGCGCCTGCAAGGCGGATGTCGTGGCTGCGGATGAAAGAGAAGGTGGCGTCAGGGCGATATTGAATCTGGGGCACACCTTTGGTCATGCGATAGAAGCTTTTTGCGGGTACGGCAACTGGTTGCATGGCGAGGCGGTCGGTGCAGGAATGATGATGGCTGCGCAGCTATCCAGGTTGGAAGGGGCGCTGAGTGATCAGGATGTGGCGCGTATAGAAGTGCTGCTGAAGCGAGCCGGCTTACCGGTATGCGGACCGGGTGAAATGAAAAGTGACGACTATCTGCGCTTGATGAGACTGGACAAAAAAGTGCTTGATGGTGAGATACGGCTTGTGTTGCTGAACAGGATCGGTTCGGCTTATGTGACGGATCAGTACAGCGCAACGCACTTTGAGTCCGTGATCAGCGGCACCGCATCGGGACAGAGATAAGCTAGGGGCGAGTGGATGAGCATTGATGATGCATCTTTACTGACGGAACTTAAGGAAACGTTTGGGCTGAACGAAGATCCGTTTTCGGCAAGAGTCAATGCTTTTTACGATGGTGCCCAGAGACGGCACAATCTTGAAACGATTCGCCACCTTTCCATATTTGGAGACATGGTGTTATTGCTGACCGGCGACCATGGTTCCGGGAAAACCAGCCTGATCGAACAGTTTTCCAAGTGTTTTTCTGACGAAATTGAGATTGTCCGTTTGTCTGCCGGAGGTGGTTCCGAGCGCATCCATAGTGTTGTGAGGCTCGCCGCGATCAGTGGTTTGGAAGTCTCCCAGAAAGAGCCCTATCGGGATGTGCTGGAGCATCTGGTTGACCAGTACACAGCCTCTTTTGAAAAAAGCGGAAAACGCACGCTCATTATTATCGACGAAGCCCATGCCTTGCCGGAGGGAGAGCTGTCGCTCTATCTGCAGGTGATTGCACCATTGGATCCAGAGGCCGGGGTTGTGCTTTTGCTCGCCGGCCTGCCCAGTCTGACGTCCTTTGTGACGGACTATGAACACCCGGATCAGCGGGAGTGGTTGCATCAGGTCCAGCTAAAGCCCCTTGCGCCAGCGGAGGTCGATGAGTATTTGCGCTGCCGCCTGGAAGCCGTCGGCTTTGTAGGGCATGACGTGGTTAGTGAGGAGAAGCTGGCGCAACTTGTAAGTTTGGCTCAGGGGAATCCTCAATCAATTAACGACTATTTTGCGCTTGTCGCGCTAGGCAAAACCGGAGGCATGAATACGGAGTCTGGTGATCGATCCAATGTGCCGCAACTGGCGCTTTTTTCTATCGCGCTGTTAATCGTAGCGTCATTTTTGTTTGTTTCGTACCAGCACGGGTTTTTCGATATTGAACAGAAAGATATGACGGCCGAAAAACAGTTTGAAGTACAGGATCTGGACACCCTGAAGCAGAAAGAGCAGCGTCTAGCGAGGATTGAAAGAGCGATCGAGCAGACGCAGGGTTCAGGCGTCAGTCCAACGGTTTCTGATCTGGAAATGCAGGATGGCCCCATTGTGATGGACACGGAAAGCGCGGATTCAGCGCATGAACAGGCGACTGTTACGGAGTTGGATGTTCGTGAAGCTGGCAGCGTGGAAGAGAATCCTGAGACAGAGAAGAATGACTCCGTAGCGAACCGCTCTGAGCCATCCGCCACAGACAGTGAGCATTCGGACGAAACGGAATTGCACGAGTCAGCCGGACTTGCCGGTGCCAAGTCTCCCGTGAGCGCGACACCTTCTGAAGTTATGTTGTCGGATCAAAGCAATGTCGTGGCTGAAAATATAGTGTCCGAAGACGAAACTGTCCCTGAAAAACCGTATTTTCGTTCTGCCAAATGGGTTCTTGCGCAGAGCGATAGTGCCTATACGGCCCAGGTCCTGGGTAGTTACAATGAGTCGACTGCCATCAAGTTTGTGAAGCGGCATATCGAAGAAGCGTCAGCGCTTTTCTATATTGAGTCACGATATAAAGGAAAGCCCTGGTACGTTGTCCTGCTTGGCGTTTATCCTGACAAGTCCGAGGCCAGTTCGGCGGTAAAGGGGGCTGCAAGGCCGGTGCGTCAACAGAAGCCCTGGTTGCGCAGTTACAAAGGAATCAAGGAGAGTCTACCTCCTATGTAGCGTGGCCTCCGGTCTCCGGCGCCATTTCCACTTTGAATTTTTAGCCGCAAGGGTTCGGGTGCCGCCCCGTACCAACCCTCTTCGCGTGCGTCTGAATTAAATTTGTTCTTGCACAGGCGCATGTGTAAAATGTCCAACCCCAATTTTCATAGTCAGATAAAAGCATAAGGAAATGCATTTTAAGTGTCTGATTTTAAATGATTATTTTTAGAGAGAACGTTATGGCATCAGGTTTGTATCGCCCGGAAGAATTTAAAGATAACTGTGGATTTGGCTTGATTGCACAGATGGAAGGCAAGGCAAGTCATGATCTATTGTTGACGGCGATCGAATCCCTGACCTGTATGACGCACCGTGGCGGGATCGCGGCTGATGGCAAAACAGGTGACGGGTGTGGATTATTGCTGCAGAAACCGGATGCTTTTCTCAGGAAAACAGCAAAAGCACTGTTTGGTCAGGAGCTCGGCGCTCTCTATGGTCTGGGAATGGTTTTTCTTTCGCGCGACAATGATCTGGCAGAAAAGTCCAGACGGGTTCTCGATCAGGCCCTGGAGGCTGAAGGGCTGTCGGTAAAGGGCTGGCGTGTCGTGCCCACCAACAACGAATGCCTGGGGCGTATGGCGCTTGAATGCCTGCCTCAGATTGAACAGGTATTCGTTGAGCCTGGTGCGGGTATGGATGAACGTCAGTTTGCGCTCAAGTTATTCGTGGCACGAAAGCGTGCGGAAGAAGCATTGGTGTCCGACCAAGAGTTCTATATCTGCAGCCTGTCTGAAAAGGTCGTCTCCTACAAAGGGCTAATGATGCCCGTTGATTTGCCCAACTTTTATCTGGATTTGGGTGAGGAGTCGGTTGAGACGTCTATCTGTGTCTTCCACCAGCGGTTTTCCACCAATACCATGCCGCTCTGGCCTCTCGCACAGCCATTCCGATATCTCGCGCACAATGGTGAAATTAATACCATTGAAGGCAATCGCAACTGGGCGCTAGCGCGTGCCAGCAAGTTTACTTCTGAGGAACTGCCTGAACTGCAGTCAATTAAGCCCCTGGTAAACAGAACCGGCTCGGACTCTTCAAGCATGGACAACATGCTTGAGGTGCTGCTTGCCGGAGGGGTGGACCTATTCCGGGCGGTTCGGATGATGATTCCCCCCGCCTGGCAGAATGTGGAAACCATGGACCCGGATCTTCGGGCTTTCTATGAGTATAACAGTATGCACATGGAACCTTGGGACGGGCCGGCCGGGCTGGTGATGACAGATGGTCGTTATGCCGTATGTCTGCTTGACAGAAACGGGCTTCGCCCCAGTCGATGGGTGATCACAAAGAACGGCTATATCACTGTCGCCTCTGAAATCGGAACCTACGGTTATAAGCCGGAGGATGTGGTTGCCAAAGGACGAATTGGTCCCGGGCAGATTCTCGCAATCGATACCGAAACAGGCGAAGTTCTGCATACCGATGATATAGACAATCGTCTCAAGGCGACCCAGCCTTACAAGCGCTGGCTGAAAGAAAATGCCATTCGCATCGAAACGACGCTCGACAAGTCGCATCCGGCCTTCGTAGCAATGCCGGAGGACGAATTCCTCATTCACATGAAGATGTTTCAGGTGTCGTATGAAGAGCGGGACCAGGTGATCAGGCCCTTGGCCGAGAGTGGTCAGGAAGCCGTGGGTTCAATGGGGGATGATACCCCGATGGCAGTGCTTTCTACGCGGGTACGGTCTGTTGCGGATTATTTTCGGCAGAAATTTGCACAGGTGACAAACCCGCCGATTGATCCCTTGCGTGAAGCCATCGTCATGTCGCTCGAAACCTGCATCGGTTCAGAGCAAAACATTTTCAAGGAAACGGCCGAGCATGCCAAGCGAATTATTCTTGCCACGCCGGTACTGTCACCTGCCAAGTTCAATGCCCTGATACAGAACCGTGTCGGTTTTGAGCACCATGTGATCGATTTGCAGTACAGCGAAGAGCAGGGCCTGAAAGCAGCGATCGAGGATGTTTGCCAGCAAGCGGAACAAGCGGTGAAAGCAGGGAAAGTTGTGCTGGTGCTTTCGGACCGAAATCTTGCCAAAGGCAAGTTACCGATCAATGCGTTTATGGCCACCGGTGCCGTGCATCATCACCTTGTTGAAGTTGGCTTGCGATGTGAGTCCAATATTGTGGTGGAAACCGGTTTCGCAAGAGACCCGCACCATTTTGCGGTGTTGTTGGGTTTCGGTGCGACGGCGGTGTATCCCTATCTTTCCTACCAGGTTCTCAATGATCTGATTGAATCAGGTGAAATGTTGATGAACGCGGTAGAGGCCAAAAACAACTATCGGCGCGGGATTGGTAAAGGGCTGCTGAAAATCATGTCCAAAATGGGGATCTCGACAATTGCATCCTATCGTGGTGCACAGCTGTTTGAAGCTGTCGGGTTGTCCGATGATGTGGTTGATTTGTGTTTTAAAGGCGTGGCCAGCCGTATACAGGGCGCATCGTTTTATGACCTGCAACACGAACAATCCCTGCTTGCTTCAGTGGCCTGGAAGGCGCGTAAGCCGATTCAACAGGGTGGTTTGCTGAAGTATGTGCATGGTGAGGAATATCACACCTTTAACCCGGATGTGGTAATGACCGTGCAGCGTGCCGTTCAGACCGGGGATTACGGCATCTACAAGGAGTATGCGGACCTGGTCAATCTGAGGCCTGTTTCTACCCTGCGTGACCTGCTTCAGATCAGTGGCCAGGCCCAGTCGATTCCGCTGGATGAAGTAGAACCGGTGGAGCAGATTGTCCGACGCTTTGATTCTGCCGCCATGTCTTTGGGTGCCTTGTCGCCGGAGGCGCATGAGGCGCTAGCGGTTGCCATGAATACACTCGGCGGACGCTCGAATTCTGGTGAGGGTGGTGAAGATGTGGCCCGCTACGGTACCGAGAGAAGGTCCAAGATCAAGCAGGTGGCGTCCGGACGATTCGGCGTCACCCCGCATTATCTGAGCAGTGCTGAAGTCATTCAGATCAAGGTGGCGCAGGGCGCCAAGCCTGGTGAGGGTGGTCAGTTGCCGGGTGGCAAGGTAAACGATCTGATTGCAACCTTGCGTTACTCGGTGCCAGGTGTCACATTGATTTCGCCACCGCCACATCACGATATTTATTCAATTGAAGATCTGGCGCAGCTGATATTTGATCTGAAACAGGTCAATCCGGACGCGCTGGTGTCCGTTAAACTGGTTTCCGAGCCAGGCGTCGGAACGATTGCTGCCGGTGTTGCAAAGGCCTATGCCGATTTAATTACGATCTCCGGCTATGACGGCGGTACTGCAGCCAGCCCGCTAACGTCCATCCGTTATGCCGGATCACCTTGGGAGCTGGGCTTGAGCGAAACCCATCAAACCCTGCGAGGCAACGATTTGCGAGGCAATGTCCGCTTGCAGACAGATGGTGGCCTCAAGACCGGACTGGATGTCGTAAAAGCCGCCATGTTGGGTGCGGAAAGTTTTGGTTTTGGCACTACGCCGATGGTGGCCCTGGGCTGTAAATACCTGCGTATCTGTCATTTGAACAACTGCGCGACCGGTGTCGCCACGCAAAATGATAAACTGCGGGATGAGCATTTCATCGGCACCGTGGAAATGGCAATGAATTTCTTCCGCTTTGTGGCCGAGGAAACGCGTGAATGGATGGCAAGGCTGGGTGTCCGCACAATTGAAGAGCTGGTTGGCAGGACCGATCTGCTTGAAGTGGCTGCCGGTAGTAGCAGCAAACAGCAGCAGCTGGATCTGACGCCCTTGCTCAGCAGCAGTGCGATTCCTGAAGACAAGCCGCATACATGCGAAGTCGCCCGAAATCAGCCTTTTGACAAAGGCGTGCTGGCCGAAAAAATGGTGGCCGATATCCTGCCAGTCATTGAGCAGAAAAAAGGTGGCCAGTTCAGCTATTCCGTGACCAATTGCGACCGTTCAATCGGCGCGCGATTGTCCGGTGAAATTGCCAAGCGACATGGTAATCAGGGAATGGCGGATAAGCCGGTCGTGCTGTCGCTGAAGGGAACAGCAGGACAAAGTTTCGGTGTCTGGAATGCCGGTGGTCTGCACATGCATCTGGAAGGCGATGCAAACGATTACGTGGGTAAGGGTATGACCGGTGGCAGACTTGTCGTGCGTCCGCCCCAGGGTAGCCAGTTTGCCAGTCAGGAAACTTCGATTGTCGGTAATACCTGCCTGTATGGAGCAACGGGTGGTCAGCTGTTTGCTGCGGGTACAGCGGGTGAGCGTTTTGGTGTCCGGAACTCGGGTGCGACGGCCGTCGTTGAAGGCGCCGGGGACCACTGTTGTGAATACATGACCGGTGGCTTGATTACCGTACTGGGTAAAACCGGATACAACTTTGGTGCCGGTATGACAGGCGGTTTTGCCTATGTGCTGGATCAGGAGAATACATTTGTCGACCAGTACAACCATGAGCTGGTCGAAATACAGCGTATTTCAGCCGAACGGATGGAGCCGTATCGTAATCATTTGCGTGGGGTTATTGAGCAGCATGTTGCCGCGACGCAGAGCGAGTGGGGACAGAAAATACTCGATGATTTTGCGGATTTTATTTCACGCTTCTGGCTAGTGAAGCCAAAAGCGGCAAGCTTGCGGGCATTGTTGGAGAGCGTCCAGGCGCGTCCTGAGTAACCAGTAATGGCTGGTGTGCAAGCAGATACGGTTTATGAGGAAAAATGATGGCAAAGAGACTGAATAACGATTTTCAATTTATCGAAGTAGGACGCGTGGACCCCAAAAAAGTGGCCATGGAGAAGCGTACCCATGATTTTGGTGAAATCTACGAAGGCTTTGAAAAAGAAGAGGCGGCCGATCAGTCTCATCGTTGCCTGTCATGCGGTAACCCGTACTGTGAATGGAAATGCCCGGTTCACAACTATATTCCGAACTGGCTGAAGCTGGTGTCTGAAGGCAATATTCTGGAAGCCGCAGAACTTTGTCATCAGACCAACTCTCTGCCTGAGGTGTGTGGTCGTGTCTGTCCTCAGGATCGCCTGTGTGAAGGTGCCTGTACACTGAATGATGGCTTCGGGGCTGTGACGATTGGCTCCGCCGAAAAATACATTACGGACACGGCATTCGCCATGGGCTGGCGCCCGGATATGTCCAAGGTGGTCTGGACTGACAAAAAAGTCGCCGTCATCGGTGCTGGGCCGGCCGGACTCGCCTGTGCAGATATTTTGGTGCGTAACGGTGTTAAACCGGTGGTTTTTGATCGGAATCCGGAGATTGGTGGTTTGCTGACTTTTGGTATTCCGGAGTTCAAACTCGAAAAAGATGTAATGTCCCGTCGCCGCGAAATCTTCACCGAGATGGGCGTCGACTTCAGGCTCAATCAGGAAATCGGAAAAGATGTGACCATCGACGAGCTGCTCGAGCAGTACGATGCCGTATTTATGGGAATGGGCACATACACCTACATGAAAGGCGGCTTTCCGGGAGAAGATTTACCCGGTGTCTATGATGCCTTGCCCTTCCTGATTTCCAACGTGAACCGTCGTCTCGGATTTGAAAAAGATCCGGAAGAGTTCATCAGCGTAGCCGGCAAGCAGGTTGTGGTGCTGGGTGGTGGTGATACGGCCATGGACTGCAACCGAACCTCCATTCGCCAGCGTGCCAGTAGCGTGGTTTGTGCGTATCGGCGTGACGAGGAAAACATGCCGGGTTCGCGCAAGGAAGTGCAGAATGCGAAAGAAGAGGGCGTCCAATTTCTGTTCAATCGCCAGCCAGTCGCGATTGTCGGCGATGACAAGGTAGAAGGTGTCAAAGTGGTTGAAACCCGTTTGGGTGAACCAGACGAAAATGGTCGACGTCGCCCTGAAATTATCGAAGGTAGCGAAGAAGTGCTGCCTGCTGATGCCGTCCTGATTGCCTTTGGTTTTCGTCCAAGCCCGCCTGAATGGTTGTCGACAGTGAAGGTCGAAGTCAATGATTGGGGTGGTGTGGAAGCACCAGAACAGGGGGAGTTCCCCTATCAGACTTCCAACCCCAAGATATTTGCGGGTGGTGACATGGTCAGAGGGTCTGATCTGGTGGTCACGGCAATTGCCGAAGGCCGTAAGGCCGCCGAAGGGATTATGGACTATCTGGACGTATAGTAGTGATACCTTGCTTAACCAGGGCATGACTCGATAAGGTCGTGCCTTTTTTATTTAGGAGTGCAAGGTCTTGCACTTCGCACCCACTTCCCAGCGAAAGATAATGCCTATGTCTGATCTTAAGAATGACCGTTTTATAAGGGCGCTGTTACGTGAGCCCGTGGATATGACACCTGTCTGGATGATGCGTCAGGCCGGGCGATATTTACCGGAGTACCGGGAGACAAGGTCAAAAGCCGGGGATTTTCTGAGCCTGTGCAAGAATACAGAGCTGGCTTGCGAAGTGACGCTGCAGCCACTGGAGCGTTTTGAGCTGGACGCTGCGATACTGTTCTCGGACATTCTGACGATACCCGATGCCATGGGGCTTGGCTTGTATTTTGAAGCCGGAGAAGGGCCCCGGTTTCGAAAGACTGTCCGTACGGAGGCCGATGTGGCTGAATTGCAGGTCGTAGATACCGCGAAAGATCTGTCTTACGTCACTGATGCGGTCTCTGAAATCAGACGTGCACTCAGTGGTCGCGTGCCACTGATCGGTTTTTCCGGCAGTCCCTGGACCTTGGCAACCTATATGGTTGAAGGCGGTAGTTCGAAGGATTTCCGGCACGTGAAGGCAATGTTGTATCGCGAGCCGGAGGTGCTTCATCAGTTACTGGACGTCTTGGCCGATTCAGTCATCGATTATCTCAACGCCCAGATCAGAGCCGGTGCGCAAGTCGTGCAGCTGTTTGATTCCTGGGGCGGAAGTCTGAGTGATGCGGCCTTTCCTGAGTTTTCATTACGCTACATGCGGAAAATTGTCGATGGTCTGATTCGCGAGCATGACGGCCGAAAAGTGCCTGTGATCGTCTTTACCAAAGGTGGCGGCCTCTGGTTACCGGAGCTGGCTGATTGTGGGGCAGACGCGCTTGGCCTGGACTGGACCATGAATTTGGGTACCGCACGACAGCTGGTGGGAGCCAGGGTCGCTTTGCAGGGCAATATGGATCCCTCCGTTCTATATGGACGGCCCGATCAGATTCGTACCGAAGTGGACCGTATTCTGAGAGCCTACGGTCATGGTCCGGGGCATGTTTTCAATCTTGGTCATGGAATTCATCAATACGTAGAGCCTGAATCAGCGCGAGTTCTGGTAGATGCGGTGCATGAATTAAGTCTTCAGTACCATACAGCAGGCTAATCCAGCGCTTATTTGGGTCTTTTCCTGTATATGGATCACATTTGAGTCGACACTGCATTTCACACAACCCGGTCATTGATTACAATCCTTGCGTTATTCTTTAGGTTCGACCGGGTGTGCTGGATGCAGGGTGTGTTTAATAGGCTGATATTTCTGATCTTCGCTGTTTCGCTTGGTGCGTGTACGGACCTGAAAGACGAACTGGAAGTATTCAAGGACGATGTCGATTTCGACGCGAACAACCGCACCATGGATATTCGTGTGTCCAGGGCAGAGGAAATTGTTCTGTCCAGTATTCAATCGGCTTACCTGCCGCATATTTATCTGCCATTTTTCGATTTTCTGGATGTTACTGATTTACCCGAGAATGCCGTCGTAGAGGGTGAGGGGTTCCGCGCTGATTGCGCCATCAGCGGAAGCGCAAACTATACCTTTCAGAGAGGGTCAGAGCTGGAGTATCGCAAAGGCGATATATTCACCGTCACTTATCAGGATTGCATGAATACAGAGGGGCTCACCCACGATGGCACTGTTTCGTGGAAGTACAGTCGTATTGAAGGGCTCAATAATCGCTTTACCATGATTGATTCCGAGACCTGCCTGGCGCGCCTGGATGAAACGACTGATGGCAGAATCAACCTTGTTGAAAATATTGATAGTGACGGAGAGTACTTTCCCGCAGACTCGGTTCGCTTTATCAGGGTAGAGGATGAACTGGAATTACACTACCTGGCCTTGGTCGGTAATGAAGTCGATGATGAATATGAGGTGGTTCAGACTGTGCGTCTGCGAGAACGTGCGGTCGTTGTGATTCGCTCTCTGGTTGAAGACCCGGATAGAATGGACGAAGGCGTCACCCGTTACATGCTTGCCAGTGGCGAATACCCTTCGGTCGACGGAGACGAAATGTATTCTGTAAAGGGTAATAACTGGGAGAAGGAAAACTGTCAGGCCTTTACCCGCTATGGCTCGGTGAAGGCGACACAGCTTTCTGCGACCTTGCAGGATGGCACCCGCTATAGCATCAACGACCGCTTTTCCGCACACGATGGTTCGTCAGATTTTGCAATGTATGAGCAGCGTGTCGGTAGTGATGAACTCAATGTCACATGGGCGCGCGGTGTGATTGAAGATACGTTCCGGTTTCAGGATTTCGAGGCGGTCAAGAGTGTCAGCGTTGCCAGTGGGTCGTATAGCTTTCGCGCCGACGGTGACTTCAAGCATCCGGATTTCGGCATTGCGAGATTTGAAACCAATGGTGTGATTCTGGCCGAGGGCATGTTTGAAGCGCCTTACGATGGTGATATCACCATATTAGGCCAGAATTTTGAAACGATTGATCTCCTCTTGTTCCCCTTCGATCTGCTTATTCGTGTCGATGTCGATGGTGATAATGATGGAGACAATGTGCCGGATGATGACGCCATTCTGGCAACATTCTGGCAGGATCTGATTGACGGTGTATTTGGCTTAATTCCTTGAACGCGGACCACTAATGGCCAAGGCAAAGACTGCTTTCGTATGCGCTGAATGCGGCGCTGATTTCTCCAAATGGCAAGGGCAATGCCCGGAATGCGGTGAATGGAATTCGGTGCAGGAAATCCGGCTAACGCCTGCATCCTCAAAAAACAAGCGCAGTGCTTCAACTGCCGGCTTCGCCGGAACCTCTTCCGAAGTCACGTCCCTGCAACAGATTGATCTTAACGAACAGCCGCGCTTCAGTGCCGGAATCGGTGAATTTGACCGGGTCTTGGGTGGTGGGCTGGTGCCGGGTTCGGCCATTCTGGTTGGAGGGCACCCCGGGGCAGGGAAAAGCACGCTGTTATTACAGTCCATGTGCTATTTGGCCTCGCAAATCGATACGCTTTACATTACGGGTGAGGAATCGTTGCAGCAGGTAGCATTACGAGCCCGCCGCTTAGGTCTGCAGGCAGATGCGCTTAAGCTGAATTCCGAAACCTGCCTCGAAACCATAGAGTCTACAATCGCGTCGGTTCGGCCGAAAGTGGTGGTCATCGATAGTATTCAGGTGGTGTATACGGAGGCGCTTGATTCCGCGCCGGGGAGTGTTTCGCAGGTTCGCGAATGCGCGGCGCGCCTGACGCGACTGGCCAAACAGTCCGGCATGGTGTTGTTTCTTGTCGGGCACGTTACCAAGGAAGGGGCAATCGCAGGACCGAAAGTGCTTGAACACATGATTGATTGCTCCATTATGCTGGAAAGCTCAAGTGACATGCGTTACCGCACTTTGCGTGGAATCAAAAACCGCTTCGGTGCTGTGAATGAGCTGGGCATCTTCGTGATGCAGGAGCGTGGTCTGAGCGAAGTGAAAAACCCGAGCGCGATCTTTCTTAATCGTGGCGAAGAAGCCATGCCAGGCAGTGTGGTGACGGTCCTATGGGAGGGGACTCGGCCCTTGCTGGTTGAGGTACAGGCACTCGTCGATGAGAGTCAGGGCAGTTACCCTAAGCGGGTTGCGCTCGGTATGGACCAAAATCGCTTGTCAATGCTGCTGGCGGTATTGAATCGTCACGGCGGTTTGCATTGCAGCGATCAGGATGTGTTTCTGAATCTGGTCGGAGGTGTGCGTACAATGGAGACCAGTACCGATCTGGCGACGATCGCGGCAGTGGTTTCCAGCTTTCGTGGCCAGGCACTGTCAAGAGAGCTGGCAATTTTCGGAGAGCTGGGCTTGTCCGGAGAGGTGAGGCCAGTCCCCAGCGGTCAGGAGCGCATCCTGGAGGCGAAAAAACACGGTTTCAGCAAGATTATCCTTCCATACGGAAACCGGCCTCGTGAAGACAGTAAAGATGTCGAGATTATCCCGGTAAAGAAATTGGCAGATTTGTTGAGCGCCCTTTTTTAGGGGGCATCAATTGGATGACAGGGCTTCGAGCTCTCTTTTCAGCATTTCGTTGTCCCCGATATTGAGTTCTACCAGGCGCTTCAGGTGCGTCATGCTGTCGATATCAATGTATTTACACTTGAATCCGATTGATTGCTCGTCTTCATGTGAATAATCCAATGACATCAATATGCAGGAGTCGCTGCCGGCGAGCCGAATGGTGGCTTCACAGCTTTCGTTAGGTCTGATCGCAAGATGGTCGGGTTTGCGAACCAGAATGCCCTTCAGCGAAATATCCTGAAGCTCGGTCAACCATTCCATGTCATTCTGGTGCAAAGTGCATTCTGCATTAAACAGTACTCGGCTAAAACGACGCTTGTCTTCTTGTTGCCTGGTTTCGTTCATTATAATAATCCCCAAATGCAGCAATCGGCGTGGACGAGAGCGTCCTAGAAATATATGCCGATTGCCGGTTGAACGCAAATCAGGCGAGCTTCTTGTATTTGACGCGCGTAGGAGCGCTGGCTTGTTCGCCCTTGCGCTTTTTCAGGTCTTCTTCGTATTCCGAGTAATTGCCTTCATGCCAGACAACTTCACTGTCGCCCTCAAAGGCCAGTATGTGCGTAGCAATACGATCCAGGAACCAGCGGTCATGCGATATCACAATGGCGCTGCCGGGGAAGGCCAGTATCGCTTCTTCAAGGGCTCGCAAGGTTTCAACGTCGAGATCATTGGTTGGTTCGTCAAGCAGCAGGACATTGGCGCCCTGTTTTAGTGTGTTGGCCAGGTGCAGTCGGTTGCGTTCACCACCGGACAGCTCTTTCACCATTTTCTGCTGGTCGTTGCCCTTGAAGTTAAACCGGCTGACGTAGGCTCTCGAAGGTGTCTGGTAGTTGCCGATCTGGATCATATCGTTGCCATCACTGACTTCTTCCCAGACTGTTTTTGCATTGTCCAGATCGCGTGTCTGCTCGACATAGCCTAGTTTCACGGTGTCACCGAGTCGGATGCTGCCTTCGTCGGGGCTTTCAACGCCGGCAATCATTCTGAACAGGCTGGATTTGCCTGCGCCATTACCACCGATAATGCCGACAATGCTGCCTGGAGGCACCGAGAAACTCAGGTCCTTGAACAAAAGCTTATCGCCGAATTGCTTCCCAACCTGATCCAGTTCGATGACAACATCGCCCAGTCTTGGTCCCGGGGGAATGTAAATTTCCATGGTTTCGTTGCGTTTCTGGACTTCCTGGGAATTGAGCTCTTCAAAACGCTGCAGCCGAGCCTTGCTTTTGGCATGACGGCCTTTCGCATTGCTGCGCACCCATTCCAACTCGGATTTCATGCTGCGTTGTCTGGCGTCTTCCTGCTTTTGTTCGATTTCAAGGCGTTTTTCCTTGGCCTCCAGCCACTGTGAATAATTGCCTTCAAACGGGATGCCATGACCGCGATCCAGTTCGAGGATCCAGCCTGCGACATTGTCCAGAAAGTAGCGATCGTGCGTAATGGCGACGACAGTGCCGGGGTAGTCGTGAAGAAAGCGTTCGAGCCAGGCAACACTTTCAGCGTCAAGATGGTTGGTGGGTTCGTCGAGCAGCAACATGTCAGGCTTGGACAGCAACAGACGGCACAAGGCGACACGGCGCTTTTCACCTCCGGAAAGAGTGCTGACGTTGGCATCCCAGGGGGGGAGTCTCAAGGCGTCCGCAGCCACCTCCAGCGTGCGATCCAGATTGTGACCATCGCCGGTCTCAATGATTGCTTCCAGTTTCGCCTGTTCCGCAGCCAGCGCATCAAAATCAGCATCAGGTTCGGCGTAAGCGGCATACACCTGATCCAGCCTGACAAGCGCCTCCTTGATTTCCTTCAGGCCATCTTCAACGTTGCCACGCACATCCTTGGTTTCATCCAGTTGCGGCTCCTGTGGCAAATAGCCGACATTGATGCCCGGTTGTGGGCGGGCTTCGCCGGTATAGTCTTTGTCGACGCCTGCCATAATCTTCAACAGCGTTGATTTCCCTGCGCCATTCAGGCCGAGGACGCCGATCTTGGCGCCGGGGAAAAAGGATAAGGAGATATCTTTCAGAATTTCTCGTTTGGGAGGGACGACTTTTCCCACCCGATTCATCGTAAATACGTATTGCGCCATGGGAGCTCCGCTGTGAATCTTTGATTAGACCGAATGCGCGCCAACTTAGCGAAAATGGCTGTCTTTGGCAAACGGATTTGCAGATCCACAAAATGCGTCCTTAACATGCTTAGATTAATGATGAGTTTGCGCCGATAATCGTTTAGAATGGCGCGTTTTTTGAGCGGCACGTCTCATTTTCGTGCAGCTGATAACAAGCTTGATGAATTAAGAGGCACCTTATGTTTACGCGTGATATGACGATCGCCGGTTTTGACGACGAACTTGCCAATGCTATTGACGCCGAAGCGACGCGTCAGGAAGAGCATATCGAACTGATTGCTTCGGAGAATTACACCAGCCCGAGAGTCATGGAGGCGCAAGGGACGGTATTGACCAACAAGTATGCCGAAGGCTATCCGGGCAAGCGTTATTATGGTGGCTGTGAGCACGTAGACGTGGTTGAGCAGCTGGCCATCGATCGGGCCAAGTCTCTGTTCGGCGCAGATTACGCGAATGTGCAACCGCATTCCGGCTCCCAGGCCAATGCCGCGGTCTACATGGCGTTGTGCGCACCCGGTGACACTATTTTGGGTATGAGCCTCGCGCATGGCGGGCATTTGACCCACGGCGCTTCTGTCAGCTTTTCCGGACGCATTTATCAGGCCGTGCAATATGGTCTGAATGATAGCACTGGCGAGATCGATTACGATCAGGTCGAAGCACTGGCAAAAGAGCATCGCCCGAAAATGATTGTGGCCGGATTTTCGGCGTATTCACGCGTGGTGGACTGGAACCGCTTCCGCGCCATTGCCGACGAGGTTGGCGCCTACCTGCTTGTTGATATGGCACATATTGCCGGTTTGGTTGCTGCGGGAGTCTACCCAAGCCCGGTGCAGATTGCCGACGTGACCACGACCACCACGCACAAAACTCTGGGCGGCCCAAGAGGCGGTTTGATTCTGGCAAAAGCCAATGAAGAACTTGAGAAAAAACTGAACTTTGCTGTGTTTCCTGAAAGTCAGGGCGGTCCATTGATGCATGTGATTGCGGGCAAAGCGGTCTGCTTCAAGGAAGCGATGTCAGATGAATTCAAAGCCTATCAGAAAGACGTCGTGGCAAACGCGCAGGCAATGGTCGAAGTCTTTCAGGCGCGTGGCTACAAAGTCGTCTCCAATGGCACTGATGACCACCTGTTCTTGCTGGATTTGATCGATAAGGATATTACCGGTAAAGATGCGGATGCGGCACTGGGTCGGGCGAATATCACGGTCAACAAAAATGCCGTACCGAATGATCCCCGTTCGCCATTCGTGACCAGTGGTTTGCGCATCGGAACACCGGCTGTTACGCGTCGCGGCTTCAAGGCTGAAGATTGCCGGGCTTTGGCGGGCTGGATGTGCGATGTACTGGACGCTCTGGTAGCGAATCCGGAGGATGCATCTGCCATCGAGAAAGTGAAGACGCAAGTTCTGGAAATCTGTGCACGTTTGCCGGTTTATTCCTGAACCGGTCGATCAACTGTAAAGAACAGAGGCAAACGCGAGTCCCATGCACTGTCCATTTTGCAAGGCCAACGATACCAAGGTCATTGACTCGCGTCTGGTCGGTGAGGGAGAGCAAGTGCGTCGCAGGCGGGAGTGCCTGTCCTGCAAGGAGCGCTTTACCACCTTTGAAACCGCCGAATTGCTGATGCCCAGAGTCGTCAAGCAGGACGGTACGCGACAGCCCTTTGATGAAGACAAACTGAACCGGGGCTTCTCGCGCGCACTGGAAAAAAGACCGGTCAGTATCGAGGCGATCGACAAGGCGATTCATAACATCAAGTACCGGCTCAGGGCGACCGGAGAGCGGGAGATCACTTCTCTGTTGATTGGTGAAGAGGTCATGCGTGAACTGCGCAAACTGGATGATGTTGCCTATGTGCGCTTCGCCTCGGTGTACCGGAGTTTTCAGGATATTAACGAGTTCAAAGAGGAAGTGGAAAGGCTGTCACGTGAAGTGGCCGCAGATGAGGCTTCTGCTGAAGGCTCGCGTAACAAAGATACCGATTAACCCGAGTGGTTTTGGCCGGGTGCTTTGCCACTGATTGATTTGAAACGCAAGGCAGACGTGAATGGATTGGACTACCCTGGATCATCGCTACATGGCCGAAGCCCTGCGACAGGCAAAGCTCGGTTTATTCTCGACAGATCCTAACCCCCGGGTTGGCTGTGTTTTGGTCAAGGGCGATCAGATTCTGGCCAGTGGCTGGCATCGCCGGGCAGGAGAAGGGCATGCCGAGGTGAATGCCTTGGCCGAGGCCGGAGATCGTGCGCGCGGAGCGACAGTCTATGTCACACTCGAACCTTGCAGCCATCAGGGCAAAACCGGGCCCTGTGCTGAAGCGCTGGTAGATGCAGGCGTGGCCGAGGTGGTGATCGCCATGCAAGATCCAAATCCGCAGGTTGCAGGGCGCGGTATCGCGCTGCTTGAAAGGGCAGGAATTGTTGTCCGATCCGGGCTGATGAAGGCTCAGGCGGCAGCCCTGAATCCGGGGTTTGTTTGTCGAATGGAAAAACAGCGACCTTTTGTGAGAATCAAGCTGGCGATGAGTCTCGATGGCCGAACCGCCATGCATTCTGGCGAAAGCAAGTGGATTACCGGTGCGGCGGCACGCGAGGATGTGCAGCGCTTGCGCGCACGAAGCTCGGTCATTCTGACCGGCAGCGGTACGGTAGAATATGACAATCCGGCACTCACGGTGCGTCTGGATTCGGCACTTTACCCGGATAACCACGTTCGACAGCCCAAGCGCGCTGTGCTGGATTGGCAAAACCGGCTAACAGGAAACGAGCAGATATTTCAGGCGACGGCCGATGTTCTATACTTCAGCACTCTGAACGGGGGGCATCAGTCGTTTGGCGATCACGTTGAGGTGATCCGGCATGGTTCCGGCAGGGGGCCATTGGATTGGGTTTTGAAGGCGCTGGCAGAAAGAGAATGCAACGAATTGCTGGTGGAGTCCGGTGCGGCATTGGCTGGCGCATTTATCGCGCAGCAATGTTGGGATGAGCTGGTGGTCTATATGGCACCCAAATTGATGGGTAGCCGGGCCAGGCCATTGCTGGAACTGCCCTTGGATAGCATGAATCAGAGCCATGGTCTAAAGTTGACGGACATAAGGCAGTTGGGGGATGACCTGCGATTGACCTATATTCCGTCATAGCAAGCTGATAACGAAGACACCACAGATCAAGGCAGGGTTAGGTCTATGTTTACCGGCATCATACAAGCCGTTGGGAAAATCGCGAAGGTCACGCCGCAGGCAGCAGACCTGAGTTTGCGTATTGATACCGGCAAGCTGCCAATGAACGACGTAGCGCTCGGTGACAGCATTGCTGTCAATGGCGTATGCCTGACGGTTGTGAGCCTGGGTGCAAAGGCATTTGACGCCGATGTATCCGTGGAGTCGCTGGAGAACACCAACATGGGTGAATACAAGCCGGGCACCGCAGTGAATCTCGAAAAAGCGCTGACCCTGGCGACGCCGCTGGGTGGACACCTTGTCAGTGGTCACGTCGATGGTGTGGGCGAAGTGATCGGCTTGCATCAGGACGGGCGTTCAACGCGCTACGAAATTGCGGCGCCTGAAGGCATTATGCGATATATCGCGGCGAAAGGCTCGATCGCGGTCGATGGTGTCAGTTTGACGGTGACCGCTCTGACCGGGCAAGGCTTCTGTTTGAATATCGTGCCGCATACGCTTGGAAATACGATTATTCCTGCCTATCGAGCCGGCGCCAAAGTCCATCTCGAAGTGGACGTGATTGCCCGATATACGGAGCGACTATTGCAAAGCGACAAGGATGCGTCCCGCCACAAAGAGTCAGGTCTGGATCGCGCATGGGTATACAGGGCGAGGCGTGTAGCGTCGCTCGATAACTGGAGGCTGAATGAAGCTAAATACAGTAGAGGAACTGGTCGAGGATATTCGTCAAGGCAAAATGGTTGTGTTGATGGATGATGAAGATCGGGAAAATGAAGGGGATCTCGTGATGGCTGCCGAACAGGTGCGTCCGGACGATATTAACTTCATGGCAAAAAATGCACGTGGTCTGATCTGTTTGACCTTAACGCACGAGCGTTGTGAATTTCTGGGTTTACCGCCCATGGTTCAAGCCAATAATACCCAGTTTCATACCAATTTTATGGTGTCGATAGAAGCCGCGGAAGGTGTGACCACCGGTATTTCTGCCGCGGATCGCGCGCATACCATCAGAGTAGCGGTTGGGCGGAACACGCAGGCGCGCGATATTGTGCAGCCCGGACATGTATTTCCAATTGCAGCCCAACCCGGTGGGGTGCTCAGTCGCGCGGGGCATACGGAAGCCGGTTGTGATTTATCCCGAATGGCCGGTTTTGAGCCTGCTGCGGTGATTGTCGAGATCATGAATGAAGACGGGACCATGGCACGACGGCCCGATCTTGAAGTGTTCGCCCGCGAGCATAATCTGAAAATCGGCACGATTGCGGATATGATCCACTACCGAGCCATGAATGAGCAGACCGTTGTGCGTCAGGAAGAGCATGATATTGATACCGAGTATGGTCCCTTTAAACTGATTACCTATAAAGACACCTTGCAGCAAAATGTGCATATGGCCTTTGTGAAAGGTGATCTGGATGAAACAGAGTCGCCGGTTGTCCGGGTGCAGTCGCCTGATATTCTCAGGGACACTCTGGGCGTGCGCAAAGCCGGTTCCCAAAGCTGGTCGACGCATCGTTCGCTGGAAAAGATTCAGCAAGAAGGCGCCGGTGTTCTTGTTATACTTGGGGAGCAGGTTTCAGATAACCTGGAAGCGCGCCTGGAAGATTTTTACAATGATAACGCCACGCCAATCCAATCAGCGACCGGGGCCTATTTGACGGTGGGGACAGGTTCCCAGATCTTGAAGGATCTTGGTGTTACGAAAATGCGCTTGCTCAACCCGCCAGTGAAGTTTTCGGCCATTTCAGGTTTTGATCTTGAGGTCGTAGAGTTTCTTCCTTTTGTTGAAGACTAGCGTCTGATACAACGCGAATATATGAATTTAGAGAGTAGATACTATGAAAGAGTGTAAGACATACGAAGGTGACTTCAGGGATGTGAGCGGCAAGTTCGCCATGGTCGTTGGCCGGTTTAACAGTTTTGTGGTCGAAAGTCTGTTGGAAGGTGCCGTGGACGCACTGGTTCGACAGGGTATTCCCAAGTCCGATATTGAGATCTATCGTGTACCCGGTGCCTTTGAAATTCCACTTGCGGTAAAGCGCGTAGCCGCCAGTAAGAAGTATGACGCCATCGTTGCGCTGGGTGCTGTTATTCGAGGCGGCACTCCGCACTTCGAGTATGTTGCCGGAGAATGTACCAAGGGTTTGGGTGTGGTATCTCTGGAGTACGGACTGCCGGTTGCCTTCGGTGTATTGACAGTCGATACCATTGAGCAGGCGATTGAAAGGTCGGGCACCAAAGCCGGCAACAAGGGCGCGGAAGCGGCCATGTCAGCTCTGGAAATGCTGCAATTGTTCAAAGCGGCGGACATTTAAGTGACTGACAAGGGTCAGGCTGCCGGAAGGCCCAGTACATCGCAGCGCAAGCGGGCGCGCAAGCTGGTGTTACAGGCCTTGTATCAATGGCAGATTTCCGGAGCGGATATCAGTCAGATTGAAGCTGAATTTCGCAGCGATAACGATTTTGAGAAAGTGGATGGCGGCTACTTTTCAGAACTGATCCGTGCAATTCCCAAGTCGATTGATGAACTCGATGAAACCTTTGCGAATCTGCTGGACCGACCCATCAACGAGGTCGACCCGATAGAGGTTTCCCTGTTACGTATGGGGACCTATGAGCTGCGGCACCGGATCGATGTGCCATACCGTGTCGTCATCAATGAAGCCGTCGAGCTGGCGAAGCAATTTGGTGGAACCGATGGCCACAAGTACATCAATGGTATTCTGGACAAACTGGGTGCGCGCTTGCGATCTGCCGAGGTGCGTGGCCCGCGCAAGTGAGGCTCCATTGCGCATCGTGTTGACGTTAAAGGCCGGTCATTCCTGTTTGCCGGAATACCGTCCTTTAGTCGGCGATGATGGCGTTAGTTGCCAAGGCGCAAACTATGTCTGACAGCAATCCCTCCGAATTCGATATTATCCAATCCTTTTTCTCCGATTTGGGCCATGCGGATGGGGCAACCCAGCTTGGTATCGGTGACGATGCCGCGATTGTCCGAATACCTGTTAGCGCGCGCTTGTGCTTGTCTGTCGATACCGTAGTTGAAGGTGTGCACTTCCCGGCGGGCACTGCGCCGCAGCATGTCGCTACGAGAGCGCTGGGCAGCGCTTTAAGCGATTTGGCGGCGATGGGAGCCAAGGCGAGCCACTTTACGCTGGCGCTCACGATGCCCAAGTCAGACAGCCGCTGGCTGAAATCTTTTGCCAAGGCATTGCATGACATGGCTGTCGCCTTTGGGGTAAGCCTGGTGGGTGGCGACACCACGCGTGGACCGCTGACTGTGACCGTCCAGGTGCATGGCTGGTTGCCGCCAGATAAAGCGTTGACACGCGCATCTGCCCGCGAAGGCGAATTGCTTGTCGTCTCCGGCACGCTCGGAGACGCTGGAGCCGGCTTGCGATGTCTTCAGCAGGCCCTGAGCGATCCCAATGCAGAAGTTGACTATCTTTCCGGTCGTTTTTATTGCCCTTCGCCGCGCCTGTTGCTCGGGCAACAATTACTTGATTGTGGCAGCGCATGTATTGATATTTCCGATGGGCTGCTGAGTGATGCGCAGCACCTCGCCACGGCGTCCAACGTGGGGCTCGAGATAGACGCCTCCCTGATCCCGCTTTCTCCCGCATTGCAGAGACTTTTTCCAAAGCAGGCACTCGAGCTGGCATTGACTGCAGGAGACGATTACGAGTTATTGTTTACCTTGCCCGAGTCGAAACTCAAGGCGCTGCAATCCCTGAGTCCGGTGCCCGTATCCGTGATTGGAAAAGTGTCTGGGGCGGGCCAGCAGGTCTCGGTAAAAGGCTATGATTTGGACATTCAACAGAAGGGGTACCTCCATTTTGACTAAATTGCCAAAGGGCTTTCTGTCTGACCCGGTGAACCTGGCCGCTTTTGGGTTTGGCAGCGGTTGTGCGCCAAAGGCGCCCGGTACCTTCGGGACATTGGCCGCGCTGGCCTTCTATCTACTACTCAGTGACCTGTCCTTGTGGCTATACCTGAGCGTGGTGCTGGTATCGGCGATACTGGGCATCTGGATTTGCGCGCATGCATCGCAAAAGCTGGGTGTGCACGACCATGGGGGCATCGTTTGGGACGAATTTGTCGGGTACTGGATTACCATGATTGCAGCCCCTGCAGGCTGGTTTTGGATTGTCTGGGGTTTTGTCTTGTTTCGTTTGTTCGATATCTGGAAGCCACAGCCTATCCGCTATGTTGATAAGCGCGTTCACGGGGGCCTAGGGATTATGCTGGACGATATCATTGCCGGGGTCTACGCACTGGTCTTCCTGCACGCAACGCATCTGGCTTGGCAGTTAACTAACGCCGCGCAGTAGGCAAGCTCGTTAATACTTTAGTGAATATTGGGGAGCTTTTTGACAACGTGCAGAAAGCGCTTCAGGCTTTCTTCGGCTCTGGGTTTGTTAGCGTAAGGGCCGCTGTCAAAACCTTCCCTGGTAGAGAAGTACCATTGATTGCCTACGCAGAAAAACCTGTCTGAGCGAAAAGGAATTTCGCCAGCTTCTCCGGTTCTGTGTGAAGCCTCGAGCATATTGTTCACCATGTTCAGGTTAACGATCAACTGCAGCCTATGTTGATTAATGTAGATCAAAATTCATATTTTTCAATGTAATGCCTCACATCCTGAAGCAATCAGAGGGCCCGCCCTTTGTAGATATTCCTACAAATAATTCAGAAACCGACTGTGGCTATTGAAAGCTTGCTCCGCTCTCGTCAGAATGACCTCATTTTTCAAGGAGAGTTTCTATGGCCGTTCGCTTGCTAATGATTGCGGCACTGGCAATTGCAATGTTATCCGGTTGTTCATCGAATAAACCGGTGAAAACCTACGAGGGGGATGATCTCGCAGCCGATCAGGTTGCCATATTGTCGGTGGGTGAGAATGTCGCGCTGTTGAGCGTAAACGGAGAGCGTGTTCCGGACTATTTGCTGAGTAATATTTCTGTTGATTATGCGCTTAAGCCGGGCGAAAACGTTGTGGTGTTTCAGTACGAGAGCATCTGGGGTAAAGCCAAGATCGGGAAAGACGGTACAAGCTCGGAAGTCGTAGAGTCGAAACCACGGGAGGTTGTGATCAAGGCCAGGCCCGGAGACAAACTCTCCTTCCGCTATGAAAGCGCAGAGGATGTTCGTGAAGCACGCGCCTTGGCAGCCGATTTCGATGCCGATGTCGTAAATCAGAAAGGTAAGGTGGTCGCCAGCTCACAGGATGTGCGGAAAAGAAAACCGCTTGTCGCCGGAGTGACCAGCCGAAGTGAAGGAGCTGGCACAGAGGCAGAAGAAGGCTTGCCCGCCATCGAAGCGATGAAAGTGCTGTGGAGCGATTTAAGCGCAGAAGAGAAAAAATCTTTCCTCAAGTGGGCGTTTCAGTAGTTCAGGCTTTAAGTCGCTCCAGAGCTATCAGATGGTCCTCGGGCGACTGACCGTTCAGTTAAAATGTGGATTGCTGGCTATCGATTTTTAAAGAAGGCGGACATTCATGAGAGGCATGAATGTCCGTCGAATTGTATTTAAGCATCACGCCTAATTCATGATCCTGTCGCCGTTCCAATCGGTGTAACTGTATTGGAGCTAGGGTTAATAATTTCGCCAAGCACTTCGGGGCGACCCTTGCAGGCCTGAATAATCAATTCCTTGTTTTTAGCTAACAACAATCCAAAATCTTCGGCTTTAGCTTCGTCTATCCCTTCAATTTGGTTTTCAAGCAATGCAGTAAACTGCTCACCAAGCTCAAGTAATTTATCGTAGGCGTCAGCTTCTTTTTTACTATCAAACATTGAACCGTCCCTATCACACTTCCACATGGCTATTACTGGCATAACAATACTCTCTCGTCGTTTTGCTTAATTTATACTGTATATTAATACAGTATAAATTAATAGCAATAGATTCTTTTACCCGTTGTGCCAAGGTGACTGACGGCATTGTGATGCGAGGATGGTTCCTGCGGATGTCTTCTTTATTATTGTGGATATGAATTCGAGGGGCTATTTGCATTGGCCGTTGCTTGGCTGACATTTCTAGAAAATTTTAATTATTGCTAGTCCATTATCATTGCCCCCAACGTCTCGCCATTGCGTCCCAACTTCTCGGCAATGCCTCAACACCCCGCCATAGCCAAAAACACCCCGTCATTTCCTCCCCACTTCTCGTCATTGCCGCGAAGGCGGCAATCCATGTGGCTCAAACTGAAACGAGGGCTGGTCGATACTCTATCGCCGTCGGTTGTATTCGTTGGTTTCATAGACAAAACCGATCTCGTCACCCTGTTTAAAACACATTGCTTTTAGTGGAGAGCAGACATTCACGTTCCACAAATTTGGTCAATGAGTAAGAGTTCTTCAGCATAACCTTCCATATAAAATCCAAGCTTGAATAGCTTGTTGGCAACCTTAAGCGCAGCAGTCTATAATCAGACTGAATATAGTCTTTTTGCGAGTGCTGCTATGCATACGGAAACGGTTACGTTTGTTAAAGAAAACGCAAATAAATTGAATGTGGATGAGCCTTTGCTTGTTACTCAGAATGGCAAAGCCAAATATGTTGTTCAAAGCTATGAAGACTATCAGTATCAACAAGAGTCGATAGCGTTGCTAAAGCTGGTTAATTTGGCTGAAACTTCAGCTAATAAAGAAAAGCTATCAATTGATGACGCTTTTGATATTGACTGAATTGTATGCCGTATAAGCTTGTATTCAGTCCTGTCTTCAAAATTTCCCTTAAAAGGTTAAAATCTTTTCTTAAACGAAAATTCTCGACGGAAGTTTCTGAAGCAGCCCAATCTAAGATAAGAAAGGCGATCGAAGAAACGTTGCCTTTCAACCCTTTCATGGGCTCGGTGTGCGATCGCTTGCTGGACTTGGGTGTTGCACGGTATCGACAGTGGGTTATCGATAAGCATAATACGGTCATTTATCGCATCGATGAGGATAACAAAGAACTTGTTATCCTCATGGCTTTTGAAAGCAGACAAAGTTTGCAAAAGCTTTTAATTGATGTGAATTTGATTTTATAAGGATATTAATAAGTTAGGATCGCTTACGCTTCCCCCCCCCTCTCATCAGCCAGAAATCAAATTCAGCACGTTCGCAACTGTCTAACAGTTAGCGAAATTTATTGTGCCGTTTAGGTTCGCCTTTCTCACGAAACTTATGTCAATCTAACGAGCCTCGGATGTCTGCTTTTCCCTCATTGCGGACTAAACCTTTGAGCTCTGTTTTTGTCTCAAGACACACCAAAGCAGACACATTCAATATGGCGAGATCACAACGACTGTTGGTCAAAAGCGGACGTCGGAAAAAATAAATGCGCCCCCTTTTTTGTCTTGTCTTCATCGAGTTACAAGCGCTGATCCGAAGCATCAAGCGTTTGGTCACGACGCAAGATCTAGAGCGGGAATCGTGGATGAGAGTTGGTTTGTTGCGTAAGAAAATCTGAATACTCTTGGCTTTAAGGGCTTGTACGTAAGCTCTTAAGATCGGGCAAGAAATCCTTATTGAAATAGTCGCCGTGTATCGAACTGATACCGGCGGCTGTTATCACTCCTTTTACCGGTCTCAGCGCTTACATGATGTATGTTTTCCACCGCTCTTCATGATGCGTGAAAGTTTGCCTGTCTAAAGAAATGCTTTTTTTCGCTCATATACTCTTTGAACAGAGTTTGTTTCGCTGGTAGATAAAGACTGTTCTTGAATAAGAGCCAAAGCGTTTGCTCAGGAAGATGTGTTTTGGGCAGCACCCGAACGAGGCGCCCCTGCTCTATGTCTTCCAAAACGGTGATATCAGGAAAAACTCCAACGCAAAGCCCTGTTATTGCAGCTTGGTACATGGTGGATTCGCTATTAGTTGTATTGGCTACCTCCAACGTTATAGGTAGCTTGTTTGAGTGGTCGAAAAATCTTCGCACCTCATCCGATAAGTTGAGGTAGTTCGGCACGATTACCCTGTGGTCTTGGAGCAATGCCTCAAAGGTAGAGGCTATTCCATGCTCCTCAACATAGGTTGGCGCAGCACAAAAGATGGGATGGAAGGTGGTTAATGCGATCGCGGTCAATCTTGAGTCACTTAAGTCACCCATTCGAAAAGCAAAGTCAATTTTCTCATCGATCAGGTCACAGCATTCGTTCGACATCTTTAGGTCGAATGCAATGCCTGGATGTTTCGCAGAAAACTCTGTTACAAGCTGCATAAAAGCAGTGCGAAGCAATACCTCAGGAAATGAGAGAGAGAGTTTTCCAATCGGTACCGACCGTTCTTCCTTGATACCTTGTTCTGCAATTTCTACGGCGGATAAAATTTCTTTGCACTTTCTGTAAAAGCGTTCTCCAGAATCGGTCACCGAGAGTGATTGTGTTGAACGATGAATCAACTGCGCAGAAAGACTCTCTTCTAGACTTGAGAGCTGCTTGCTCACAGAGGATACAGAGCGATGCAGTTGCTTCGCCGCTGATGAGAGGCTGAGCGTCTCAACGATGGTCACAAAGGTTTCGTATTCTCTCAGTCTCGACATTGTTTTTCCTTTTATTCAAAAACTAATTTAGCTTATTGAAATTTAATGGAGATCAAGACCTATGTATAGTTTTGATGATGAGGCGTTTATGTGCCGAAACTAAAAACAACTCAATATTTACCAAGGAAAAGGAGAAAGAATATGGACAAGCTAGCTAAGGTTATTTTGGCGTTCAACATGCTATTGTTTATGGGGTTTGGTATTGGTGGACTGTTGTTTCCGTTACTGCTCGCGGATGCGCTGAGCATAGGTCTAGACAATAACTTAGCGAGAATGGAGTTTTTAGCGACCTATGGTGGCCTGTTTCTTGGGTTGTCGATCTTTATGCTTGTGTGCTTTTTTAACGACGTTCGAACCGGCTTATACTGTGTTGCTACGACAATGGGTGGGATGCTGTTCGCGCGCTTATATGGCGCTCTGCAAGTCGAAGCTTTTAGTATTGTTCAGAGCATATATATAGTTGGCGAATTGGCTACGCTTGGTCTGGTCGTTTATGTTATTTTCGTGACAAGGTCAAAATAATTAAAAGGGGTCGGGTCGAATAAAAAACGTACTATAAGAAAAGGGGGACGCATCTAGTTATGCCCGCGGTCTTGGAGATTCGAGAGGTCCGCTGCCGGTCAACAGCAATAGGCAAAACACGCTAAGCCATTGCCCGATCAGCAAGCTAAAGCAATGCGCATTGGAGTATCCACCAGCTCTCGATAATCTTCGACCCCCATAAATTGCCGCCTGCGCGGCAATGACGAGGAGTTGGGAGTGATGAGGCGTTGGGGTGTTGACGGCGCGTTGGAGGTTAGTGGTGAGCTGTTGGGGGCAATGAAGAGGGGCTAAGCGTTGGGAGCGTTGACGATGCTTTGGGAGGATCGCCGGAGCCTCCGCAGCTGGTGTGCTCTCATATTCTGCCGGGGTGCTAGTAAGGTTCTGAGCTAAAGAAAGACCTGCGGGCGTCCTCCGTCTCCCTCCAAGCGTCAAGCGCAACGCTTACTCCTGACGCGAGTTCTTTTCCTCGTCTTTCTCTGTTGAGGAAAACAGGTTACTTACCAGGCCGACCACATCTTCGATCAGCCCGGTTTGGTTGTTTGGAGCTGCTTTCGGTTCATTTTCTTCCGCTTCCTTGTACTCTTTGATGCGGGCAAGCGCTTCTTCCAGATAGCGGCTGAATTTTTTGTCTGTATCTACCAGTTCGGGGCAATAGGTGGTTGTGATAGAGAACTCGCCACTGTAGCTAATGATGGTGATCCCAAGGCCCAGGCCGTCAAACAGCGGGCTGGCGCAGATGTGCCGAGTCAGTTCGTTGTCCTCTATATACAAGGGGAACTGTGGGCCCGGGATATTGGTGATCGGTAGATTGAACATCGGCTTGTGCTTCTGGGCCAGCAAAAACTCGGAATACACGCGTGCCGATAAGGCAGACATACAGGAGGGAGTCAGCTCTGTGAGCCGTGATGCGGAAATAGCGGCATCATAGTGGCTGGATGACTGTGCAGCGCGATGGATCTTTCGGATGCGCTTGAGCGGGTTCTTTTCAAGCGTTGCGAGAGAGAATAGGTTAGCGGCCAGCTGGTTACCGGTTTTGACTTCCAGGCTGGTAGAGCGGACCGAGATTGGTGACAGCGCAATCATAGGAGCTTTGGGGAATGAAGGGCTGGCGTCAAGCAGGTAATGCCTCAGCGCTTCTGCGCAAATACCCATAATAATATCGTTGGTCGTGACATCGTGCAGTGCCTGCCGGATCGCCCGAATTTCATGCGCAGAAACGCACATGCTGTCGATGGCGCGTTTGTTTGAAACAGGCTGATTGACAGGGGTCAGCGGGACACTCATGAGCGACTTGGGTAGATTCAGCCGTTGCAGGCGGTCAAACAGCACACTGTAAAAGGCGGAAGAGGCTGTATCCCGAGCCAGATGAGCTATTTTTTTCGGAATCGTGAAGGCATTATTGTAAGCTTCGTCCAGCCAGTTCCCTTGTTTGGGAAGGGGCTGCGGTTGCCAGGCTTCAGGTTCATCAAGCATTTCTTCTTCAGGCGATACCTTCAATAGCTGGCTTAGTATGTCCTCGCCGGTATTGCCGTCGATCGCAGCAATGTGCACTTTGATCAGCAGCGCAAAATGCTGCTTACTGTATTCAGAGTCCTGTTCGAGGCCATCGACATAGGTGACGCGCCATAGCGGTTTCTGGCGATTCAGGGGTTTGCTGAAAAACTCCGCTGTCAGATCATTCAGCCTGGCCGTTCCGGGGTGATCTGAAAGGGATGTATAGCGCAGGTGGTAGTCGAGGTCGAAATCCGGATCTTCTGCCCACAGAGGAAGTTCCAGATTGAGCGTTGACTCAACGATACGGTGCCTGAAGAAGCGTTCCTGGTTCAGTTTTGCGCCCAGCAGGGTCCGGAAGCGGATAAAGTTGAACTTGGATCGAGCGCTTTTCTTCTTGAAGACAAAAGCACCGCCGACATGCAGCGGAGCACGATCGGTTTCAAGGTACAAAAAAGAAGCGTCGAGCTCCGAAACTTGATGCATGGGTGTTCGGCCGTGTATAGAGACGTGAATTAAACTTGAGCAGGTCCTCAGTATATGATGACTTCACTTTTGGAGCCAGTGCGATACGCGGTTTGTGGCTTTTCTTTTGTGCTCAGGATGCGGGTGCTAGCTGTCCCTTTCAACCGCGATGATGGCCAGCGTTCTCAGGGCATCCTTATAGTCGGATGACGGGAGTGCCTCCAGGCTGTTCAAGGCCGATTGCTGGCATTTTTCAGCGGCTTTAAGTGTGTAGTCGAGCGCTCCGGAGTCCCTGACGATACGGCATACATCCTTCAGTAAGGATGCATCGCTTTGCCTTACGGCCCGGCGGATCAACTGTCTGTCGGCTTCCGGGGCGACTTTCATTGCCTGAATCAGCGGCAGGGTGGGTTTGCCTTCAGCCAGATCGTCACCAACATTTTTGCCCATGGTTTCTGCATCCCCCGAATAATCGAGCAGATCATCGACCAGCTGGAATGCCAGTCCCAATTGCAGCCCAAATGTTTTAAGCAGCTGGCGGGTTTCGAGGTCTGCATTGCTCAGGATGGCAGCCGAGTGCGCGGCGGCCTCAAACAGCATGGCCGTTTTATTCTTGATCACTTCGAAATAGTTTTCTTCCGTGATGTCCGGGTTTTTGCAGTTGGTCAGCTGGAAGACTTCTCCTTCAGCAATCACCTTGGTAGCTTCCGCAAGCACATCCATGATGTCCAGGCTCTGCAGTTCCACCATCATCTGAAAGGCGCGGGCGTAGAGAAAGTCGCCTACCAGAACACTCGGGGCATTGCCCCATTTGGCGTTGGCGGTCGAGCGTCCGCGGCGAAGGTCTGATGTGTCGACAACGTCGTCGTGAAGCAGGGTGGCGGTATGCAGAAACTCAATGACAGTCGCCAGTTTGGTGTGCTGGTCGCCGCGGTAATCCAAAGCGCCGGAAACGAGCAGTACCAGCAGAGGTCGCAAGCGTTTGCCTCCACTCTGTACAATGTATTCTGCAATTTTTTCGACCAGTGGGACATCGGAGCACAGTTGTTGCGTAATCAATCCGTTGACCTGTTGAAAGTCCTGCTCGACTATTTTGTATACATCTTTAATCTGCATTTTTTCTGATTCGTGGCGCTGGAATAGTGGTTGAGCTGCATGCGCATTGCACGGGCAGGCCGGAAGGAATCCTAGGGGCGAAGGTGGGGGCTGTCAAGAACAGCCGTGAAGGATTGTTGTGGCTTGCAATTGATGTATCTATCGCATAGAATCACGCGCCCTCGAGATCGTTGCAGCTCCCTGTCATAGGGTTGCCAGAGCGCTTCCTTTAGAAGCAGGTAGGATTCGGAAAGATGTCTTTGATGTGCGGTGCGCCATCAGAGCCTGATTTTCGGTTCGAGTAGCTGAATGAATAGGCAGGACAGTATGGTTAGTCCGGCCGGATCGAGCATTTTAATGATTTGTGGAGAAAACACATAATGTACGCAGTGATAGTCAGCGGTGGTAAGCAGCACCGTGTTACAGAAGGCGAAGTACTGAAGCTCGAAAAAATTGAGCTGGAAACGGGTGCAAAGGTTGAATTCGATAAGGTTTTGCTTGTTGCAGATGGTGACGATGTCAAAATCGGTGAGCCGGCAGTCAAAGGTGCAAAGGTAACGGCAGAAGTGTTGAGCCATGGTCGTCACGAGAAAGTGAAAATTCTCAAGTTCAAGCGACGCAAGCACCACATGAAGCAAATGGGTCACAGACAGTGGTTTACGGAAGTGAAAATCACTGGCATTAAAGGTTAATCAGGTTCGTTTCAAACGAAAAAGATCAAAATTAGAGGAGTAATAACATGGCTCACAAGAAAGCGGGTGGTAGTACCCGTAACGGTCGTGATTCGGAGTCGAAACGATTAGGCGTCAAGCGTTTCGGTGGTCAGGTCGTGAATGCGGGTAACATTCTGGTTCGCCAGCGAGGCACCCAGTTTCATCCGGGTGAAAACGTTGGTTGTGGTAAAGACCACACCCTGTTTGCTACGGCAAATGGTGTTGTTCAGTTCGTGACCAAGGGTCCAAAGAACAGAAAGTATATCGAGGTTGTTGCAGCGGAATAATCGCTTCAACCTGATTGAGTTGGAAAGAGCTCCGCATTGCGGAGCTTTTTTTTTGCAGGCAGAAGTGTCAGCGGGCCCCTTGGGGGTTCTATAATCACTGCAGGCAAGCGGAATGAGATTAAGTCATGAAATTTGTAGATGAAGCCACCATATCGGTCGAGGCTGGAAAGGGCGGAAACGGATGCCTGAGTTTTCGGCGTGAAAAGTACATTCCCAAGGGTGGGCCCGATGGTGGTGATGGCGGTGATGGCGGTTCGGTGATATTGGAAGCAGATGATGCGATTAATACCCTGATCGACTACCGATATCAGCGCCACTACAAGGCCCAGTCCGGTGAGTCCGGAAGGGGGCGCAATTGTACGGGAGCCAAGGGCGAAGATCTTGTGCTTCAGGTGCCGGTGGGCACGACTATTTTTGATATCGAAACGCAGGAAGTATTGGGGGATCTAACAGAAGTCGGACAGCAGCTTGTCGTGGCTCAGGGCGGCTTTCATGGTTTGGGGAATACCCGCTTTAAGTCCAGTACCAACAGAGCGCCCAGGCAAACCACCAAGGGGTCTGAGGGTGAAGCGCGACAGCTGAGGCTGGAACTGAAAGTGCTGGCGGATGTCGGTTTGCTGGGACTCCCGAATGCAGGAAAATCCACGCTGATTCGTTCGATATCTGCGGCCAAGCCCAAAGTGGCTGATTACCCCTTCACAACACTCGTCCCGAATCTGGGTGTGGTCAGGGTGCAAGCCCACAAGAGCTTTGTTGTCGCGGATATTCCCGGTTTGATTCGGGGTGCATCGGAAGGTGCTGGTCTGGGGATACGTTTTCTCAAGCATCTGGTTCGTACGCGTCTGCTGTTGCATGTCGTAGACATGGCGCCTTTTGATGGCAGTGATCCGGCGGATGCGGTCAAGGAGATTGTCGCTGAACTGGAAAACTTTAGTCCTACGCTGGCCTCGCGAGATCGCTGGCTGGTACTCAATAAGCTGGATATGTTGCCTGCGGATGAGCGGGAAAAAGTCTGTAAAGGCTTGATCGAGCGTTTGCAGCCAGATGTGCCGGTATACCATGTTTCGGCCATCAGCGGCGAAGGACTGGATAGCCTGTGCCTTGATATTATGCGTTGGATTGAAGCGCGGGCAGAGGCAGAGGCGCAGGATGAAACGCTGGCTGAGCAGGAAAATCAGCTCAAAACGCAAATGCAGGATGAAGCCAGGTTGCGCCTTGAACAGTACAAGGCTGATAGGAAGGCGCGTCGCTCCGAGGACAAGGATGATGAAGATGATAGCGACGACGATGATTATGATGTGGAAGTCGAATACGCGCCTTATTAAGTTAAGGGTGGGATAGGAAGTCTTGAGTGATGTCTAAAAGAGCGGTGTTAGGAAAAGCCAAGCGCTGGGTGGTCAAGATCGGAAGTGCCTTGCTGACCGATGATGGCAGGGGTTTATCGCATGAGTTGATCGCCAGCATCGTCGCCCAGATGGCGGCGCTGAAATCACAGGGTCTGGAGCTGGTGCTGGTATCTTCGGGCTCGGTCGCCGAGGGTATGACGCGTCTTGGGCTCAAGCAGCGGCCAGCGCATCTGCATGAGCTTCAGGCCGCGGCGGCCATAGGGCAAATGGGTTTGGTGCAGGCCTACGAAACATGCTTTCAATCGCATGGTTTGCATACCGCGCAGGTGTTGTTGACGCACGATGATCTGTCAGATCGGAAGCGCTACCTGAATGCGCGCAGTACCATCAATACCCTGATCGACTTTGGTGTTATTCCGGTTATTAACGAAAACGACACGGTGGTCACCGACGAAATCAGATTTGGTGATAACGATACCCTCGGTGCGCTTGTTGCCAATCTGGTCGATGCAGACGCCCTGATTATTCTGACTGACCAGCAGGGTATGTATGACAAGGACCCGCGACAGGATGCCTCTGCCAGCTTGATATCGGAAATGGCAGCGAATGACGCTTCGCTGGATGCCATGGCTGGAGCGCGGGCCGGAAGTCTGGGGCGGGGCGGCATGGTCACCAAGCTGCGTGCGGCGCGTTTGGCGAGTCGCTCTGGCGCGAACACGGTGATTGCTGGTGGCCGTATTGAACAGATACTGATGCGGTTAAGGCAGGGGGCGGATGTTGGTACCCTGTTATTTCCGGATACCTCTCGCCAAATGGCCCGTAAGCAGTGGCTGGCCGGGCACCTTCAGACGCGTGGGCAGTTAGTGCTTGATGAGGGGGCTGTCAGGGTGCTGCAACAGGGGGGGAAAAGTCTTCTTCCGATTGGTGTGGTGGAGGCCAGGGGCGAGTTCCGCCGTGGTGAAATGGTGGCCTGCCTTGATTTGAGCGGAGCCGAGATCGCTCGTGGGCTGGTAAACTATGACGCACAGGATGCGCGCAGGATCGTGAAGACGGCCAGTTCTGAAATCGCCAATGTGCTCGGATACTGTCATGAGCCGGAGTTGATACACCGTGACAATATGGTGCTGAGCTGAATAGGCTTAGACTGAACGGGAAGGCCGCAAGCAGGGCAAAAAAAAGCCGGTGAATGTTACATTCACCGGCTTTTTTGATTCGTTCTTCGCGCTTAGCCTTTGAGTACTTTCACTCGGGCATTCAGGCGGCTTTTGATGCGTGCAGCCTTGTTCTTGGGGAAGATGCCCTTGTTGACAGTGCCATCGATCAAAGGAACGGCTGTCTGGAATGCCGCTTGCGCTTCGTCATAGTTTCCGCTCTCGATGAGGGCATCTACTTTTTTGATGTATGTACGAACCATTGAACGCTGGCTCGCATTGTGCTGGCGGCGTTTTTCTTGCTGACGCGCGCGTTTTTTTGAAGATGGGGAGTTTGCCACCGTGTTGCTCCTAAATTTTCGGAAATTCTAAAAAGCTAAATAACAGCCCCGAGCCCTAGACTTGGTGGCTGCTGAAAAATGACGCGAGACTATGCCGTTTTCGCTCGCGCTTGTCAATAGCTGTCGCGGGGGATTACCTAGGCCGCCATCTTTTGCAGGAGCGACTCGCAGGTCTTCTGGTCCATATATTTGGGGACCGGGTAGTTCATATGCGCTTCTTCCAGCGCCAGACGGGCGATCTTTGGAATATCATCGCTCTGCAGAACATCAAGATGGTCCGGTATCTCAAAGTCTTTCAGCATGGCGCGGATTCTGGCAATAAACTTGTTCGCCAGTTGTCGCTTGCTTTCCCGTCCGGTTTTTAAACCGCCCGCCTCAGCCAGAGTCGCCAACCTGTCAACGATCTCGCTTTTCGAATAATCCAGTACATGTGGCAGCACGATCGAATTGGCAAGTCCATGGGGTGTTTTATAAAGTGCACCGAAGTTATGCGCAATCGCATGCACGTAACCGACGCTGGCTTTGGTGAAAGCCAGGCCCGCATAGTAGGACGCCATGGCCATGTTCTGACGTGCTTCCAGATTTTTCCCGTCGTGAACAGCTGTTTCCAGATTTTCCAGAATCAGTTTTGTCGCCGCCAGACTGTATGCTTCAGTTTCCGACGTGGCGTTGGTCGATATGTAGGATTCAATGGCATGTGTCAGTGCGTCCATGCCGGTCGCCGCCGTGACAGCGGGGGGTAAGCCCAGCATTAGTTTGCCATCCAGTGCGGCCATCATGGGCACCAGTTTGGGGTCAATGATGGGGGTTTTCTGATGGGTGACGGGATCGGATACGACGGAAACAATGGTGACTTCTGAGCCTGTGCCGGCGGTGGTCGGAATGGCGAAGAACGGCAGAGGCGCTTTTCTCAATTTGAACAGGCCGGCCATTTTCTTTAAGGGCTTGTCATTGGTGGCCCGCGCGGCGATGGCCTTGCTGGCGTCAATGGGGGAGCCACCGCCAACAGCCAGAATAGCCTCGCAGTGATTGTCTTTCAGAGCTTCCAGGCCTGCTTCGACCTGATCATAGCTTGGGTCAGGCAGGATGCCGTCGAAGATGGTGTAAGCCGTACCGTTTTTTTCCAGCCGCGCCGTGATGTCCTTCAGCAGGCCAATATTGACAAGCACTTCATCGCTGACCAAAAGCACCTTTTTTATACCGAGTTGCGAAATTGCGTCACATAGCTCCAAAGAGGAGTCTGCGCCCGTAAACAGGGTGGGTTTGGGCATCGGGATAACGGCTGCAGCGACTTTCAGGGCTTTAGCCAGGCCTTTGTAATATTGAACTTTAAGGGGAAACAGCATGGTTTACTTCTCGTATTGATGGTCACAAATCCAGAATTAGAGTATAAGCTCTAATTCTGGATTTGTGAATATTTTTTAGGCTATGGACCTTTTTACCTCAGGCCTCTGGAGGAGGGTATGGTTTCTGGAATGGCCTTACGACGCGGAATCTGAAAGTCAGATAAAGGAATACAGGGAGGGCGTTGGCAGAGTGCCTGCAATGCGAGGTGGCTTTAGCTAAACAGAAGAACAGGGCGACACCTGGATGCTCGCGGTGATGAACTCCAAGGCTCGAATTCCCATATTAAGGGTTTCTGGGCTGGCCTGGCGAATCCCGGGATCTGGAAGCTGTAGCCATATACATGCAATATGGCGGCCCGCAGTGCCGTTATTCGAGCAGGCCTTGTAAGTCGCCCAGATAGGGGCGAATGGCGGCTTTGTCTTCTTCGCTGACGTTGTTGTCAAGATAATCCAGCATCTGCTGATTCTGTTGAATGGCTCTGGAAACCATTTCCTGTTGCTCCTGACTTAACTGTCCCGATGCTGCCAGTGCCTCCAGTTTTGAAGAGTCCAGGCTTTCTTTTTGCTGATCTACCTGCAACGCGGCGGCCGACTGGGTAATGCGCAGGGTCAGGTTTGCCCACTCTTCAAGGCTATTGAAACCATATCGCCTCAACAGCTGTTCGGCAGAGGATTGAAGTCCTGTTTCCTTAAGCGGGCGGACCATCTCGCTGGCGCTGATGGCCAGAGGGTTGCCCTCAGTCACGACATTGCCCTGATAGGCAGACAGGCGTTCGGCATGCGCATCGCCCCACTCTGCAAAGGCTTTTTGGGAGTCAATCCAGTTGCGGACCAGCTTTTCACTCAGGGCCGGTTCGGCAGATACACCTGCCGCCTGGAAACCAAGCAGGCAAAAATAGAGTAACGCAATGGTCGTAGTACGGAGTTTTGGGTGCATCGCCCTGTCCTGTTGTTTATGAACGTCAATAATAAAATGTTACAGATTTAAAAACTTATGCAACATACACTTCGCGCAAAGGCGTCTACTATTAAAACATCAAGTGAGCAAAGAGCGATTCAGGCCCGCGCTTTCTCACTGATCATCTTTTCTAGATTTTGTTTTGAAGTAATTAACCCGGATCCGTGCCGGGTTTTTTTATGCCTGCAATTTATGTTGTAGGTTCTAGGTTTACCGCTTTCAGTGCGGGCTTGTTTGTTCCCTTGATCGTTGCCAGTAGTGCATTCACAGCATTGGCGAATTCGGTGCCTGCATCTTCTTGCAGAAAGTGGCCGCCTTTAAGAGTGATGTGTGGCATGCCCTTGGCACCGGGAATCCGGGATTGCATATACTTGTCACCCCCACGCGTAATCGGATCGCCATTGCTAAAGGTGGTCAGGAAGGGTTTGTCCCATTTTTCCAGCACCTTCCATGCGGCCTTGTTTGCTTCGGATGCCGGGTTGTCCGGTGTGATTGGTACCAGTGCGGGGAAGGCTCTGGTTCCTGCCTTGTACTTTTTGGCGGGAAAGGGCGCGTCATATGCGCGGCGTTCGTCCTTGCTGAACGACTTGAAGCTACCGAACTCGACAATGCGTGAAATCGGGAACCAGGGAGAGTTCAAGGCAAAGGCGCGCCAGATTTTAAATGCGCCTGGAACTTTTTCTTCTCCGGTTGGCAGCATGCCATTGCCGACGACGATGGCTTTAAAGCGGGTTGCATTTTCCGCTGCCAGTCTCAGTCCCAGTAGCGATCCCCAGTCCTGACAGACCAATGTAATGTTGTTCAGGTCCAGATGGTCCAAGAGGGAAAGCAGCCAGTCCATGTGTTTCTGGTAGCTGTAGTCTTCCACTTTGGCCAGCTTATCGGATTTGCCAAAACCGATCAGATCGGGAGCGATCACCCGATGCCCCGCAGCGGCACATATCGGGATCATGTGTCGATACAGGTATGACCAGGTGGGTTCTCCGTGAAGCATCAGTACCGGGTCGGCATTGCGCGGCCCTTCATCGAGATAATGCATTCTTGGGCCCCCAACATCGAGGTAGTTCGGAGTAAAGGGGTAGTTGGGAAGTTTTTCAAAACAGTGGTCGGGTGTTCTCAGATATTCTGGCATGGGGACTCCATCTGGGATGTTTTTATTCTGGCCGGGAACAGTGTGGCAGTCTTGGTGTTGTACCACTGTATTACAGCCGCTTGCAGGCCGCAATAAGTCCGGTTTCGCCAGACTTTGAACAGCGTACATATTTGGGAGTTGCATGTGATGTACATTGCATGCCAAATATAGTTGGCAAATAAGCTCTTGGCTGAAAAGAAGGTCGCTCCTGCGGGAGTCTAAATTGCATCAAACCGGGTAGCGATTATGAAAGGCTGGGGATATCTGTTGGCATTACTGTGTGGCGCTTCGGGAGGCTGGATTGCCCAGCAGTTCTGGTCGTCTTCGACTGAAGCCGAACGCGCAGCAGGAAAGTCTGCCTTGGCCCGGGCTGAAGCCAGATTGCGGTCGCTTGAGAACAAGCCGAATACGTTTTCCTTGAGGGCTGCACCAACATCGGAAACCGGAGAGGATGACGTTGATTCGATTGAGGATCAAGGTGACTCCGGGCTCATCGGTAATGACTCTGAAGCTGCAGCGGTGGATAGCAGGCTAAAACAGCAAGTGCGCTACCTGTTGGACAGACAGGCATATATGGAAGCGGTTGAATTGTTATATGAGCGCCGAATCGATATTGCCTTCGAACAGGAAGTGGAATATCAGCAACTGATATTGAGTGCAGTAGCGGAGATCGAAGCGCAGCTGCGCGATAAGCTCCAGTGGCCCCGTTTGGTCGCCCTTTATCGCATGTTGGTGAGTTTACACCCGGATTATGTGCCTTATACGCTTAGTCTGGTGCATTGGTTGATAGAGTCTGGTTTGTATGACAAGGCCGAGCAGCAACTGGTCGTTGCGCGAAACGATGTGCAATACGCCAATCAGGTTGAGGAACTGGCCTCAAGAATTGAAGAGCGCAGACAGATTCAAGCGGGTGTCAGTCAGACGATCGATCTGAAGCGTGCGGGTGCGCACTACCTTGCCCAAGTCGTATTGAATAACGGAGAAACGGCCGAGTTGCTGGTCGATACGGGGGCGACATTAACGGTGATCAAAACATCGTTGGCTGAAAAGTACGCGCTGGATCTCCTGGAGGCGGAACCGGTCACGATGAAAACCGCGAATGGTGCGATTGAGGGCAGCAAGGTTACCGTTGAAAATCTTTCGATGAGCGGCTTGTCCCTGGACAATGTTGAACTGGGTATCGTGCCTTTGCCGGGTTTTAAGTACGACGGTTTGTTAGGAATGAATGTGCTGGGCCGCTTCAAATTTTATATAGACCAGGAACAGAGTGTTCTGCATCTGCAGTGAGTGTTGCGCCGGTCGTACTCATGCTCCGCGACACTCCAGTCCCCGGTCGTCAATCCATTTCCAGGTCCAGATAGCCCCGCTGAATCGAGATTTCAAGGCTTTTGGCGCCATCCGTTAGTTCTATAAAGCGATTGCGATAAGCGCGAAGTCTGGCAAGTTCCTCTTTGTCCGGAAACTCTTCTGTGCCATCGTACTTCTTACAAAGATTGTACAGATGCTCAAGATAGGACGCACGACTTCTGGCGACCAGATCAATAATGGGCTTAAGACTTTCAATATTCAGTTCTTCAATCTTCGGATTGATATGATCGCGGTTGGACTCTCTGAGCAGCTGGTCAAAGCGCATCAGCAAACGGTTAATATCTTTTTCTTCCACCAGAACACCTCCTGCAGGTTTTCTATAAGCATAGTGAATCTCCTACAATACGCGAGCACACATTTGCATTCGGCGAACAACTCAGTATGCTGCAAATTTTTCAGTTGGCGCAGGCATGTCTAAGGCAATCGACCCCAAGAGTGAAGATCGGAAAAATGCCGAACCAATTCCGCAACGGGAAATCACGATAAAAGAAAACAGAGCAGGGGGATTGCTGCGCTCTTCCGGTCTCGTCGGTATCTGGACCATGCTCTCGAGGGTTCTGGGCCTTGTCCGGGATATCGTGGTGGCAAATTTCTTTGGTGCCAGTGCCGGAGCCGATGCTTTTTTTGTCGCATTCAAGATCCCCAATTTTTTTCGCAGACTGTTTGCAGAGGGGGCTTTTTCGCAGGCCTTCGTCCCGGTTTTTACCCAGTACAAGTCCCAAAAGTCGGCTCAGGAAGTCCAGTCCCTTGCCAATGCGGTCGCCGGAACCCTCGGGCTTGTGTTATTGGTCGTTACGCTGCTGGCTGTATTGGGAGCCCCCTGGCTGACGGCTCTGTTTGCGCCCGGATTTATTGACGAGCCTGCCAAATATGGGCTGGCGAGCGAAATGCTCAGGATCACCTTTCCGTATTTGATGTTGATCTCACTCACGGCATATGCCGGAGCGATGCTCAACAGCTATGGTTACTTCTCGATTCCTGCGTTTACGCCGGTACTGCTGAATCTCGTATTAATTTCCTCGGCTTTATATCTGACACCTTACTTTCAGCAACCCGTTGTTGGGCTGGCATGGGGAGTCTTTATTGCCGGGATGGTGCAATTGTTTTTCCAGTTTCCCTTCCTGCTGAAAATGGGGCTACTGCCGCGGCCCAGGCTGGATTATCGGCATGAAGGTGTTCAGCGTATTCTGAAACTGATGCTGCCGGCGCTGTTTGGGGTGTCGGTCAGTCAGATTAATCTCTTGCTTGATACGGTTCTGGCATCGTTTTTACAAACCGGCAGTATTTCATGGCTTTATTATTCAGACAGGCTGGCAGAATTGCCTCTTGGCGTATTTGGTATCGCCATTGCGACGGTTATTTTGCCCTCTCTTTCGGGCAAGCATGCCAGCGAGTCGAAGCAGGAGTTTTCCCAGACTATCGATTGGGCACTTCGGCTGATTATCCTGCTTGGTGTGCCGGCGGCAGTCGCTCTGATTGTTCTGGCGGAACCCTTGATCACCAGCCTGTTTTATTACGGCGCCATGACTCAGCAGGACGTTTTTATGTCGGCGCAGAGTTTGCGGGCCTATGCTCTGGGTTTGTTGGCGTTCATGTTGATCAAGGTGCTGGCGACCGGTTATTTTTCACGCCAGGATATGAAAACGCCGGTAAAGATAGGCATCTGGGCTATGGTCGCGAACATGGTGTTTAACCTGATCCTGATCTGGCCACTTCAGCACACCGGGTTGGCACTGGCCACAGCATTGTCTTCCTGGCTCAATGCCTACCTGCTGTTGTCTGGTCTTAAGCGAATGGGAGTGTACATGCCTTCACCGGGCTGGGGTTTATTCTGGATTCGTGTCCTTGTGGCGAGTTTTACCATGATTGCGCTGGTGTGGCATTTCAACCAGTCTACTGACCAATGGATGGCAATGGCGCTGTGGGCGCGCGTAGCCTTGCTGACACAGCTGGTACTCTTGGGTCTATGCAGCTATTTTGTGATGCTTCTGGTATTGGGCGTGAAACTGAAACGCGTATTAAAGGCACCGTTAAGATGAACAGCGAAAAACTGACAGCACTCGACGGGCCGATTTCAAACTGGTCGGCCGAACAGTTGCTGCCTCTGCTTGGAAAGATCCTTCCGGAATCCTGCATTCTGCACGAGGCTGAAGATCTTGGTCCTTTTGAGTGCGACGGCTTAAGTGCCTACAAGGCGCCCCCGATGTTGGTGGTATTGCCGGACACAAAGGCGCAGGTGATTGATCTGGTCAAGCTGTGTGCACAGCATGAAATTCCTTTGGTGCCGCGTGGTGCAGGAACCGGCCTGTCAGGTGGTGCCATGGCGGTTTCCGGGGGCATCATGGTGTCGCTGACGCGGCTGAACAAGATCAAGGCTATTGAGCCGGAGCTGCGTCGGGCCGTTGTAGAGCCGGGAGTGCGCAATCTGGCGATATCCGAAGCCGTTCGTCCTCATGGGCTGTATTACGCGCCAGACCCTTCATCCCAGATCGCTTGCAGTATTGGTGGCAATGTTGCTGAAAATGCAGGTGGTGTGCACTGTCTGAAATATGGTTTGACTGTGAATAATGTGCAGAGTGTCGAGTGTATTCTGCCGGATGGCTCGTTGGTGACGATTGGAGGCCCCTGTCTGGATGCCCCGGGTTTTGATTTGCTGGCGCTTATTCATGGCTCCGAGGGAATGCTGGCATTGGTCACCGAAATTGTAGTCAACCTGCTCCCGATACCTCCGGTGACCCGCACCCTGCTGGTCAGCTATGACAGTGTGGAAAAGGCCGCTGCGGCAGTTGGCCAGGTCATTGGCGCCGGTATTATCCCTGCCGGTATGGAAATGATGGATAAGCTGGCGATACAGGCCGCCGAAGATTTTGCCCATGCGGGATACCCGCGCGAGGCCGAAGCCATATTGATCTGTGAGCTGGATGGGGAAAAAGAAGATGTGGGGGCGGCCTATGACCAGCTTGTCGAGGTGCTTGAAGTCTCCGGCGCGACGGATATACGTACTGCGCAAAATGCGGAAGAACAGCGTAAATTCTGGCTGGGCCGTAAAAGTGCGTTTCCGGCCGTCGGGCGCCTGGCTCCCGATTATTACTGTATGGATGGCACCATTCCCAAGCGAAATTTGCCGAAGGTACTTGCTGGCATTGCGGCCCTTTCTCAGCAGTACGGTTTGCCGGTGGCGAATGTGTTTCATGCAGGAGATGGCAATCTGCACCCATTGATTCTGTTTGATGCCAATCGTGTGGGTGAGCTGGAGAAGGCAGAAGCGTTGGGCGGCAAGATTCTGGAACTGTGTGTGACACTGGAAGGTACTATCACCGGAGAGCATGGTGTGGGGAGGGAGAAGATCAACCAGATGTGTCTGCAGTTCAATCGGGCGGAAATCGAGCAGTTTCATGCGACCAAGCGTGCTTTTGATCCGAAGAGGATTTTTAATCCCAACAAAAACATTCCGACCCTGGCCCGATGTGCGGAATTTGGCGCCATGCACGTGCATGCCGGAGAGATCCCTTTCCCGCATCTGGAGCGCTTCTGATGCCGGTTCAGGGAGGCATTGAAAACGATCGTTTGCGCGAGCAAATCAGACAGGCCCGCACTGAAAATCGTTCCTTGGAGATTCGGGGCCATGGATCCAAAGCTTTTCTGGGTGTTCGCAACGAAAGTGAGGTGCTGTCGAGCCTGGCGCTGAATCAGGTGGTGTCCTATGAGCCTTCAGAGCTGGTCATCACGGTTCAATCCGGATTGGAACTGAATGCGCTGGAAGCCTTGCTCGCAGAAAACCATCAGCGCCTGGCATTTGAACCTCCGATGTTTTCGAGCAAAGAGGGTGAGCGCCGAGGCACTGTGGGAGGCATGCTTGCTTCTGCTCTGGCTGGACCGCGCCGACCGTGGTCGGGCGGCGTGCGTGATGCCGTGCTTGGCTTGCAGATGATCAATGGTGAGGGTGAATTACTGAATTTCGGTGGCCAGGTGATGAAAAACGTGGCGGGCTATGATGTTTCGCGCCTGATGTGCGGCGCCATGGGGTGCCTGGGGTTTATCTCGCAGGTGTCTTTAAAGGTGTTGCCGGCCCCGCAAGCGATGGCGACGGTTACCCTGGATGAGAGCCGGGATGCGTTCCTTGGCTTATTGCAGGGTTGGCAACAACGAATGTCGCCGATAAGTGGTGCCGCACATGAAGGGCAGGTGGGCTGGTTAAGGCTGGAAGGCAGTCATTCGAATATCAACGCGTTCCTGAAAGAACACGCAATGACCGCAGATATCATCGCTCAAGACAATCGAGGATTGGAGGTGAATAACGGGAGCTTTTGGGAACAGCTACGTGATCTGCGTGGGCCTTTTTTTGAGGATTCCCGGCCATTGTGGCGATTATCATTGCCTCCGGGAACATTGATCACGCCGGAGATGCTCACTGATGCAGACGTGATGTTGGATTGGGGGGGCGCCCAATATTGGATAAAGACGGAAGATGAACAAGCCCTGGAGAGTCTTGCGGTCAAGCTCAAGGGCCATTTGTGTGCCTATGATGCACGCAAGCCAAGGCACTTTCCGGCCCTGCCCCCGGCCATAATGAAGCTGCATCAAAACCTTAAACAAGCCTATGATGCCGGGCACGTCTTCAATCGGGGGCGGATGTATGCCGAGTTCTAAAGACGGAGTGCGACACAGAATCCTATGCAGACCAAACTGATCGATATTGTTCAGCAATCGCCTGATGGTCCGCTGGCGGAAAGTATTCTGCGATCATGTGTGCATTGCGGTTTCTGTAACGCGACCTGCCCGTCTTATCAGGTCCTGGGCAATGAGCTCGACGGTCCCAGAGGCCGTATTTACCTGATCAAACAAATGCTGGAAGGGCAGGATGTCAGCGAAAAAACGCGCTTGCACCTGGATCGCTGTTTGAGTTGTCAGGCCTGTGAAACGACGTGCCCTTCCGGTGTGGACTATCATCGCCTGCTGAATATTGGTCGGGGCATGCTGGATCAGAAGCTGGACAGGCCCCTTCCCGATCGAATCCAGCGTGTCACGTTAAAATTTGTGCTGACCCGGCCGAGACTTTTTGCCTGGCTTTTAGGGCTCGGTCGACTGTTCCGTCCGGTATTGCCGGCGCGTATCAAGCAAGGTATTCCCTTAAAGGCGCCTATGCCGGGGCAAAAGCCTCTGGCTGAGCCAAGCGATCAGTCCGGTTCGCAAGGCCGGCTGATATTTCTGCATCAGGGCTGTGTGCAGGATGCGTTGGCGCCCGAAATCAACGAAGCAACCCGCCAGGTATTTACCGCGCTGGGTTTTCGAGTGGAAACGCTAACACCGGGTTGCTGTGCGGCTATTGAATATCATCTGGATTTCCAGAGTGACGCGAGCACGTGCATGAAAGGCAATATTGATCGCTGGCTGCAGCAGTTGTCGGACCATCCGGACGCAAGGGTCATCTCGAATGCCAGTGGTTGCGGGGCTTTTCTGAAGGATTACGCCGGATTGTTGAAGAATGATCCGGAGTATCTTGAAAAGGCTCAAGCTCTGGCAGGCAAAGTGCTCGATCCTGTCGAATTGCTTGACGCCAGAGTACTTGCGCCACTGCTTCAGGGTAGCAGGGTGATTCAGGACGGGCAGAATGTCGCGATTCAGACACCCTGCAGTTTGCAACATGGTCAGCAACTGTCCGGCCGGCTTGAATCATTGCTGACGGATCTCGGGTTGAAGGTTTCTGTCCCGAAAGATGCGCACTTGTGCTGTGGTTCTGCGGGAACCTATTCGATTCTGAACGCGGACATTGCAGAAGAACTAAAGCGGCGAAAACTGCATTCATTGCAGGCGCTCAGCCCCGCGCATGTTGTGACTGCCAATATCGGTTGTCAGACCCATCTCAATACAGACGGCCACCTCACCGTGAAACATTGGTTGGTTTTGCTGGCCGAAATGTTAACTGAGGCGCGTTTTCAGCGCCCCCAGATGTAATTGAATGCAAACCTGCTTTATTTTTGCGGCGTAAAGTCTTTTAATATCTGGGTGAAATTTAATCAGCGTGGTGAAGTGGTCAATAAGTTGATGACAATCCGCGCGGAGGAGTAAATGCATTTGATCTCGAAAGCACTGATTGCCCTGACTCTGATAGTCGCCTGTGTGAGCCAGGCAGTGGCAGAAGATGACGAGTTTGTTCCAGCCTATCAGAACGAAGGCAGTTATGACCTCGATAGCGGGGACAAGTTCTTTATTCGTCATCAGGGGCGTAATTACTATACGTCTGGGAAGAAAAACGGTTTTCGTGTGAACGAAAACAACGAAGAATCTACCGATGAAACGATTGGTATCCTGACTTTTTTGCTTGCCCCGGCAACCATTGTGTATATGAATCTGGAAGGATTCTGGAATTAGTCTGGCGCCGGCGTTCCCATTCGGCCAACCCTGCTTTGCTAAAAGCCTCCGACAGATTGCGATCGGGGGCTTTTTTTTCGCCTGAATCCCCGTGTTGATTGAATAATGTTGCTTCTGACACGTATAATCTGCGGCTATTTTTCTATGGTTAATCGGTCATCATGAGGTTATTGCGGGGGCTTCACAATCCTGGAATTGACGCACACGGTTGCGTGGCGACAATCGGGAATTTTGATGGCGTGCATTTGGGACATCAACGTGTCCTGAGTCAGCTCGCGGCAAAAGCCAGTGAGATGTCACTTCCCAGTGTCGTGATTCTTTTTGAGCCGCAACCATTGGAGTACTTTAAGCCAGATGATGCGCCGGCACGGTTGATGTGCCTGCGGGAAAAGCTTGAAGCCCTGAGTGCGCAGGGGATAGATGCAGTTTGCTGTCTGCGCTTCGATGAGCGGCTTCAGCAGCAGAGTGCTGTCGAGTTTATCGAACGGGTACTGTTGGAACATCTGCATATAAAACATATGGTCATTGGCGATGATTTCCGCTTCGGTGGTGACCGGGAAGGCGATTTCAGTTTGCTCAAGGAGTCGGGCAAATCGATGGGCTTCAGCGTTGAGAATACCCCGACCTGCACAGAAGGCACGGCCCCGGGGAATCCGCGCATTAGCAGTACCGAGGTCAGGCGTGCTCTGGCAAATAGTGATTTTGATCGGGCCACGCAGTTGCTGGGCAAGGTGTTTTCGATTTCCGGACGTGTATTACATGGACGAAAAGTCGGTCGGCAGCTTGGGTTTCCGACGGCAAATCTTGAACTACGGCGATTGAACTCTCCCTTGTCTGGCGTGTTTGCAGCGCGTGTTGTCAGGGCAGATGGCAGGCGCCAGGACGCGGTTGCCAATATTGGTAGCAAACCGACCATCGGGCAATTCCAGCCAAATCTGGAAGTCCACATACTGGAAGGCTGCGAAGATTTATACGGCGAGCGCATTCGAGTCGAGTTTGTCGCTAAATTGCGAGAGGAGCGTCGCTTCGAAAGTCTGGAAGTACTCCAGCAACAGATTGCGAATGATATTGAGTTGGCAAAACGGGCATTGGCCGAACAGGCAGTCCGTTGATTGCGCCATCTAACCAGAATCAGATAAAGCGAAAACAACTATGAGTGATTACAAGCATACCCTTAATCTGCCGGCGACTGATTTCCCGATGAAGGGGAATCTCGCACAACGCGAACCCGCAATGCTGAAGCATTGGCAGGATATGGGGTTGTACCACAAAATTCGCGAAGCCCGTGCAGGGGCGGAAAAGTTTGTACTGCATGATGGCCCTCCTTACGCCAACGGCAGTATTCATATCGGCCATGCGGTAAATAAAATCCTCAAAGACATTATCGTGAAGGCCAAAGGTATCGAAGGTTTTGATGCCCCCTATATTCCGGGGTGGGACTGTCATGGCTTGCCGATCGAGCATAATGTTGAAAAGAAGATCGGCAAAGCGGGCGTAAAAGTCGATGTGGCCACATTTCGTCAGGCCTGTCGCGATTATGCCGCCAAGCAGGTTGAAGGGCAGAAAACCGATTTTATCCGGCTGGGTGTTTTAGGTGATTGGGAAAAGCCCTATCTGACCATGGACTTTAAGTTCGAAGCCGACATTGTGCGTGCACTGGGTAAAATCATTGATAACGGACACCTTCAGAAAGGCTTCAAGCCGGTGTACTGGAGTGTAGTCGGCGGCTCAGCGCTGGCTGAAGCCGAGGTTGAGTATCAGGATAAGGAATCCACAGCAATTGACGCCCGCTATGACGTTGTTGACAGGGAAGCAGTGTTGGCTGCTTTCGGGCAGTCAGGCCTGGAGCAGAATCTGTCCGTTGTGATCTGGACAACGACTCCGTGGACGCTACCTTCCAGTCAGGCTGTTTCGCTGAATGGTGAGCTGGACTATGCGCTGGTGAAGTGCACGGTCAATCAAGGCGAAGAGTTGATCATCATGGCAGCTGCAATGGTAGAGGACGCCATGGAACGTTATGGAGCTGAACATTTTGAAGTAGTGGCGAATTGTCGCGGAAGCCAGCTGGAAGGTCAGAAGCTGATACACCCATTTTATCGCGATAAGCAGTTGCCCGTCCTTTTGGGTGATCATGTGACGACGGATGCGGGTACCGGGGCGGTGCATACTGCGCCGGACCATGGGGTCGATGACTTTAATGTCGGGCTGAAATACGGCCTTGGAACACTGAACTATGTAGATGACGGCGGTGTCTTCAGACCCAATGTTCCGGTCTTTGCCGGAGAGCATGTATACAAGGTTGACCAAAAGGTTCTGGATGCGCTTGAGCAGCACGGCAAGCTGGTGTTGAAAAAAGTGTTCACGCACAGCTATCCACATTGCTGGCGTACCAAAACGCCATTGATCTTCAGGGCAACGCCACAGTGGTTTGTCAGTATGCACAAAAACGGGCTCAAGGATGTTGCTCTGGAAGCCGTCAAAGGAGTGAAATGGGTGCCGGAGTGGGGTCAGAACCGCATTGAAGGCATGTTGGAACAGAGCCCTGACTGGTGTATCTCGCGTCAGCGAACATGGGGCGTTCCAATTGCGCTGTTTGTGCATAAGGAAACCCAGGGGCTGCATCCCGATACCCAAAACCTGATCGAAGCGGTGGCGCAGAAAATCGAACAGCAAGGGATGGATGCCTGGTTTGAGCTGGACGCTGCAGAGCTGCTTGGTGCTGACGCAGAGCAGTACGAAAAAGTCACAGATACACTCGATGTCTGGTTTGATTCCGGTGTGACGCATGCGGCGGTACTGGAGCAACGCGAGGAGCTTGGCGTTTACCCGGCAGATCTTTATCTGGAAGGTTCGGACCAGCATCGAGGTTGGTTCCAGTCGTCACTCAAAACGGGTATCGCGATAAAAGGACAGGCGCCCTACAAGCAGGTGCTCACGCATGGCTTTACGGTCGATGGTGAGGGTCGAAAAATGTCCAAATCTATCGGCAACGTCGTCGCGCCACAGGAAGTGATGAACAAACTGGGTGCCGATATACTTCGACTTTGGGTGTCCGCGACCGATTATAGTGGCGAAATGACGGTGTCCGACGAGATCCTCAAGCGAACTGCTGATGCCTATCGCCGGATCAGAAATACTGCCCGATTCCTGCTTTCGAATATCAATGGCTTTGAGCCATCGAAAGACTTGTTGCCAAACGAGCAGCTGTTGTCACTGGACCGCTGGGTGATCGATGCCGCAAAGGATCTGCAAGCAGAGATTCGTACCTGCTATGACCAATACAACTTTCTTGAAGTGTATCAGAAGGTCGTTCAGTTCTGCGTGGGTGAGCTGGGTGGTTTTTATCTGGATATCATCAAAGACAGGCAATACACCACCAAGCCAGACAGTCTTGCGCGTCGCTCCTGCCAGACAGCCATGTATCATGTTTTGGAAGCCATGACGCGCTGGGTTGCGCCGGTGCTGAGTTTTACGGCGGATGAAATCTGGGCCTGTTTGCCTTCTCCGGTTTCCGGGGACCGCTCGGACAGTGTATTTTTGGAAACGTGGTATGAAGGTCTTTCAAGCCTGGATAGCAATGTGGAGATGGGTAAGGCGTTCTGGACTCAAGTGATGGCTGCCAAACATGCCGTGAACAAGCGCATCGAGGAAGAGCGTAATGAAGGCAAGGTGAAAGGCTCGCTTGGTACGGAGATTCAGTTGTTCTGCGAGGGAGAGCTGTTTCAGCATCTCAATGCACTGGGTGAAGAATTGCGCTTTGTCTTGCTCTGTTCGAGCGCTACCGTGAAAGCCGTCTCGGACCCTCTGGCCGAGAAGGCCAAGCCCAGCGGCCTCGAAGGACTGTCTTTGATCGTCGAGCCCTCGCAACACACCAAATGTGAACGTTGCTGGCACCATCGCGAGGATGTTGGTTCGCATAGCGAACACAGCACCTTGTGTGGCCGCTGCGTCGAGAACGTGGATGGCGAAGGTGAGCAGAGGGCCTTTGCGTGAGCCTCTCCGGACAGCGCTCTATGTTACCCTGGCTCGCCTTGAGTGCCGTGATTCTTGTGCTGGATCTGGTAACCAAGTATCTGGCCAGTTCCCATCTGGACTATGCTTTGCCGGTCAATGTGATTCCTGGCTTCTTTAATCTGACGCTCTTGCATAATACCGGTGCGGCTTTTAGCTTCCTGGCTACTGAGTCCGGCTGGCAGCGTTGGTTTTTTATCGCTCTGGCGTCTCTGGTGAGTCTGGCATTGATCAAATGGTTGCAGACGCTGCAGGGTGATCGCTGGATGGCCATTGCGATCACCCTGATCCTGGGTGGGGCTTTAGGGAATCTATATGACCGTATTACGCTGGGCTATGTTGTTGATTTCCTGCATTTTTTCTGGGATGACTATCATTTTCCCGCCTTTAATATCGCGGATACTGCCATCTCCATCGGTGCCGCGATGATGATCTTGGATTTGTTTCGCAAGCATGAAGATCAGGAAGAGACTGAATCACCCCGCAGTGAATAGTGTTCCGGGCTTCGGGTCGAGGAAAGAGAAATATGTTAACCGTACGTTTCATGAAAGGTAGCTGAGTTTTGACCATAGCGATTTCAGAAAACACCCGGGTGGTGTTGCATTTCGAACTTCGACTGGAAGACGGGGCTGTTGTAGACAGCACATTTGACAAGGCTCCCGCCAATTTTGAGTTTGGTGACGGGCAATTGCCCGAGGGCTTCCAGTCTTTTCTGGTTGGAATGAAATCCGGAGAACGGGGCGAGTTTCAGGTGTTACCGGAGAAGGCGTTCGGGATGCCCAACCCCAATAATATGCAAACCTTCAAACGCGGCGATTTCCCCGATGATCTGGAGCTGAGCGCGGGATTGGTCATCTCATTTGCTGATGCCAGCCAGTCTGAATTACCGGGCGTGGTGAGTGCATTTGATGACAACGAAGTGACCATTGATTTCAATCATCCGCTTGCCGGCAAGCAATTAACCTTTCGGGTGGAAATTGTCGATGTTCAGGCACTTTAACAGGGTTGGAGAAAGGTAGAATAATGGAAGTGAATCTGGCTAATCCGCGAGGCTTTTGTGCCGGTGTCGACCGCGCAATAGAAATCGTTAATCGCGCACTGGAAGTATTCGGAGCGCCAGTCTACGTTCGGCATGAGGTGGTCCATAACCGCTTTGTAGTGGACGATCTGAAAAGCCGCGGAGCGATATTTGTCGATGAGCTGCACGAAGTCCCCGATGACAGTCTGGTGATATTTTCTGCGCATGGTGTGTCGCGGGCGGTGCAGGAAGAAGCCCGCTCGCGTGGATTGAACGTATTTGATGCGACCTGCCCATTGGTCACCAAAGTGCATATGGAAGTCGCCAAATACAGCAAGGAAGGCAGGGAATGCATTCTGATTGGCCATGCCGGGCATCCCGAAGTAGAGGGCACGATGGGGCAGTACGATACGGCCTCCGGTGGCGCCATTTATCTGGTCGAGGATGTGGCGGATGTCGCGACCCTCGATGTGCGTGATGCGTCGCGATTGGCCTATGTAACGCAAACGACCCTATCGGTCGATGATACTGCCAAAGTGATCGATGCCTTGCGCGATAAATTCCCGGGTATTCAGGGGCCACGGAAAGACGATATATGTTATGCCACCCAAAACCGCCAGGATGCGGTCAAAGGGCTGGCGGAGCATGCCGATCTGATGCTGGTCGTTGGCTCCCCTAACAGTTCCAATTCCAATCGTTTGCGCGAACTGGCCGAGCGAATGGGTGCCAAGGCTTATCTGATCGATGATGCGTCCCAAATCCGGACCGAGTGGGTGACCGATACTGCGTCGGTAGCGGTGACTGCGGGTGCCTCTGCGCCCGAAGTGCTGGTGCAGCAGGTTGTGCAACGCTTACAGGTGCTTGGTGCCTCCGATGTCAGGGAAGTGGACGGAAGAGAAGAAAATATCGTATTCAGTATGCCCAAAGCCCTGCGTATCCCCGCCAGCAATCTCTGAAGCAGGGGCATTTCCCCTGCCTTAAACCCGGCTTTCAATCTCCCTTATCTTGTCTAAGCTGAATAGAGGCGTGCAGTGACCGCGCTTTATCAGCCAGTGCCGCGAATGTATCGATTTATTCGCAAATCAGTCGCTTCTGGTGCCATTCGTCCGAGAATGTTGCCGTTTGTCCTGACGACACTGCATTTGAACTTCTGATTGTCTATCTTCAGTCTATCGAAAAATTTTATGAGTGAACTTATGAGTCTTTCGCATCGCGCAAAAGGTTTTACGATTATCGAATTGCTGATCGTGCTGACCATTGTTGGCATCTTCGGGATGATCGCTGTGCCGGGTTTTTTGCAAACAATTCAGGATAATCGCCTGACGGCTCAAGCCAATGACATGTTGGGTGCGCTTTACTTTGCCCGCAGCGAAGCCATCAAGCTGAATGATGATGTGCAGCTTTGCCGGAGCAATAATCAAACCTCATGCACAGCCAGTAGCTATGCCGATGGCTGGATTATCTGGAATGATGCGGACGAGGATGGCACGGTTGCCACTTCGGAGATCATCCGGGTAGGTGGTGCGCTTGAGGGTGGAAATGTTGTGTATCACAGTTTGACCGATGCGGCGGCCGTTGCCACCAATACGGTGACCTTTACTTCCAGGGGCTTGTCTTCAGCACAAGGCACTTGGCAGATCTGCGATTCGCGTGGCGCATCTGAGGCCAAGGCGGTCGTGCTCAGTCTTTCGGGGCGCGCCAAGGTATCGGAAACATTAGCCAATGGGGGAGCTTTGACATGTTCGTAAACACATCAACACGCCAGTCCCGAAGGGTAGCTGTACCCATGGCGCATAGACAGGCCGGTTTTTCCATGATCGAAGTACTGGTGACGATTCTGATTTTTGCCATAGGCCTGCTCGGAGTTGCTTCATTGCAGACGACAGGCATGCGTATGGTCAGGGACGGCGGCCAGTTGGGGCAGGCCGCAATGTTGGCTGCCAGCATGGCTGACAAGATGCGGAGCAATGCCGCGGGTGATACTTACGTAGATGTCGATGGGGGTGCGCGGGAGTGTGAGAATGCGGATCTCGATGCGGACCCGCCCGAGGAAGGCTGCAGTGTCGCGCAGGAAGATATTTTTGATTGGAATGACGAGATCGAGGACTTTCTTCCTGGCGGCAGCGGTACGGTAACCGTTGAAGATGGTGCCTATGTCATCAGCGTCTCCTGGCAAGAAAGCGACGATAGCAATCAGGCAGACAATACACGAACCTACACTTTACCGGTGGTGCTATGATCCTTCAGAAATTGCGTGGCCCGCAACAGGGTCTGAGTCTGATCGAGCTGATGGTTGCGATGGCCTTGAGTCTTACGTTGATGGCCGGGGTATTCCAGATCTTTCTGAGTAATAAAAAATCATTTGAAATTACCCGAGACCTGAGCGATGTGCAGGAAAATGGACGTCTGGGACTAACTTTTGTTGGTGAAAGTGTCCGCATGGCCGACCACTGGGGGTCTATTGAAGGTGGCGATCTGACATTGTCGGGTACCAGTGTCAATGCGGTGGCAGGCGATTGCAATTCTGCCTGGATTCTGGATACCTCTACGGCGATCGAAGGTTTTGATGGCGGAGCTGCGGCACCTGTCTCCTGCATAGAGAATGCTACTGAAAACTATATGCCCAATACCGACGTGCTGGTCGTACGTTATGCCGACGCCAGGCAGCAGATTGCCGAGGCAGATCTCGCCTCGGTGGGTAATGACGATATTATTGTGCGCGTGTCGGCCGCTGAGGAAGGACGACTTTTTGAAGGCGCCAATGAATCCAGCGCCACGGCGGCAATACCTTTTGACGATCAGGTGTTTAACTTCCCCTTCATGGCCGAACTCTACTATGTGCGCAATTGCAGTATTCTGGGTGCGGGGGGCAAATGTGATTCAGCGGTTGATGATACGCCGACGCTGGTGCGGATGACCCTGAATGGCAAGAATTTTCAGGAACAGCCTCTGGTTGAAGGGGTTGAATATCTGCAGTTCGATTACGGCATTGACACCGACAATGACCTGATTGCAGACACCTATGTGACCGCCGATGATCTGGGCGACGCAGTGTTGAATGACTCAGACGACTGGGATGATGTGCTCAGTGTCCGAATGAGCCTTATTTCCCGTGCCACCCAGATAGATAATCAGGTAGATGATAACAATACTTACGTCATGGTTGACGGTGGGAACTACGTTGCTGCCGCTGCGGACCGCAAGTACCGCCGTAAACAGTACAACCGTGAGATTCATCTGCGTAACAGGAGCCGTTTATGAAGTCCTTGACTGTACCTATGAAAAAATCTCAGCGTGGGGCCGCATTGGCCGTCGCCCTGATGGTGTTACTGGTGTTAACGCTGGTGGCTGTCAGTGCAATGGATGGCAGTACGCTCGGCTTTAAGATGGGCGCCAACGCGGTATATCACGAAGAAGCCTTCAACAATGCTGAAAGTGGTCGTAACCCCCTGGGGCAAGCGCTGGTGGATTTTGCCGAATATGGTGAATGGGACGGTATTATCGACAATGTCGATGGCGACCTGAAAACGGTTGCAACAGATTTGGATTTGCTTGGCGATAATGGCGGTAGCGAAGATCTCCAGATAAAGACCGGCTTAACCACCGATTTCGAGTACTCGCAAACCTTGAGTAACGGAAAGAAAATTGAAGCCAGCGTTGCGGTATTCAAGGGCAAGACCGTTGTGAACACCAGCGGTGCGGGTTCCGCGCAATATAAAGGATACCACGGCGCTGGTGTCGGCATTGGAGGCGAAGGCGGCATGCATAAATATTTCGAATTTCGTAGCGAAGGCACTGGTCAATCCAATGCCGAAGCCTGGACAGCGGCCGATTTCCGCTATGTACCTTAATTCATCTTCAGCGAGGAAAACATCATGAAACTCTTGGTAAAAGTACTGAAGATAAACAAGCTGCTGATTGCCCTGATGGCAATCCTGATCAGCTCATTTACGCTGGCGGCAATCAAAACAGACACCGCTTCATTTGTTGATACCTCGGCTTATACTTCCGACTTTGTGGCGATTCCGCCCTTTCTCGAAACCGCCACGGGAAAGCCCAGTGTCGTGATGGCCTTCGATGTGTCAGGTTCGATGCTCGAGGCCGCTTACGAAAATGGGGCGCGTAAGGCCAATGATTTGGGAGACACATTCTCTGATGTCATCGCTGATGGCTCCCGACCCAATGGCTTTTATGGCTATTTTGACCCTACCAGCAAGTATCGATATGACACAACTAACGAAGTGTTTTTGGAAGACGCAAGTGGTGATTGGGACGGAAACTTTCTCAACTGGTTGACGATGCGTCGTGTGGATGTTGCCCGTAAAGTGATGGTGGGCGGCAAGGTCAATGATCGTGCAGGTGAGTTGATTAACGGGAATACAGTTTGGGTTCTGGAAGGCGAAGTGGAATACCGTAGCCAGGATTCCCTGACCATGTATGACCCGGATAGCTCTTCTTACTCACCCATCCCGGATAGCGAAAAAGTCACGATTTCGATGGGCGAGATCGTCAGTGAGTCTTTGGGCTCGGCAACCGATACCCAAGTGCTGATCAGCGAAAAATTTGAAATGGGCACCTTCACTGATTCCTGGACGGACGAACAATATAGCGACCCGGACAACTGGCCTCGCATAAAATTTCTGAATGACTATACAACCCCGATCGTAGTCGCTGTGACGTTAACTCACAACGGGACAGACCCCTCGATCGCACGTGTACACAATGTCCGTGCCGGACAGGATGATGCGCGCTTTGGCTTGATCGAGTGGAAATCCAGTCCTGATGATCATACCTCCGCCGATACGATCTTCTATATAGTGGCCGAAGCGGGCTGTCATGCCATCGATATGGCTGACGGCTCCGATTTGGAATTCTGCGCGGGCTCTCATACTGAGCGCTGGGCCAATAATGACTCCAGAATCGATACCATTGCGTATGATGAGGTATTTGATGCCACGCCGGCAGTGTTCGCGGGCGTCAGTACCTACAAGAGTGATAACGTCAGTAATACAACCGATACCAATAATCGCGCTGTCCCAGAGCTGACAGTGCGTACGAGCGATATTGACGATGAGGACTTCGATGTACAGCTGACTACGCCATACAGTGATGGGTCTGACGGCGATGGAGTCAAATTCAAACGTAACGAAGTCATTCACTGGATCGCGATCGAAAAAACCAATGGTGGTACCACAAATACCGGCTCGAAAATTGAGGTAGGCGCGCTGGCAGCGAATTCCGGTTCAGATGCCGAATATAGTGCGACCTTCAATACCACAGATTTTTCCAATAAGCCTTTTATGGCTGTGGCTTCCCAGACCTCGAATGCAACTAAACCCTACTTTGTGCGTATCGGCGAGACCAGTGAGCTGGATGGCGGCACCGGCTGGACCAAAACCGGTTTCACTGTGCGATTGCAAAATCACGATAACACTTCATTCAGCACTTCATCACCTGACGAGCGTGAGGATCTTGCCTACATTGCGGCGGCAGGAGCTCCTTTTCCGAAAGTGCGTGTAGCGGTGACTGAAGAGCCCAAGGGATTGGTACAGAATAATGATCAAAAGGTTAATTTTGGCCTTTCTGTATACAACTTTGACCATACGCAATTAAGCATGAACACCATTATTGGTAGCAACAAGGTGAATGGCCAAACCATGAACCCTTGTTATCCGATCTTTGAAGAAGATCGTTGGCCTGCGTATAGCGAGATGGACAATCTGGCTGATGATGGCATGAAAAAAGAAGTGTTTGTCTTGTCTGACGGTGTCACGACACGAGAATACTTGTGCGTACCAACCGGTATCCACGCACCCAATGATAATATCGTGCGCGTGATCGAAGAGTACCCAATGGTTTGGGGTACCACTGCGATTGCGGAGACCATGGTAGAAATTGGTCGTTACGCGCGTCAGGAATCTCCGCACTACAACGATGGTAATACGGTGAATGCAACCGTCGCACAGCTTGACTCAAATGGCGATCCTGTTTATTCGGGTAGTGTATTGCAGACAACCACGGCCAGTTACCCGGATTTTGACCTGGGTAACGACTGGGACCCCTATTATGATTCGATACAAGGTCAGACCCTGGATTGCAAGAAGGTGTTTGCCCTGAACTTCAATGACGGAGCGCCCTATCGGGATTACGATGGTAGTGCTTCGGATCACCTTTACAGCAGTGATTATTTTTCAACGATCACGAATGATAAAGGAACCGGTGACAGGGAGGTGCTCGATAACGTGGCCCTGGCATTGCGCCAGAACGATTGCCGCACAGAAGCGGGTATGGATAATTTTCAGGAAGTGATTTCCTACTATGTGTTTGCGGCACTGGATACGGAGGCGCAGAGTACGGGGTCCTACAGAAAAATGATGGAAGCGGCGGCGCGTGGTGGTTTTGTCGATATCGCCGATGATGCCGGTGTATTCAACCACCTGCCGGATCCGATGTGGCCGCCTTCTACCGATAGTTATTCTGAATCCAGTTATGACTTTGGTGCATACTCGCAGCAGGATCCCGAAAACTGTGATGCGAATGAATGGGATGCGGATGGCGATTGTGTCCCGGACACCTTTTATCTGGCTCAGGATGGAGATGAGATCTCCGATGCCTTGCAGAATGCCATTGATGATATTCTTGCCAGAGCCGCGTCAGGGGGGGCTGCTTCGGTGGTTTCGACAACGAGTGGTGGCGAGGGTGCCTTGTTCCAGTCCAGTTTTGTTCCGACCAAGTCTGACGACAATGTCACCGTCAATTGGTTTGGTGACATTCAGGCCTACTTTATCGATTCCGATGGTTATCTGCGTGCAGATGGCGGAACGGCCGGTAAACTGGACGACTATACAGACGACCCGATAATGGATTCCTGTTTCGATGCGGATGCCAATGAAGTACGCATGAAGCTGTCTACTTCAGTGGAGTCCCGCCCAACAAAGGCCCAGATTGAAGCCTGCTCCGACAGCGTTTTCAATATCGACCCGATCGAGTCGAATGAAGACAAACCGCTCTGGAGTGCTGCAAACGAATTATCCAAATTGACTGAAGCCCAGGTAACTGAGCAGCGCGGGGATTATACTGCCAATAATACGACACGCTATATTCTGACAGCATTACCTGATATCAGCGGTAACCTCGTGATGCAGGACTTTATGCCCGATACCTTTACCAGTGACTTGGTCGGTTTGTTGGATACTGACAATACGACCGATGCCGAGAATCTGGTGGATTTTATTCGAGGCAAGGAGTTTGATGATGGGTCCATGAGAAACCGGACTGTTGAAATGGGGAGCGGTGATGCGGCCGTGGAGACTATTCAGCGCTTGGGTGATGTGATTTATTCAACACCTGTCGCGGTCGGTCGTCCTTCGGAGCGATTGAATCTATTGTATGACGATGCTTCCTATAATGAGTTCTTCCAGCAGTATCGTGACCGTCGCACCATGATCTATGTAGGTGCAAATGATGGCATGCTGCACGCGTTCAACGGTGGATGGTATGACCGTCAGAATAGCGAGTTCAGTGGCAGCAAAGATACCAGGGACTACTGGGAGTTTGGTCAGGAAGTTTGGGCCTATGTCCCATACAATCTTCTGCCGCATTTGAAAGTGCTGAGTGAAGTCGATTATGGCGTGCAGGAAGGTGACCATAACTACTTTGTGGATCAGACGCCGTATATTTTTGATGCCAAGATTTTCGGCTCGGATAGTCTGGTGACAGGTCAGCCTGATGTTGTGGTAGACAGTGAAACCGTCGAAACGCATCCCGGAGGCTGGGGCACGGTAATGGTGGTTGGATTCCGCATGGGCGGAGGGGAGTCCTCGGTTTATCCTGATCCGAGTGACTTGTCGACAACGGAAACGGTCAGACCGGCCTATCTGATTTTTGACATAACCAACCCTGAGCTGGAGCCGGTGCTACTGGCAGAGTTCACCCACGAAAAACTGGGCATGAGCTTCTCCACTCCAACCGCGCTGACAGTTCAACCAACAGTATCGTTGCTAGAAGAAGACTGGTTCCTGGTGATGGGTTCAGGTCCCAGTGCAACACAGGCTGGCGTTGAGCAGGTGGCGAGTTTCCAGAATGCACATTTGTTCCTCCTGAACCTGAAAACCATGGCGCTGCATCCCACTTTTGGCGTCAATGGCGTGATGGATTTGGGGGCAACGGATGCCGAGAATGCCTTTGTGAGTGACTTGGTGGCGACGGATTGGGATATCGATGTAACAACAGATGCGATCTACTTTGGTACCACTCAGGGTCTTGATACAAAGGACAGTAATGGTAATGTCTGGCCTGATGCCAATGGTGACGGTATTCCGGATTCCAGTGACGGTGTCTTTGATGAGTGGGCGGGAAAACTGTTCCGTTTGATGCCGACTGCAGGATTGTCTTCTTTGACACACTCCTGGAGCGTGGATGTGATGTATGATCCCGGTCAGCCGATTAATTCGCGCCCCGGTGTCAGCTTTGACAAGAACAAAAACCGCTGGATTCACTTCGGTACCGGTCGGTATCTGAACACAGCAGATACTATCGACGAGACGGATGGCATGCTGGTGGGCATTAAGGAGCCCAGAGCGGCAGATGGAAGTTTTGCTATGGACAGTGGCAGTGTATCGGAGATTACCAGTGCAATGGTCGATGTTAGTGATGCTACGGTTGAAGAGGAAACAGGTGATCTGGATGGTTCGGTTTCCCTCTCACTGGCGCAAGACAAGGTGCAGTATCTTGAGGAGCGACAGATGCAGTATGCAGATAGCAGTGATTATGTGAATGGCTGGTACAAGAATCTGGATGATTCCGGGTTCAGGGGTACACGCGCGATGGGATCACCTACGATTCTGGGCGGGTTTATGTCGCAAACAACCTTTGCTCCTGCGGCTCAAGCCTGTGTCGCGACAGGGGTTTCGAGACTGCATGCTCTGCGTTACACCACCGGAACGGCTTGGACGGACTGGGTCTTTGTTGATGAAAATGACCCGGATGCGACCGAGTCGGTGGTTGAATCGGTGGTTATTGGCGACACGGCATCGATGTCTCCCGGTATTCATATGGGGGGAGGCCGCAAGGATGGTGAGGCGACCTTGATTAACCTGAATTCGGATCTGTCGATCTCTACAACTACGGAGTCAAATCTTGAAGGGATTTACAGTCAGGAAACCAGCTGGCGCGAACTCTAAACGCCTGGCGATTGATGGAGGGCTTGCGCAATCGCGAGCCCTCATTTAATACGGGAGTAAGAATGAAAAAGCAACAAGGTGTCACACTGATCGAACTGGTCATCGCGATTGCGATCATTGGCGTTCTGGCTGCAGTGGCCATTCCTGCCTATCAGGAGCAAACCAAAAAAGCGCGTTATACCGATGGACAGGCATTTCTATTGGAATTGCAGACTCAAATGGAAAGACACTTTTTCGACAATAATACCTACCCAAATGGCCTGTCAGATATGGCAGGCTATGCCAGTAATAATGTGTTGTCGGAAGAAGAATTCTATTCGGTCAGTATGAATATTGATGGCGACTGTCCGATTGCTACGTGTTTTGAGTTGGTCGCGGTACCGCAAGGGGCGCAGGCAGCAGCCGACAATCGGAATCTGGAGCTGTACTCAAACGGAACACGATTGCCGGCAGACGTTTGGTAGTAGGTAATTGAAGAATTTTCTTGAGAGGGCCTATGAGGCCCTCTTTTTCGTCTGGACAGAATGAATCAGCTGCAAACAATATTCTTGTGGCTTCCTGTTTCCTTGATTCCGTCGCCGTTCGTATCGAGTCCCAATCGAAGTCGCCCCTGAAAGCTCAGTACCAGACTTTCCGCAAGCAAGGGGTCCCGATTCTCCGGACAATAAATAAAGCTTCCTACCGTGCCCCGGGCCATGCCCCGGCCATTAAATTGCACTTTGTTTCGCAGAGAACCCCAGCGAATGGAACCTGAATTCACAAAGGGCCGCATGAAACGCTCTACTTTGTCCATGCCATCTACTTTGCTATTGGTATTCTGATCCGTAAACAAAAGCACACCATCATGCCATGGCGAGTTTTCACAGCTTTCGCCATTCTGGCTGGGGCAGAGTGTGACATTGGTATTATGGGTGATGGCCAGATTCCTTGCATATCTCACCAGGCCAGAAAGTTGGTTGATGGATGCAGTGGTTTTACTTTTTTGTAGCAGGTCTTGCATGCCGGGAACGGCCACAAGTCCGAGAATGCCGACCAGCGCGAGCACAATCAGCAGCTCGATGATCGTAAAACCATGGCCGCTTGTTTTTTGCGAAAATTGAAGAACTTGGTGTGCAGGTAAATTCATGGACATCACTCCTTTGATGACATGTTGTTGAGTTACGTGTGCCGATGTTTTTAGGTTCCACAAGCGACTCACGACAGTACAGTAAATTCCATTTACTTCAGGTATTCTGGGCCAGCGACCGTAGAGATTCAGTTAACTGGTCGAACTTTAGTCAGGAACCTGTAGACACAGCAAGGAGTTTAGGTTGAAGGTTGTCATTATTGGTGGTGGCGTCATGGGAATGATGCAGGCCAGAGAGTTGTCGCAACGCGGATGGGAGGTAGTGCTGGTTGATAAGGGAATCTGCGGCGGTGAGGCGAGTTGGGCCGGCGGTGGCATTATTTCGCCTCTATACCCGTGGCGGTATTCGGATCCGGTTACGGCGCTGGCGAGCTGGTCGCAAGGCTATTACCCTAATTTGATTCAATGCCTGGAAGCAGAAAGTGGAGTAGACCCTGAGATCACGCGTCATGGTCTGCTAATGCTGGAGGTTAAGGATCGGGAACAGGCTTTGCTTTGGTCTGAAACGCGACAACCTGCCTGGTTGGAACAAATTCCGGCTACCGCGCTTTACGAGTATGAGCCTCTGCTCAGACCGGGTGTTGCCGAGGCACTTTGGATGCCGCACATTTGCAGCATACGAAATCCACGTTTGCTTCGCGCTCTGCGGATGATTCTGGAACATGAGCCTCTGGTGACCATTGTCGAGGAAAACGCGTTTGCCGGTATGGAGCGTGAGGGTGAAAGTGAAAGGGTAACGGCGATTACCACCGTCAAGGACCGGCGCATTGAAGCTGATCGTTTTATCTTCTGCAGCGGCGCCTGGACCTCTTCGCTGTTGCCTGAGGCAGGGTTGAAGGTGGCCCCCGTAAAAGGACAGATGATACTGTTTGACGCAGTGCCCGGGATCGTGAATCGAATCGTCCTGAATCAGGGCCGATACGTGATACCAAGACGGGACGGCCGAATTGTGGCCGGAAGCACCCTAGAATATACAGAGTTTGACAAAAGCACCACCGCTGAGGCTAAAGAGACTCTGGCTGACCTTGCAATCGACATGTTCCCGCGCCTGGCTGAATACCCGATTAGTCACCATTGGTCAGGATTGCGTCCCGGATCTCCAGCCGGAGTGCCCTATATTGGCCTGGTGCCAGGTTATCGCAATGTCTACGTGAACGCGGGACATTTTCGAAACGGATTGGTTTTGGCGCCGGCATCTGTGCGCCTGATGTCCTCGATACTCTGTGGCGATAAGCCTCCAGTGAATCCGGGGCCTTATGATCCTGGAGCCAGAGTAATATAAGAACACGGTGTTGATGCTATTCACAGATAACTTATCTTGAGGGAAGTTTAAATAAAACTGTAAAGAAAAAAGGTGATGGTGCCCCGTAAGGCTGGCTTGCTCGATCAATCGAGACGCCTTGCAAACCAATATGGGGGGCGCCATGAATTATCTTGGGAAAACAGTTCGATTCAAGGATGAGTTCGCAGATAAATTAGCTGTGCGGGACGAAAGCTGCCGCTACAAGCTGGGCACGGTTGTGGACCAGGAAATACTAAACGATCAGCGCGCACTACTGGTGGTGGATGACAGTATTTTTGGTACCTGGAAGGCCGTAAGTATCAATGTCGAAATCGTCAGTTCCAGCCAGATTTGAGCCTGGTTGGACAGGGTTTCGCTTGGCTAGGAGGCATTGCCCACATTCAGCGTGGGGGCCAGACTCTTGAAACGTTGCCTGATACTGCGGGAGATGCCTTCTGCATTCAGGCCGCACTCGGCCAACAAATCCTTGGGCTTTCCATGAGAGATAAACCGGTCCGGGAGTCCCAGGTGCAGGACTGGTAAATTACAGTCAAGCCCGGAGGACAGATACTCGGCCACCGCACTGCCAGCACCGCCTGCAATGGCATTTTCTTCGAGCGTGACAATCAGGCGGTGTGATTTTATGACTTCAATCAGTTTTTCGGTATCCAGTGGCTTGACGAAACGCATATCAATCAGCGTGGCATTCAGTTCTTCAGCCGCGATTCTGGCTTCCGCGAGCAGAGTGCCAAAGCACAGAATCGCTGTCTCCTGACCCTGCCGGATATCTCTGGATCGACCAATTTCCAGACTGGTCAGGCCGGTTTCGATGGCTACCCCTGGCCCAGTCCCGCGAGGATAGCGCACGGCCGCTGGACCTTTGTGCTGATGTCCCGTCGTCAGCATTAACCGTAATTCGTTTTCGTCAGAGGGTGCCATTACTACCATATTGGGAATGCAGCGCAGGTATGAGAGATCAAAACTTCCTGCATGGGTTGGTCCGTCCTCACCAACAAGGCCGGCGCGATCGATCGCAAACAGCACGTCCAGGTTCTGAACAGCCACATCATGAATCAGTTGGTCGTAGGCGCGCTGCAGAAAGGTCGAATAGATGGCAACCACCGGTTTCATCCCTTCGCAGGCCATTCCTGCAGCCAGGGTCACGGCATGCTGTTCGGCGATCGCAACGTCAAAATAGCGATCCGGGAAACGTTCAGAGAAACGAATCAGATCTGAGCCCTCGCGCATGGCCGGGGTAATTCCCTGAACGCGCGTATCCTGTTCAGCCATATCGCACAGCCACTGACCAAACACGTTGGCGAATTTCGGCTTGGTCACCTGAAAGCGTTTTTCCGAATCTTCCACACGTACTTTGGGTTCAATTTTGTTAATTGCGTGATAGCCAATCGGGTCCGACTCGGCGGGTGCAAAGCCTTTACCTTTTTTGGTGACAACATGCAGAAATTGAGGGCCGGTTAAGTCTTTCATATTCTGAAGCGTACGCAGAAGCGTGGGCAAATCGTGACCATCTATCGGACCAATATAATTGAAGCCCAGCTCCTCAAACAGCGTACCCGGCGCCATCAGGCCCTTGACGTGCTCTTCGGTTTTTCGGGCAAACTCCATCAGCCCCGGTGTACCACTCAGCAGGTGCTTGCCACTATCGCGCACCTGATTGTAGGTTTTGCCTGAGAGTATGCGTGCAAGGTGGTTTTTCAAGCCGCCAACATTGTTGGAAATGGACATGTCGTTGTCATTCAGGACTACCAGCATATCCGGTGCGATATCGCCGGCGTGACTCATTGCTTCAAAGGCCATGCCGGCCGTAAGTGCGCCATCACCGATGACTGCAATCGCCCTTCGTGTTTCGCCTTTCTGTTGCGCCGCCAGAGCCATACCCAGCGCAGCGCTGATCGATGTGCTTGAGTGGCCTACACCAAAGGCGTCATAGTCACTTTCTTCGCGGCAGGGAAAGGCGGCCGGACCATCCTGCTGCCGAATTTTGAGCAGGTCTTCGCGACGACCAGTCAGTATCTTGTGAGGATAGGCTTGGTGTCCGACGTCCCACACCAGACGATCTTCGGGCGTGTTAAATACGAAGTGCAAGGCGATGGTCAGTTCCACGACGCCCAAGCCTGCCCCGAAGTGTCCGCCGGATTGCCCAACGCTGTACAGCATAAACGCACGTAACTCGTAGCTTAGCTGGCTCAGCTGCTCTTCCGACAGCAACCGTAACTGGTGTGGTGATGAGATGCGGTCCAGCAACGGAGTGCTGGGTCTCTGCAGAGGGATCTCATGAAAAATGGCTTGCTCTGGCATCTCTAATACACGGTATGGGTCAAAAGCTTGGGTTTTTAATTTGAGGGGCGCGAGTATAGCAGAAAGGACGTCAAAAAACGCGCGTTACAATGTAATCGGCTATCTGCCGAAGTTCGCTGGTGTCGCGATGATTTAGCCTGGCGAGCGCTGAATAAGCTTCTTCATGCAGGCCTTTCAATTTTTGTTTGGAACCCTCCAGGCCCAATAAAGCAGGAAAGGTGGGCTTATTCAGCTCTTTGTCTGCCCCCTGCTGTTTGCCGAGTACTGCTGTCGCGCTGGTAATATCCAGAATATCGTCCTGCACCTGAAAGCCGAGGCCAATGGCTTTGGCATATCCGGACAGATGTGTGTGCTCCTGCGGATCTGCCTGATCGGAACATAATGCGCCGAGTTCAACCGCGCACTGGATGAGCGCGCCTGTTTTTAAGGCATGCATTCCTGATAAGGCCTCGCTTGTCAGTGTCTGGCCAACCGAATCAAGATCGATCGATTGACCCGCCACCATTCCACGTGCGCCGGCAGCTTTGGCCAGCAAACGCGTCATGCCGAGTTGCTGTTCAGGGTCCAGGTCTGTGTTTTTGCGTGCAATGACATCAAAGGCCAGCGCCTGTAAGGCATCTCCGGCCAGTATGGCTGTCGCCTCGTCAAATGCGATATGGCAGGTGGGTTGACCCCTTCGAAGATCATCGTCATCCATTGCGGGAAGGTCATCATGCACCAAAGAATAGGCATGTATCATTTCTACCGCACAGGCTGCCGGCATTGCCTTGTCCACAGACCCTCCAAGGCAACGTGCACTGCATAAGGTCAATATCGGGCGAATGCGTTTGCCGCCAGATAAAGTGCTGTGCTGCATGGCCTTGAATAGTCGTTCAGGTATGCCGTCACTGTCGCACAGAATGCGATTCAGCGCTTGGTCAATTTGCTGGCGATAGGTTTCAATGAATGAAGCGGGGGCGGCGGGAATGCTTGACATAAAAGAGTGAAGTGCCTGAGGAAGTCTAATCCTGTTCCGGATTTTCAAACGGTTTCTGATCGAGAGTGCCGCCTTCACGGATCAGTTTGGAAACACGCTGCTCCGCTTCCTTAAGCGTTTCCTGGCAGGATCGCGTTAATCGAACACCTTCCTCGAACGCACTTAATGATTGCTCCAGAGATAATTCCCCTTGCTCCATTCGGGTTACAATCTGTTCCAGCTGTTCGAGAGATTTTTCGAATTCGCTGAGGGATTTTTCGCTTGTTGCCGCCATGCTTTACCCGTTCTGCCACATGTTAGGAGTGTGAAAAAATATCCGTCAAGATTGTATACTTTTTCTATACTAAAAAGCATGAAGTTTCCTTAATTGAAGCTAAACTGAGTCTAATGGGCGTTGGGTGTATCATCTGGCGCGCTCTCAAATCATTGATAAAAAAAGTGTTCACATCTTATTTTCGAAGGCCATGGGCAATTTCGTCACGTACATAATAGGCTCGTTACAGGAGTAATCGGTGGATTTAGCAACCCTCATCGGCATGTTAGGTGCGTTCGGTATTATTGTGTTTGCAATGGTACTGGGCGGTTCGGTAGGCATGTTTGTAGATGTTCCCTCCGTTTTGATTGTATTGGTGGGGTCGACGCTGGTCTGTCTGATGAAGTTCCCCTTGGGTCAGTTTCTGGGTGCCGGGAAGACGGTTGGTAAGGCGTTTATGTTCAAGCTGGACAGCCCGGAAGAGCTGATTGCCAGCGTTATTGAACTGGCAGATGCAGCGCGCAAAGGCGGGCTCTTGTCTCTGGAAGGCAAGGAAATACCAAATGACTTTTTGAAAAAAGGCATTGGAATGCTAATTGATGGACATGACGCCGATGTTGTGCGCAGCGTTCTGACCAAGGACAAGAACCTGGCCGTTGAACGCCATAAGAATGGTGCCGGTGTTTGGGGTTCACTGGGGGATATCGGCCCAGCCATGGGCATGATCGGCACCTTGATTGGCTTGGTAGCGATGCTATCGAACATGGATGACCCCAAATCTATCGGCCCCGCCATGGCAGTAGCCTTGCTGACCACGCTTTATGGCGCGATGCTGGCGAACATGGTCGCCATTCCTTTCGCAGATAAACTCAAGGTGCGCGCAGCCGAAGAAGAATTGATCAAATCCATGGCACTTGACGCAGTACTGGCAATACAAGCGGGGCAGAATCCCAGGGTGATCGAAGGGATGCTCCGTACCTATCTGCCGGAAGGCAAGCGTGAGACCGCTGAAGAATAATGCTTCTCTTTATTGTATCTGCGCCATGCACCAATTGCCTTGATGGAATGAAGGGATGAGTGACGAAGAAGAAGTCCAGTGCGAAGAATGTATTCCCGGGTTGCCCGCTTGGATGGGTACCTTTGCGGATTTGATGTCGCTGTTGATGTGTTTTTTCGTCTTGCTGTTGTCGTTCTCCGAGATGGACGTGCTGAAATTCAAACGGCTGGCCGGCAACATGCGCGATGCTTTCGGGGTGCAGAACCAGGTCGATGTCAACGCTATCCCCAAAGGTACCAGCGTAATTGCACAAAACTTTTCTCCGGGTAAGCCTGAGCCTACGCCCCTGCAAACCGTGATGCAGCATACGACGCAAACCGACTATCAATCTCTTGAAATTCTGTGTGAAGCCGAGGTCAAGAAAGCAGTTGCCGAGGAATGTGCGAAGGAAGATTCGGCCACGGAAGGAGAGCCGGTTCAGGTAATTGTTGCCGAAATGATCCAGGAGATGAAGGATGAAGCGGAATCGCAGGCCATCGATATCGCCGATAAATTACAGGAAGAAGTGGCCGAAGAAGTTATTGAGATAGAAACGCGCGGCCGCAAGATTATCATTCGTGTCCAGGAAAAAGGCTCGTTTCGTTCGGGCTCGGCGCAGCTTGAATCGGATTTTATTCCGGTGCTCGAAAAACTGACCGGGATTTTGAGTGCGATCAAAGGGCAAATATCCGTTGAAGGGCACACCGATGACGTGCCGATAAAAACGGCGCAGTTTCCTTCCAATTGGCACCTTTCTACCGCGAGGGCTCTGCAAGTGGCGACCGGGTTGCTTGAATTTGGAGGGGTGGAGGAAGACAGGTTTTCTATCACAGGTTTCGCGGATACGCGTCCTTTAGTTCCCAATGAGACGCCGGAATCCCGGGCTCAGAATCGCCGGGTAGAAATTGTGTTACAGGAAAAAACGGACGAGCAGGTGAAGCAGGAGGTTATCGATGTTCGAGATGCCTTCGAGCAGAGCACACCAGAGCAAAGAAAAACCTTTTTTGAGCTCGATCCGGCGGAAATATTCTGAAGTTATGCATATATTCTTGGTTGGAAAATAAGTAGAGGGTTAGGGCATTGCAATCACAAAGCGAAAGACGACGATATTTCAGAGTGACCGACCTGGTTGGGCTCAATTATCGCGTGCTGTCGGATGGTGAGCGGAATCTCGCAATGGCCTCCAAGCCGGCGTCATTGAATAGTCTATTGGCGACCATGGAAGATGAAATTACGGTGATTCTGCATTCCATCAAGCAAAAAAATGCAGAATTGCATCGCCTGATGGAATTGTTCAACGAAAAGATCAATCTGGCTTTTGGCCATGGCATGGCTAGCCATGGTATTGAGAATGCCAATGCAATGAGAGCTTGTCAGGTCAGTATCAGTGCTTGCGGTATTGCGTTCCCTGCCGCACAAGAGACTGGACTGGGAAAAACCCTGGGGCTGGATCTTACCCTGTATCCGAGCAATATAAGATTGCAGCTGTTGGCGACCGTGATTTCGTGCGAACGCAGTGACTTTGATGGCGTTGAAGAGCCCTATATCATACGCGCCGATTTTGAAAGTCTGGGCGACAATGACCAGGAGTTGCTGGTTCAGCATGTGATCAAGCGGCAGGCCCAGCAGCTTAAAGATCAAAGGCAGCATTAACCGGTCTTTGGATTCCGGTGCCTTGGAGTCTATTTGGCTGACCCCTTGTCAATAAGTGCTGTTGTCATGTTCGGCAAGGGCCTTCCCTGTTCATAGTTCTGTTCCGTAAATTCAAGAGGGCTATCCTCAAACACTTCTATCAAGCTGGTGGTTCGGGTGCCGTAGGCGGGGCTTCTGATAAAAATCGCGGACAACAGCCGTTCCAGTTCTGGTCCGACCCCAGTGTCCGGTAGCTGATCATCGGGAGCAAGTGTTTCATCCTGCATGATTGCCAGTAGTTGATTTGTACGGGCGGGTTCAGGCGATGGGAATTGTTCCAGGCATCTGACAACGGCAGATTTTGCCTTGCTGACCTTGGGCCATGGTGTATCCAGAAGGTGGTTGCTGATTCCGTAAATTCCGGGGCGCAATGCAACTGGCTTCGTCTTCATTCGGTTGCTGGTATAGACCAGAGAAACTCCGTCAAATAGCAGCGCATTAAACCCCGGAAACGCTTCGTGGTGAGGCTGCAAGCTATGTGCAAATGCCATCGCGCTGAGGCTCTGACGTAGAAAATCGGTAGGAATCTCCCCTCTGGAGCGTGTCTGGTTCCTGGGGATGGGTTCTCGGTAATTGGTCACGCAGGCCAGTCTCCCCGAGCGCGAAACTGCCAGCCAGGTACCGCCTTTTTCATGGTCACGTCCACCATAAACACCGGGGCTGTCTTCCCAGAAATGTGCTGATTGACTTGCACGGGCATAGAATTCGTCCCGATTTGAAAGCAGGGTAAGCGGATTGGTGTGGTGTGGTTGCCAGCGAAAAATAATCAGGCACATAGTGTCTTCTCGTGGTCAGGTCGAGGTGCTTTCTTGTATCATAGCACGCACCCGAAAATGCAACGCCAGCCACTTGTGTACAGACCGCGTTTCTTATTACGGAATAAAAATTAATGGTATTAGCCGTCTATATGCTTGCCGGAGCCTGTGCGGGCCTGATTGCCGGACTTTTTGGCGTAGGGGGCGGGGTCATTGTGGTTCCTGTGCTGATAGTCGTGTTCGAGGCGCAACATTTTCCCCCTGAATTACTGACGCATATGGCAGTTGGAACCTCGTTAGCCACGATTCTGTTTACCTCACTCAGTTCGGTCTGGAATCATCATCGGCTGGGTTCGGTGGATTGGCGCCTGTTCAGGCCATTAAGTGCCGGAATTGTACTGGGTTCCACGCTTGGTGTTCTGACGGTACTTCAACTGGATGGTGAATTAGTCAAAAAACTGATTGGCGGCTTTGCCGTTTTTGTATCGTTGAAGATGTTTCTTCAGGCAACGCATGAATCATCCAGGCCGCTACCCGGATCAAACATACTGGTGCCTGCGGGACTGGTCATTGGCTGGGTATCAGCAATATTTGGTATTGGTGGTGGCACCTTGTCGGTTCCCTTTCTTTCCCGCTATGCAGTGATAATGAAACGGGTGGTTGGAACCGCAGCCGCATGCGGACTTCCGATCGCCATAGCCGGCACAGCAACTAACGTGGCGATGGGACTTGGACTATCCGGAAGGCCGGAATGGAGTGTCGGTTACATTTATATTCCTGCTGTGGCAGGGATCGTTATTTCGAGCGTGTATTTCGCCAAATTGGGTGCCGGGCTGGCGCATCGTTTGCCCGCTGAGCGTCTCAAAAAGTTGTTTGCTCTGGCATTGATGATAGTCGGCTTACGGTTTTTATTTTTTTGAAGGAGCAATGGCATGGCCTTGAAGTATCCGGAAATTGATCCGGTTGCGCTGGATCTGGGTGTGATTCAGATCCACTGGTACGGATTGATGTATTTGTTTGGTTTTCTGGCAGCTTACGTGCTGGGCCAGCATCGTGCAAAAAGGCCCGACTCGCCTTTGTCTCCAGGGCAGGTCGGAGACATGATTTATTATGGCGCGCTCGGTGTCGTCCTCGGCGGTCGTCTGGGCTATGTCTTTTTCTACAATTTCGGGAAATTTCTGGAGGACCCGGTCTGGTTGTTCCGGGTCTGGGAAGGCGGGATGTCCTTTCACGGAGGCCTGATTGGCGTGCTGTTCGCCTTGTATCTCTATGCCCGTAAACTGGGCGTGAAGTATATTCGCCTGGTCGATTTTCTGGCCCCTCTGGTGCCGATAGGACTTGGGCTGGGACGTATCGGAAACTTTATCGGAGGAGAGCTTTGGGGCAGGGCAACCGATGTTTCCTGGGGCATGGTGTTTCCCGGAGACCCTGAACAGCTGGTGCGTCATCCGTCCCAGCTATACCAGTTTGCGTTGGAAGGCGTGCTCTTTTTTGCCATCCTATGGTGGTTTTCCTCCCGGCCAAGGCCGATGTACGCAACCGCCGGCTTGTTCATGGTGTGCTATGGAGCGTTCCGTTTTATTGTTGAATTTGTCCGTGAACCGGATGCACATATCGGGTTCGTCGCATGGAACTGGTTAACCATGGGGCAGATCCTCTCGACACCCATGATCCTGATCGGAATTATTGGTATGGTGTATGGCTATAAAAAATACCCGCTTAAAGCAGTTGAAGGTAAGTAAATGAAAGCGTATTTGGATTTGATGCAGGATGTGGTCGATAACGGTGTAGACAGGGAAGACCGCACGGGTGTGGGAACGCGCTCCGTATTCGGACGGCAGATCCGCTTCGATTTGGGCAAGGGCTTTCCCTTGGTGACCACTAAAAAGGTGCATCTCAAGAGTATTATTGTTGAGTTACTCTGGTTTCTGAAAGGCTCAACCGACAACAGCTGGTTGAAAGAGCGAGGCGTATCCATTTGGGATGAATGGGCCACGGAAACCGGGGATCTGGGTCCTATTTACGGTAAGCAGTGGCGCAGTTGGGCGGGGCCGGATGGCCAAGTGGTAGACCAGATTTCCGAGGTCATTGATCAGATCAGAAACAAACCACATTCCCGGCGTCTGATCGTGTCTGCCTGGAACCCGGTGGAGTTGCCTGATGAGTCAATGGCACCGCAGGAAAACGTCAAACAGGGCAGAATGGCGCTGGCGCCATGCCATTGTCTGTTCCAGTTCTATGTACAGAATGGCAAGCTGTCCTGCCAGTTGTATCAGCGCAGTGCTGATCTGTTCCTCGGAGTACCGTTCAATATCGCAAGTTATGCACTGCTGACACATATGATTGCGCAGCAATGTGATCTGGAGGTCGGTGAATTTATTCATACTTTCGGTGACTGTCATTTGTATACCAATCATCTGACCGAAGACATTGTATTTGAACAACTTAAAAGGACACCCAAGGCCTTACCTTCGCTCAGAATCAGCCGCCGGCCGGCCTCTATCTTCGATTACGAACTGGAAGATTTTGAGGTGCAGGGCTATGAGAGTGACCCTGCTATTCGGGCTCCCATTGCCATTTGAGGCGCTTGGTTTGAATTCGGAAATTGAGGATATTTGATGAAAGTCGCGATGATTGTCGCCATGGCAGAAAACCGTGTGATCGGACGAAACAACAAACTTCCCTGGTATCTCCCCAAGGACCTTCAATACTTCAAGCAGGTGACTATGGGCAAGCCGATACTGATGGGAAGAAAAACCTATGAGTCAATCGGCAGGCCCTTGCCCGGGCGCACAAATATTGTCATGACGCGCGATCCGGACTGGAAAACTGAAGGTGTCAAGACGGTCCATTCACTGGAAGAAGCGATGAATCTGGCGAAGTCTATTGCAGAAATTGATGGTCAGCAGGAACTGATGATTATTGGTGGTGACCAGATATACCAGTCCGCGCTACCCAGGGTAGACCGGATATACCTGACCGAGGTGCATGCCGAAGTCGAAGGCGATACCTATTTCCCTGATTTTGACCGGGGAGGCTGGGCTGAAATTGGCAGAGAGGACTTCGCCGCCGAAGGTCCAAACCCTTATAATTACAGCTTTGTGGTGCTGGATCGCAGGGTCCATTAGCCATAATCGTGCGAGGGGCGAAGCCCCCAAAGTCCCGAAAAAACTGGGCAATCCGCGGTTCAACAAGTAGCACAGGTCTAGGCGTCTTTGTTTTTGAATCGTACTTCATAGAGGTCTTCCCGCCGGTCCTGAAGATTGCGCACGGAGCCCTCGCTGTGCAAAAGCTTGAGTTTGTCCATATCCAGGTCTGAAAATAACAGCATTTCCGTGTTGGGTGTTGCTTCCGACAGAATGGCATCATGGGGAAAAGCAAAATCTGAGGGAGAAAGCACCGCAGACTGGCCGTACTGGACATCCAGTGGATCGACTTGCGGAAGATTGCCTACACTGCCTGCCAACACCACGTAGCATTCATTTTCAACCGCTCTGGCCTGAGCACAATGGCGCACACGCAGATAGCTGTTTTTGGTATCCGTCCAAAACGGAACGAACAGAATTTCCAGCCCTTCTTTCGCCAGCGCACGACCCAACTCAGGAAACTCAACGTCGTAACAGATCAGGATGCCGACACGCCCGGCATCTGTTTCAAAGACCTGAAGGTGGTCACCCCCTGCAATCACCCAGTCATTTTTTTCGTGGGGCGTAATATGGATTTTTTTCTGTTGGTCTACCTGACCGCTGCGGTGACACAGATACGAAACGTTGTAGATGGTTTCGCCTTCCGCTAAAGGCATCGATCCGGTGATGATATTGGCATTGTATTCAATTGCCATCCTGGACATTTCGTCCCGGAAGCGAGGGGTAAACTCCGCCAACGCACGAATCGCCTCGGTCTGACCTCTGTGTTGTTCAAGTCCCATGAGCGGGGCATTAAAAAACTCGGGGAACACGATGAAGTCGCTTTTGTAGTCGGACACCGTATCAACGAAATATTCGACCTGGGACAAGAGCTCATCGACACTGGTAACCATGCGCATTTGCCATTGCACAGAGCCAACCCGCACCACACTTTTTCTGGACTCAAGCACCGTATCGGTTGGCTCATACAGGATGTTGTTCCACTCAAGAAGAGTGGCGTAACCTACCGAATCCTGATCTTCGGGCAGATACTTTTTCAACAGCCGTTTTACCTGAAAGTCGTTGGATAACTGGAAGCTGAGGATGGGATCATACAGTTCGTTTCTATCGACCTTTTCAATGTATTCTGCCGGAGACATTTCCTGCTGGTGGGTGTGATATTGAGGAATCCGTCCTCCTGCCAGGATGGCTTTCAAGTTGTATTGTCGACATAACTCCTTGCGGGCATCATAAAGCCGCCTTCCCAGCCGAAGCCCGCGGTGAGTCTTGCTGATCACAACATCCAGTCCGTAAAGCGCATCACCCGTGCTGTCACTCTTAATGCGATCATTTGGACCGACAATGTCATCGTAGGTATGCGGATTGGCAAACCGTCGATAGGAAACCCGGACACTTAACGCCAGGCCAACCAGTTCGCCATCATCCAGGATCCCCAATTGGCCCTCGGGAAATTCCTTGATCAGCGATTCAATCGTATGTCGTGGCCAGGCGCCTCCCAAATCCGGGTAAGCATCGTCCATCAGGGACTTGATCTGAAGATACTGGTCCAGCGTCAGATTGCAGATTTCGATACGTGCTTTTTCGAGAGACATGGTTGTTCCACCGCAACAAAATACTCAGCTCAGTTTAACCAGAGTAAAGTGACACGCAAGGACAGATTACACCTCATCGCGCTTTTCACGGCCTGTATTTTTTGCATTCGGCGCTTTACCATGAATTTGAACGCAACTTTCATGCAGCGTTGTCAGGAGGATTGAAATGAATCACGCCAGTCTGCACATAAACGCCGCCCGTGGCGTCTGTATTTTATTATTGTTGCTTCCGTTAACGCGCGCGGTCGCGCAGGTTTCGGAACCCTTTCAAGGGCATGCCTACAAAGTGGAGCAGGTCGTGTCAGGCTTGGGTGTGCCATGGGGTATGGTTGTGCTTCCGGATGGAAACATCCTACTCACAGAGCGCTCAGGCGTTCTGAAGCATTTGACGCCGACATCCGGACAGGTCAAATCCATCGCCGCTGTTCCAAAAGTAATGGCAGAAGGGCAGGGCGGTCTGCTGGATATCGCGCTTGCACCTGACTATAACAAAAGCGGGCTGCTGTATTTTACTTACAGCAAGAATGTAAAAGGCGAGGGCGCGACGGCCCTTGCGCGTGCGCGTTTGGCAGGAGAACGCCTGGAGCAATGGCAGGACCTGATTGTGACTCAATCCCGCAGCGATACCGGGCGGCATTATGGCAGCAGAATTGCGTTTGATGAACGTGGGCATCTTTATTTTTCGGTAGGCGACCGCGGAGAACGGGACAATGCGCAGGACCGGACAAACCATGCGGGAACCATTTTGCGCCTCAATCGGGACGGCACTGTTCCCGGAGATAACCCTTTCGTGGATGATGACGACAGCTTGCCCGAAATCTGGAGCTTCGGGCACCGAAATCCTCAGGGCCTAGCCTATGACAACGTGCATGGACGGCTATGGTCTATCGAGCATGGTCCCCGGGGTGGCGATGAAATTAACCTGATTCAGGCCGGGAAAAACTATGGCTGGCCAGTGATTTCCTATGGCAAGGAATATTGGGGGCCATTCGACGTTGGAGAAGGAACCCATCGGCGGGGGATGGAACAGCCGGTCAAGGTGTATGTGCCTTCGATTGCACCGGGAAGCCTCATGGTTTACCAAGGGAGGGCCTTTCCGAAGTGGCAGGGTTTATTGTTTGCAGGTGCACTCAAGCTCCAGCACCTCAATGTCATCACGCTGGATGCACAGGGGAAGGCTGTTTTTGAGTCCAGGCTTCTGGAAGGCATGAACAAGCGGATAAGGGCGTTATGCCAGAGTCCCGAAGGGTGGATTTACCTTTCGACAGATACCGGTGAGATATACGTCATCAAGCCAGTTTGACCCGTTACGGAATGCTCGCTGTTTGGATGTGGCTGAAACACAAAAGGGAAGGGGCTGACGCCGCTTCCCTTTCGTTGAACATTGTCCGAATTAAGGGTTCAGCAATGTTTCAAGAACCGCCATGCCAGCGTTGAAGTGTGCTGTCTGGGTCGGGTGAATTTCGTCCCAGAACAGGAAGGTGGTTTTGGCCGGGAAAGCAGGGTCGGAAACCACGCACTCGGGGTTTGGAGTACCGCCCTGAGAGAAGATGAAGATACAGGCGTCGTCCGTGTTGGTGTAGCCAAATTCTTCTGCACCATCGATTTGCTCAGTCAGGAAACCAAACAGATCAAATTCGGCGATATCCAGATCATATTTGTGCTCCAGACGGCCTACTTTTCTGGCCAGTTGGCGGTTGTACTTGGCTGAAAGTTTGGTTGCAGCTTTCACGATGCGTTGCGCTCTGCGCTCTTGCGCTTTGGTTTGCGCGTTCGCCAAAAGTCCTGCTGCGACCAGGTCTGTTTCCGGAATCGCACCAATATCAGGAGCGTTGATGACGAGCAGGGATTGCGCGCCTGCTGCGATCAATTTTTCGATCTGTGCCTGTTGTGACTCAACAGCGGCCTTAATTGAATCACGCGCTGCCTGACGAATGGCCTGACGTTCTTGAGCCGTTTCTGCGAAGACGGCTGCCGAACGAATTTCACGAGCCGCGCGAATATCGTTGCCACCAATCAATACAATGTAAAGTGCGTCTGAAGGAGCAGATCCCGCATTGATTTGAAGAAAGGCATTGACCTGGGTTGGCAGGTTAATATCAGGCGTCAACTCGTTACCGTCTTCATCGATTGCCTTGGCACCGGCCACGGCAAAGTTATTTCCGCTGAAGCCGCCATTAAGGTGGTCGGAAGGTGTCAGGGCAAAGCCGAGTGCACCGGCGATGACTTCGGCGGCTACTGCGCCATTGGTAAAGCGATCAGGTGTGCCGGCAGGCGCCCCCGGAGCCATGCTCAGGTTGCCGTTGTCAGACAGGCTATCGCCAAAGACGTAGACGTTGCTGTAAATCTGGGCGTGCGCGCTCATGCTGCTGATCAGCAGCGCGGCTGCCGCGAAAAATGTAAAACGTGTCAGTTTCATACTAAGACTCCAATCGTTACTTGTTATTGTTGCGCGCCTGCGTGCAAACGAAGGCGCGTTACAGAACCTTCAGGGGAGAAGGATCGCCACTTTAAGCAATCGCGGGGCTGCGGGATTGGGCAATTACGGACAAAACGGGTTGATTGGGTTAATTTAGCGATAAAAAGTGAGAGTTGGTTCAAAAATCAGGAAAGCCTTGTATTTGCAAGGGGACAGAGCATGGTGCTTTAAGCGAAATGGGCTTCAACTTGCTCAATCTGCTCGCTCAACATTTGTCTGTCGTTTTCGTCCAGTGCACAGCTTGCCTGAACGTAATTTGCGGTGCGCACCACAGCCCGCCAGCGAGGATGATCCGGGACAGAGCGGGCGCTCAGATACTTGTCGAAAGTTCTGGTTTTTACGGTGGTGCCATCAATATAGACGCGCCAGCACCGGCTTGATTCAGCCAGATCCACTTTGCTTTTGCTGGTATAGCGTTCCCATAGATTCAGAGAGTGTCGCAACAGTCCTGAAATCGCCTCTTTGGGGTCTAGCGCTTGCCCGGCAGGGTGGGTGTCTTCTCCTGTCGACGAGGCATCAATCGTAAGCATTTCGGTTGATGGACAGATGACCTGACGCAGAGCGCCTTCAATTTCTTCCATGCGCCTACGGCTTTTGGCCAGTTCAGACTGCAGTTCGTGTAGTGCGTCCTGTGACTCTTTTCCCGCCTTGATTTCTTTTGAATACGGTGCGATCAATAACGTGACAAAACCTCTGGAATCCTGAGGAATGGCCTTAAACAATATTTGCCAGTGCTCGTCAGCGCCATCAATCTCAAACAGGAAGCTTTGTGAATCCAGGCTGGACTGGAGGTGCGCCGAACGAATTCTTTGTTCCAGCGTTTGGCACAGCTTTGGCTCGAAGTAATGCGCCAAAGGCTGGCCTGTCATGCCTCCCGGAACCTCAAGAAAACGTTCCTGGACACATTGATTGGCATAATGAATTCGAAAGTCCAAATCGATCAGCAAAACGTAATCAGGGCAGATATCCAGGATGTCGAGCAATCGGTTATTCAATTCGCTTAATTCGTCTTCCAGGGCTTGTCGTCGCTCGATCTCCAGTTTCAGGCGTTCATTTTCCTGACTGGCCAGCCAGTATTTGCGTATGCTCAACTGGCTGTGGACACGTGCCAGCAACTCCCTGTCCTGATAGGGTTTTATTACATAGTCATTGGCGCCAGCGCCAAAGGCGGAGACGATATCGCCAACCTGATGGCGTGCGGTAAGCATCATGACCGGAAGTTCACAGTGGTCAAATTGTTGTCTGATGGATCGGCAGGCTTCAACACCGTTCATGCTCGGCATCATATAGTCAAGCAGAATCAGGTCAGGTTGCTGTTCAGTAAGACGTTTGAGGACGGAAATACCATCTTGAAAGATCTCAATCCGATAGCCTTCACCAACCAGGAGGCTTGCCAGAAGTTCACAGTTAATGGCCTCGTCATCAACGATATAGATGGTATGAGCGGTCTGGTCAACAGACATGTCTTTGCCCGAGTCTGCGTCAGTAGCGCTGTCGGGTTGTGTGGAAGCCGGAAGATTCAGCTCGAAACATGCCTGTCCGGTGTCTGACGGAGCCACGTTGGCCAGCAGGTGTGCTGCCGGAAACCTGAGAGCGACGATGGTGCCCCGATTGACCTCACTGCTAAGCTCAAGATTGCCACCGTGCAGTTCCACCAGTTTGCGGCTGATGGAAAGTCCAAGGCCTGTTCCGCCAGCGCTGAAATGGCTATCGGCGTGGGCTTGTTCGAATGGTTGAAACAGGGTATCCCGTTTTTCTTCCGGAATGCCTACACCGGTATCTGTCACGGATAAAACCAGTTGCGTGTCCTGCAGAAATGCCGCCAGGGTGATATGACCCTGTTCGGTATACTTTGCCGCATTTCCAAGCAGATTGAACAGAATCTGCTGAATACGAAAGGTGTCGGCTTTGATATAGCGTGCTGCGGGGTCAATTTTTGCGATGAGGTGTACCGCTTTACCACCCAATGTGGGCCTGAGCGTGGATAGCACCAGATCTGCCATTGCATTGAGGTCAACGACGCTTGTATGCAATCGCAACTTCCCGTGCTTGATGCTTGAAAAATCCAGTATGTCATTGACCAGCACGCTTAGCCTTTGCGCCGTATTGCTAATCAGTTCCACTTTATCTTTCTGCTCCTGCCGCAGGTTGTCGTGACTGTCTTCCTGAAGAATTTTGGCGAGCCCCGAAATACCCTGCAGAGGTGTCCTTAGCTCATGAGAGGTAGTCGCGAGAAACTCGTCTTTGAATTCGTCCAAACGCAGCAGTTCTTCGTTTCTTTTTTCGAGTTGCAAGGACATATCCTCGACGAGGGACAGGCTGCGGAGATAGCGCTTTTGAAGCGATAGTGCTTGTGTGATTACGAAGGCAAGAATGCCGAAATGGACTATGTTTGGTGTTTCGATGTAGTCGTTTGCTTTCAGAACATCGTTTACTACAGTGATAGCGAGTACTAACAAACCCAGGCCAAAAGAGCGAGTGTTGGCAGCGCGGGCAACAACCGCTTTAAAGTAAAATGCGACCGCAAACGCCAGCGAAATCAGAACCACCATCTGGAATGCAACATTGAGTTCGGTGTAAACACGCACGCTGAAAAACAGGCAAAGCAATACAAATGGCGCAATCAGCAACCATGAAATCCGAGTGCTCCAGTGCGGTACATGTTGTCGATACAAAGAGTGAAAATAGCCCATGAACAGTGGCAGGGAAGCATAGAAACACAGATGTTCGAGGCGCTGAAGCGTTGCCCAGTCAAGTAACTCAAACTGGTATAATACGCGCTCATCGATGAGCAAACGACGCAGCCCAACGGCCATACAAAGCAGGCCGAAATACAAAGCAGTTATCTCTTGGCGGCGAAAGGCGAACATTGCCAGATTGTATAGCCCGATGGCGATCAGTGTGGCGCCAAAGAAAACCGCCCAAAGCGCCGGTTTCAGGTAAAGGTCACTGACGCCGGAGTCATCGGTTAGTTTCAGACTGAACCAGATTCCACCCTCCCGGTAATGGTAATTGGATATATGCAATACCAGGTCGATGACGCCATCAACGTTCGAAATTTCGGCAACTTTCGGAAGAAATGCCGGGACTTCCTGTTGCCGGTTTTGGCCGATCTCGCCGTTCTGTGAAATCAGGCGCCCGTTAGCCCATGCCTTGTAGGCGCTTGGCATATCCGGGAGATACAAATAGAAGTTTTTGATTCCTGCGGGAACCAGAACTTTGGCATGATAGGTCATATAGCCCTGGGCCGGGGGCGGGTTTTCAGTGTCGGCCTTGTGTCCCCACACCCCAGGAACCGGGTAACGACTTGGCGTATGGTCGTCGGATACCAATTGCCCTGGTGCGATCAATTGGTGCCAGTAGCTATCCCAGTTTCCATCCAGCTTAAACGAAAGTCCTTGCCCCCAGTGATGATCGCGCAGGTCAAGCGTCGCCACTTCCGCGGCAGCAAAATTCAGGGGCAGGATGGCCAGTGCCAATGCCCATAAGGTGCTACGCATATTCCAGGTTCGCATTGTTCGCTGTCTATTTAACGGTTACCGGGCAGGCCAGTTTAGAGAACATGGAAGAGCCTATGCAATGCAGATGACGAAAGGCTGTGACTGAGTTTGCGTAAATTAAGGGACGGGTTGGTTTACCGAAGGGCAAAGCGGGTGCCGGCGTCACACTGGTGTAACCGTGTGACGCCGGTGAATCATACTGTTATTGCTTGTATGCCAAATGCAAAATTACTCCAGCATTTCCAGATTGCGCACGCCGCCTTTGTCGGCACTGGTTGCTAAAAGCGCATAGGCTTTGAGGGCGCCGGATACTTTACGTTTGCGCGGCAAGGCAGGTTTCCAGGCGTCTTTTCCCTTGGCTTCCATGGCTTTACGGCGTTGGGCCAGCGCTTCATCGCTCAGATCGACGTTGATGCTGCGGTTAGGAATGTCGATGATAATAGTGTCACCTTCTTCGATCAGGCCAATGGCGCCTCCTGAAGCTGCTTCCGGTGAGGCATGTCCAATAGATAGCCCGGAAGTTCCCCCGGAGAACCGGCCATCGGTTAACAATGCGCAGGCTTTACCCAGACCTTTTGATTTCAGGTAGCTGGTTGGATACAGCATTTCCTGCATACCCGGACCTCCTTTAGGGCCCTCGTAGCGAATGATGACCACATCGCCTTCGACAACCTCGTCATTCAGAATGCCTTTGACCGCGGCGTCCTGACTTTCGAAAATTTTGGCTTTTCCGGTAAAGGTATGAATTGACTCGTCTACGCCTGCGGTTTTCACGACACAGCCATCTACCGCGATGTTGCCGTAAAGTACAGCCAGGCCGCCTTCAAGTGAGAAAGCATGTTCAATTGATCGAATGCAGCCCTGCTTGCGGTCACCATCGAGCGTTGGCCAGCGGGTTGACTGGCTGAACGCGGTTTGGGTGGGGATGCCGGCGGGGCCAGCCTTGAAGAACTCTGCTACTTTTGCGTCATTCGTTCGCATGATGTCCCATTGGTCCAATGCATCTTTCATGCTTGCACTGTGAACGGTGGGTATCTCTCCGTGCAGGATGCCAGCGCGATCAAGCTCGCCCAGAATGCCCATGATGCCACCTGCACGATGCACGTCTTCAATGTGGTATTGCTGTGAGTTAGGAGCAACTTTACAGAGCTGCGGCACTCTGCGGCTTATTTCGTCGATTCTGGATAGATCAAAATCCAGTTCGGCTTCCTGTGCCGCCGCCAGCAAGTGCAAAATGGTATTGGTGGAGCCGCCCATCGCAACATCCAGCATCACGGCATTCTCGAAGGCTTTTTCGTTCGCAATGCTGCGCGGCAAAACCGAGGTGTCGTCTTGTTCATAGTAGCGCTTGGCAATGTCGACAATGACGTTGGCAGCCCGGAGAAACAGTTGCTCTCTGTCAGAATGCGTGGCAAGTGTGGTGCCGTTGCCGGGCAATGACAGGCCGATAGCTTCTGTCAGGCAGTTCATCGAATTTGCGGTGAACATCCCGGAGCAAGAGCCGCAGGTAGGGCAGGCGCTGCGCTCAATCTCTTCCACGGTTGCATCGTCTACCGTGTCATCAGCGGCGATAACCATGGCATCGACCAGGTCGAGTTTATGGTCGGCCAGTTTGGTCTTGCCAGCCTCCATTGGGCCGCCTGAGACAAACACGACGGGAATGTTGAGCCGCAAGGCGGCCATCAGCATTCCCGGTGTGATCTTGTCGCAATTTGAGATGCAGACCAGTGCATCAGCACAGTGGGCATTGACCATATACTCGACGGAGTCCGCAATCAGTTCACGTGAGGGAAGGCTGTAGAGCATGCCATCATGTCCCATCGCTATGCCGTCATCGACCGCAATGGTGTTGAATTCCTTGGCCACACCTCCAGCCTTCTCGATTTCTCGCGCTACCAGCTGGCCCATATCCTTAAGGTGCACGTGGCCCGGGACAAACTGGGTGAAGGAGTTGGCGATGGCAATGATCGGCTTGTCGAAATCTTCTGTGCTCATGCCGGTTGCTCGCCAAAGGGCGCGAGCGCCCGCCATATTTCGACCATGGGTGGAGGTTTTGGAACGATAAGTGGGCATTGTGGTTCTCTTGCTCAAGCAGTAAATCTTCTGTCGCTCGACTCTACTGAGTGTACGACTACGTCTGGTGTCTGACAGACCCTTCTCTTGTTCCCGTGACCGTAGATTCAGCCAGGCCCCTTTTTCGGCGCTGATTCGACTGAATATGGCGCTCGCATGCAAGCCTTCAGCGCCAGCAGGTCACAGGGGTAAATCGAAAAATCAGACCGTGTAGAATAACAGAAAATAATGGCTTCCGCATGAGTAGGAAAAAGTACGAAAAATTGAGTGACGAATCTTTAGAATGACCCTATCCTAATACTGAAGAATGTTCTGGAATTGATGTTGGGAGTGTTATCATGAAAACGCCCCTGTTCCCCTTGAATACGCTGGTCTGCCCGGGTGGAAAACTGCCTTTGCGCGTGTTTGAGCAGCGTTATCTGGATATGGTGAAGCACTGCCTGAAACAGGACACGGGTTTCGTCGTGGTCATGATGAAAACCGATGAGAATGGGAGTGAGGCCGATAGTGATGGTCGTTCTTCCAGTCAGATATATCGTGTTGGTACGATGGCCAGAATCATCGATTTTGACCAGGATGAAGATGGCATATTATGTGTCGTTGCTCAGGGTATGAGTCGGGTTCGCTTGTCACGTCCCGAGCGTCGTCCGGATGGTTTGTGGGTCGGTGATGTTGAAACGCTGGCGGAAGAGGCATTCTTTGCACTGCCGGATGAGTTCGTTGAGTTGAAATCGGTTTTGCAGGCGCTGGTGCAGCATCCAGTGGTTAAAGAGCTCAATATGGATATCGACTACCGGGATGGGCGACAGGTCGGGTGGCGTCTGACTGAGCTACTGCCTTTGGATAATTCCCAGAAACAGTATCTATATGAGTTGGAAGATCCACTGTATCGTTTGGAAAAAATCTCTGACCAGCTTGACTACATGATTTCCTGACGGTTTCGGACCCCAAACACCGTTGACTCGACCCTGTTATAAAATAACCGACTTAATTCAGCAGCGCATACTTCAGCACCTGCTGCTCCCACATCCAGTATTGATACAGGCCCAGCGAGATTAACCAGGCCATCAAGCCGTAAAGACGAACCCTTCTTTGACCGATTGTTGTTACGGGAGCATTGCACATGGAACGACGATGGATGTACCAGTATGCGATCCGAGCAGCGGCGCAGATCGCCGCGCCAATCAAGAGCCCTGCCACAACGTCACTGAACCAGTGTGCGCCCAGCACGACACGACTTAATCCAATCAGCATTGCCGGAATAAAAAACAGCAGGTAAATTCTCCAGCGAGAATGTGGCGTGATACGTTCGGCAACCAATGTGGCAATCAGACCGTAAAGCACCATGGCGCCGCTGCTGTGTCCGCTGGGATAGGCAAAACTGTCTAGTGGCAGCACAAACACATCAGGGCGGGGAATTTCGAAAAAGGCTTTCATGCCATGTGTCAGCAAACTGGTGGTGAGACCTGAAAAAACGAGTAAAAGGCACGCAGCTGTCTGTCGGCTGATTAGCAGCGTGATTACCGCGATGGTAAAGCTGATCTGAAGAAAAAGTTCGTCACCAAGTGCGGTGATAAAAATAAAGGCCTTGCGCAACAGGTCCACTTCAAAGCTCAGCGCAAACTCCAGCCAGAGCGTGTTAACGAACTCAAGATGGGGAGTGTACAAACTCAACCAGGTCCAGAGGCATACACTGCCCAGGCTGATAATTAGAAGCAGCCATGACGCATAGGGCTTTTCAAGCTCTGATAGTACGCTAATCCATCCTCGACTGTGCAGAAAGGCATACCAGCTTTGACCTTCTTGTAACTGCCTGCTGGCATGACGAAACACCAGTGCCAGCAGTAGCAGGCAGATAGCCATGCCGCCCAAAAGTATGGGCCAGTGGGCAGGAGGGCTAATATTGACGGCTGCGCCAACCAGATACCCAGGCAGGACATAGGCCGGTGCCCATGCGATAGCGGACAGCACGTTGATGGAAACAAAGCGTACCGGTCGCATTCCCAAAGCGCCGGCGACCAGCGGCAATATGGGTCTGATCGGGCCGACGAAGCGACCAATGACGACGCTGTATCCGCCATACCGGTGAAAGAAGCGTGAGCCGCTTTCGATGGCATCCGGGTAGCGAGAAAATGGCCACATGGATGTCAGCCTGTCACTGTAATGTCGCCCAAGATAAAAGCTGAGTACATCGCCCATTACGGCGCCAATCATTGCGGCCGATAAGGCCATTAAGACCGGAATTCCTGCGCCACCCGCGACCACGGCGATTGCAAACAGAATGGCCACGCCCGGTACAATAATGCCTGCAATGGCGAGAGACTCGACAAACGCCATCAACAGGAGGCTTCCCAGAATCAGTGCGGGATGTTGATTCAACCAAAGAATGTAGCTGTCCAGAGAGAATTCGTTCACGGTTGAGGGCTAGTGATGACAGACCCGGTTATGGCCATTTTTCTGGGCCTCGATCAGCGCAATTCGGGCGTTGTGTATCAGTACCTGTGCACTGCCTTCTTCGTCGTTAGGGACATAGGTTGTGCAGCCGAGGCTGATGGTGATGCTATCGACGACTGGCCAGTGACTCTCTTCAATGCTTCTGCGAATCCGTTCTGCGATGACAACGACACCTTCGGATGGGGTGCATGGCAGCAGTAAATAGAAGGTGTGTTCGCCATCAAAATACTGGCTATCCCCGGCCCGTATCATGGAGCGCAGGGATTCGGATAGCTGGCGTAATAAATCCTGGCTGGTACTGGAGCCGTGCAGGTCCAGCAGTTGGGGAAAGTAATCGACTTCCAGGCTCACCAGAGACAAGGCCTTGCTGGTACGGTCGGTACGGCATATCTCTTTCTCCAGCGTGTCTTCCATATGCCGAAAGTTATAGGCTCGGGTCATCGGGTCGTGAATTTCCAGTTCCACTAAGGTGCGATTTCGCTGTTGTTGCAATTTTGCGTAAGTACTGGCCAAAGCAATCAGAAGAGCATAACTGGTGGCAAAGGAAAGCGCGCTGACGATGCCATCCTGAAACAGAAGGCATATCGCCAATGCCAAGGCTGTCAGGCTGGTCATTACCATAGCCTGTTGATGTTTCAGTGCTACAAAGGCCAGTAATCCCAGGGCGAAGGCCCAGTGTTTTACTTCAATAGCCTGCTCCAGGCCTGCGTATGCGACGATCACCAGGCAGGCACCGATGCTCCAAAGACTGGCTTGATTGAATCGTGGTGCTTTGCTCATCAGGCGGAAGTAAATGGCAATCCCGGCCAGAACAGTCATGATAATGCTGCCGCTGTATACAAGGGGATAAAGTCCGTAGCGATAATTCTGTATACAAACAAGCAGCATAACAGCCGCCCCCAGCAGATACAGTGTGGTCACAACTTTGGGTTGGAGTTGGTCATCCGCTCTCATGCTTCTCCCCTGACTTCAGCAGAAGGTTCCGCATCTTCTCGGTACAGCTGTGTTCTGTTACTGCCTTTGCGTTGGGCATAGCTTAGGGCCTCCGAGGCTTTTTCCGGCAGTGCCTTGCTGTCATCGCCGACATTCAGGCCTGCAATGCCGACGCTAATGGTAATTTTTTCGTCCTTGATCTGGATTTCTTTACGCGCTTTGACACGCAATTCATTGGCGATTTTGTTTGCCTGAGCTGAACTGGTGTGTGGCAATACGATCAGGAATTCATCCTGATTCCAAAGATAATAGCTGTCAAAAACACGAAGATTATTGTGGAGCAGGCGCCCGAGTTCGATGATGACGGCCGCTTTCTGCTTGGTCGTTAATTTAGACAAGCAGTTATGATCAATACCTAAGGCCATGACAGCCAGCTCGCTACCTTCGCGTTCACTGCGTTGTATTTCCTTGGTCAGGTCGTCTTCCAGGTGTTCCCGGGTCGCTGCCTGGGTCAGGTTGTCGGTGCGCCTCAAGGGCTTGAGCTGCTTGCGGCGAACCTCCCGCAGATAGACCAGAGCGCAGCTGATGCCCAGATAGAAGACATAGCTTGCCAGAAACTGGATATTTGCCAGTGGAGATTCCAGAAGGTGCAGAAGAATCGCTGTCACTACAGAGACCAGCGCAATCACCGCCATCGCGGGTTTGAAATCGAAAAAGAAGAAGATCAGAAGGGGAACCGCGTATAGCCATACCTTCACCATGCTTAATCCCGAGAAAACTCCGATTAAAGCGATGGCGCCGAGTCCCAGGGACATCCACTTCAGCCAGTTTCGTGAGCCTTGGTGATCTTTACTGTGCGCGCCTTTCAGTTTACCTGATACCAGCAGAGCGCAAAGTGACAGGCTCAGGAGTGAAAGTAATATTTGCCCCGTGAAGAGCGCGCTCACACAAAGAAAGCCAGATAACAGGGCCGATACAAAGTAAGGTTTGGATTGGATCAGTAACTGGTGATCAGATTGTGCCATGTTGATTCATTTTTGTTGGTTGGAAGCATCACTGAAAGCATGCGACGGGCTGTTTCATAAAGTATATATGTAAGCATAGTGTTTTTTGTTCACGCTGCCTGCTTTTGTTTGCAAAGATTGGATGGCATTGCTTTGGGTCATCAGGGGTCTTCCTGGTGGAATCCTGACGGGGCCTTACCCTGCAGATAGTAGGCGAACGCGATGATCTCGGCAATTACCCGATAAAGTATTTCGGGGATCTCTTCTCCCAGTTCAAGCGTTGCCAGCATTTCAACCAGCTCCGAGTTCTCATATAGCGGCACATTGTGCGCCCGGGCTATTTCGATAATTTCTTCCGCCAGGGAGGCCGTGCCCTTTGCGCTCACTGTTGGCGCCCGGACTTCGTCATAGTGTAATGCGACCGCTTTAGGGTGTTTGTTCATGCGCGTGTGTCCACCAGTCCTTGTTGAATCGGGGTTTGCTCGGTTTTCGGGCGGCCCGGATAGCAATGTATGTCATTGACTTCAAGGCCCAGTTGGCTCAATCGTTCTCTGAACTTGTTCTGCTCACTTCGTATCAATGCGAGCGTGTCCTGTTGTTCACTCCAGATATGCGTAGAGATGTTGGGAGGGCTGAGATTGGCGTGTATGTGCAGCTTGCCGAGGCCCTCCAGATCGAATGACAGGCGGAGTTTCCATTCTCGCCTGGTTTGTTTTTTCTTTTGCTCTTGTTGCTGCTGAGTCTTGTCTTCGCTGTCTATCCTGAGCTGAAGGACGCTGGTAGTCGAATTGGTATTGTTAATGGGCAGTTCGAAAAACAGGGATTGATTCTGATTGCCTTCTGAATTGCCGGACTGGCCCTGATAGAGGCTGTTCAGCTGATTGAATTGCAGGCGATTCAACATGCCTGCCAGGAGCTTCAACACTTGTCCCGTGGAAAGCTCCTGTCCGGCCAATACCGCCTCGACTTTGGCAAACGCAGTTGAATGTTCGATGATCCCGCCAGGGTGCGGGAACTGAAATGGAGACCGCAGAAGGTCTTGCTGGACCAGTCCGTCCACGATGGCAGCTGAGCCAGGCTTCGGAGCTGGTGCAAGTGCTGCGACAAGCGTTATCAAACTTGCCTTCAGGTCTTTACCGGCGGACGCGTCCAATGCCACAGTCTGAGTTTGTGAGGACATTCTCTGGATCTGCTTTTGCATTTCTGCCAGGGCCTGCATGCGTTCCGTGTAAGGCGAATTGATCAGGCCCCTGGTCTGAGACAGCAATGCGTTTGCCATTTTTGCGGTTGATTCATCTGCCGAGCTGCGAGCGGTCACGCGAGCAAGGTCATCCAGCACCGGTACTAAGCGGTTCACAGCTTCGGACGTCTGTTTCTGGCCTGGGCGTGCATTCTCGGGCGCAGAAGCCATGCGGCTTATCACCTCCGAAAGAGTCGCCCCCGCTTTTTGCAGCAACAGATTGCTTTGAAAAAGGTCGAGTTGCTGTCGGGAGTTCACTAAAGTGTTTTCGAGCATCATGCCACTCGACTGCATGGCAGACTTGAGTGCAGCATGGATGGTGTCGCCAGAGCCGGTCGGGCTTTCACCGCGGCTGTTTGATGTGCTTGCTGGGTTTGATGAAGACGCCGGCGGTGCTGGCCGGTCAGGGTAACCTGGTGCCAGGAGCTGATCGGCCCTGGGGAAAGCCTGCTGAAGTTTGCCCAGCAAGGATGCGGCGAAATTTGCCACGTCCTGGCTAGCCACCGGAAGTGGGGGCAAGGTTCCGACATTACTGGCAGATGGCCCTGCCATTTGGTTCGCTGGCCCTGCCGTACTCGGCGGTTTGGCAGAATCGGCAATATATTGCAGAGCCTCAATGCCGGAGGCGAGTGAGATCTGACGGGGAAGACTCTGGCTCATGCTCCGAATCAGATGTTCGACATTGGCTGCGACTGACGTCGTTGTTGGGTAGGCTGCGTTCGAGCCAACTGAGCCATGCAACTGTCCTGGTGCCCGAGTGCCGTTCAGAACCAATGACAGATCGTTATTCGGGCCAGCGCTCTGCAGGCGTACATTCAGAAGTTGACCTGCATTCAGTAAGGCCAGCGTCTCAATAAGCACGGCTTTGTTTTGAATCAACAGAACCCATTGGGCCGGAGGGTTTCTACTCGCCGGATTGCTGCCGCTTTCCGGGGCCTGTGTCGTCACAGAGGGTTTTGTTTCGGTGTTAGGGGTGTTGTTCGGCGCCGTATCTGCGGGTGAATACCGCCCCAGGACCTTGGCATTGTATGCTTGGCCAAGGCTCAGATTGAGTGTTTCTATCGGGCTGAGTCTGATATTTGTCAGAGGTGTCAGATCAGGCGAGGCCCTATCCAAGCGCCCGCCATTGGGAGGCATGATATCCATAGTTCCGACTATAAAGGATTTTTTCAGAGAGGCGAAGTATCGCAAGCGGGTAAATCAAGTAGGGGCACCGCCGTTATTATTGTGAACCGGCTCCCAATCAACACTCGCTTTCCTTAATTCGGCTGCCAAGCCAGATATAATGCAGTGCTTCGTTTGATTCATCCAAAAAAAGGGCTTGTTTGTGGTGATTCGTCTGTGTGCCAGACTCTCCGTTATTTTGCTTTCCGTGCTGTTGGTGGCATGTCCGAGTAAGGAAGGCAGTGTTCCCGAAGAGGCCGTAGCGTCTTTAACGCAAGAACCCGCCCCGTTTGATCCTCCGGTGTTTAAGGAGATTGATTTACCGTATTGGGGATTTCTGCGTACCTCGAACAGTCAGTTTGACGATGACGGAAGCCCGGTCAGCAATGTCCGTTTGTATGAAGAGCGTAACGACGGGACATTCGATCATGCCCTGTCTTTGCTGAGCTACCACCCCGAACTCACGGTTGAAGAGCCGCTGAACTATGCCGGCAGCAATCCGGACCAGATTGTCGTTGCAGATACCGGTTTACTGGTTTCTCTAAATACCAATGATGGCCCGGATCGTGAGGCGGAGTTCACGATATTCTCTCGCAACGATACGCTATTCTCGGTCAATCATGAGACCGGAGAAATCAGGGGGTTGCGTCATTTCGCTACAACGGTATGCGAAATTATTCCCGCAGATCACGTGGAAACGTTGGTGGATACGGATGGCGATTATCAACTGCGCGTGATCAACGCGCCCTGGGTCTATGTTAAAACCGCAGATGGACTGTGTAACGGTTCTGATACGGACTACAGCAATGCCTCGATACAGTACTATCGCCTGCCGATTAACTACAAGATAAATGCCGATCAGTTTGAATTGTGTGCCGGTGAAGTCTTTGGCGATATTGTAGGTACCAATACGAACACCGAATCCTGCAAAACCCGACAGTTTGATGTCGTGCTTGAATCTGAAGCGCGTGCTCGTGTTCTTTTCGGTTGGGTCGATGACGCAGACACGCCAGCAGTGGGAGATTTTAGGCTGGGGTTCCGTTATCTGGGTTACGGAACCGCCGAAAATAAACTCCGGATGTATGACGAATCACGAGAACTGCTTTGGACACAGGACAGGGGAATAGAGCGCTTTTCGGTTTCCAGTGGCGATGGCCAGTCTCCTATCTACGTCGCGCAGCTGCAGGCGCTTGATAATTTTAATTTCCTGTACCAGTTTGGGCGTGATCTGTTTGTATTCAACAGCGCTGATCTTTTTAGTCTGGATTTCAACGATGTGGATGACATCCTGACGGATCGTATCTACCGACTGGACGAACAGCTACAGGGCAATACCAACATTTCAGTGATTTCGGAGGCGGTTGTCGCGTTCAACGAGGACGATCTCTTGATCTTTGATCAGGCAAAAATCGTTCGGTATGACTATTCCGGTGGTGATTTTACGCCGAATCCGGCCACTCAGTTGGCGGATTATGAGGTGCTCTACCTGAATGATGTCATGCCGAAACCCGGGTTTGAGGAAAAGCCGGTCTTTTCGCAGTTTGATATCCAGTCTTGCAGCAATGAGGGACAAGGAAATGACGAACTCACTCAAGCGGAAATAGACGCTCTGGTCGATGCTTGTGTGAACGCTCATGATGTTAACGATACACAACTGCCATCCCCCGGGGCGCCCTGGCAGTTTGTGACAGAATGCTCCGATACTTTTGGCTGCAGTGTTGTTACGGATACGACAGACTATTGCGTGACCGAAACCGAATTGCTTATAAATCCGTCCCTGGCGGATCTGGACAATCCTTGTGTGCCCTCTGTTGCCAGTCATTTCAATGAGCTTGATACGCCGGCCAACGATGCAGAACTGATAGGCTTTATGCAGTATGCAAGCGATCATATCCGGTCTATGGAGTTCACCTTGATAGACAATACTCTGTTTATTCTGGCCAGGATGAAAGAACGGGACCTGTTGCTTCGCTATTTGTATGAGGTGCCACTCAGCGCGGCGAAATCGTCTCGCGAGCAGGTGATGCTGGGAGCCCGTTTCGAGCACCAGGGTATCGAAGCCATTTTCAAGGAAGGAAATCTTTTTGCCACACTCTTGCGTGAAAGTGCGACCCGGGCAAACGAATGCTATAAGAATTTCCAGAAAGTGGCGTGTGACTTGGCGGATGATCAGGAGTCCGGGGGCTTGTTGGCATGCACTGCACTTGATCTTGCAGAGGGCTCATGTGTGAACGAATACAAGGAGTATGTGTCCTTCCCTCTGTACTGCAGTCAGTCCCAAATTGACGCGGGTGCCTGTACCGAAGAATGCACGCAGCAACAGATCGACGATGGCGATTGTGCGCCGGGCTGTTCTGCCGCAGATATTGCCTCGGGTGCTTGTCCGGCCTCACTGGTTCCTGTCTTTCACCTGTTGGCAGATGAAAGTCTTGCGCCTTTTGGTAAATGGGTGCGCGTTACCGATTATGTTGCGCGTGCAGCAGGTGAAGATCAAATGTACATGCTGGCCGTTGATTCCAGCGCCGATGTCAGTGACGAAGGTGTGATTCACGACCCGGATCTGTTGTTTTACAACGACACGAGCGAAAACCTGGAAGCAAGAGCGAGTTTGACGGGCAGTGTCGAGCATGTCGTTTCCGGTCGAACTGACTCAGCCGATGTGGCCTGGATCGACCTGATTGCTTCTGACGTGGTGCAGATAGGCTCGGCAGCATTCTCTCCGGTCAGTGAAGGTCTGCAAGTGCATATTGAAAACCCGGCGTCCTCGACTCCAGAAGTAACAACGGTTTCCGAGTACCAGTTTCTTCGTCCTCAGATGACGGACCAGTAACTGAATGACGGCTAGGCCAATAACCAGCGCACCGTGTAGGCCGTCAATATACCCAGGTAGTTTCCCATCACATAGCCCAGAATGGCGGCGGCGAAACCGGGCAGAATAAGAGCCCTGTTTTTGAGTGCGCTGGCGATGACCGGTATAAAAGGTACTGACATGATGGCGGCTGATACGGTAATCAGAAAGGTGTCCGTATCAATGTTGAAAAAACGACACAACAGCGCGTGAATGAGCATTGAACCCAAAAGGATCAGCAGAATATAGTAAAAAAGATAGGGATTCAGGCTCGTCAGAATGGATGTGTCAGTTAGCGCGCCCATGGTGAAGCAGAATACCAGAATCAGATACATTCCCACCTGAAAGCTATGCGTCAACGCGCGAATCCCCGGAACGAATGAACAGGCAACGCCAATAGATGTGATCAGTATAATCGTTGCCGCCGAGCGGATGCCGGGCGGTAAAAGACTGGCCAAACCCAGACTTGCCGCGACCACGAGCGCTGCAACCAGCAAGGACTTGAGCGACTGCCTGATGCCTTCGGCCTGAAGCAGCTTGCGATAGGCTTGGGCGCTCTCATCCGCCATGTGTTCAAACTCGCTTGTCCGATCAGTCTCGTTTTTCATTGGTGCCTGGTAAGGGCGCAGAAATCTTCCGAATATGGGTTTGGCGAGTGTCATGACAAACAATAAATAGATGGCCGATAGCAGGATGTCGTAGGTGGTCATGGTCACAAAGATCGCCTGATCGCCTTCAATGGCTGTTTTGATAGCGGCCATATTTGGGCCACCGCCGGTATATGCGCCAACAGACATGCCGGCAATTTGCCAGATATGTGTGAGTTTGTCCTGAAATAGCCAGGCCAGCGTCGTACTCGTCGCGACGACTGTTATCAGTGCAATGCACATGGATTTCATGGTCTGTCCTGCCAGCCCCAGAGTGCTTTTGACATTGATGGAGAATACAAGCATGGGAATCGCCAGCGCGATAGCGATTTCAGAAATTTCTGTTTGTAGCGAGATAAGGTCCAGGCCCGGAAACAGACTTGTCAGTCCGCCTGTCGTGGCGAGTAAAATACCTGCTGCAAAGGCCAAAACGACGGTGCCGACTTTATCCAGCCTCGGAAATCTCTGGCAAAGGTACACCAGAAGGGCTGGTGTCAACAGGAAGAAAACAATCGCGAGTGCAGACATATACGGAGCTCGATGTGGTTGGGTTACTAATCTGAGTGTGAGGCAAGGGGGTACAGTGTGTCCGGATACTCGAAACTCTGCCACCAGTCGACAATGCGACCGTTTTCGTAAATCGCAATCTTTCCGAATTGAAGCATGACCGCTTCACTCTGTGTTGGCCTGAAGAATACCCAGTGATCCGATTTGAGCGGAGTACCTTCTTTAAGGGAATACATTTCCTGGTTACTGGAAGCACCGAAATATCGCACTTTTCGCATGCCCTCAGGGAAGCAGGGGCGGGCCAGCCAGTTTCCGCCATAGATAAAAACAGCCTGATGATGCAGCAGCCCGGTAATGCGCAGTAGACGTGAAAGGCCCCGTGCCATGGGCAGCTCGGGCCGGGCAACGGTCTTTAGCACCGGTGTGGCGATAAACGCGGCGGGCAGGTGGGATTGCAAGGTATAAACGTCGAAGTCCGAGGGTTTTACCAGGGCAGAAGCGCAAGCGATTTCATTGCAAAGGTCTTGCGAGGTGTAGAGTGGGTAGGTTGTGCTCCCTCCGGCATTAAGGCAGTACTGTTGCGGGTCCCCGAATACTGTTTCGATCACTGAAACAAATGCAGCGTAGCTGGACTTGGCTTGTTGCTCAGCCCGCTGTGGGCCGCCCAGATACCACGGAATTTTCGTGATGTGGGCTTCATATCCCATAATGCCCGAAAAGCACAGGTGTTGAGATTGCTTCAGCAATCTAAGGCTTCTCTCGAAGGCTTCGAGGTTTGCAAAGCCGCCACGATGCAGCCCGATATCAACCTCAAGGTTGATGCGTAGCTTTAGTCCCAGGCGTCGGGCGAGTGCTTCGTAATCGAACAGCCGTTGTTCAGAATCGACCAGCCATTGCAATTGCTGCTCCGGTTCGAAAGTCGTATCTTTTTGGGATTGCCATTGATAGAAACTCTCCACGGCACGTTGCGGCATTGGTTTGCCTATCAGAATATCGGCTTCCGGTATCTCCTCGGTCAGGTGCATCAGAAACGGTAGATGAAAGCACATCAACCGTGTTGTTTCGAGACGCTGCATCAGATGACGTAACACGGGGACAGAAGGTAGAGATTTTGCAACCAGACGAACCGCCTTGTTCTGGCTTTTGACGTTTGCAAGGCAGGAACTGTTTTTGTCGAGGCGTTCTTTGTCAATGACGAGCACTGGGTGGGCAATTCCGGTCTCGTGAATCGCCTTCGCCAGTTGTGAAAAATATGAGGAGTCCACAATGTCTGCCGATATTCCGTAAAGAAGGTATAAGCATGACGTTTATGTCGGGAGAAGAGAAGTGGTTTGATGTTTAAATGTGAAATATGTTCAGGTATGAGTTGCTGCTGCCTGTCGGCAACGCGCTATACTGCTTCTAAGAAGAGCAAAAAAGCCTGATGACTGAAATGCTTATGAAAAGATTCGTCATTAGAGTAAAGTTGTCATGACCATATAAAGAATTCTTTGTCGTTATGGTAATGGTTCGCCCCTGAAGTTTATGAAGCGCTAAACCAAGGAAAAAGGAAAATGAATCATTGCGTACTGAAAATAGATAAAGCTGGACAACCCATCAACTGGATGACCAAGCAGGAAGCGGCCACACTGCTGTGCAACAACAAGGTGATCTGGTCTTTCGGGGAAGATGTGATCGAAATCAGAGGGGGAATCAACCGCTCTGGTGAACGGTCGATACTGAAATTGCATCCAATACTTGCGGTAGAAGGACGGGTATCAGCTCGCAGTTATCGTGTCCCGCTCAGTAATCGTCTTTTGGCTCGCCGTGATCGCCATATCTGCATGTATTGTGGACAAAAATATCCTTTGAACCAATTAACAAGAGATCATGTTTTGCCCAAATCCCGGGGTGGGCAGGACGTATATGAAAATCTGGTCATCGCCTGCAAATGCTGCAATAACCGAAAAGGTGACCGGACTCCCGAAGAAGCCGGAATGCCACTATTGGCGGTACCTTTTCGGCCAACCTTCAGTGAGTTCCTGGCCTTGGCCAATCACCATGTCAGGGCCGACCAAATGGCTTATCTTGAAAAGGGTTTCAAGCATCAGCAGATGCGACTGAACTAGCCTATTACAGGCCTGTCAGCTGCATAGGGATCACCTGCTTGGTGATGGCCACTGCCGCTATGTAGGCAAAACTCAGTAGGGCAAGTGAAAAGTACAACAGTCGGCCTGCGACAGATCCTCGGCCCTTGATAACCCGGTTGGCGGCAAAAATATATAACGCCAGTCCCAGAACCTTTGCCAGCAACCAGGGGCTGTTGCCAGGGTGCACGCCAAGCGACCATGCCAGCCATATCGCTGCTGCAAGCAACAGGGAGTCGTTGATATGCGGTACAGTTTTTATAGCCAGGCTCCGGCACCAGGGGTGTTGGACTGAGTGCAGCCCAGCCCTGAATACAAAGCCTGCCAGTGAAATCGCAGCCAGAGTCATATGTCCGGTTTTAATGAACTCATACATGCGTGGCGCGCTTAAAAGCCTCCTGGTTGGTTTCAGCACTTGTTCAGAGCAAAATAACATAACATGCCCCGGTTTTGCTTCTAAACTTAGACTAGACTTTCAACCCAACGCACGAGATCTGACATGCTGAGCCCTGAAGTACAATTGCAGCCACTGTTTGAACTGTTCGAACACTCCTGTCTGGAGGCCTTTGAGAGTCTCGGTTGTCAGGCCGTTAAGGTTGAACAGTTTATACCCAAGACCAACGCGCCTTGTGCCTGGATTGATTCAGCCTCGGAAGAGCTGCAAATGACGCTGTGTTTGCGAGGTCCAGTTTCCATCATTGAGCAAACGCACCCTGCCAGCCACCGTGGTGCCAGTATTATGCAGGCTGACCTGGATGACTGGATCGCTGAACTCGCTAACCGGTTTATGGGGCAGCTCAAAAACAAATTGCTGGTGTATGATCATCGACTGAAGATCGGAGTGCCCCAAAGTTGTCAGGCGCTTGATCTCCATGAATTTCAAAGCCGGGGGGATGTGTCGCGCAGGCTGTTTTTTCAAAGTGGAGCAGAGGTGCTTGAGTGCAGTCTGCATGCAAAAATTCTGGTGGAAATGGTCACCTTCATCTACCACAGCCCGGAACGCTATGATTCTTCCGGCGGTGGTGGATTAGAGATGCTGTAGGCTTCTTTACTAAATAAACTGCTGGCCGAATACGTAAACAAGTTGAGCCAGTCCCGCGCCAGCGCCCAATACGCCTCCAATAATGATCAGTTTTAATTCATCCTCCTGAAAGCAGGGGCGCAGAAGGTCCTGGAATTCTTCCGACGGTAATGCTTTCATCCGTGATGCCATAATTGCCCTCACCACGGAGGCGCGTTCCTGATTGAACAAAGGGTCCTGAAGGGTCTCGCGGGACAGGTTAATGGCTTTCATGCCAGTATCGGTTTTCAGTTGTGCAAAGTTTTCGGGGCCCAGGGCAACCTGTGTCACAGGGCGCAGGACTCCGGCCGCCTCGTCTACAAGATTCTCAAAATGGCGTTGAATAATACCGCGTGTACGTTCTGCTTGTGGGCCGGAAAGCATGGCATCGGTGATGGCACTCACGGTCAGGATTTCGTTGGTGATGATCTGGCAGAATGTTTCCGAAACTTCAGCCTGGCGTTTAAGAAACAGACCCTGAAATTTAAGTCCCATCAGCTGGTGTTCTTTCACCGGACGAAAGATCATATTCAGTGCAAACCAGTTGGTTGCCCAACCGACAAGAAAGCCACAAACCGGGAGTATCCAGGGTTCGGGGTAGAGCAGCCACATTGCCAGTTGCAGGAGTCCGAAAAGCGTACCAAACCACAGGCCACTCTTGACGATGAATCTAAACTCCTGCGTTCCACATTCGAGGAAAATTCTGTTGAGCAGATGCTTTTCTCGTTCCAGTTTGGTGACGATCATTTCTTTGAGGTCGAATAGGGTCTCGATCTTTGGGCCTATTTCATCTACCAGGGCATCCACGGTCTCCGGCAATTCTTGGCGCACGCGCTCATAAGCGATGGACTTGAGAGAACGAGGCATGTTCTGCCAAAGTGTCGGATGTCTGTTAAGCATGATCTCATCGACGAGCTCATCGATACGAGGCTCCAGAGTGCGAAGCACATGCTCGCCAATGGAATGAGGGTCCATTTGTTCGACAATCTCTGTAACCGTGCCGATTCGGCTTAAGGTCGAATCAACGCATATCTCGGCCATCTTTCTGGCCTTGGACGGAATAATTCCCTGCCAGCCGAGAAAGGGCGGAAATCCTTTAAAGCGCGTGGGGTAAAAGGTGAGTTTGATCGCTATCCAGTTGGTACTCCAGCCAACCAGGCCAGCCACCAGCGGGATGCTGGCCAGGCGCAAGAATTCAGTCAGTTCCATTTAATTCCGCATACATATGAGTGATGTGAAAGGTTCATTGGACGGGCCGGGCTCATGAGGCCAGACCCTACGTTCAATAGTCAGCACCTTGTGCTGCCTGATGTCTCAGGCTTCCGTCAGATCGGTCAGAACATGTTTTGATGTCATGCTCTGCGGATCGATATAATTGGATAGGTAATCCACAGAATACTGCCACAAGCGCTCGGCCAAGGCATCGTTGCGGCCATGCCAGGAAGGGCGCGCCTCCTGACAATCCGAGAAATATCTGCCTCCAACACTTCTGACGCTGTTATGGGTGGCTACAAAGCATTGTGTGGCCGCGCCCTGAGCGACACTTTTGCCCCCGGTCCACTCAAGTAGTTTTCCAAAAAAAGGTTGTGACATCAGGAGGCCGGCGAGTCCCTTAAGGTCGCGGCCAAGATTAGTTCGGATCACACCAGGGTGGACCGCGTTGACACACACACCATACTCAGACAGCCTGTCATTGAGCGTGCGCGCCGTCAGCAGATTTGCGAGCTTGGACTGCCCGTAAAACTGCCAGGGGCTGTAGCCTTGTTCGCCATCCAGGTTACTGAAATTGATGCCTCCTTTGACGGTCAACTGATGGGCAGCGCTGGAAAGCACAACAATACGGGCATCGTCTGAGCGCTTGACCGCTTCCTGCAACAAAAAAAGCAGCAAAAAGTGTCCCATATGGTTTGTTAGAAACTGAAGCTCAAGACCATCTTTAACTTGCAGTTCAGGCAAAGCCATAATGCCGGCGTTGCAAATAATCCGGTCAATAGGAAGGTCCAGCCCTGTCACCGTCTCGGCACACGAGGCGACGGAATCCAGATCGCTTAATTCACATGCTACCGGCGTCGTCTTACCTTGTACGCTGCGGCAGGCGTCCCGCGCTTTTTCAATAGTCCGCGCGGCACCAATGACATGCGCGCCCCGTTCGGCCAGAACGCGCATCGTTTCGTAGCCGAGCCCGGAATTAACCCCGGTAATCAGAATGTTAAGCTCAGAGAGATCCAGCTCTCCGGTGACTTCTTCTGCGGTAGATTTTTTGTTGAACATGACGCACTCCCGGTGAGTAGATCGCGAATATTACCGAGCATACTGCGAACTTGCCTTGCGCAATACTAAAGTTTTGTCGCGTTAAAGTCAGTAGCGATATCAGATGGGGAAAAGGCTTCTTTAGTGTTTCAGACAACCATAACCCGTAAGGTAATTGATTGTGTGAGGTACGGGGCGGTAAATTGATGGCTCATTTACTTGTTTAAACGGAGTCTCCTGATGAGCAATTCACCCATTATCATCGCCTTTCTATTTGCCGGCATGGGGGTAATGGCGATGGTCAGGCCCGCGCGATTCATCCAAATGGTAGATGCAGAGGCAACGACGCCCGGATTTCGAAATGAAATCCGGGCGGTATATGGCGGTTTTGGGTTGGCGTTTTCAGCGCTGCTGATCTGGGCGGCGTTTGAGGCAAATCAGCCCTGGCAGGCCGGCATATATCTGGCCGTCGGTGTTGCACTTGCAGGCATGGCATTCGGACGTGTCATGTCATTGCTGCTCGAATGGCCGGGCGCAAAAGCCCTGGCTTATTTAATCTTTGAAGCCGTGGCTGCTGCCTGTCTTTTCTATTTGGCCTTATTGGAACCCTGAATCCGTTTTCGGCGTCTGAGATTGGTTTTCAACACGGCCTTGATTGTGGGCCAGTCAAATTTCATCATGATCGGGAGGGAGTTGCCCTCGGCCCAGTCCGGATTGGCTTGCAGATACTCCTCGCGTAGTTTCGATACGCTTTTGGAGTCTTCCCTGTCTTCACCGATTGGGACATTCTGGTGACGGATGACCTTGGCCTGTTTGTCCCAGTTGCTTCCGTTCTGGGAAATGACAAATTCTTCCAGTACGTGCTTTTCCCAATCCGGGGTGTCCGGACTTTGCAAGGTCATCGCTTTTCCAAAGGTGCGTGACAGAGAAACAAAGCTGGTCGGAAATGAAAACGCAATGAAGTAGATTTGTCGGAATCCATAACGCAGGAAAATCTTTGGTAAGAGGCGAAATGCGGCACTGGTAATTTTTGGGTGTCCCCTAAAATCCTTGGCTACATAGTAGTATTTCGAAAGGATTAGCAGCGCGCGACGCTGTTCGTGTTCTACCGGATTAAATGCGAATGTGAAGTAGCCCTGCAGATCGCCTCGGCTGTCTCTAAAGGTAATTAGCAAAGTGCGTGGTTGTCGTAAATTGCTGCAAAAACGCTCCCAGTCATCGTCGCGTTCTATTTTCAGCTCAAGGTAATCCAGACGTAATCGCCACATCTCTTGCAGCAGAATGTCAGACGCTTTTTCGGCTTTGATGATACGGGAGGTCAGTTTTTTTTGTGATGATTTTTCTGGCATATGGGTCATAAGGTTTGGCGAATAAAACCCGGAGCATCCGATTGTACTGGCGATCAGTCAAGCCCTAACATGGAACTGAGATGTCCATAAGCCGCTTGCCAAAGTGATTTTGATACCACTATTGCAGCATTCGATAGTGACTTGGAGTGCGCCCGGTCCATTTTTTGAAGGCGTTGCAAAAGTTTGCAGCGTCCGAATAGCCAAGCTCTTCAGCGAGTTCTTCGTTTGAAAGGTTTTCGTTTTGGATCAGTGTAATGGCTAATTGGCAACGCACCTTGTCAATCAGGGCAGAGTAGCTGGTACCAATTTTATTTAATCTGCGCCTCAGGGTTCTTGGACTGATACCAAGAGCGTTAGATAGCATTTCCGGGTCCGGAAAGTCTCCGGCCGAGCCTTTCAGGATGCAATCGATATCATCGACGAGCCCCTGATCTTCTCTGAGATGATGGAGTAATGATTTCAAATCAGATGCAAACTGATACGGCGTCACTCCTGCCCCTAACAGCGGAGAACTCAGAATTTTTTGTCCAACGACCCACTCGTTGAATCTGGACCGATCGCGAATCTCGGTGCAGTACAGCGATGTATAGAATGTCTTTTCTTGCTCGGAGAGTTCGTCTTCAAAGTTTACGCGGATCAAAGGCAGTTTTTTACCAGTGAGCTTTTCGCCCAATGAGCTACATCCGCTGACGGTCAATTCGAACAGAAACCGCATGATGCGAGGATCAATGCGCGCGACGTTAACCAATCGTTGTGTGTATGTTTCACTATTGGAGATATTGGCAATATCGTTGAAGCTGCCAATCAAATCATAATAGGTATTGGCGATACCCAGGGCTTCCCCCAGTGTGGCAGCGCAACTGATACAAGAGCCGATGGCGCCCAGGTCTTCCAATCGATAGGTCAGTGCAACATCATGGCCCAAACCAGGTCTGTAGAAGGCGTCCATGATATTCGTCAGCGCATTCAGGGCCTGGTGCGCCGTAATGAAAGGTTTCTCCAGGTCGCCTTCGGTCAGCCCGATATCGCTCAATAGCTGATCGCACCAAGCGGAGTTCCCTTGCGCACGTAAAAAATTCAATATTACACGTAACTCAAAGCTGGGGTATTTTTGATCGCCCAAACTGGCAGCCTGGTTGAGTTCAACCAAAAGTTCTGGTTTTGGTGGGGGTGTATTCATCAATTTTCTGTGCTTGATCATAGTTGTAAAAGGCATTAAACCCCGAGTTTTGCACGGCGTGGTTGTTTAACAAATGTCCTAACCGGCCAGAACCGGTTAAAAATAGTGAATTTGAGATGCTCCTCACAAGGCGTCTGGATTTATTGGCGGAGTGTCCGAATGGAACAATACGGCGCGATTCTTATGTAGTTCTATACGTGAGGAATTATCCAGTTTCTCTATAGGATCGAACTATGAAAATAAGAAAAGCAGTACGTCAAACCTTTAAACTCGCGGCCAGTGTTTGCCTGAGTTTTAGTATTCATGCGCATGCCGCGCAATATCATATTGGCACTGGGGTTTATGACATTACCGGTCCGGCAGCCGAGAATGGTTTTTTTGGTTATTCGAACTGGGATCAGCAGACAGAGGGTATCCATACGCGTTCTCGGGCACACGCCTATATTGTAGAAAGCCCTCAGTCCAACAATCGGATTGTTTTTGTCAGCGCCGACTTGGGAAGCATCTTTCAGAGCGTCAAAATCGAAGTCATCAAGCGTTTGGCAGCTATCCATGGCTCCACTTATACCGATGACAATGTCATGCTCTCTGCGACACATACACATGTCGCAGCGGGTGGCTCGTCGCACTATTCGCTTTTTGAAATTGCTTCTGCTAGCGAAGCAATGGTGTTAGGCGGATACAGCTCTGAAAACTTTGAAGCCATTGTCAATGGGATTGTGCAGGCTATTCAGCGGGCCCATAACAATTTAGCGCCGGGTTCGATAGAGCTTGTTGAAGGTCGGTTGGATAATGCAACGGTCAATCGCTCTTTGCCAGCGTATGAAAATAACGTGGACTTTGATCCGGCTGACAGCAAAACAAATGACAAAATGACACTCCTCAAACTGCGAAAAGAAAACGGTAAGGAAGTCGGGATGATCAGCTGGTTTTCTGGTCACCCAACGGGGTTTAGTAATCAGTGGACGCTGTTGAGTGCCGATATTTCCGGCTACGCCCAACAACGATTTGAGAAAGAGAAAGGGACTGACTTTTCGGAGAACGAGACCTTTGTTGCCTCCTTTGCATCATCTGATTTGGGGGATGCATTATTTGTTGATGGCAATGCCAATTCCAGGCCCGGTTTTCAGGGAAGCACAAACGAATTGTTCAATGTTCAGAGTGCCGGCATGCGATTGTTTGGCAAGGGGTGGGAGCTGTATAACCAACCCGGTACGGTTCTAAATGGCAGTGTAGAGTATCGTCATCGATGGGCCGATATGAACGGCTATTCCGTAAGTAATGCATTTACCAATGCTGGAGAACAGACCCTTTGCCGTGCTGCGCGTGGTTTCTCATTTACAGCGGGTGGTGAGAACGGCCCCTCTGACCTTGATGGGATCGTTGAAGGGATGACGGTTGATAATACCAGTGTTGTTGATGCCCTGAGATCCTTCGAAGATTCAGCTTTGGGCGGGTTGATTCGTCTGGCCTTTGGCGGTTTGAATTTGGCGCAAGATGATCCCTGTCAGCATCCGAAGCCTGTTTTACTGTCTACGGGCGAATGGGGCTGGGTGCCGGAAACGCTACCATTTCAGGTATTTGTACTTGGTGAGCTTGCGATCGTTGGAGCTCCGGCAGAACTGACGACACAGGCAGGCCGCCGAATTCGTGCGGATGTAAAGTCTCGTCTCGCGTCCAAGGGTGTTACCACCGTTCTGATTGCGGGCCTCTCCAATACTTACAGCGGTTATGTCGCGACCAAAGAAGAATATGCTCTTCAACATTATGAGGGAGCTTCGACCGCGTTTGGTCCGTATACACTCGCTGCCTATCGTCAGGAATTCAGCGATCTCGCGGACGCCATAGGTCAGGGCTATGCCGTCACTGATGACCGGCAGCCTCTGGACTGGTTGGCAGAATGGCGCAATGAAAGGCCGGGAGTGGTTTGGGATGGCAAATACTCAAACGAAAAATTTGGTGATGTGAAGAGCGACGCAAATGCGAGCTATCAACGCGGTCAGTCGGTTATGGTCAGTTTCCGTGGTGGGCATCCCAAAAACAACCTTCGTACGCAAGATACTTTCCTGAAAGTTCAGAAGAAAGTGGGTAGCGGCTGGGAAACCATTTCAAATGACTGGGATTGGGATACCTTGTACAAGTGGAATCGTGAAGGATCTGACCGATCATTGATCGAGATTACATGGAATATTCCGTCTGATGCAGAACCGGGTAGTTATCGCATTGTTCATCAGGGCGACTGGAAGAATGGCTGGACCGGAAGAGTGAAATCCTACTCAGGAAAGTCGCGCACATTCTCGGTTAACTAGCGCCGCAGTACCTGCGGGAAAGCCTGAGGGCTGGCAGAACTTACTGTTTTGCCAGCCCGACTCTTGTTGCATAGCCGGTGCTGAGATAGGAAAGAGATGGCTTATGCATTCCAATTTTCTTTATCCATTGGCCACGTTTCTACCGCAATGCCGTTTTTCGAATCGTTGTCAGCGCAGTACGGCAATACCCACGTCTTTAAAACCATGCCCCGCCTCTGATATCAAGCATTGGATAAAGCGAGCCCAGAAGCAGAATCACCATGGCCAGATTGAATGCCTGCAAACGAGCGGCGCTTTTGAGGTAAATGCGTACCTGCTGGCCCAGCAATACCCAGATGCCGATAGAGGGCAGATTCACGAGGGCAAAAGCGGTCGTTATGAGCAGTATGTTGTCGAAATTGCGCTGCGGGGAAAAAAGGGTAATGGCAGCGAGTGCCATGCTCCACACTTTTGGATTGACCCATTGAAACAGCACCGCCTGAAAGAAGCCAAGTGGCTGGCCTTGGCTGTCATGGTTCAGGTCTTCGGTTTGCGTTCTGACCAGTTTGATCGCCAGATAACCCATATAGAGTATGCTCAGTATCTTGAGTAGATCATAGCTCCAGGTGATCTGGTCGAAGGCCTGCATCAGACCTGTCCCGACCAAAGGGATCAACATAATGACTCCAATGCAGACGCCCATCATGTGTGGCAATGTGCGGCGAATTCCAAAATTCGCCGCGGAGGCCATCAGCATCAGGTTATTGGGCCCTGGTGTGGCAGAGGCGACAAATGCGAAGAGTAAGAGGGCGGTGATCAGTTCCATGTGTGACCTTGCAATGTGTTTACGACAAATCGTCATGCAGGCATGGCGATAAAAAACATCAGCAACTATACTCGAAGTTTTAAGAAATATAATTGATAAAATAAGTCATAAATGGCTATTAACAGCAATAAATATTATGTTTGATCGGTATAACGAAAGAATATTGCGTATTCTTTCTGAAGAAGGGAGAATCAGCAATGCGGAGCTGGCCGAACGCGTAGGTCTGTCACCGTCAGCCTGTTTGCGCCGGGTTCAGGAACTGGAGCGCAGTGAAGTCATCAAAGGCTACCGCGCTGTGCTGAATCCTACGGCCATGGGGGTGGGGTTTACCGCTTATATTGCGGTAGGCTTGTCTGATCATACAAAAAACTCACAGGAAGCCTTTCAGGAAGCCATTGTGCGCTCAGAGGAAGTGATCGAGTGTCACAATATTACCGGGTCATTCGAGTATTTACTGAGGGTTGAAACAGAAGACTTGGCCGCGTACAAGGTCTTTCATACTGACGTGCTGGGTACGCTGCCACAAGTGAATTCAATTACCACTTATGTGGTGATGGATTCGCCTAAAAATGCACGTCCCTAGTGCATTGAACGCCAGGTTTCCAGGCCATCCTTCAGTGCTTTTTCGGCCTGACCTGATTCGACGATTTCGCGAACCGCTTGCGTCAGCCTGCCGCGCAGTTCACCTGTATTACATTCTGACTTGTGCGAAATGGTCAGATACAGGCCTTCGGCACTGATGGCCGGGCCCGCGACCTGATGTTGATCATCAATGCCCCAGATGCTGGTGTAGGCCAGAGCAGGGCTGCGTTCATACAACAGGTAATCAGCTCGCCCTCTGTCCAGTCTGGTGAATGCCTGTTCCAGACTCGGAACGGTATCAATATCGAGCTTTTCTTTGGCAAAGGAATCGAACTCCTGCCCGAAACTGTTGTGGATGACGGTGACCCCTTTTTTGCCGATCAGGTCTTCCCTGCGCTCAAACTGGATAGGTTTTTTGATGCTGTTCCAAACCACACTTTGAGTGGTTAGAAACGCCGGATAAATGTAATCCATGTACTGCGCGCGTGGAACCGTGAAAAAAGCGCCAGCGATCAGGTCGATGCGGCCTTCTCTGACTTCTTTCTGCGCACGCGACCAAGGGCCGGTATAAATGACTTCAATGTCGATATCCAGTTGTTTGGCAATCTTTTGAAAGATCTCGGTGTTGGCCCCTACCAAATTATTGTTCTCGATGCTTTGGCGGAACAGATAAGGCGGATATTCCGGATTTCCCGTAGCAACCAGACGGCTACAGTCGCGCGCACTTGCAGTGCTTGCGATGGCACCCAGCAAACAAAACAGAACCAGAGCGACTATTTGACGTGCAGGAAAAAGATGAGCTAATGCGGCAACAGATCCGGATCGATGAGTTTGGTTCATGGTAGTTGCAAACTTTGTTTGTCAGGGAAAAGTCCTAACTACTATAGATCAATGCTGATTGAATGCCAGCTGCAGCCGGAGAAAAGTTGACCTCAAGACGGCGCCAGTATCGCCTTGAGAAGCAGGATGGAACCTGTCAGCAACAGCAAGCAACGAATAATATCCAGAAAAAGGCGCTCCGGTAAACGCGACTGTAGCTGTTTGCCAAGCCAGATTCCTGTTAGCGCCGCGGGAAGCAGCAACACCGTTACAGTCAGGTTGTCAGCGCTCCACTGATTATTCAGGGTATAGGGGACGAGTTTGAACAGATTCATGGCTCCGAAAAAAAAGGCTGTGGTGGCGAGCCACGTGAGCTTCTTCAAATTCTGACTAAGGAGATATAAATGGATAGGCGGGCCACCGGCGTGAATCAATGTACTTGAAAAGCCTGATAATGTACTCCAGACGATGGCGCTGCCCGGAATGCCGGAAAGCAGGGGCGTGAGGCGTTGCCAACCGGCAAAGAGCAGACTGATTAATCCCAGGGCAAATTCAAGCGTGCGGTCACTGAAGGCGCCCAATAGCAATCCGGCCAGTGCAATTCCCAGCATGGCTCCGGGAATAATCAGTCGAAGCAGGCTCCAATTGGCCGAGCGGGCAAAGTAATGGATCATCTTGATGTCCATCATCAGCAATAGAGGCAGCGTGATCACGATGGCATCCGAGACCGGAATGACAAGGGCCATCAATGGAACTGCAAGTACCCCGGCTCCTCCTGCAAAGCCGGATTTTGAGATGCCGGTAAGGACCACTCCGATGCAGGCAAGAAACCAGAACAGAAGAGCGCTTTCGATCACCATGATATGGGGGTTCGTTGAAACCAAAGTTCTGCAAGTCCGTTATACCTCTGGTACAAAACACTTGCTACGGACCTGATCTCTTGTCGTTCCCTGATTGCCTGCTGCTTTAGGTCGTTGACTTCAAACCGGAGTCTGCGCAGGTGCTGTTTTGTCATGGCACTTGTACCTCCGGCAGGTCAAACCATAGGGCGGTCATGCCCTCAGGGGCGGCAAGCACAGTCACATCCTGGTTGCTTACGCCAATGGCATCGCCCTGGAACAGAGTAGTGCCCGCTATATCAGCGGCTCCTTCCAGCACATGCAGGTAGCCTGAGCGTGACGGGGCTCGCAGCGTGTGACATTCTTCTCCGCTAAGCACGAGTCGGTATATCGTGGCATCCTGATGAATGCGCAGTGTGCCCGACTCACCAGTGGGCGTTAAGAGTGGTGTCAGAGGGCCGGTTTGGAGGATTTCTTTTTGCTCATAACCTGGTGTCAGTCCCTTTTGGTCAGGGCTGATCCATATCTGCAGAAATTTAAGAGGCTTATCCTTTGCATGATTGAACTCGGAATGTGCCACGCCAGTGCCTGCCGTCATGCGCTGTATTTCACCGGCACGCACAATAAAGCGGTTTCCCAGACTATCCTGATGTTCGATGCTGCCTTCAAGCACATAAGAAATGATTTCCATGTCTCTGTGGCCATGTGTATCAAATCCAGCACCAGGTGCAACGCGGTCATCATTGATCACGCGTAATACCGAGAAACCCATATGCTCGGGGTCGTAATAGTGGCCGAACGAGAAGGAGTGCCTGCTGTTAAGCCAGGAAAAGCGGGCATGGCCTCGATCTTCAGCGCGTCGGATATACATCTTGGTGTCTCCTGTCTGGGCTAAACGATCTGGACAGTCTATGGTCCGTAGCAGCGGATGAAAATTTCTAAAAAACAGCTATTTTTATCGAAAAAGACGAATGATTCCCGGCTGGGTTATTCAGGGCCTTGCAATCGTAGCCGGGCCATAAACTCACGAGCCGCCGGTCCAAGGCTATCGATATCTTTATAGTTAAGAAAAAAGCCCGCCTGTCGGCGTTGTTCGCGTTCGACATTCAGTTCCTGCAGCAAGCCCTGATCTAGAAGGTGGCTAATTGCCGGCAATGGGAGCCAGGCAAACCCCATTCCCCGAGTAACCAGGTCGATCGAAGTGTGGATATGACTGACCGTCCAGCGCTGTTCTGATCCCAGCCATCCACTATTGGCCAGACGCTGAGCTCCGGAATCGCGAACCACAATCTGACGTACCCCCTTAAGGTCTTCGAGGCATAATGTCCGGTTGCATTGATGCAGGGGATGGTCCGGTGTTGCCACAGCCACAAATACAACTGAGCAAATTTCTTCATTCAGGCCTTGCTGCATCGGAATGGGGGAAAGCGCCAAGGTCGCCTTTCCCTGCTCGATGGCTTCATTTGCGCCGGCCAGCACGGTTTCTAGCAGCTCGATCTTAAGCAGTGGAAATGTTTGGGAGACCTGTTCCATTACGCCGTAAATCATCGTTTGCGGAAACGCCTCATCCACGGCGATGACCAGTTCTGTTTCGGCGCCTGCACTCAGCATATCGGCGACAGATTCAATGCGCTCCACTTCATCAAGCAGAAAGCAGCCTCTGCGTAACAGTAGCTCCCCTTGTGCCGTCAGAAGGGCCTTGCGGCCCCGAATCACGAACAGGGGAGTGCCAAGCGCATGTTCGAGTTTGCGCACCGCATGGTGGATGCTCGACTGGCTTTTGTGCACGGCCTCAGCGGCCTGGTTAAAGCCGCCGTGATCAGCAACCGCTTTAAACATTCGCCATTGTTCAAGGGTGGTCTTCTGCACGTGAATTGAATCCTGGCTAAGCTCGATAATGAACGGAAGTGTAGTCGATATCAGGGCCAGCAGGCACTACCTGACTTGGATTGATCATGATATGACTAAAGTAGTAATGACGTTTGATATGACCAAAATCGACCGTTTGCGCAACGCCCGGCCATTGGTAAAGCTCGCGCACGTAACCGGAGAGATGAGGAAAATCTTCCAGCCGTTGTCGGTTGCATTTGAAATGCCCGTGATACACGGCGTCAAAGCGAATGAGGGTGGTGAACAGACGCCAGTCTGCTTCTGTTGGTTTGTTTCCTGTCAGGTATTGACGGGTCGACAGCAATTGTTCTATTTCATCAAGGCGTTTGAACAAGGCGTGATAGGCGTCTTCGTACGCTTTTTGGCTGGTGGCGAAACCGCAGCGATATACGCCATTATTGATGTCGTGATAGATTTTTTGATTAATGTCGTCGATTTCCAGTCGGAGTTTTTGTGGGTAATAATCATCGGTATTTCCGGTGATGCCATTAAACGCGGAATTGAACATGCGAATGATCTCTGAAGATTCATTGCTGACCACGCACTCCGATTTTTTGTCCCAAAGCAGAGGCACTGTCACTCGACCTGTGTAGTCTTTTTTGTTTCTTGTGTACAGCTGATGCAGATAATCTGACTGATACAGAGCGTCACCGCTACTGCCTTCCGAAAGATCAAAGGACCAGCCCTGATCCAGCATGTCCGGACTGACAACGGATACACTGATATGTGCGTCAAGCGACTTGAGGCTGCGGAATATCAGGGTCCTGTGCGCCCATGGACAAGCCAGTGATACGTATAAGTGATAGCGTCCGGACTCGGCCGCGAAGCCCCCTGATCCGGAAGGGCCAGGAGTTCCGTCCGGGGTGACCCAATTGCGCAGCTGTGCCGCTTCACGCACGAACTCCCCATCCGAAGCATCGGTGTCGTACCATTTGTCCTGCCATTTACCATTTACGAGCAGACCCATTCTCAGACTCCTTATCAGTTGATCTTGAAATACATTGCCCTTTTGAGGCTTTTGCGCCGGGGGCCTTGGCCAGACGGGGGGTAAGCAAGGTTCAACATTTGTGGCTTGCCCCGCCTGACAGCGTTCCAACCGCTCCCTATTTAATACGGTGAAAGTCCAGACTCAGTTTACCCGCGCCATGAATAGCGACCATCAGGAACCCGCCTGCCATGGCAATGTTTTTGAAGAACATAATGAATTGCATCTGATCGGACAGCTGTAGGTGATACAGAAGGGCCGTCAGAATGCTGAATCCGGCGAATGCCAATGCGACCAGGCGTGTATGAAATCCCGCGATCAACGCCAAAGCGCCTGCAATCTCAAACAGGATAACCGGCACCAATAAAAATTCAGGTAGACCTCCTGATGCCAGATACTGGGCATTGGCCTCGTAATACTGCGTTTTGTTGAAGCCAGCGAGGAGGAAAATGGCAGCAAGGGCAGTGCGTGCCAGCAGATCGGCGGCTGGTATTAGTACGGATTCACGTCGGCTTGTCTGCGGATGTGAAGATGCTTGATGATGTATCGATGTGTTCATGCTTTTGTCCTCTTGTCTGGGGTCATTGTGCTACGACACGGGAAAGTATAATGAGAACAAAAAAGAATGATATTTCTAAAAATAGGGTGTTATATCCTAAAAAATAGAACCTTTGGCATTGAATACAGGGTGACAGTGATCAAGGGCTTTTTTGAATGAAGGCGGCTGAAAGGGTCAACTGCTTGAGTACGTCATAAATGGCCGCGCCAGACTTTTGCCTGGCTGACTAGCGTCCGAGATAATGTCCGGGTCTCTTTTCCATAAAGGCTGTTAGGGCTTCTTTATGGTCTTCTGTTCCATGCAAATCTGCCTGGATCCGGGCACACGTGGAGAGCATTTCCGGCAATTCCAGCGCTGAGGATTGTCGAAGTAAAAGCTTTGTCTTCCGCACAGCCAATGGAGGATTCGCGGCAATGTCACGTGCCATCTCAAGAGCGCGCGTCAGCATCCCTTCAGGTGTGGTGACTTCCGATACCATCCCCCATTCAAGCGCAGTGCGAGCGTCAATCATGGCACCGGTGAGTGACATTTGTGCTGCGCGAGCAGGGCCGATAACCCGGGGCAGAAACCAGGCACCTCCATCACCCGGAATAATCCCCAGTTTGACGAAGCTTTCTGCAAACCTCGCTTTCTCTGATGCAATGCGAATATCGCACATCATGGCGATATCGCAACCGGCGCCTACGGCTGCGCCATTGACTGCCGCAATGACCGGTACCTGAACATTCCACAAAGCCAGCGGAATTCTTTGAATGCCCTCCTTGTAAGCCGCTTCAATATCCGAAGGCGATCCGGCAAACATGTCATTTTTTTCCAGCATGTCTTTGATATTTCCCCCGGCACAGAAACTTTTGCCTGCTCCGGTCAAAACCAGTGCGCGCACCGAAGCGTCTGAGTTGGCCTCCTCACAAACGGCCACCAGCGCATCTATCATGCTGGAATGCGACATCGCATTGTGAGTTTCCGGGCGGTTCAGCGTGGCTATGAGGATATGATCCTCGCGTTCGATCAATACATCGTCTGCGCGGGTCATGTCTTACTCCTTATTAGTGATGATGGGTATTTCCTGGAAGCAGCATGTTAAACGGCAGCACTCAGAATTGACAAGGTGGGCATGCCTGGGCGCTTGTCTGATACTGCCCGACGGGATCTGAAGTCACTTAGAAAAGGAGCGACAAAAAGGGCTGTGCCTGGTCAGTTTCCTTTAACCAGCCGAGCCAGCCGGTATTTTGCAGCCAATGGCGTATTCGCGTTGCAAACTCTTGCTGCGCACGGGGGGATTCAAATGACTGCAATTGCATGGCAATCACGTCATACAGTGTTTCTAAACAGTTCCCGGACTGCTCCAGTTGCCATTCCAGTCCTTCAATGAAGTGATCAAAATCTGACCGCGGCACCTGATAGCGCAATTTGCGCCTGTTCGATTTTCGAGATACCTGCATATGCCGGTCCTGAAAAAACAAAGGTATCTATAGCCTAGCCCAAATTATGACGATTGCGCGTACCTGCGTCACAGCAGCAGTCTACTCGGAGAGCGTTGCCGAGATGTTCGCACCTGGTTATTTTTCCCCATCGGGAAGGTTCTGGCCTGAGTCATTTGGGCTGGTTAAGTTTGTTTGCATTCGAATCCGGTAAGGCTAACCGGATTTCTGTGATTCATTGGTTTGCACCGGCCCTATCGGGGCAGACTCCGGAATGGTCAGCGTAAAAGTGGTTCCTTCTCCCGGAAGTGAGCTGACTTTGATTGAGCCGCCGAGTACATCTGTCGCCAGGTTATGGACGATATGCAAACCCAGCCCGCAGCCTCCCTGTCCAAGTCGTGTGGTATAGAAGGGGTCAAACAGGCGTTTGATGGCAGATTTTTCGATTCCGACGCCATCGTCCCTGACGAAGATACTGACCATGCCTCCGAAATTGGTGCCACTAATACGAATGGTGCCGGGCTGTTCATCAGGGAAGGCGTGCACAATCGCGTTAAGCACCAGGTTGTTCAGGATTTGCCCCAAGGGCCCCGGGTAGCTATCCAGCACAATGTCTTCCGGAATTTCTGTTTCGATCTCCACCGGTACCTTCTTGGTTTGCGGGTGCAGTGTCAGTAGGATTTCCTCGGTCAGATGCTGCAATGAGAACTCGCGTCGTTGAGAGCTGCTTTGATCTGTCGCCACTTGCTTGAAACTCGTGATTAATTCCGAGGCTTTCTCAAGGTTGCGTTCCGTGATACCACTGGCGGCGATGGTATCTTCGAGGAAGCGTTCCAGTGATGATTTTTTCATATTGCCTTGCTGCAACTGAGCCTGGATCTCCAGTGTAAAGTCTCGCAGGCTGGAGGAAGCCATCAGGGCATTGCCTATCGGCGTGTTGAGCTCATGCGAAACGCCTGCGACCAGGCTGCCCAGTGCCGCCAGTTTCTCGGAATGCACCAGCTGGTTCATGGTTCGGTTGAGCGTGGCAATCGTTTCCTCCAACTCCTGATTGCTGTGCTTGAGTTCCTGCGTGCGTTCTTCGACACGGGATTCCAGATCCTGATTCAGTTTCAGGATGCTGGCTTCGGCCTGACGCTGTTTTGTCACGTCTGTCATCATGCAAACACATAAGTCCTCCCCCTGTCCGGAAGGAACACTGAAAACGGTACCATGCACAAAACCCTTGTCGCCGGATTTGTGTGTGAAGGGAAGCTCAAACTCTTCACTGCTGACATGTTTTTGAGCAACCCTTTTCAGGATTTTTACAAAGTCTGCAGCTGCGGCAGGAGGAAACATCAGAAGGTTGATACTGACCTCGGAAGCCTCATGCTGGCCGATGCCAAAGATATGTTCAGAGGCCGGATTCCAGTAGAAGACCTTGCCATTTTCGTCATACCACTGAATGGCGATGTTGGGCGCACTTTCGAGCGTGTTGCGTAACTGCTGTTCCTGCATCTTCAATTCACGTTCACGGTCAGAGATCGCTTTGGCCATTTTGACCAGATTACCCGATAACTCTTTGAACTCGACGATATCCTGCTTGTCGTAGGTGCGGTCATAGTAGCCGCGAGTAATGTCGCGGGCATGATCATTCAGAATATCTATCCGCTCGATCAGGTTTCGGGCTCTGCGCTCAGCAATCATCAGGCTAATGACGAAAATAATCAGCATGGCGATTAGCCATGTTTGTAATGCGTTATAAAGCGGGGCCAGCAGGTTGTCCTTGTTTTCCGCAACCAGAATGTGCCAGGGGGGATTGTCTACACTGACCATCGTGCCAACGTAAGTTTGCTGATCCATATTAAACTCGCCAAAAATAATCTCTTTTCCCCCGGCGACAGCCTCTCGCAATAAAGGGAGACGGCTCATGTTGACGAGTTGCTGGCTGACCCCGGAGCTCGGGTGAGCAATAATTTGGGAATGTTGGTCGAACAGTACCAGCAGGATGTCATGCTGCATCAGCTCTTCACTAAGTTTGGGAAGCCGGTCAATGGCGAGTTCGGCCACCAGGTATTGAGTGCCGGCATGGACCATATAGGCGATGGATGGGCGCCCCGTGACAACGGACAGGAAAACGCTGGACCAGGTAGATTCGAGCTGATGGTCATGTTCTACAAACAATGAGGACTTGGACATGTCTATGCCCTGATAGAGCTCATTTCCGGAAAACTCCGTAAATCCACGAATTGTAATGTACTCAATGCTTCCGAATTCATCCAGGATGTAAAGCGTATCGAAGTAGTTGTTCTTTTCAGTGAAACGGGCCATTAATGATCGGAGGTAGTCTTTTCCCGATAAGCGAGCCATTTCCAACAGCAGTTGAACCTGCTCTTCGGAGGCAATAATGCGTTCTCTGGTTTCCAGAGCGACAAGCTGGGCGATCGATTGCTGCTCTTCATAAATATTTTTGCTTAACTGCGGATAAAGCCCCCATAACAAAAACAGGGAGGTCACCAGGGCCGGTATTGTTGCGACCAGCCCCAGTTGCTTGAGCAGTTCACGGCGTAGCGTTTGTTTGCTCGCCATCAGCGGCTTACCACGATGATATGACCATTAATCACTTGGCAGATATACATTTCGGTTCTGCCATCTCCATACTCGTTTATCAGGATGTCACCTTGCAGGCCAGGGAAACGCTTTCGGGAAAGTATGGTTTTTTTGAGCTCCTCAGCTGCCGGATTTTCCCTTAGCGCTTCGACCACCACATTGGTGGCGTTGTAAGCAATGAAGCCCGGGAATCCCGGTTCGGAATTAAAGCGGCGCTTGTAGTTGGCGCGAAATTTCAGATAGGACGGTTGCTTGCTTTCGCGGTCAATAAACTGCGGTAGAATAATGTTCTCGACATGTTTTCCGCCAAGTTGAATTAGTCGTTCGGTGCCTGCCCACTCGGATGTTGCAATTACGACCCGTTTATTGAGTGATCTGATTAGCTTGGACAACAGTGCCGCATCAAGCGCATTGGTAACCAGGACAATCAGGTCCGGGTCGTTCTCCAGGAGCTGTTCTGCCAGACTGACGAGGGCCTGTTGATTTCCAGATGCGAAGGTCAGCAGCTGTGTAGACTGGCCTCCAAGTTCTGTAAACTGCTGGTCAAAGTCTTCGATCCAGCTTTGGGTAAAAGATTTGTTTCTTAAATCATAAAGGCCGGCATACCGGCGCAAGCTTTTTTCCCGATACAGGAACCGGGCAATCTTTGAAACATTTTTGCTCGTTGGCGATATTGTACGGATAAAATAGTCGTCCAGGTCACTGAGTTCATTTGTGGTGACAGTGGTGCCTACCATCAGCTTGCGGTGGATATTCGCCAGGGGCACTACCTGTTTCGCCATTGCACTGGTGACGGGCCCGATAATGACATCGACCTGCTCCTTGATCAGTTCCCTGACCGCGGCCACTGCATGTTCGGGGTGTTGTTGATCATCCTTGACGAGGGCAGTAATCTGACGCCCATCAATGCCTCCCGAGGCATTGGCTTCCTCGATTGCCAGCAGCATTGCGTTTCTCGAAGGTCCTCCCAGATCTGAAATACTGCCTGAAAGCCCGCCCACAAAACCGAATTTCCACGGACTGGTTTCCCCACATGCCGCAAGCAAGCCCGTCATCGCCAACAGGGAAGTGTACAGCACGATATGACGGAGGGAGGTTGTTTGTTGTCTGAACAACGGCATGCTTACTACCTTTTGCTGATGGTGGTATCGGTCCACAGTGGATGGTATGTGTTAATCGGAAGCATAGCTGCGGGTCCATTGTTCCAGTTCGACCGCCGAAAGCGGCTTGGCAAACAGGTAGCCTTGACCGAAGTCGCATTGGTTGCTTTTTAGCCAGTCTGCCTGAAACTGTGTTTCGATACCTTCGGCAACAACAGAGAGACCAAGGCTGTGCCCCAGGCGAAGAATGGTTTCCGGTATGCGGGTGTCCAGATCGTTCTCATTGATCCGGTCGACAAAGGTTTTATCTATTTTAAGGCTATGGACACGCAGTTTTTCCAGGTAAGAAAGGGAGGAAAAGCCAGTTCCAAAGTCGTCAATCGCAATGCGAATACCCCTTGCATGAATGTCGTTGATTAATTCACATACCGTTTCAAAATCATGCATGGCGAACGACTCAGTGATCTCGAGTTCAAGGCTTTCCGGTTCTGCCTCGGCGAACGCCAATGCTGCGTCGACCATGGAGAGAAATTCCGGTTGCGCGAATTGCACCATCGACACATTAACGGCCATTGTCAGATCGCTACCAAAGCGTTTTCGCATTTGTCGAATTTTAACCAGGGAAGCGCGCAGGGCCCACTCTCCAAGTGGTACGATTAAACCGGATGTTTCTGCAATCGGGATGAATTCCAATGGCGCCACATAACCGCCCGTGTCGGCCTTCCAGCGCATCAGTGCTTCAAACCCGATCAGCTTGCCTGTCGCCAGCTCAATTTTGGGCTGGTAAGCCATGAACAGTCGTTCCTGATCAAATGCCTGTCTAAGGTTCTGCAAAAGGTGCACCCGGCTTTCGGTTTCCTTGAGCATGTCAGTGTGAAAATCCTGAAAGCCTCCTCGCAAAGTTTGTTTGGCTCGTTTGAGGGCGACATTGGCCTGAGCCAGTACCTCCGTTGCAGATTTCTGGTTGTCGAGTACCACACGACCCTGAGTGGCACTCAGCGTGTGCGACGTGCCGGAAATTTCGAAGGGCTTAGAAAAAACCGCTTTGACCTTTTCCGGGGAGAGAGTCTGGCAGGGGCCCAGCAATGCAAAGGTATCACCTGAAATGCGTGCAACCAGTTGATGCGGATGTTTGTTTCTTAGTCGGTAGGAGATCTCCTGCAGCAGAAGATCCCCGTTCTCGGTACCGATGGTATCGTTGAGCGCTCCGAACTGGTCGATATCAATCAGCACGATCTGCAGACTGGGGCTGTGACACTGCAAATGGTGGTCAATCGCCTGTAAAAAAGAAAGGCGGTTGGGAATGCCTAACAATTGATCCTGATAGGCATACTCGTGTCGTTGTTCAAGCAAAGTGATATTGTCGATGCAGGCGGCAATGTTAGTCGAAAACAACTCTATCAATTGCATTTCTTCCCGGCTTTTTTCGATGCCTGCAGCGAGATAGACAATCATCTCTGTCCCGTCCGGTGTATCGAAATAGAGGCAGGTTTCTTCGTCCAGAAGAATATTCTGTTTTTGTTCTGCAGCCTGCTCAAGCGCTGCAATTGAAAGTTCGTCCTTTAGCGTTGAAAGCGGTTTCATGATCAGATGGCTATAACGCCCGGCTGCGGCAATAATCTGAAGGCCAGCGGCGCTGTCATCCAGCGCTTCTAATCGTTTGACTAACACCAAACCTTCCTCGGGCAGGTGCAAAAGCGCCGCAATCTGTGTGATTACACCACTGGCAAACTCTTGATATCCCCGCAGATACAGTAGCTCTTTGGAGGCTTTGATGATGGTTTCCAGTCCGCGTTTGCTCAGTTCCAGCGCCCGCACCTGTGCGTAGGAACGAATTGCTGCCGTCAGGGTTGTGAACAGTTTGTTGCGCGTAAGTTCCGATTTTGATTTGTAGTCATTGATTTCGTAGCGCGTGATGGTATCAAGTTCCGGGGCATAGCCGGGTTGCCCTGTACGCAGAATGATGCGAGAGTCGAGGATTTTGAGGTCGTCACGAATATGTTTGACCAGGTCCAGTCCTGCATGTTCGTTCTCCATGACCACGTCCAGCAGGATAATGGCGAAATCACGTTTTGCCGAAAGGATTTCCCGGGCTTCCGTCGATGAATAGGCATGGAAAAATCTTAGCTCCCTGCCGCATACCTTTTCCCTTCCGAGAGCCAGTACCGTAGATTCATGCACGTCCCGTTCATCATCTACGATCAGAACGAGCCACTCGCGTGGCTTGGGTTTTCGGGGTTCAGAGACGCTTTCTTCCGCAAAGTTCAGTTCGTCTTCGGTCACAATGCTCGCCTTGGGTCGCTGCGTACTACGAAATCGCGAAATGGTTTATTCTCTGAAGGGAAGTTTAGGAGTGATTGGCAAAAAGTCGAATCTTGAGGGCGAGTGTATTCTGTGTGCCAGTCGTTACCGAAGGCGTTATTCAAGATACGCAGCCAGAGACAGTAAGCTGTTGTCTCCGGACGTCAAAGCGGCTTGCTTAAACATTTCGGAAAGAGGCCGTTTCACATCGCGTTTTAGCGCGGCACGCGTGGTCTGGGCGAGACCATTGGCCAATACTCTGCGATTGAATGGCAGGCGTACATCGTAATCCGGCAAAGTGCTATCCAGAGTGGCATCGGGAGTAAGGTCTTTCAGCAGGCGGGTGCGTTCGCGCTTTAAGGTCTCCCGGAGTATGTCAAACACCTCGGGGCTGGATGCCAATTCTATTTGCCAGGTATTGTCCTTGCGCATAAAACACTTTCCCAAAGGTTCGCCAAAGTCTTGAGTTCCCCACTCTTCCGGAGCAATCAGACTGAGTCTGAGTTGGTGGTGCTTCGAATAGAGATAGTAACTGCGCCCAGGGTTGACGCGAAACCGGAATGAGGCGCATAACACAATGCGCGAAACAAGATAGGCGCTGAGTGCCTCGACAGTGCTGACCGGGTTTTGATTGGCGCTTGTCCGGGGTGCCCTGAATTCATTCAGGGAGTCCAGCACTGGCACTCGCCCTTTCCCCTGAGGGTTCGCCGCAATCCCCTTGGGAGTGTCATTTGCTTTGCTCTGTTGCATGAACATTGTTTCTCTTGTGGTTGCTGCGTTGTCGAAGAGGTGTTCGAACGGGGTTTGAATTTTCTCTTGCGGACGCCTACCTTTAATACACCCTGTGATGCTGTGTCGTCCGAAGCCTGTCTCTTTAGGTTCAGGCCACAGCATGAGCGCCTCAATGATATTTCTGATTGAACGCTGCCGGGCAATGCTTGTACTGCAGCGCTGGTATGAGCCAGATAAGAGGTTCTTTTATGGCGTCATGTCTCAGTTATCCGGTTGCACAGAAGCCTGTAGTCACCAACAGTCCATACGTGCAAGGGAAGAAAACAGTTTACTTCTCCCGTTTGCTCGCATGCCCAAATGAGTTGCTTTTCAACAACTGCCTGCCGCGGATGACGCGAAATTTACGGGTCGGCAAGGCGATTTGGCGGGCTTTGAACCGAGCTGCCATGAAGTGGATTGGCACTTCAGCTTTCGGGCGGATGTGTCAATGAACGTTCGTTTGAAGCTCCTGTTACTCATCGTCTTGACCCTGATGATGTGGTTAGGAGTTTGCGGCTATATCATCAACTTTTACAGGGACTCGATTGAATCTGAAGAAGATCTGCTTCTGAAATCCAATGCCATGCTGGAGCAGAGTCACGAGGTAAAAGGCCTGTTTCAGAACCAGCTCAACGAATGGAAAAATGTGTTGCTGAGAGGAGATGAACCCCGTCGCTACCATCAGTTTCTGAGCGCGTTTTATCGTACTGAAAAACTCACACACTTGGGCATCCGCGCATTGGCTGAAGCGACTAGCAGCGACCCTCTGCTGTCAGTTCTGGTGGACGACCTCCAGACTTTGCACCTTGAGATGGGAAGAGTCTTGCGGAGGTCGGTGCAGCGACAGAATGATTCTGATGAAGGTTTCACTCAGGTTCCGATTGATTTTCTATCGGGTCTCCAAGACCAACCCATTGCCTTGCTGAAAAGAATTACCAATATGCTGGCTGAGCGGCGTACCTTACAGTTGTCGCGTTTGCAGATCCAGCGCGCTGAAAAAGAGCAGTTTGTGTTTACCCTGATTGCGCTGTTTGTATTTGGTTCTGTTGGTGCGACCTCGTGGATTGTGGATAAAAATATTGCCAAGCCAGCTCAGCAGGCCGCTTATCTGGCGGAAGTGATTGAGAATGTGCAATCGATTGCGCGCTTTGGGACATGGGATTGGGATTCGCGCAAAAATTTGCATCGTTGGTCGCGGGGTGTCTTTGAAATTCTGGGAATTGACCCGGAAACCAACCCGTCAACAGAATGTTTTCTGGATGCTCTGGACGAAAGTGAGCGACAGCGTGTCAGGGAGATATTTGACAAAGCGAATCAGAATGCTTCCCGGTTTGAATTCGAAGCACGTGTTCGCCTGCCGGATGGCGGCTATAAGGATATTCTTCAGCGAGGTGAGGTGAAGCGAGTAACGGCCGGTAAATCGCGTATGACCAGTTTGATCTATGACATATCTGAGCTTAAGGCAGCGGAAGAAAAGCTCAGTTATTTGGCTAGCTACGATTCGTTAACGGGTTTGCCAAACCGTGCGCTGTTTCTTGATCGACTCGAACATGCCATCTATATCGCCAAGCGCAATGAGCAAAAAGTTGGACTGATCTTCCTGGATCTAGATCAGTTCAAGGCTATCAATGATGCGATGGGGCATGCGGCAGGCGATGCGCTTCTTATGCAGGTTGCGAACCGCTTGAAAAGTACGGTGCGTGAAGCCGATACAGCGGCCCGGCTGGGCGGCGACGAATTTACTGTGATAATGGAGCGTGTCCAATCCGCAGAAGATCTGGAGCGTGTCGTTGATCAGCTACTGAAGGCGATCAATGGCACCTATCTGATTACAGGAGAGTCGATTCATGTCTCAACCAGCATGGGGGTAACCCTCTTTCCAGAGGATGCTCAGGACGCGCAGGGATTACTGAAAAATGCAGATTCGGCCATGTATCTCGCGAAGGAAAAAGGGCGTCAGGGATTCGAATTTTTCACCAAAGAGCTGGATCACAGAGCGCAACGGCGTTTGGTAATGGAGAATCATTTGCGATCGGCGCTGGATAAAGGAGAGTTTCAGCTGTTTTATCAGCCGGTGGTAGATCTGGAATCGGGTCGAGTCGTCTCGGCTGAAGCACTTTTACGCTGGTTCAGTAGCGGAGACATTATTGGCCCTTCCGAGTTTGTTCCCTCGCTCGAGGACACTGGTCTGATCAGGGGCGTTGGGGAGTGGGTGCTGAAGCGCGCCTGTGAAGATGCAATGCGTTGGCAGGATAGGGGGTTCACAGATTTGCGAGTTGCGGTGAATATGTCTGTACGCCAACTTCGACAAGGTGATATGGCCGACAGGGTTCAGGCCATTCTGAACAGTACCGGACTGCCAGCGGCCTTGCTTGAGCTGGAAATTACGGAAAGCACATTGATTGATAGCGATGTGATTGCCGAAAATCTCAAGCTCCTCAAAGGTATGGGAGTTCTTGTGGCAATCGATGACTTCGGTTCCGGATATTCTTCTCTGGGCGGTTTGCGAGATTCCGGTATTGATCGTTTGAAAATGGATCCATCCTTTATCTCCGATGCGCGCCAGGATAGCGACAAGGATGTGATTACGGCTGCCCTGATCGGCTTATCATCGACGCTCGGTCTGGAGTTGATTGCTGAAGGGGTTGAAACATCCGGGCAATATCAATTTCTCAAGCGTCTAAACTGTCAAATGATACAGGGTTATCTGATCGCACGCCCCATGCCGGCCGACTCATTTGTTGAATGGTTATCAGATCACCGTCTGGCTGACTCTACCTCTGCCAGGTGGGAGTCAGGAGACGGCCAAAACCGTGTAGCCAGCTAAAAAAATGTAAGGCGTCCGGGTCTTACACCTTTAGCTCACCTTATTCCGATATCGGGTATGGCAGTGTATGCAGGCTACTGGTGGCTGAGAACGCGCCCGGTTAAGAATCCGCTGCTTTTATCATTTGTGATCGCGTGAATACCTTTAATCTGGTCGTTGATTATTTGAGGTGGGTCAATAAATTTCAGCCCGACCCGCTTACAGGCCACCGAGTAACTTAAATCCTGCCAACGTGTTTCGACTTTAAATGTGACCGACTGCTGGTTCAGGCCGATTTCCAGACAGGGCAGCTCATCGATTGAAACGGCTTTGTTCAAAATGATGCAACAGCCTTCCGGGCTGATATCAACCACGATAGCGGCAGTACGACTCGGATCATTGATGGGAATGTTCCACTCGGGTTCAAAGCCCTGATGCAGCTTTACGTGGAAACAGTCTATGCGTGACAGGTTGCGGTGTTCGATCAGGCTCATATTGCGTCATCCTTTTCAGCAAAACATTGTTATTATTGGAGCTATGCCAGACTTGCAAGTTACTATAACGGACAACCCGAAGCCGGCAAAGTTCCCAGAATTAATTTTCGTTCACGCTTTTCATGATCTGCACTAAGGGACTTTAGCCAGACTAAAATCGGCGTATCAAAGCGCACTAATAGGAAGCGCTAAAATCGGGTTAAACTGTTGGGTAAGCCGTTGCCGGGTATCGCTCAATGAAACTGGACAATGATGGTCGTAAGCGAGGTGTTGCAGGTCTTATAAAGCCGGGAGCCCTCTTTCTGGCGCTAGTGGATCTGATGTTGCTGGCCTTACTCGCGTTTGTATTTGTCTGGTTGCTTTATCCAGAGTCGAAGCGTGATCAGGTTGTCAAAGCAGAACAAAGCACTTCGGCACTTGATACTGTACCGCTGACCTTATCTGAAGACCCGGAGACTACACATGTGACCGTTGTGTCAGGTCTCGAGTCGAGAGCAGTCGAACAGTTCGATGATCGCTTTGTCAAAATCGATGCGCATGGTGAACAGCTACCGGCGGAGGCGCCGCAATGGAGCTGTGTGCTTGATCGCCAGAAACGGGTGGTCTGGGAAGTCAAAACGAATGACGGTAGTTGGCGGGATGCCGAACACACCTACAGCTGGTTTAGTGTTGATGCAGAGGGTCTACAGAGTGGCCTGGCAGACAGTGGCGACTGCCTGTTTATCAGTTGCGACACCCGCAGTTACGTGGCCGAGATGAATCGGAGCCGGCATTGCGGTTTGAACGGCTGGAGATTGCCGACGCAACTGGAGTTGCAGTCACTCGACCACCCTGTCAATTTCAGTCCGGACATCGATCGCGAGTATTTCCCTTTTACCCGTTCGGGACAGTACTGGAGCGGTTCGGAAAACAAATTCTCCAGAGAGTTAGCCTGGTCAGTAGATTTTTCCAACGGGATATCCTACGTGCGGGAAAAGCGATTGAGTTGCCATTTGCGTGCTGTCGCCCCCATGTGACCAATTGCCGGGATAACTCGTGGTTTTTCTTGTTGTGCCATTCAGTAGGTTCGGCATTGCGTGATTGGAAAGGGAGAATCCAATGTTGGATTCGTGGCCGGAAACATCATTGTGTAAGATGCGCTGATAAATGCAGTTTTAAGGAAATTGATCGGTGTCAGAATCCGAAACCCAGCAATTTGTTCATGCGGATCAATCGCTCAAGCTTAAGCGATACCCTTTCTACGCGAACAGCCAGTTAAGGGCCTGGGATGCCGCAGATCTTTATCTTCTGTCTGAGGCGAAACAACGTCTCGAAGGTTCTGGGGCGGAAGCGGGGCTTTGCATAGTGCACGATCAGTTTGGCGCACTGACCTTACCGCTATTCAATTATCGTCCGATCGTTTATGGCGATTCCTGGTTGTCTTTTGAAGCCATTCGGCGAAACATGGATGACAATTGTCTGGACAACTCGCATTTGGTAAGTCAAACGTCATTTGACCTTCTGAGTGCGATGCCGCGTCCCGATTTGGTAATCGGCAGAGTCCCCAAAATGAAGTCCCAACTGGCCGCATTGCTTGTTGCACTAAGACAATGGGTTCCGCAAGGTTGTGAGTTGTTACTGGCGGGAATGGACAAACATCTCAGTCGCGGGCAGTTCGAACTGTTATCAGAATACTTTGGCCCGGCTGAATTTTATCCTGGAGTCAAAAAAGCACGCATTTGGCGTGCGCAGGCAGATTCATCCCTCACCGCATGTTTACCGAAGGACAATCCGGTGGAGCTCAGCGGGTATGAATTAAAACTCGTCAGTGCTCCCAATGTATTTAGCCGAGAACGCCTGGATATCGGTAGCCGCTTTATGCTCCAGAACATGAATCTGATACCCGAACGACATCTGGTTGCGGATCTGGCCTGTGGTAATGGGGTCTTGGGCCTGGCCTATATGAGGCAGCACGCTGAAGCCGTTGTGCACTTTTATGATGAATCGTTTCAGGCGATTGACAGTACTGAGCGTAACCTTAAGAAGAATTTTGTCGGTCGTAAAGCGCATGTCCAGGCAGGAGATGGTTTGAAAAACGCGCTGATCGACGGCTATGAGCTGATTCTGTGTAATCCTCCTTTTCACCAGCAAACCACCGTCAGTACCGAGATTGCGCGCGGCCTTTTTTCTGATTGTCTCAAGGCGCTTGTACGGCAAGGCGAATTGTGGGTTGTTGCAAACCGGCACCTTGGGTACCACAAAGTGCTGAAGTCATTGTTTGGCAATTGCAGGGTTTTGGCTTCAGATCACAAATTTGTTCTCCTCCAAAGTATAAATTGAAACGTGCGAGCTGAATGCTGTCCGGTGAAGCCTGGCTAAAAAGTGTTGTGCTTGTCACATTGCTGTCAAAGCATTGGCGCAGAATTCCTGAACTGGTAAACGCATTCTTGGACTTGTGCATCGGTAATGCAAGTTTTGGTCCGAGTGCTGAAGTCACTACAAATATAACGACGGGGGAATCAGTATGAGTCAATTAACCATAGGTAGGCGTGCACTTCTGAAAGGTGGGTTGCTAGCCGGTGGCAGCGCTTTGGCAATGAGCGCAAACGCGGGATTTTGGGGGGGATTTGCGCCCGTAAAATTCAAGCATGGTGTTGCCAGCGGTGATCCGACCCAGACGCAGGTAATTATCTGGACTCGCGTCACTCCCAGTGATGAAGCCAGTTCTCCCCGGGCTCTTTGGCTGGTAGCGAAAGATCGGCATTTTCGACATGTGGTGCGGTATGGCTTTGTGAAAACCGATGCAGGCAAAGACTTTACTATGAAGGTCGACGTTGAAGGTTTACAGCCCGGAAGAAAATATTTCTACAAGTTTATTGCCCTGAACAAGCAAGGGCGTTTGATAGATTCACCGACAGGTAAAACCAGAACACTTCCCGAAGGGCATGTGGAGTCTTTCAAGCTGGCAGTTTTCTCCTGCTCAAATTATCCGGCCGGTTTTTTTCACGCCTACGAGGAGGCCGCAAAGCAACGGGATGTAGATGCTGTGCTGCATCTTGGTGATTATATTTACGAATACGGGATGGGGGGCTATGCAACGGAAGATGCCGAGGCAATGGGACGAATTCCAAATCCCCTGACGGAAATAATAAGTTTGCAAGACTATCGAACCCGCTATGCCCAGTATCGATCTGATAAAGCTCTGCAGCGTTTACACAAGAAAAAGCCTTTTATCTGTGTTTGGGACGATCATGAAATTACCAATGATGCGTACAAAGATGGCGCAGAGAATCACAATGAAGGAGAGGGCCTGTTTTCGGATCGTAAAGCGGCGGCCTTGAAAGCCTACTATGAGTGGATGCCTGTGCGGGAAGGAGAGGTGAGTGATCAGGTATATCGGCAGTTTGAAGTAGGTGACTTACTCAGTTTGTATATGTTGGACACCCGATTAGTGGCGCGTGACAAGCAGCTCGATTACGCAGATTATATTGATCCCTTAACGGGAGGATTCAACGGTGAAGCATTTGTTGCCGATGTATCAAATCCATCACGTCAGCTACTGGGGCAGGAACAATTGAACTGGTTGTCCAATGGCATGGCGACATCCGGCGCAACTTGGCAAGTGCTGGGGCAGCAGGTTCTGATGGGGCGTATGCTTTTGCCGGCAGCGGTGGCTACCCAGCAGATCTCGCTGGGAGACTATGCGGCGCTGGCAGAACTGGCCCAAACGAACCCTGAGTTGTTGACGCCCGAACAGTTGGCCATTCTTCAGCTGCCTTCTATTCCTTACAATCTGGATGCCTGGGATGGTTACGCCTATGAGCGGGAAGTCCTGTTTGGCACGGTACAGGCTCTCAACAAAAACATGGTTTGTCTCGCGGGTGATACACATAATGCCTGGGCTAACAATCTGGAAGCCTTGGATGGAAGCGCTGTAGGCGTTGAATTTGCGACTCCCGGAGTATCCTCTCCAGGGTTGGAGACGTATCTGCCTGAAGATCCCTTGGCTGTAGCGGCCGGTGTTACTCAGCTTGTAGAGCCGTTGAAATTCGCAAATACAGGTGACCGTGGCTTTATGACAGTCGAGCTGACACATCAAAAAGTGACTGCTGAATGGATCTTCGTCAGTTCTGTGAAGTCTTCAGATTACACTGTACTCAATGAGGCGGGTAAGGTTCTGTCTGCTTCAGCAGGTGCTTCAGGCAGGCGGATTGAAGAGGCGTGACAGGTGCGAACAGCGGAGTGTTGAAAGAAGCCGATATTTGCGGTTGACAGCAGGCATTCCGATGTTGATAATTCGCGGCCTCGACACAAATGTGGTCGAGCAAAGGTGGTGAAAAGTGCCACGTTGCAATGCCCAGGTGGTGAAAATTGGTAGACACGCTAGCTTCAGGTGCTAGTGGGGGTAACCCCGTGGAGGTTCAAGTCCTCTCCTGGGCACCAATTTCAACTAGTTGTTTTTAATAACAATTAGTTCTTAAGAAAGGTCGATTCGTCTTCGGATGATATCGGCCTTTTTTATTTCTGTGCCCAAATTGTGCCCAAGCTGCGCCCAACGGTAAAAAATTAAAAAATACTTTCGGGAGCTCCCAACGCTCATTTCACCACAAAACTTCATCAAAGACCGCAACATTTTTCGTTCCTCACACGGCGCCGTGGCTCAACAGGGTGCTTGAAGATGGCTTTGAGATAGCTGACCTTGGTGACGAAACCATAATGTAACCATATAGGTTGCTCGGGCAATCGCAACTAGAGTTGCCTAACTTTCGCATGAGACAATAGCAGATATTGCGCTCCTACTAAAAATTAGGGCTGGCGCTGGGCAAAGGAGACGCAGGAAACGCTTTTAAAAGATGGCAGCTTCTGAAAAGTAAGGCAGACCCTGTCTAACGAGACCTAGTTACATTCGCTCCTGACCGAAAGCGGACTTCTGGAATCTCCAATGAACGCGAGCAAAAAATAGGTGCTTCCCCTTTTCTTGAGGCAGGCAAGACGCGAATAAAAAACCAGGATTAATGTATTTCTAGTGAGCGCCTAACCCTATTGTTTGCATTGCTTGTTGTAGTACGTTTTTTATTCGACCCGACCCCTTTTAATTGCTCGACCCCTTTTAATTAAAGGTGTGGGTCGTGTTTATCAGCAAACCTATGTCGACACTTATTCCCGTGTCGCTCACTGCAAGCTTTATACAACGAAGACACCGATTACAGCGGCAGACTTGCTTAATGATCGAGTGCTCCCGTTCTATGCTTCAGGGCAGCTCCCAGTGCTGAGAATTCTGACTGACCGTGGCACGGAATACTGCGGTAAAGCGGATAGTAATGACTACCAGCTTTATATTGCTGTGAACGACATTGAGCACACGAAAACGAAAGCGCGACATCCTCAAACCAATGGCATCTACGAGCGCTTTCATAAGACCATCTTGCAGGGGTTTTATCAGCCTGCTTTACGCAGAAAGATCTTCGGTTCTGTTGAGGAACTGCAAGCAGATCTGGACGAATGGCTGGAATACTACAATAATGAGCGCACCCATCAGGGCAAACGTTGTTGTGGCAGAACACCAATGGAAACTTTGCGAGATGGGAAAAGCATCTGGAAGGAAAAGTTCGTAAACTGAATCTGACCTGACAGACACCTTCTTGAGAAATCGGTAACTGTCAGATCAAGTCTGAACTACTACAATTTAACACACTTTTTGGGTCCCTATTCGTGATGAGATCTCTTCTACTCATGCTCGCTTTGGCGCTTTTAATCGGTTGTGCTGCGAAAGACAAAAGAACTGCTCCGCCAAAAAGCGGAATGGATCTTGCGCTTGAACAACATGCCGCAATAGCGATGCTTTCCTCTATTTATTTCTGTAAGGAAGGGCATCTACCCGAAAATGCAAAGGAACTGTCAAATTTTTTATGGCCTGAATCTTATCTTGCATTAGTTAGGAAACTAAGCGAGTCAGATGAGAGCCTTAGCCGACTTCAGAAAGAACTTCTTGCAGCACATAGCGCTAGGCCTACCGGGATAGGCTTGCTTGATAGTATTTTTAACGGCCTTGGTTCTGCGCACTTGGACCAACGAATAGAGATCGCTAGCCAAGTAAATAAGCACCTACGTAGCCGAATTGAGTTAGCGTCCTTGAGTGTTCAGGCAGTCTCGCACGTACCTCTACTAAGCGAAATCTATACAGTAAGACTGGAATCCACTACAGAAGTGGCTAGTGCACTAGATTGGATATGGATAGACAGAGTCGTTTTCTCCCGTGAAAACAGTCAGTCTTTGATTTTAACCTCTGCCGGGGGACATTTTGACTCTGAAACGTCTTTGTCGACTATAACGACACCAATCTCATGCGAAACGGATCAAATAGTCTCGGATTTCGAGGAGCGACGCTAACTCTTGAGCTGCTATACATTAAACGAGTACAGCATGTTGCTGGATACGCGCTATTGGCATAAATTCTTAGGCTTAGTGCCCGCGCTTCATCTTCCCCCATACTTTTTCAGTTTTCATACATTTGTACGTTTTTGAGAGCTCAACAGGAACTACAGATCGAGCTTCTCCAGGAAGAAAACAGTGTGTGAATCACCACGGGTATCTTAGACATTTTTTAGCTGAATAACCAAGCACAATAAGGTCGACGAATCATTAAAATCAGTACCCCGAGTTGTAATTTAAATATGCCTGGTTTCGGGTAGCAGTCAGTGTGATTTCTTGAATTCAAAAGGTCTGCTTTGGTGTGGCAGCTGAAGCGATGACGCACCGGATTTTCAGTCTGCTTCTCCCTCA
>PZPK01000031.1 GCA_006212045.1 Oleiphilus sp. | reverse complement strand
GATAGAGATTGACCGAAGGCGGCGCAAAGCAAAAAAGCTGACTCTCGATTTACAAGCGAGCTTAGCGTTATGAATTTATTCCGGACAGTAGTGCTGCATTCCGGTATTGCCAGTGCCAATGATGCTGTACTCAAGGCTGAAAAGTCTGCTTCCAGGGCGCGTCAGCGAGGCGGTAATCAGTATGTCATTGAACAGATTGATATTCCTCAGCAGAAGGTCTCGAGCGTGGCGCAAATACATCCGTCCGACGACGGTTTGCAAGAGGCATTAAAGGCCAAGCGCTTTAGTCTGAATTTCCAGCCGATTGTGAATGTGGGCGATCCTTCATTTGAAGCCTTTGAAGTGTTTGTACGTTTGCGTGCCCTCAATGGACAGGAATTTCTGCCGGAGCAGTTCTTGCCTATTCTGGAGCAGAGAAAAGAGCTGAAGGATCTGGATCGGTGGGTCTATTCTGCTGCGATTGAAACGCTGCATCAGGATCAGAATGCATTGCAGGATTCAGTGCTTTATCTCAAAGTGGCCAGAGCAACCATTGCAAACAAGCTGATTGTTTCCCTGGTCAGCAATTTTATGCGTGAGGCAAGGGTCAAAGGCGCAGGGCGTATGGTCTTTCTACTGAAACAGAATGATATTCTCGAAAATCTGGATCAAGCGCTGCTATTTGCCAATCGAATGCGGGGTATCGGCTGCAAAATTGGTGTTGAAAATTTTAGCCTCGACGCTGCCAAGAGCTATTTTCAGCGGATGTATCCCGATGTCATCAAGCTTTCGGTGCCCATGATTCGCAGTGCCAGAGCGAGCGAAAAGGTGCGGAACGCGTTGAGACAGCTGGTCAAGGACATGGATGAGCGCCATGTTGATGTGGTTGTCACAGAGATCGAAAGCGTTGTCGATATGCAGTCCTGTTACAAGTGGGGCGTTAAATTGTTTCAGGGCTATGCCATTCAGGCGCCTGGTGAAACCTTGCAGCGGGAGTTCGATATAGGGCACGATGATTAGCGTGCTGGTGTGAGACGTTTTTCTTTGGCTTCCGTCGAGCTTCAGTTCTGTCGGATGTTACCCATTATGGGGTGCCCGCTGGGCAAGGTCTGGACTGCATGGAAACTTCTTTGCCGGATGCAGCCAGAGTTCTGCGCCCAAGTTCGGAGAATCCCATGCGCGTGTGAAAGTGCATTGACGCCTTGTTTAAAGGCGACACATTGTATTCACATACGATGCGCTGATAGCCATGTGTTTCGGCGAAACCAAACAAATCCCCGTATAGCCGCTGGCCCAGACCTGCTCCGGCAAATTCCGGCCTGATAATAATGCGGTCGACATACACGAAATGACTGCATCTCTGTCGGAACCAGTGCAGATTGTCATTGTCGTACTCGGAGTTGTCGGCCATTGCCAGGATAAACCCGGCCAGGCCCGTGTTTGTCGTAACGACCTTGCGGTAAATCGCGTAATCCAGCAGTTCGTGCAGACGCTCTTTTGCCATAGGGCTGGTCCAGTGCTCGACCTTGGCATTTATCTCCAGAATTTGATCAATATCATCGGGTGCAATATCGCGAATAAGCGGATTGTTCATGTGTGAGGGTGAACCCTGCATCCTATTCGACCCGGCAGGCGATATCGCCTTGCTCGACCTTGATGGTCAGGGCGTCTCCGCTTTGAACCTGCGTTGGTGACTTAACAATATGTTTTTGGTCGTCAAAAGCGATGGCATAGCCGCGCCCCAGCGTCGCCAGAGGACTGGCTGTATGCAGGGTCTGGGCGGCCAGCTGCAAGCGGTGTTGATGCTGCTGAATCATCTGCAGCTGTGCTTGCTGAAGCCGTTTTTCCAGCTGGTCGGTATGTTCCTTTCGCTGTCTTAGCTGTGTTTGAGGTGTCCAATTAGCGAGCGCCAGTTGCGCACTTTGCAGTGCCTGTTGGGCATGGCGTATCTGGTGCCGCAGTGTGCTTTTGAGGCGCTGCCCGAATTCCCGGATACGATGTTGTTTTTCCAGCAGGCTTTGCTGCGGGCTTTTGAGTCGTTTGCCCAGGTTTACAAGGCCTTCATTGTGCTGTTTCAAAAATGAAAGCGTTTGGCGAACTAGCCGTCGATGCTGATGGTCCAGCAACTGCATGAGTTCAAATTGATCCGGCGTGATGCTTTCTGCGGCTGCCGACGGGGTTGGTGCGCGTAAATCCGAGACCAGGTCGGCGATCGTGAAATCAACTTCGTGTCCCACGGCACTAATGATGGGTAAGGCGCTGGCATGGATGGCACGTGCCACGCGCTCTTCATTGAATGCCCATAGGTCTTCCAGAGATCCACCTCCTCGCCCGACAATGATGGCATCGGCGAGACCATGGCTGTTCACGGTTTCAATCGCCTGTGCAATTTCTTCCGCAGCACCTTCTCCCTGGACCTTGACCGGAACCAGCAGTATCGGCAGCGCCGGGAAGCGTTTGGCACAGACATGGATGACGTCATGAATCACGGCGCCCGTTGGAGAGGTGATGACGGCGAGCCTGTTGATGAACCGAGGGATCGGTTTCTTGTGTTTTGGGTCAAACAAGCCTTCTTGCGACAACTTCAGTTTCAGCGCTTCAAAGGCGGCCTGCAGTGCGCCCAGCCCTGCCGGCTCGATGTCTTCCACAATCAGTTGGAAGTCTCCGCGGCCTTCGTACAGGCTGACTTTTCCGCGCACTATGACCTGATCACCCTCTTTGGGCTGGTATTTCAGTCGTTGGTTAAAGCCTCGAAACATGGCACAGCGAATCTGCGCGCGTTGATCCTTCAGATTGAAATACCAGTGCCCGGAGCTTGGGCGTGAGAAGCCGGAGAGTTCACCGGTCACCCAGATCTGGGCATAACTGACTTCCAGTAAGCGTTTGACCTGCCGGTTCAGTTCGGCAACGGTCATGGCCTTCTGAGTATGCGCGGCGAAAGTCTGTCCGGAGATCGGGGCGGGGGTTCGAGTGTCGTTCACGGCTCTGCAGTCTCGAATGTTGGCCGGTAAAGGTAACCAAGTTCGAGTACTGTTACAAGCCGTCGAGGCGACTTGGCCTAGATCCGGGGGCGTGTTCCGGTAGCGAAAAACAATTGTCACACTGCACTGTAATCATTCATTGCAGGATGCGCCGCGAGGTCTGTATAATTAGGCGCTTTTTCTCGACATGGCAAAGGTGGACCCCTATGTTGCGGATAGCACAAGACGCACTTACGTTTGACGATGTTCTACTCATACCTGGTTACTCGGATATTTTGCCGAATCAGGTTTCCCTGAATACCCGCATCACTCGCAACATCAGCCTGAGAATTCCTCTGGTTTCAGCCGCTATGGATACCGTGACAGAAGCGCCTCTGGCGATTGCCATGGCGCAGGAAGGCGGTATTGGTATCATCCACAAAAACATGACCATCGAAGAACAGGCCAAAACGGTACGTGCGGTCAAAAAGTTCGAAAGTGGTGTGGTGAAAGACCCCATTACGGTCGCTCCCAACACGACAGTACGCGAAGTACTGGAAATCACCGCTGCCAATAAGATTTCAGGTTTGCCGGTGGTGGATGGCAAGGATCTGGTAGGGATCGTTACCGGCCGGGATATTCGCTTTGAGAGCCGTCTCGATACCAGAGTTTCCGAGATCATGACCCCCAAGGATAAGCTGGTCACGGTGAAGGAAGGTGAAGATACAGACACCATAAAGGATATCCTGCACAAGCATCGCATCGAGAAAGTGCTGGTGGTCAACGATGACTTTCAGCTGACCGGCCTGGTCACGGTTAAGGACATTCAAAAATCCCAGGATTTCCCCAATGCCTGTAAAGACAAATTTGGCCAATTGCGTGTTGGTGCTGCAGTAGGTACCGGAGACGGCACTGAAGAACGCGTCGCTGCGCTCGTTGCAGCGGGCGTCGATGTGATCGTGGTGGATACCGCACACGGACACTCGAAAGGCGTGATCGAGCGCGTGCGCTGGGTCAAGGAAACCTATCCTCAGGTCGAAGTGATCGGTGGCAATATCGCAACAGCTGAAGCGGCGCTTGCGCTGGCGGAAGCCGGTGCCGATGCAGTGAAAGTGGGCATTGGTCCGGGATCCATCTGCACCACGCGCATAGTCGCAGGCATTGGCGTACCACAGATTTCTGCGGTGGCAAACGTGGCCGCAGCACTCAAGGACAAAGATATCCCGCTTATTGCAGATGGCGGCATCCGTTTCAGTGGTGATATTGCCAAGGCCATCGCCGCTGGCGCACATGTGGTGATGATTGGCAGTCTGTTAGCCGGTACCGATGAGGCGCCGGGCGAGATAGAGCTTTACCAGGGGCGCAGCTATAAAGCCTACCGCGGAATGGGCTCACTGGGTGCGATGGGGCAGTCACAGGGTTCCAGTGACCGATATTTTCAGGATATTAAATCCGGTGTCGACAAACTGGTCCCGGAAGGGATCGAAGGTCGTGTGGCCTGTAAAGGGCCTATGACAGCCATTATTCACCAGCTGATGGGTGGCTTGCGCTCTTCCATGGGCTACACCGGCAGTGCCAGTATCGAAGAGATGCGTACCAAGCCCCAGTTTACGCGCATTACGTCTGCCGGCATGCAGGAAAGCCATGTGCATGACGTCACCATTACCAAGGAAGCACCGAATTACCGCGTCAGTTAAGCCGGTCGGCAGCGCATAACAACTCTGCGCTGCCGAAAAAATGTGTGAAGCGATGGAAGGAGCAGTTTATCCCGATTGCCTTACCCACATTGATTTTTTGAGTCTGGTACGCACCCTCTGTACCGGATTTGCGTTTAAATGAGAGAAACCATTCTATGTCCCACACTGATATCCATGCCCATCGCGTCCTGATTCTGGATTTTGGCTCGCAATACACGCAGTTAATCGCGCGTCGTGTCAGAGAAATAGGGGTTTTCTGTGAAATTCGGGCCTTCGATATGGAAGAGGACGAGATTCGCGCATATCAGCCCAAGGCCATTATTCTCGCTGGTGGACCGGAATCGGTCACAGGCATCGACACGCCGAGGGCACCAGAAATTGTGTTTGATTTGGGCGTGCCGGTACTGGGTATCTGTTACGGCATGCAAACCATGGCCGAGCAGTTAGGTGGCAAGGTGGAAGGCTCCAAAGTGCAGGAGTTCGGCTATGCCCAGATTTCTGTCGAAGGTGAATCGGCACTGTTGTCCGATATCAAGGACCACGTGGCTGAAGATGGGACTGCCTTGCTTGATGTCTGGATGAGTCATGGTGACAAGGTCGTATCAATGCCAGAAGGGTTTGCGCTAATGGCGAAAACCGAGTCCTGCCCAATTGCCGGTATGTTCCATGAAGCGAAGCAGTTCTATGGCGTGCAGTTCCACCCGGAAGTGACGCATACACTTCAGGGCAAGCGTATTCTGGAGCATTTTGTCCTGAATATAGCAGGCTGCGATGCACTCTGGACACCGGCGCAGATCGTCGAAGACGCGATCGCGACAGTAAAGGAACAGGTTGGCAGTGATCATGTTCTTCTGGGCTTATCCGGTGGTGTTGACTCCTCGGTCGTCGCCGCACTGTTGCACCGTGCGATTGGTGATCAGTTGACCTGTGTATTTGTCGACAACGGTCTTCTGCGTTTGCACGAAGGCGATCAGGTCATGAAAATGTTTGCGGAAAACATGGGCGTCAAAGTGATTCGCTCCAACTCCGAAAACCTGTTTCTGTCTCGCCTGGAAGGGATCGAAGACCCGGAAGAGAAACGCAAGATCATCGGGAACACCTTTATTGAGGTGTTCGACGAAGAAGCCGGCAAGATCGACAACGTGCAGTGGCTGGCCCAAGGAACGATTTATCCGGATGTTATCGAATCGGCCGCATCCAAAACCGGCAAAGCGCATGTCATCAAATCACATCACAACGTGGGTGGTTTGCCCGACGATATGAAGTTAAAGCTGGTCGAGCCTTTGCGTGAACTGTTCAAGGATGAGGTGCGCAAAATTGGCCTAGAACTGGGCCTTCCCTACGATATGGTTTACCGTCACCCATTCCCAGGACCGGGATTGGGTGTGCGTATACTGGGTGAGGTTAAAAAGGAATATGCCGACCTGCTGCGCAGCGCCGATGCCATCTTCATCGAAGAGCTGCATCGTGCAGACCTTTATCACAAGACCAGCCAGGCCTTTACTGTATTTCTGCCGGTAAAATCCGTGGGTGTTGTGGGCGATGCTCGCCGTTACGAGTATGTCGTCGCATTGCGTGCGGTAGAAACCATCGACTTTATGACCGCGCGCTGGGCTCATTTGCCCTACGAATTCCTTGAGCTTGTCTCCAACCGCATTATCAACGAAATAGCGGGCATCTCACGCGTCACCTACGACATATCGTCCAAACCACCCGCGACGATTGAGTGGGAGTAGGGCGTTGGGTGACATGCAAGAAGTATCCGAATATTTCAGATGCTTCACCTTTCCAATAGAGGGCCATTCCTGCTCGGCTGGTGATTATAGTGAGTGATCACCCCATACTGTCCTATCGCCCTGAGATAGATGGAATTAGAGCGGTCGCCGTGCTTAGCGTCGTTTTCTATCATCTGAAGATTATTGTTGATGGGAGAAATCTTATACCGGGGGGGTTCATCGGTGTTGATGTGTTCTTTGTTATCTCGGGCTTCTTAATCTCTTCGATTCTCATAAAAGAAATAGAGCGGAATAGCTTCTCTTACAAAAGTTTTTATGAACGCCGTTTGAGAAGAATTCTTCCAATCTTATTGCTAGTAATGTCGTGTTCCGTGCCTTTCGCTTGGTACTTACTCTTGCCTGTCGACTTTATAGATTTTTCTAAGCAGCTGATCTCTGGGATATTTTTTAGTTCAAATTTTTACTTTTGGCTAGAAGATCCATACTGGGCTGCGGACTCTTCTCTAAAACCCTTTTTGCATACTTGGTCTTTGGGTGTTGAAGAGCAGTTTTACATTTTTATGCCAATGTTACTACTACTCCTGCTGAGAGGCAGTAAAGCAAGATTGCTTTCTTGGCTGACGGCGTTGCTCATGGTATCTCTGGCTTTTGCTCACTGGTTGAGTGTTGTCGACCCTCAGCAATCGTTTTATTTGATCCCAACTAGAGCATGGGAGCTTCTTGCTGGTGCGTGTCTGGCTTGTGTCCCCAGAATTTCATGGCAATCCAATCCGAAATCCGCAATATATTTGCCAAGTGTGGGGATGTTGCTAATTCTGCTTTCTGTATTTACGTTTAACGAGAAAACGCTCCATCCTTCTCTTTATACATTGGTGCCTATTATTGGGACAATGCTCATAATTCATTTCGCCAATGACGCAGATTTTACGATCAAGTTTCTAAAGAGTAGGGTGTTGGTAGGCATTGGGCTAATTTCTTATGGTCTATATGTATGGCACTTTCCTGCTTTTGCATTTGCTGCTATAACAGGTGATTTTAACAATCTCAGCACTAAGATTACCCTTCTAATGCTAGTGGTTTTTCTAGCAGTTCTTTCTTACTTTTATTTCGAAAAACCATTTAGGTCTAACAAATCGTTGAAATCTAATGTTTTTTTTGTGCTTATGTTTTTTTGGGTGGTGATCATATCAACTCTTGCATACGTTGGGTCATTAGATGGATTCAAGTTTAGAGTACCTGAGTTTCTCAACCAACCATCTAAACCACCAAAGGTAGAAAACCATTCTTGGTTTTATACTTCTGCGGAGCAAAAAGGCAGAGTGATATTGGTCGGAGATAGTCATACAAATGCAATAGCAAATACGTTTTTAAACTGGGCCAATTCCAATGGTTATGATTTTGCAAACTCTGGGTATCCTGGCTGCATGCTACTTATCGATACTGTCAGAGTTCGTAAAAAAGGTTTTCAATCTCACAGGCATTGTACGTATGAGAATCAGTCCAAAAGATTAGATTTTTTGCTTAATGCAAAGCCTTCAATAGTTTTTTTGGGGGGGCGTTTACCCCTCATCTTGGAAGAAAATCGCTTTGACAATAAAGAAGGTGCATACGAGGGCGAGATGAAAGATTTTATTCAAAATCTGGATCACTCGCTACATACCAAGATGCAGAGGCAAGACTTTGTTGCGGAACAATATCGTAAAACGGTTCAGGTGCTGGTAGACGCTGGTCACCAAGTCGTGCTGATCTACCCAATCCCTGAAGTAGGTTGGCACGTGCCAAAAGTCATTTTGGATCGTGTTCGTGGCGATTTGGCAAATGCCGATAAAATCGTAAAAAGTGATCCCGTTACAACAAGCTATGATGTATTTATTGATAGGACGAAAAGCTCTTACGAACTACTGGATTCTATTCAAGGGGCACGGGTGCACCGAGTATTTCCTGCGGCGTTGTTTTGTGATTCGGCAATTCCCGATAGGTGTGTTACTCATAACAGAGAACACTTGTTCTATCGTGATGATGATCACCTGAGTATAAAAGGCGCTGAATTATTAGTAGAAGAATTAGTTCGAGCTATTGCTACGATAGAGTCAGCAAGAAGTTGAATTGGTTATTGGTGGAGTCGGTTTTTGCAGGCTTGATACTCTATTTTTCGTTTGTTTGTGGCTAGGCCGTTCGAGTAGAGTGATTGGATTGGGGTTGCGGTGAATGGCATGATTTTCATGCTGCGTTTGGAGAATGAAGAAATGAAGTTATGTTTTGTTGTGCGTTGTATTGCATTAGGTACAGTGTCTATTTGCGTTTTGGCAAGTTGTTCTAATGGGGGGGCTGAGGAGGATGCCGCTTCATTTGTTGCTTTGGCAAAGCTTCCTGATATAACTTCAGATACTTCTCTAGACTGTAAAAGAAACGTGAATCCTATTGCGACCGAGTTTGGTAATAATCATGATGCTGTTGTTCTGCCAGGCGGTGATTCTTCTGCATATCAATGGTACATGATAATTTCGGGTCCTAAAAAAAAGCACTATGGACAGCTTTATGGATCAAATTACCCAACCGACTACCCGTCCTCTTGGACGTTAATCGACGATCATTATATTTCAACTTCGACGTATGAGATCGATGATGGCTTGACCATAAACAATGAGTTTTTCGTCTTTGAGAAAGGAAGTATATTTCATCTAGATAGTGAGTTAGAGGCGGGCTCTGGTAAATGGGAAATTGTAAGCCAATTCCCCGAAGATCTGGATGACGTGGGGGTCTACTTTGACGGTGATACGCTTCATATGTTTGGTGAATTCGGGAAACTGAAAGGTAAGCCGGATGGTATTGCTATTGGTTATTACATAGCTGACTTTGTAGGCGCTCCAAAGTATTTTTCCAACTGGAGAGCCAAGGACAATAAACTTATTGACCCTAACACCAATGGAAGCATGGTTTGGGGGGTAGGAGATCCATCTTTGATGTATAAAGATGGGCTTTATTACCTGATTGCGGATATTGAAAGTTATGACTCACCATATAGAGTAGGACTCTGGGTAAGCGAGCAGATTGACCGAGGCTATAAGTTTGCAGGTATTCTGCTTGAGGCAGAGGAGGGTACCGACAGCTTGTTAAACTACCGAGTGCAAGATGGCGAATTTCTTATCTTTGATGAAACTATCTATATTTTTGCCAACTGGAGAGATGTTGATGGTGATCCAGGGTTACAACTACCGGCTTTCGAGTCGAAGAAAACAAGAGTTGTTGGAGGATATGAATGTAATGTCGTAAATGTAACCCAAAAAGTGAGTGAACCTTGAAGCGAACCTTTATATATTTGATGCGCCGCATGGCCCATTTGTTGATTTGTTTTAATTTCGTTGTCGGAATATCTGGAAGGCGCAGTAAAGCTTGATATTGGAGATAAGCTGTAAACAACTGAATTATGTTTAAACCATTCCAACATAAAAGATTCTATAAATTGTAAGTTGGGCAAGAACGAAAACACTACATTACTCCCGTAGGGCTTTTGTTTCGAAAAATTGACGGAGAAAATGTGAAAAAAACGTTCAAGAAAATGCTTGGTCGGCTCGGACTAGGTTCAAAAGAAGCAGTGACTCAACCATCGAAACAAGAGAAAGCCGACATTATTTTTATTCATATTGGTAAGAATGCCGGTACACAAATTGTCAATTTGTCTAAACAGATATTGGACATGTCCGGTACCAATATCCAGAAGGTTAAACATGACGTGCGTCTCTCCCAGATCGACCCGGAACTTCCCTATTTTTTCTCCATCAGAAACCCGGTAGGTCGATTTAAATCTGCTTTCTATTCCCGAAAACGTAAAGGGCAGCCGCGTGTTTACAGCGAGTGGAGTGAGCATGAAGCGATTGCATTTTCCGAGTTTGAGCATGCAAATGATCTCGCTGAAAGTCTTTTCTCTAAGGGGGAGCGTGGTGCGAGTGCGATGGCTGCGATGCAGTCTATTTCTCATACCACCATGCATCAGATCGACTGGTTTGCCAAAGAAGGCTACTTCCTGAAAGCAAGGCCGCCAATTTGGATTATACGGCAGGAAAACTTCAGAGAAGATTTCGATACTCTGTTGGAAAAAGCGAACCTGAATTTGAAAATGTCTGACCTTGAAATTGCCAACGATGAAAAGCAGGCCCATAAGAATGACTATTCCCAAGTACCGGCATTGAGCGCCAAAGCGAAAGACAATTTAGCGTTGTGGTACTCAAGGGATTTTGAGTTTGTTGAAAAATGCGAGCAATGGATGAGAGACAATGCTTGAGTTGGTTCCTGTTTCTGCTTCAGTGCAATAGAGAGTAAAGATGTTGGATAAGCGGCCTTCAATGGACGCATCCGGAATTGATCTGGTCTGGATGCAGCGGGCATTAAAGCTTGCCGAGGAAGCGGGCAATGAAGACGAAGTGCCGGTAGGCGCCGTCATTGTGCGGGATGGGAATGTGCTGGGAGAGGGCAGAAACGGCCCGATTAGCGCGTGTGACCCGACTGCCCATGCAGAGATTCAGGCGATTCGGGCGGCTTGTGAGTCGGAGCGCAACTACCGTCTGCCGGGCGCGACCCTATACGTCACGATTGAGCCCTGTACCATGTGCATTGGTGCGATCGTACATGCCCGCATTGCGCGCGTGGTGTTTGGTGCGCGTGAACCCAAGGCTGGTGCAGTGGTGAGTCAGAATACCCTGTTGTCACATCCGTGCATGAATACCGAGGTAAGCTATGCTGAGGGTGTATTGGCCGAAGAATGCGCGCAAACCATGACGGCCTTCTTCGATGAGCGACGCGCAAAGAAAAAACGACTGAAGCAGTCTGTCAAAAAGGATTAGTGGAACATGAAAGTATTGGTGACCGGCGGAGCCGGGTATATCGGAAGTCATGTGGTAAAACAGCTTGGAGAAGCGGGTCATGACATCATTGTCTATGACAATTTATCAACCGGTTATGAATGGGCCGTCACCTATGGTGAGCTGATTGTGGGTGATTTGGCGGATGTCGAAAAACTCGACTCGGTTTTTGCGGCGCATCACTTTGAAGCCGTGCTGCACTTTGCCGCGCATATCGTGGTGCCCGAGTCGGTCGAAAACCCCCTCAAGTACTACCGCAACAATACCCGCAACACCCTGAATCTGCTGGGCGTTATCGAAAAGTACCAAACGCCTTATATGGTATTTTCCTCCACTGCGGCAGTGTATGGCATGCCGGACGAAAAAGTCTTGACCGAAGATATGCCGCTGGCACCAATCAACCCTTACGGTGCTTCCAAGATGATGAGCGAGCAGATGATTCGCGATCTTTCCTTCGCGACGTCCCTGAATCACGTGATTCTGCGCTATTTCAATGTTGCTGGCGCCGACCTGCAAAGCCGATTGGGCCAGGCCACACCCGAAGCCACGCACCTGATTAAAGTCGCCTGTGAGTGTGCCAGTGGGGCTCGTTCGGGCATGAAGGTTTTCGGTACCGATTACGAAACCCGCGATGGCACCTGTATCCGTGACTACATTCATGTTGATGATTTGGCCAAAGCGCATGTGATGGCACTGGACTACATGAAGAAAGGGGGTGAGTCTCAGGTTCTGAATTGTGGCTACGGTCGAGGCTTCACAGTGAAAGAAGTGATCGATGTGGTGAAGGAAAAGTCCGGTCAGGATTTTTCTGTCGAAGAAACCGCTCGTCGGGCAGGTGATCCGGATGCACTGATGGCCGACAACAGTAAGATCAAGGCCGTGCTCGGTTGGCAACCTGACCATGATGATCTGGGCGTGATTGTTCAGTCAGCACTGGACTGGGAGAAAACCTGGCAAGCGAAAAAGCATGACTGCTGAGTTTCAGCTCGATGCGCGTCTGAAGGCGGATACCCATCAGCTGGCTGCGTGGCCCTTGTGTGAAGTCCTGATGATGAATGACGCGCACTATCCCTGGTTTATTCTGGTGCCGCGTGTTGCTGCGGTAACCGAGCTATATCAGCTGTCACAAACAGAACGTCAACAGCTGGATCGTGAGTCCGTGTATCTGGGCCAGACCTTGATGCAGCTCTTTCAGGGCGACAAACTGAATATTGCCGCCTTGGGAAATGTGGTCGTGCAGTTGCATATTCACCATATCGTGCGCTTTCAGAATGATCCGGCCTGGCCTGCGCCCGTTTGGGGCAAACATCCCGCGCAGCCGATTGATGACGTGACAATGACAGCGCGTATGCAGCTTCTGCAAGCTTCACTTGAACCGGACTGGTCGTCGATGGCTTAGGTTCATCCACTTCAATTCCTGTATCCCTTGAATCACTCGCCGCCACCAAAAAATCAAGCCCTGCACAAAGCTTTCGGGAAATACCTCAGGGTGCATGCTGAAGCGGCAATCAAAGCTCTTTCTCTCCCGGAGTTACCGCTCCTACAGGATATTTGCGTGGTACCTGTTTACGATGAACCCCTGGAAGCATTACTGGCATGCCTGGCGCATCCTTTTGCCTGTGAAACGGCATTGATTTGGGTATTTAATTGCCCTGAGAATGCGCCTGAGCTGGCAGTCAAGCGTACGCAATCGTGTCTGCATCACCTTCGACAAAAGGCTGACTTTCATGACATGGGGGGAGGCCTTTTGAGTGCGCGAGCCAGCAAACATCTCAATGTGCTGGTGCTGGACTTCACCGATTCGGCAAATGCCATACCGGCAAAACAGGGCGTGGGGCTGGCGCGCAAGCTGGGGCTGGATCTGGCGATCAGACTATGTGAACGGCAGTTGGCAGGCGGTGAAGCGACTCCGCATTGGCTGCATAACTGCGATGCCGATGTCAGCTGGCCCGCGGGCTATATGCAAATTCCTGCGCCACAGCCGGGGCAGGTTGTGAGTCTTTATCCATTCCGGCACCAGCCAGAGCGCGGCTGGCAGCAAGCGATGGCGCTGTATGATCTGCGCTTGCAATATTATGTTGCCCTACTGAACAGGGCGGGTTCGCCTTATGCCTTTCAAACCCTGGGCTCGGCGATTGCGGTCACGCCGCAGGCCTATATTCAGGTGCACGGCATGCCCAAGCGCTCAGGCGGTGAGGATTTTTATTTTTTGAATAAACTCGCCAAACTGGGCGTGGTAAACAGCCTTGAACAACCAGCGTTGACGATTGCCGGTCGGCCCAGTGAACGGGTGCCTTTTGGTACCGGGCCTGCGCTCAAGGATATTCGCCAATTGGCAGATCCTCTGGCTGATTACCAATTGTACCACCCGCTCGGTTTTGAGCGTTTACGTTTATTGCTCTCTGCGGTGAGGTCTTATCACGCTCAAAACGGTGATTTCCTGAGCTTTCTGGCCAATAACTGCGGTGCGCACGCTGAGGTCATTGAAAACGTGTTATGTCAGCTGGGTGTGCAACGTTTTCTGTCCCATTTGGCGCGTCAAACACACCAGCGTCCATTCCCGCAATTGTTTCATATCTGGTTTGACGGGTTTCAAACGCTCAAGTTTATCCACACCATGCGGGCTTTGGACTGTCCTGATCTGCGCCTGCGCGAAATATCAGTCTATAAAGACTTGCTCGGCCCCGGGCTTCTGGATAGCATCGATAGCCTGCTCTGAGACAAACCTGGGGGCCTCCAACCCGTTAGCCTGTTATCACAGGGCGTCACACTAGCTTATAAGGGTGTTTTACAGTGTCGATGATTGAAGGGCTTCAAGCCTGGGAGTTTGAAGTATCCGCTGGTTTCAAGTTGCGTGGCTGGCATTCAGAACCCAGTGGTCGACCTTTGTTGCACTTTATTCATGGTAATGGCTTCTGCGGTCTGACCTACGAAAAAATGCTGGCGCCACTGGCCCGGCACTATGACTTGTTCATCAGCGATGCCCAAGGGCATGGTGATAGCGATCCGGGGTCCGAATATGCCGGCTGGAATCGCAGTGCACGTTACTCGTCAGAGGCCTGGAGCCACTATTCCAGGTACTGGAAGAAGGTACCCAAAATTGCGACGGGCCATAGTTATGGCGCAGTCATGTCCAGCGTTATGATGGCCAAGCAGCCCGAACTGTTTGACGGGGCGATACTGCTGGACCCCACGTTTGCGCCGCGCATGACCTCCAATACTATCGTGCTGATGAGTCAATTTGGTCTGACCAGGCGTATGCCCTTACCGAAGCAGGCGGCGGTTAGGACGACCTGGTGGGAAAACGAGGAAGCCTTGTGGGAGTATTTTCATGAGCGTGGCGTGTTCAAAGGTTGGGATGAAGACTGCTTGCGATCCTATCTCAGGCATGCGATGCGGCGTGAGGAGGATGGCAGCATTCATCTGAAATGCCCACCTCGCATCGAATCTGCCATTTTCGCCAGTTACCCGAAGTCCTTGTGGCGCTCCTTGAGAGCGGTTCAGGTGCCGGTCACTGTAATGTATGGCGAGCGTACTTTTCCGTTCATTCTGAAAGCGTTACCGGCACTGGAGAAGGCCAACCCCCATTTTTCCAGCATCAAAATGCCCGGCGGGCATTGTTTTATGCAGGAAGACCCTCTTGCCGCCAGTCAGAAAATGCTGGCGATATTAAAGGAATTAACCTGACTTAAAGGCCCGACTGATCAATCACGACGCCGGGAGCACCTGCCTCGAGTTTCGCTTTCAAACTTTCCGGCAAGGCTGTTTTGTTCTGGCTTTTGGTATCGATCAGTACATATGTGACTTCCGAGACCGCTACAGCCGTGCCCTCGTCCGCCTGCGTCATCGTGACGGTAAAGGTGAAGGAGGTATTGCCGGTATGGGTGACTTCCACGCAGCAGGCAATGACATCATCAAAGCGAGCGGGGGATTTCCATTGCGTGAGCAGTCGTACGACCTGATTGTCGTAGCCCATTTCCAGGAGAGCCTGATAACCTCCGATCACGGCGCGCAGGAATTCCGTCGCGGCCAAATCCACATAGTCACCGTATCTGGCATTAAACACGACATTCTGGGCATCGCACTCACTGTAACGCACCCGAATTTTCAGACAGAAAACGTCAGGTCTGGTGTGAGCTTGAAGGGTAAAGTTTTCGGACATTATTTTGCTCTCTAGAATCGCATCCAGTTATTAATGAATAGAGGTTCGTATCCGAAGATAGCATTGAGGTGATGCAGGTAGGCATGCTGGCCCTGCTGTTGCCACAGCGCAATCAGTTGCTGCTCGACTTGCGCATAATGCTGGTACAGATCCTCGTGCCCGGTTTCGTTCGCCAGTGATAGCTCTTCAATCAATTGCAGCCAGGCAGCACTGACGCCCATGATGAAATAAGGCCAGGAAGTCTGAATGGCCTGGTCCCAGTTTGTGTCACTCAGGGCGGCCAATTGCTCGGGGTGCTCTGTACTTCGGCAACTTGTTGAGAGTTTCAGGAGTTTGCCGCGTCGGCTCAGCATGGCGACTTCGGCGTGTGTTTGTGCCGAGGCATATAGGCGAGATGCGGTTTCATGATCGCTATAGTAAAAGAAACTGAACTGGTGACCGGCGGCATCATCGGCTGCTCTGCGGTGAAAGCGCCAAAGCATAATCTGTTGGCTTTCCTGGCGCAGCAAAGGTTTGATCACACGATCTGCCAGAATCAGATCTGAGGTGAAATCAGCTTCCCTTGCTTCGTCCAGTGCCAGATGGAAACACAGCTGTTGCCATTGTGCTTTCGTGATTTGCTCAGGCATACCGGCTCCGCCACTTACCAAAGGCCTTATTGCATTGGAAGTATGCAGGCCATGGGCGCATCCCTGAACCATCAATAAAGTCAGGATTGCGAATGGTAGCTGAAGGAGTGTTTTGCGCATAAGCAGCCTGGCGTTCGTCAGGAGAACTTTCGGCGCATGTTCAAACGAAAATCGTTTTTCATGTGCCTGATAAAGGCCCTAAAGGTACCCAGCTCAGGTTCCGGTTGTTTGCCACGGGATAGCTGTATGATTTGCCAATAATAGAAACCGACCTGGCCAAAGCTATTGATCGCCTTGATCAGATTGGATGAGCTGTTATTGCCCCAGAAACCCTTACCCAACACCAGTTTGTTTTCGTAGGTGTCGATGGCATCAATTCTCTGTTGTATCAGTAATCGTGAACAATCCGGTTGTGTGCACAGAGGACGGGCCAGACCAATGACATCCACTTCGCCTTTTTCAATGGCCTGTTCCATCACGTCACGGCTGCGAAACCCTCCGGTCACCATGATCGGAACGTTGGCCGACTGTTTGATGCGTTCGGCATACTCGATAAAGTAGGCTTCGCGTTTTCGGGTACTTTCGCGCACCTCCGTTGGTTCGACCCCGATAAGGCTTAACTGTTCGTAGGTACCGCCGGAGATTTCCAGCAGATCAATGCCATCCTCGCCCAGCCAGCCGGCCACCGTGACACAATCATCGAGGCTGAAGCCGCCTTTCTGGAAGTCCGCAGAGTTCAGTTTTACACCTATCGGGAAGTCCGGTCCCACCGCCTCACGCACGCTGTGTATGGTGCGGCGAATAATGCGAGCACGATTTTCCAGCGAGCCTCCCCATTGGTCGGTACGCTGGTTAATTTTTGGAGAAAGGAACTGGCTGAACAGATAGCCGTGGGCACAGTGAATCTGTACGCCGGTAAACCCGGCCTGCTTGACCAGCGAGGCGGAGGTGGCAAAACGCTCGATAACTTCCTCGATATCGGCTTCAGTCATGGCTCGGGGTTTGCCGAAGTTGCCCAGCAGATCCAGATGTACCTCTGAAGGCGAAAGTGGCTGTTTGTTAACCAGTTTGGGGCATTGTCGTCCCGGGTGATTCAGTTGAACCCACAGTGCATTACCGCCAACGGTGCCCTGTCTGGCCCACTCCTGAAAAAGGGCCAGATCCTTGTCGTCTTCCAATACCACATTCCCTGCGCGTTCCAGGTAGCGTCTGTCAATCAGCACGTTTCCTGTAATATGCAGGCCGGTGCCGCCGTTGGACCAGGTTTTGTACAGTTTAAAAAGTTCGGGCGTGGGCCGATCGAGTTTGTCGGCCAGGCCTTCAGTCATGGCACTTTTGGCCAGACGATTTTCCAGAATAGTGCCATTGGGAAGCGTAAGGGGTTGAGCGAGAGAGCTGGTCATGATGGTGCCTTCTGTTCAGAGTTTAAAACGCGCCTGCCGTCGAGTGACGCTATTGTAGTGCAGCTTTCGATTGCAAGGGTAGTGCCTGTTGCCGGGACAGTGTTCGATGAACGACCTTGCCCATCGTCCAGAGCGCATGGACCGTTTTTCCTATGGCTTATTGTGAATCAGTTTGATTAGAGTATTAACTCTAGGGCTTAGGATGGACTGTTGCATCCTTGCCCGGAAAGCCAGTTTGGGCGGCGCCCGTCCAGAAATGTGATTCGCATCACATTGAAGCTATAATGCCTCCGCCTGTAATCGAACGAACACTAAGGATTCTATGCATGAGAGATGAAACGCTACTATTGGCGCAAGTCGAGGAGTTTATTGCTGTCCTTGCGCAATGTCAGCGTCTGGGTATTCGTGTGGTTTCAGCACGTGAAAACGAGCTGATTCTGGAGCTTCCCTACGATGAAGCCATCATTGGCAACCCCTCAACGGGGGTCATTCATGGCGGAGCAATCACCACGCTGATGGATACCACCGCCGGTGCCGCGGTGTTGTGCGCGATGCCGGATTTCGAGCTTTGTCCAACCCTTGATCTGCGTGTGGATTATATGCGCTCGGCCAAGCCGGGGCAGTCGGTGTATGCGCGCGCCAGTTGTTACCGTGTCACTACCAATATCCTGTTTATGCGCTGTGAGGCTTATCAGGTCGATCGCACCGTGGCGCACTGTGTCGCCACATTTATGCGTATGGGCGCGCGTGGTTTACCGAGCATCAAACATATGACTGAAGGGGTAATGGTGCCGGATTTCAGTCGTTTGCCGAAGCCCACTATTTGCAAAGATTTCAGATCCGTCGTCGAGGGTTTACAGGGCAGTCAGGACTTTCAAAGTCTGGTGGCTGCCATTCCCTATGCCCAGTTCATTGGTATCGAGTTCAGTGAGGAAGGGGATTCGCAAACCTTCAAGCTCAATCGGCAGGAAAGTAATCTGGGCAATCCCAAATTACCGGCCATACATGGCGGCGTGATCGGTGGATTTATGGAATTGGCCAGCGCCATGCATTTGCTGGTGTCGCAACCGATTCCCAAATACCCAAAGATCATTGACTTCTCGCTGGATTATCTGCGTGCGGGTCAGGACCGGGATACTTACGCGCTGTGTGAGGTCACGCGACAGGGCGGGCGTGTCGCGAATGTGGAGGTGCATGCCTGGCAGGACTCCCGAGACAATCCAATCGCATTGGCGCGCGCGCACTTTCTGTTGGAAGAATAGGGATCGTTTATCAGCGGGCCTGTCGCAGGCGACGCAAATAACCGTTACGCCGAGCATGGTGGAACTGGCATCTTAATCTGTATTGACTACATTCACCAGCTGTCTCTACGATAGCAATTTTCCACCATCAACAAGGGACCTGCATGCTTGGAAGCTTAAGGTGAATTTTAAAAGCTTCTGGAATGGGCGAGTGATTCGCGATTAATTTTGCAAAAACGGAATTTTAATCAGCGCATAGCATGATGACGTTTTCCCTATTAATCTGTAAGTTGCGAGGATTGGCGTTGTTCTCCAAGGCATTGCGTTCATTGAAGAGGGCTGACTGTTACCTGTCCATGCCAGACATCGCAACAAGAAACGCTGGGCAACGCAGTGATGTGCAGCCACGCTGGAATCTAGTCTTTCACTATCAGGGGTGGTACTCAATGATTATTCAAAACAAAAACAAAAACAAAAACAAAAACAAAAACAATCACTTAAGCCTGCTTATCTCGTTCTTTGCGTTGTCTCTGGTAAGTACACACTTGACTGCGCAGTCAGCTTTGCTTGATGGAGCGTCAAAAGGGGGTCAGCCATTGCGTGACGTTGTCGTTATTGGTAACAACTGGGACGGCACCATCGATATTTATGATCCGCATACGCATCAACGCATTAAAAAGCTCAATGCCGTGCCCGATAAAGAAGAGCGCCTGGTGGAGCTGGGCAGTTCGATCAAACGAAAGATTATGTCGACCTTCATTAAGGAAGTTATTGGCGAGGGCCACCATCAGATGGTGGATGATATGTTTACCTCCAATGATGGGCGTTATGTTTTTGTTTCGCGTCCGAGTTTTGCTGATGTGGTCGCGATAGATGTGAACAGTGGAGACATTAAATGGCGCACACAGGTCGAAGGTGTGCGCTCGGATCATTCTGCCATCTCACCGGATGGGAAGGTCTTCCTGGTGTCGGCCTCGACAGCACGTAAAGTCCACGCATTGGACACTGAAACGGGTGAGATTATCGGTGGTTTCGAGTCCGGTGATCAGCCCCATGAAAACACCTATTCGCATGATGGCACGCGTATCTTTCACGCCAGTATCGGCAAGGTCTATGTTCCCTTTACCTCTTCCTGGCTGGACTGGATAAAGGGTGATCGCTACTTCCAGATTGTGGATGCCGAGACCTATGAGGTTCTGCAACGGGTGGATATGGGCGAGAAGCTGGAAGCATTTGGTTTTCCCTGGGTGGATAGTGCCGTCCGTCCGATGGCGCTGGCACCAGACGGCAAGTTTGTCTATCTGCAAGTCTCGTTCTTCCATGGCTTCTTTGAATATGATGTCGAAAATGCGCGCATCACGCGCAAACTCGATCTGCCTGTGCCTCCCGAAATTCAAGCCTTGAGTCGATGGGATTATCAACTCAACTCTGCTCATCATGGCCTGGCGATCAACAGCGAAGGCACCAAATTATGTGTGGCAGGCACCATGTCCGGTTATGCTGCGATTGTGGATCGCGAAAGCTTTGAGTATCAAACGATACAGCTATCGGAAGATCCGCTGGGGGCCAAACCGTATTGGTCGACAGAAAGCGCCGATGGTAAATACTGTTATGTCTCCGTCAGTCAGCAGGACCGTGTTTCGGTCATCTCGTTCGACGATGCCGTCGAGGTGGCGAGCTATCCGGTAGGCGATCATCCGCAACGGGTGCGTACAGGGAAGTTGAGAATCGCCATGCCCTAAACGGCTAGTTATGCTTATGCCGTGCTTGGTTCGTCGGCATATTGCGTACTGTCTTTTTGACTGCCGCACCGTATAATTGAGCCCGTTTCCAACTTACCTCATACGTGCACGCGTATGGCAACCGCAGGGCTTAACTATGATCATCGTGACAGGTGGTGCCGGATTTATCGGCAGTAATATCGTCAAGGCGCTTAATGACCAGGGTTACCGCGATATCATCGTTGTGGACGACCTCGAAGACGGGACCAAATTTGTTAATCTGGCCGACCTCGAAATTGCCGACTATCTGGATAAGGATGATTTCCTTGAATTAATCCGGGAAGATACCGAGTTTCCAAATCTGGAGGCCATTTTTCATGAGGGCGCCTGTTCCGCTACCACCGAATGGAACGGCAAGTACATGATGAATAACAACTACCAGTACTCGGTGGAGTTGTTGCATTACTGTCTCGATCATAAGGTGTCGTATCTGTATGCGTCCTCTGCCTCTGTCTACGGTGCGGGTCCCGTGTTCAAGGAAAGCCGCGAATACGAAAAGCCTCTCAATGTCTATGGCTACTCCAAGTTTCAGTTTGATCAGTATGTGCGGCGTATTCTTCCCGGGGCCGAGTCCCAGGTGATCGGTTTTCGTTACTTCAATGTTTATGGGCCACGTGAACAGCACAAAGGCAGCATGGCCAGTGTTGCCTATCACCTGAATAACCAGATCAAGGCCGGTGAAAACCCGAAGTTGTTTGAAGGCTGCGATGGCTACCCGAATGGCGGGCAAAAACGGGACTTTATTTATGTCGGTGATGTCGCTAAGGTCAACCTGTGGTGCTGGCAGGAGCAGGCCGCGTCCGGTATCTATAATCTGGGCACAGGCTCAGCCGAGCCATTTCAGGCGGTTGCCGATGCTGTTATCGAACATCATGGTTCGGCAGAGGTGGAGTACATTCCGTTTCCGGATCACCTCAAGGGTCGTTACCAGAGTTTTACCGAAGCTGATATCAGCGCCTTGCGAGCCGCGGGTTATGAGCAGCCTTTCAAGACGGTCGCCGAAGGCGTCGCGGAATATCTGCAATGGTTGAATGCCTGATTGAACGGCATGGACTGGTTAATCTACTTCGACCTGTTCGGGGTGTTTGTGTTTGCATTATCCGGCGGTTTTGACGGCGCCAAATACAAACTCGACATGTTCGGCATTCTGGTGCTTGCTGTGGCTACCGGTGTTGGTGGAGGCATCATGCGGGATGCGCTGTTGGGCAGGCATCCACCGGTCGCCTTTGTGGACCACGCTTATTTTATTGTATGCCTGAGCGCAGGGCTGCTTGCCTTTTTCTTTTCCCGCAAGGTCGAACGGCATATGTTCTATGTGCGTCTGGCGGACGCGGTGGGCCTGGGTGTGTTTGCTGCCATGGGGGCATCGATCGCGGTAGAACATCAGCTGGGCTGGGTTGGAGTGGTCTTGATCAGTACGCTGACAGCCACCGGCGGCGGTGTTATCCGAGACTTGCTGGTGCGGGAGATTCCGATGATTCTGCGCGCGGATTTTTACGCCTGTAATGCCATTTTTGGCGCATTGGTGTATTTGCTTTTGCACAGTGCGGGCGTCAACGAAGCGACGACAACGATCTGCGCTGCCTTGTCGGCTACCTGCAGTCGCCTGCTCGCTATCCGGTTTGGTTTTTCATTGCCACAGGCCAGAGGGCACCGACACTGAACACTGCTCGGTGCTGGATTTATGGCGTTCAGGTGATAGAGAACGAAGAGCCGGAGAGAGATCTTAGCCTGCGAGTGAAGTGCTCTGCTCCTGCTCGACTTCCAGATCAATAAAGTCGCTGAGGTGATCCCAGACGACCCGACGTTGCATATTGGAACTCGGGATGGCTTCCAGTCCTCCCAACAGTTTGACTATATCGCTACCGATTTTAGTAAATGACATGGTCAGGAATCCGGTGGCTTGCCCGACGGTTTTGACGTCGTGGGTGACGCGGTGTGTTTTGTTGTCATATTCAAACTGGAAACCGACCAGCAGATCTCTTGGAGTGGGCCCAATCAAACCGGCATTGATGCAGTGCGAGAGCATGCGCGCTTCTGAAAAAATATCGTCGTTGTTGTCTACATCGTGTTCGGAGCGGAACAGAAAAGGGTGGCCATTGCTGCCGATAAAGGCGTAGTTAGCGACTTTTTTAAAGGCCACGATCTCCCAGGCATCACAGTGATAAAGAAAGTGCAGGCTGCGCTTGGAGATTGATCCGGGGTGCCTGAGTTCGGAAACCATCGCGCGTGCCCACAGACTCTGCATGGTTTTATTGCTGACTTTCTGGGCATAGTCGAAAAACAGGGTAGCCCAGTCTGGATCGATAGGGTCAATTGGAGATGTTTTCCCGATCAGGCCGGAGACCAGAGAAAGAATGGTTTCGAGATTTTCCTGCCACTGGGTTTCCTGATAGCGCACGCGAGAGTGCGTACGCTCGTTAATACTGGCGAATTCGACATCGGTTTCTACAAAGATGGCCTCATCCGAGGTCCGGGTCTTTCCGGAAGCGACATTGCGAACGATGGTGCCATTGGAGCGGTAATAACCCCCCATCACGTGTGTGCAAAGCGCGACCAGCTTTGACCAGGTACCGGCCTTCTTTTTGTTGGTTGACCTGTTTTCCGACTTACTTTCAGACGCAAACATGCTTTGCATACTCCATTGATCGCCCTGCAAGCACTACTGAACGGAGGCCATTCAATTGGCCTGTTTCCGTTAATTTGTTGATTTTGTTATAGGGCCGAAAAGGCTATCGAATAAAAATCGCAAAAGCAATTTGCGGGTCAATAATTGAGTACTGTGTCCAAGAACCTTTTGGGGTGACTTGCAATGCCTGTTTCGCTGTGATTGTTGAGGGTGCGACTGCTTTGCTTCTGGTCGAATTTTGAAACCAATCATGCAGGTGTGGTGCTATCCTCGACAAGCTGATTCAGCGCGTTGCAGCATTCCTGCATGTCGAATTGTACTTTCTCCATCAGCGGCCCCAGATCCTCTTTGCCAAGACCTTCGGTCATGATGGGCGGGCATATCCTGACCCTGACCGTGCACGCGTGCCAGCGATTCAGGTTGAGATGAAGACTATAAGCGCTCGCGCAAATCGAAACGATCGGTACCTGAGCATTCAGTGCCATATAAAAGGCGCCCTTTTTGAACGGCAACAGTGTTTTTGAGGGGTTGCGTGTTCCTTCCGGGAAAACCCAGACCGAACTGTTATTTCTGTGGATAGCTTCGGAAATGGCGGTCATCGCAGCGATGGATTGCGTTTTTTTGCGACGGTTAATCAGAATGTTTCCAGCCAGCCAGTATACCTGCCCGAATAGTGGTAGATATTTCAGGCTGCTTTTACCAACGGAGACTGTCCGGGGTGGCAGGATCTGACCAAAGATGAACAGATCAAGATTGGACTGATGGTTGGCGATAACAATGCCGGGTTGCCAGTGCTCAAAATGCTCCCGACCTTCAACGACGAGCTTTACCCCGAGTATTTTCAACCCGCCGACACTGAATAGCCATCCACATAAGGGTGTATTGGCGGGGTTGAAGGGGCGAAATAAACAGATCAGGGTGCCCAGAAAGGCGATCAGAAGAAAGTAGATAAGGAGTACGGCAAGGCGCAATATCAGCAACATAATCGCTCTAGTTTGATGTCCTTGAAACTGCTGACAGCGGGGTGTTTGCTGCGCTGTATTTCTTCCGGCGTTAGTGGGCAGTCTTGTGGTCGTGTCAGCCAGCAGGTTTGAATGCCATGGCTTTGCGCTGCATTCAGTTCGGCTTCGATATCGGAAAGAAAAAGCACGTCCTGTGCCGGCAGTTGTATCTGTTCAAGAATATTGGCATAGGCCTCTGAAGATTGCTTGGCCCCGCTGGTGGTGTCAAAGTATCCCTGAAACAGGGAACGCAAATCGCCCGCTTCGCTGTACTGAAAAAACAGCTGTTGTGCGACAATCGATCCTGAACTGTAGACATAGAGAGCTATTCCCTGTTGCTGCCATTCCCGTAAACACGCGACCGCATCCGGGTAGATGTGTGCCCGGTAAGCGCCATCGACATAGCCCCGTTTCCAGATCATCCCTTGCAGAGTCTTGAGAGGTGTGCGCTTCAGGTCCTGATCTATCCAGTCGAGTAATTGGGAAATGGTCGCGTCAAGGTCGTTATGCAGCTCCGGCTGGGCCTGCCATATGGCATTGAGCTGGGCCCTTATCTCGGGTTCGCAAAAGTGTTCACGCACAAAATCGGGTATATGTTTGCGGGCATAGGGGAATAGCACTTCCTTCACGAAATGAATTGAACTGGTGGTGCCTTCGATATCTGTCAGAATCGCCTGGATCAAATCAGTTCTCCAGACGCGAAAACTGTTCGGCGATATCAGTGCCAGTGTAGTGTGCAACCCAACCGTCGGGGTTGTTGAAAAAACGAATGGCGATGAAAGACGGGTTGGGACCCATATCAAACCAGTGAGGCGTGTTGGCGGGTACACTGATCAGGTCGCCTTGTTGGCAAAGCACTTCGTACACATTTTCATTGATATGCAGGCTGAACAAACCCTCGCCTTGGACAAAAAAACGGACTTCATCTTCCGTATGTCGGTGTTCGCTCAGGAATTTTGAGCGCAAGGCGGCTTTGTTGGGGTTGTCACTGGTCAGACTGATAACATCTACGATTTGGTAGCCCTCTTCGGCTTTTAATCGCGCTATCTCCTGCGCATAGGCCGCCATGACTGTCTCAGAACTGGCGCCGGCCTCAAGTTTTTGATCAGTTTTCCAAACCTCAAAACGGACGCCGGCTTCCTGCAGGTGCCGTGCAATCTCTTCATGCTCAGAGGTATTGACCTTGGGTTGATTGGGGCTTTGATCGGAATAGATAGTGAGTTGGCTCATTCGTATGTTCCCGCTTTGTTTTCGTTGTTTTTATTCAGTGCCAAGACCTGTAGCTCGCATTGTACAAGAAACTCCAGCGCCTCCAGGTGGCGTTCACAGACATGCATGGACTCACCCCAGGTGTAAGCACCATGACCTTTAATCAGGTAGGCTGGGCAATCAGGATTTGCATCCAGCCATTGTTCTACTTTCCGGGCGAGTGCCGGAATGTCCTGTGTGTTTTCAAATATCGGAATTGACACACTCTGCTCATGACTCGAAATGCCGCTAAAGGCCTTTAACAGCTCGTAGCCTTGAAACTGAAGAACCGATGCCGTTGTCTGCATCGATAACACAGTGGCCCCGGGCGAATGCGTGTGCAGCACCGCTTCAATTCTGTTGTTACCGTTGTAGAGTTGTGTATGCAAGAGCGTTTCGGCAGAAGGTTTACGCTGATCCAGCGCGCGTCCGGCCATGTCGACCACCATAATATCCGATTCCGTCAGTTTGCCTTTATGCTTGCCTGATACCGTGATCGCACAATGATCCGCATCCAGTCGCATCGAAAAATTACTGCTGGTGGCTGGCGTCCATCCATTGGCGTGAAGCTCACGTCCTGCCGAGATGATCTGTTCACTGCACTGCCTGAATTTTTCGGAGGTATAGGTCATGTATCGCGTATTTTTATCTGATGCCTGATTCGAATGTCGGATAGCTGCCACAAAACATTTTTATCGCACAAAGCGATGCCCGGAGATTCTGCCGGTTTTCAACCGGCGAGGACAAATATCAGGGGCAAGATATTATACAGTGACATTGCAAAGAGCCAAGATATAAGCGCTTGAAGGCACTTGCAGTGCTCGGGATGTCCATTGCCATCACCTGTCACAAGGTGCGTACTTTACTGTTTGGACAGACATTCCCGGCACAGGCTGATAAGCGCTTCAACACTGGAAAGGCGCGAATAATTGGGTCTGACGATGAAGGCAATACGTCGGTGGGGGCCGGGTTCATTCAAATGGACTGCGCTGAGTTGTGGTGTGTGTGCAATCAGGGTATCCAGGGCCATTTCCGGTACCAGGGTGGTTCCCAGCTTGCCTATGACCATTTGAATCAGCGTATTCAGGCTGGTTGCTCCGAAACCATGATTGGCTTTTTGCCCTTTCAATTTGCAGGCTTCCAGAATGTGATCTTTCAGGCAGTGTCCTTCCTTCAGCAGCATCAGATGTGCCTGGTCGAGTTCATCGCTGGTGATTTCCTGTTGATCGCTGTGTTTTTCACTTTGGTGGGCCACCCAGAAAAAGTCTTCCTGCCAGAACTCGAAGGTCAACAAGCCTTCACAAGGAAACGGCAGCGCCAGAATAGCCGTGTCTATTTCGCCCCGTCGCACCATATCAACCAAAACGTGTGACTGCTCCTCCACGACATTGAGCGTGAGCTTCGGATGCTGTGTCTGCAGGGCCGGCAGTATGCGTGGTAACAGGTAGGGGCCAATCGTAGGTATCAGGCCAAGACTCATGGGAAAGCTCAGGGGCGCTTTCTGGCTCTCTGCCAGATGCGTCAAATCGTCTACTTGCAGCATGATGTTTCGAGCGCGTTGCAGCACTTCCCGGCCCACAGGAGTGACCAGTACTTTTTTGTTATCGCGTTCAAATATCTGCAAGCCAAGCTGTTTCTCCAGTTCGTTCAGCGCGGTACTGAGAGCTGATTGGCTGACGTGGCAGCGCTCGGCTGCTTTTTTGAAATGCAGCGTTTTTTCGACAGCCAGTGCGTAGGAAAGCTGCTTGATTGTAATCATCTGTGCTCCTGAAACCTTTGTTTGGGTGGTCCTGTGTTTCCCACCTCTTAATGTTCTAAAAAATATATCATAAGAATCTAAATGATCAAATTTACTGATTTGTTGTAGCGTTTTAAAGTGGCTTTGAATTCGAGAGAAGAGGGCGTTAAGAACGCTTCTCACGTAACTAAAAACACGTACCAACAGGAGGCCAGACATGGCACTTATTAATACCGAGATCAAACCCTTTAAAGCCACCGCGTTTAAAAACGGGGAGTTTGTTGAAGTCAGTGATACCGACCTGAAAGGCAAATGGGCGGTGTTCTTTTTCTATCCAGCCGATTTTACCTTTGTCTGTCCTACGGAGCTGGGAGATCTGGCTGACCATTACGAAGAGTTCCAGAAGCGGGGCGTTGAGATCTACTCCGTATCTACCGACACCCACTTCACTCACAAGGCGTGGCACGAAAGCTCCGATACGATCGGCAAGATCCGTTATACGATGATTGGAGATCCGACCGGGGAGATTACACGCAACTTTGAAGTCATGCGTGAGGGACAGGGTCTGGCGGATCGCGGTACCTTCGTGGTCGATCCGGATGGCGTGATCCAGGCGATGGAAATCACCGCAGAGGGCATCGGTCGGGACGCGGAAGATCTGCTGCGTAAAGTGAAGGCGGCGCAATATGTCGCTTCGCATCCGGGTGAAGTGTGTCCAGCCGCTTGGAAAGAAGGCGAAGAAACGTTGGCACCTTCATTGGATCTGGTCGGCAAAATCTAGTGGCAAGTTAATTGCCAGACAAAGTCCCGGCGCAGCCTCGCGAGTCGGCGAGCTGCCGGGACGCAGTACAACGCTATTTTTAAGGGAGTGTCCTCGTGATTAGTCGTGATATTTTACAAGCTTTAAAAACCTACACGTCGGAGATGAACCGGCACATTACCTTCGTTCTGCAAACGGGCGAGCACAGCAAGCGCGATGAGCTAAAGGCATTTCTTTTGGAAATCTCAAGCGTGAGCGAGAAAATCGATCTGGAAGAACGCAATGTGAGCGATACGCTGCGTAGCCCCGTCTCTTTTCTGATCGAGGCCGACGGTGAGGATACCGGTATCCGTTTCTCCGGCATTCCCAGTGGTCATGAATTCAATTCACTGGTGTTGGCCATGTTGCAGGCTTCGGGAACGGCGCTCAAACTGGATCAAAGTCTGCAACAACGCATTGCCGGGCTGAGTGACGAGTTGAATTTTGAGGTATTTGTAAGCCTGAGTTGCCACAACTGTCCTGATGTGGTGCAGGCACTGAATCAGTTTGCTCTGATCAACCCGAACATTCGCAGTGAAATGATTGACGGGGGCTTGTACCCGGAGTTGATCGAAGCACGTGATATTCAGGGCGTCCCCAGCGTTTATCTGAACGGAGAGCTGTTTGCGAATGGCAAGGTAGACGCGGCTGAGCTGATTGACAAACTGCTCCAACGTGCACCAGTTTCGGACACCGCAGAACAGGTGCAAAGCTTGCCTTTGCAGGATGTCGTCGTCATTGGTGGCGGGCCGGCCGGGGTCAGCTCAGCGATATACAGCGCGCGTAAAGGTTTGCATGTCACTCTGATCGCCGACCGGATCGGTGGTCAGGTCAAAGACACCATGGATATAGAGAACCTGATCTCGGTACCGAAAACAAACGGTCCGACCCTGTCAGGGGCATTGCAGGCGCATTTGGATAACTATGATATTTCGCTCAGGGAACACCTGCGTGTTCAAGAGATAGAACAGGGTGATATCAAGCAGATTCGTTTGTCCTCAGGAGAAAGTATCGCGACCAAAACCGTGATCATTGCGACCGGAGCGAAATGGAGAGAGCTGGGCGTACCTGGAGAAAAAGAAAATGTCGGAAATGGTGTGGCGTACTGCCCCCATTGCGACGGGCCTTTCTTCAAGGGTAAGGATGTTGCGGTCGTCGGCGGTGGCAACTCGGGTATTGAGGCGGCACTGGATCTGGCGGGTATTGTAAAGTCGGTGACGGTGTTCGAATTTATGCCGGAATTGAAGGCGGATCAGGTGTTGGTGGACAGGGCCAGAGAACGCGAGAACATTACGATACTGACCAATGTTGCGACCAAACAGATTCTGGCCGAATCCGGTAAGGTCAATGCAATGACTTATGAGGAACGTGACAGTGGGGCAGAGCAACGTGTCGATCTGGAAGGTGTGTTTGTCCAGATCGGGCTGGTACCCAATAGCGATTTTGTGGGTGATTTGCTGGAACGCACCGCGTTTGGAGAAATCGTCGTGAATGAGAAGTGTCAGACATCGGCAGCGGGCATCTTTGCCTGTGGCGATGTGACGACCGTACCTTACAAGCAGATTGTGATAGCGATGGGAGAGGGCTCGAAGGCATCACTGTCATCTTTCGAGTACTTATTGCAGCAAAGCGAACGCCTGGATGCGCTGCATAAATCGCAGGCGACGGTGGCGAACGATCTTGCACCTGAGTCTCAACGGTCAAGTTCGAATGACGCTTTAGCTGAAGCCGTTTAGCGCAAAGGCTAAAGCACGCACTTTGCTCCCAGGCAACAGACCCCGGCTTGATCGCTGGGGTCTGTTTGTCTCACCGCTCCTGCTCAGCTTAAGCGCCTGTTTTTCGGGCCAGCACATGGAGATACCTTCCCATGTGTTTGAATGGCAACCGGGTAGAGTATTGCAGCTCTTTCTTCAGTACTTTTTCCGGATCTTGTAACCCCCCCCTCTTTTCCACTACGTAGTCACTGAACACACGGATGCCTGATTCACTGTGGACTTCAAAACCATTATCGGCCAACCAGCAATGCACGTCTTCACGGCGGCAAGGGTGCGTGGGTGTCAGGCTGGTTTCGTTGGGGGCGTCTTTGCTGTCATTGTCCAACCAGTCAAAATTGCCTCGAATCAGGTTGCGATAGGTGAGGCCGTCGGGGTTGTAGAAACACAAGGATAGCCAGGCCCCCGGTTTCATTGCAGGGCGAATGCGTTCGAACAGCCGAGCGGGTTCGGCGAGCCACTCCAGCAGTGCATGGCAAAGGATGAGGTCCTGCTGAGTCTTCAGTTCGGAAATAGCCTCCTGATAGGGCTGGTTTAGCCAGGTGATGCGCTCCTTAACCGATGCCAGCTGCGCCCGATGCTGAGCCAAATCACACATCTTGCCGGACATCTCGACGTAGGTCAGCTTGTGTGTGCGGGCCAGCGCAATCGTAAATTGCCCCAGTCCGGCCCCCAAATCACAAATAGCCAAGCCCTCTTTATCTTCAAGTATTTGCTGAAGGTCGCGTTGAATGATGGCTGTACGAATTTCGCCTTTCGCAGAGCCATGTATACGGCGGGAAAAGCGTTCGAATAGCGGGTCGAAATTTTTGTCTGTACGAGAGGATTCTAGGGTCATAGGGCAATGATCATTGACAACAGTAGAGGCAAGCATAGAGCAAAAGCCAAAGACAGGGTAAGGCTTTGAATGGTGATGCTCTGAGGCGCACTGTTGACTCCAATCTGCGACCGGCGTGCAGATCCATCTGAGCGGTCTATACTTCCCAGAGCCTCGATGTGATGTAGACGTATGGATCAAACAAATCTTGAAAGCCTGTTACAAGCCCAGCGATCAGTCATTGAAAAGATTGCGCTTTGTGATGACCTGCATTCCAGCCTTGATCATATCTCCACTTCAGTGGAGTCGCTGATCCATTCCGGCAAAGCGTATTGCTCGATTCTTTTACTGCGCGAGGGCCAATTGTTTCATGGTGCCTCGCCAAACCTTGCGCAAAGCTACTGTGAAGCGATTGATGGAATTGCCATTGGAGAAGGCGCGGGTTCATGCGGTACTGCTGCATTCCGCAAGGCACCTGTGATCGTCAGTGATATCGCCGTAGACCCCTTGTGGAACGATTTTAAGGATATTGCGTTGGCAAATGACTTGAGAGCCTGCTGGTCCACCCCGGTGCTATGTTCCGAGGGCCGTGTGGTTGGTACATTTGCGATTTATTATGCCGAACCAATGACTCCCAGCGATTGGCATTTGGACTTGATTACTGCCTTTACGCATCTTAGTGGCGTTGCGATAGAAAAAGATCAAATGGCTTGTCGCGTTCGAAATCTTGTCAGAGAGCTGAATGCCAGCAGTGGCAAGTTGGAAGCGCTGGTGTCGGTGCTGCCTGATCTGGCACTGATTTTTGATGAGGAAGGTTATTACGTCGATATTTTCGGGGCTGATCTGTCATTGCTGCTGGCAGATCGAGATTACATGATTGGCAAAAACATGCGCGAAATCCTGTATACCGAAGAGGTTGAGTCGATACAGCGCGTCATCAACAAGACCTTGCTGGCAGATGAGGTGCAGGTTTTTGAATACACCTTGAAAGTACTGAAAGGCCAGCGCGTTTTTGAGGGCCGCTCTGCGGTCATTCACAATTATCAGGCAGATAGCCCTGAGAAAAAACACATCCTCTGGATGGCGCGGGATATCACCAATCGAAAAGAGGATGAGCTCAGGATTCAGCAGCTGGCTTTTTTTGATCCACTTACCGAATTACCCAACCGGCGGATGTTGCTCAGGGATTTGCAGACGGCGATCGAAAAAGCCCAATCCCGCAAAATGGTGGGGGCCTTACTTTACTGTGATCTTGATAAATTCAAGCGCATAAATGACTCGCTTGGTCATGATATTGGTGATGCCTTGCTGCGCAAGGTCGCAAACAGGCTCAAGCCGGCGTTAAGGGAACAAGACCTGATTGCACGTATCGGTGGAGATGAATTTGTTGTGCTCCTTATCGGGCAGAATGACAACCTTGATACCATGGAGCATGAGGCCAAAGTGGTTTCCGGGCGTCTGATTGAAAATATGAGTGATACCTTTCGTCTCAATGGCGATGAGTACCGTATTTCCGTCAGCATCGGTATTTGTATGATCGACAAGCAATGTCAGAGTGCCGAAGAAATCCTGCGACGGGCTGACATTGCGATGTATCAGTCCAAGAAGAAGGGCGGTAGCCAATACGCATTTCATAATCCGGTGCTGCAATCGATCATTGATCAACGATTGGCGATGGAGCGGGAGATCACGACTTCCCTTGTCAGAGGAGAGTTTGTACCTTATTTTCAGCCGCAAATATGTCCTGCGTCAGGTAGGCTTGTGGGTGCCGAAGCATTGATTCGCTGGAACAACCCCAAGAAAGGCATTATACGGCCGGACCATTTCATCCCGCTGGCAGAGCAGTCAGGCCTGATCTTTGAATTGCAGGAACAGGTGTTGCGCCACACCTGTGAACTGATACGGCATCTGGATGCGGCGTCTCCAGAGCTCAAAGACTTGTCGATCGCAATTAATATTAGTGCCAATCAGTTCCACGGTGATATTGCACAAACGTTGATCGGGATGGTTGATCAGGAACAGATTGAAACCAGTCGCTTGAAATTGGAAATAACCGAAAGCATGTTAATGAACGACATGGATGAAGTCGTCGAGAAAATGCATGCCATGAAAGCAGCGGGGTTTCGGTTTTCTATTGATGATTTCGGGACCGGGTATTCATCGCTGGCTTACTTGCATACGCTCCCGATTGATGAGTTGAAGATTGATCGAAGTTTTATTGACCAGATCGATGTTGAAGGCTCTGCCATTGTCGATACCATTCTATCTCTTGCGCAATCGATGAATCTGGTAGTCGTTGCGGAAGGCGTTGAAACAGCGTCTCAGCAGGCACATTTGGCCGCCAGAAATATTGACGCCTTGCAGGGTTATCTTATTGCTCACCCCATGTCTGCGGAAGATTTTGTGAAGTGGTCACTGGAGTCCCTTCACAGCCAGTCAGACGTCCAAAAGTAAATATTGTGCCCCGTGCATACACACTGCGTTGTTGTTTTTTTTTCGGACACGTGTTCCAAGTAAACTCTGATGGTATCCTTCAGGTCGGCCCGGTGGCCTTATTCCCGAAATAGCTATACTTAAATCTATCGCTATCAATTGGACAGCTTAAATGTGGGTGCTTTTCAGGACAATCGTTTTCTGCTTGGCTGGTTGTCTCGCCTCAAACGTGTATGCCAAAGAAATTAGGCTTCACGTACCTGTCTTATCAGAATCCCCTCGTTTACATTTGTTTTTTCATGAATTGCTGGAGTCTGCCATTCGGGAAACCGGACATTCCGTTGAACTGGTTGCCCGCGAGTTACCTCAAATGCGTGCCAAGGCAGAACTGGAGGCCGGGCGCCTCTCGCTCTACTGGATGCTGGAGACCGAACAGCGCAATCAGAAACATATCCCCATTCACGTGGGTTTGACCAATAATCTTATTGGAAAACGCATACTGCTGATTCGAAAGAAAGATCAGGCGCTGTTTGATAGTGTGAAGTCCCTGCAAGACTTTAGAGCCTTGGGATTGGTCGGCGGCATGGGTACGGATTGGTATGACGCGAGAGTCTGGAAAGCCAATGATTTGAAGTACAAGGAGCATAGCGGTGATTGGCGCGCTATATTTCGGATGATTCCATTGGGCCGCAGCTATGACTATTTTTCACGTGGTTTGACGGAAATTCGTGAAGAAGCAGTACGCTATACGGATCTCGCCATCGAACAAACGCTGGTGCTGGAGTACCAGCGTGATTTCAAATTCTATTTGAGTCGTCAGGGGCCGAATGCCGGACAACAGCATGTCGCATTATTGAATCAGGCAATGAAACAGGCAAGAGCTTCGGGGCTGATAGATCGACTGGTAAAAAAACACTGGGCGGATGACTTTGAAGCCTTGCGATACCATGCACGTAAAAAAATTATGCTGAATTCACCTTTTGAGTAGTGCGCGGGTCGCGCACAAGCTTTTGAAAACCATTATTTCAGTTTCCGGGGAGCCGTTTCGGGTGACAGCATGCTAAAGATTTAGCTTGCTGTCCGACCACTTTGCGTGTAATTAATCAGGTTGCTTTTTCTACCATATAGCGCTGTTGCGGAAGTTGTAACCATGGCCCCATCTTTACCTGTCAATGCCCTGACAATTCTGACCCAGATTATTCAATCTGCCGCCAGGGCCAGTAGTCTTGAAAGCCAGATCAATCTTATTGTTGACCAGATTAGTGAGCAGCTGGCTGTCGATGTCTGCAGCCTCTACCGCCGTTTGGATGATGACAGTCTCAGTCTGGTCGCGACCCACGGGTTATCGCGATCTATTCCGGTGGTTATTCCGCCGGGCAGTGGCCTGGTCGGGAAAGTCATGCTTGGGCAGCATACGATTAATATCAGTGAACCTTCACAGCATCCGGACTATTTTTACGTCGCGCATTCGCATGAGGAAGAGTTCCACAGTTTTTGTGGCGTCCCTTTGATATACCGTGGTGTGGTGAACGGCGTGCTGGTGGTGCAAAGTCGTCGTCCTGACTGTTTGTGTTCGGAACAGGAAGCGCTGTTGTCTACTCTGGCGGTGCATCTGGCGCATTTGATGATTTCGCTGGCGAGTGGTCCGTTGCGAACCCGAAACGAGAATATCTTTCATTCAGGTATTCGCGGTGCGCAAGGGCTGGCGCTGGGGCGAGCGATTGTGCAGCTGCATCCCAACCTGGCCAAGGTACAGCGATTGCAGTCAGAGTCCTCAGTGCGCGAACTGGAAGGTTGGCACCACATGAAGCAGGCGGCGATTGAGGAGATGTGCCGTGAGCGGGTGATTGTCCTTAAGGAGATGGGAGATGGCCCCGCATCGGTCCTCGATGCGTACCAGATGATGCTGCAGGATCCATTGTTTGAGCAGTTGATTGAGGCTGAAATCAAAGCCGGTTTTCAATTGCCATGGGCTTTAAAGAAAGCGGTGGAATCCATCTCGGAGCAATTTCGTGTGATGGAGGATCCTTACCTCAGGGCGAGGGCGGAGGATATCGAACATCTGGGAGACAAGCTGTATCAAATTTGGAAGGGTGACGGCGAACAAAGCCTGCCAGAGAGTGAAGGGCCGTTGATACTGGTTGGTGATCGCATCAGTGTGTCCGTGATTGCCAAATTGGCGACTCGTGATCTGGTGGGCATTGTCTGTTTTGAGGGTGCCGCCCTGTCGCACATTGCCGTATTCGCGAATGCACTGGGCATCCCTGCTGTGATGGGCGTTGAGGGGCTTTCTGTTTCCAACGGAGATCCGTTGATTGTGGACGGCACGCGCGGAGAAGTTATCTGTGCGCCCAGCCAGGTCATGCAAAATGAATATCGGCGCATGATCAGGGAGCGTGAGCTACTTGATGTTCGACTCCAGCAGGATATACATTTGCCCGCCGAGACGCTAGACCATCAGCGCGTCACGCTCATGGCCAACTCCGGACTGCAAGCCGATGTGGAACCAGGCCTGCGCTTTGGGGCCGAGGGCGTGGGACTCTATCGCACTGAAGTGCCCTTCATGCTCAGTGAAAGCCTGCCTTCAGAGCAGGAGCAGGAGTCAATTTACCAGAATGTCCTTCGGCAGTACCGGGGTAAACCGGTGTATTTACGATCGCTTGATATCGGGTCGGACAAGTCCCTTCCGTATTTGCCTGGCATCCATGAAGATAATCCGGCTCTGGGGCTGAGAGGAATACGTTACTCGCTGGATAATATTTCTCTGCTGACAACTCAGGTAAAAGCGGCTTTGAAAGCTGCAGGCGATAGCGATCAACTTCATTTATTGTTTCCGATGATCGGATCGACAGAGCAGCTGGATGAGAGCATTGCTTTGGTGAAGTCGACCTTCGAGGAGCTCACTGTGCAGGGCTTTGCGCTGCGGTACCCCAAAATTGGCATGATGGTGGAGGTTCCAAGTTGTATTTCCCTGTTACCATTCTGGCGCAGTAAACTGGATTTTATTTCGGTAGGCAGCAATGACCTGAGCCAGTATTTGCTAGCGATTGATCGCAATAATCCTCTGGTGAGTAAATGGTTTGACCCACTGCACCCGGCCGTGTTGTTTGAGCTAAAGCGCATTGTAGACTTTGCCAAAGCTGAGGACTTGCCAGTCAGTCTTTGTGGTGAAATGGCTTCGGATCCGGTCGCGGTCATCTTTCTGCTGGCTTTGGGGTTTCGGCAGCTCAGCATGAGTGCGGCAAAAATTCCTCTGATTAAAAGCCTGATTCGACATATTGATCTGGGAGATCTGGTGCAGTTACTTACGGAGGCATTGCGCCTAGATACCGCCGCCTCCATTCGCCATCTGGGAGAGCAATTCATCGCCTCACTTGATATGCCATGCAAAGAACTGTTGGCTGAAATCAAGCGGCCTTGACCAAACACAGGCAAGCTTATGACCTTACATGAACCCCACTCGACCGTGTTGACAGAACTGGACAGCGCGTTGTTTGAGGCTGTCAGAGGTGTCGATATACTCGGTGCTGTTACGCCTTTGAATTTCCGACACGAAAGGGAAGCCTTTTTTGCTTCCGGTTTTGCGGTCAATCCGGACTTTATTTATGAAGCGCATAGCTTCGACCATTTTGCGCGAAAGCGGGCCTTGTATGCGCTTCCGGTCGAAAACCTTGTGGATGAAGACCTGATAAGACTTTACAGCGATGTGATTGGTTCCTATGCAGATAAGCTGGACCAGTTTCGTTCGGTTGGTACGGCTGATTTTCTCTATGATTCGATGCGCTATTACGGCGAACCCAGTGACAAAGACATGCGTAACGCGCACTTTATCCTCCATTTACCTGACGACCTGGATCAAAGGGATGATGCATCGTTAGGCGCGGACGATATTGTTGCCCGGCTCGAAGCATTTGCCTCTCGTGAAGGCTATGAATACCAGATCAGGCTGGACGACAGCATGATTGCGAATGCGCTGGTATCGGGTACGGTGATTAAGGTCAATCGAATGGCACGAGTGGCCGAAACCGAAGTGAATGCACTATTGCACCATGAACTCGGTGTGCATCTGGTGACGACCCTGAATGCGCGCAATCAGCCGTTACGGGTATTGTCTCTGGGTTGTCCGGTCAATACCACGACGCAGGAAGGGCTGGCAATTTTGTGCGAGTATTTGGCCGGTTTTATGACCTTGCCACGCTTGAAAGTATTGGCCTTAAGGGTTCTGGCTGTGCACTCCATGATCCATGAGAAAGATTTCAAGACCACCTTTATGATGCTGAAGGAGCAATATCAGGTGGCTGACGAACTGGCATTTACGATCACCGCGCGAGTATATCGGGGTGGCGGTCTGACCAAAGACTATCTTTATTTACAGGGCTTGCACCAGATGCTGAATGCCTACGAATCGGAAAAAGACTTCAAGCATCTTCTTTGTGGTAAGGTGTCGCTCGAGTATCTCGGTCTCGTCACCCGCTTGATTGAAAAGGGCTACCTTATTAAGCCGGGATTTGTCAGCCCAGCGATTGCCAAGCCTGTGCAGATTGACGAGGTCAGCCGGTTTATTGCACATGCGATCAAGTAAATGACATGTGACAGGTCGAAAAGAAGCATTAGCCATCAAGCTCTTTCTCATTGGTGTATCTTCAGGATATTCAGAAACTATTGCTCGCCGAAGGCCCTTTATTTGTTAAACTCCAGCGTTGACTATCGCACAGGAAAACAGGAACAGGATTATGCATAAATTATGGATGGCTTCGGCCCTGGTGTTTGGAATGAGTGGTACGGTGCACGCCGGTTTTTTTGATTCGCTGCTGGGAAAGAAAGCGCCCGAAGATGAGAAAGTGACACCGGTTGTTGAGCAGCAAAATACAACAGCAGAACCTTCCATGACCGATTCGGCGATTGAGATGGCTGCGGGCCTGGTGCCGACGCTGACGCAACAATTGGGCGTGACTGAAACCCAGGCTGAAGGCGGCATGGGCTCCTTATTGGGGATGGCAAAAAGCTCTCTTTCTTCAGATGAGTTTAAACAGTTGGGCGCCGGTATTCCGGGTATGGAATCACTGTTGGCAGCAGCTCCGGCACTAAGCGCTGGTGGTAAAACAGGAGGCCTGGGTGGCATGCTTTCTGGTGCGGGGGGACTGGCTGCGTCGCTCGGCGGAATGAGCCAACTGACTCAGCAATTTGAAGCGCTGGGACTCAGCCCGGACATGATCGCGCAATTTGCCAACATAGCTGTTCAGTATTTTTCCCAAGGTGGGAATTCGACAGGCGCGCTGCTTGAAAAGGGGTTAGGTTCGATTCTGGGTTAAATCCAGCCGGCTTGTCTGCATTGCGGTTACCATGCGGTTCATGAGGCTGTCGAGGCGGACACTAGTGAGAAGCTCTCTTTGTGAATTTTGGCGGTCAGGGGAGCGAGAACTTTAAAGAGTAGTTGAAAACGTATGAATACAAAAAAGCCGAGCATTACCGCTCGGCTTTTTCTGTTTGCGCTAGCAATAGAACTAAGCGTTCTGCTTTCGGCGGGTGTAACCCAGGCCTAGCAGGCCAAGACCCAGCAGTGCGAGTGTAGCAGGCTCTGGAGCCTGAACTTCGCGGAAGTCAGCCAGCAGGTCGTAAACACCATCTTGCGTGATGACCAGATCACGGAAGCTGACTTCATAAGCGCCCATATTAACCCAATCATTGTTGAAGTTGATGAACATTTTGTCGTCCAGAATGTCTAGCTGGCCAATCGCGTAAACTGCACCTTTCCCTTCGACCGTTGTTGAAGGCGGGGTTAGCAGCATTGAAGCTGTGATCCCATCAACATCCAAATCTGAACCTGAGCAGAGGAAACCTTCACAAATTCTGATCGGGAAGTCGCGTGTACTGAATGTACCGTATTGTTGAGTGGAAGTTCCATTGAGCTCGAAGCTAAAGTCCGCACGCTCAGTAGTTGACCACGTCAGGAGGCTACGGCTGCCGTCGGTAATATCAATATCGCTCGCCGTGATAGTCAGTGCAGAAGCTACACCCGAAACCACCATCAGCAAGGACGTCATAATGAAATGCTTGGTATTCATGTTTAATTATCCCTGATGTTGCAGTCCAGCCATCTGAACCCTCAGATCTGTGACTTTCCGTCTCTTCCTCGCGAAAGATTTGGCTACGTGTTCAATATAAGTAGTTGCTAGCGCAATTGTGTATTAGCAAAATTCAGACCTATATTAAAATAGGCATATAAAACAGTAGTATGTATTTGTGTTTTATAGTTGTTTAGATGATGAGTGTAAAGTATTTCGACACTTCCGTTCGCATTAGAATTGTTTTCGTTTTACCGGATGTTGCAACGACGCGAGCGTTTGATTATCGGGAAGGATGCTGAAAAGAGTTCTTTGTGTATTGGTGAACGATATTGCCATGAAACCATTCGCTGTATAGGGGGGGTAATTTGAATCTAAAAAGACAAAACCCTAACAGAATGTTCTGTTAGGGTTTTGGATTGGTAGTGGGGCGGGACGCCGGTTTGGTTCCCTCAATAGGAACTGAATTAGTCCCTCAATTGCTTTAGTAAGCCAATGCGGGTCTATGCTTACGCAGGAGCTTTGGAACCCTGTTTGTCAGAAGCTAGCAGAAACTCGGTTGACAATTGGCCTTGTTCGGGCGCTTCACCATTGAAAGAAATTTGATATCCCATTGCCTTATAGCTTTTCTCCCGTTTGTTGAACATTCGCTGCATCATAGGGAGCGAGCAATCGACATAATCGTAAATGGTGACACGGTCTTTGCCATCCGACTCTCGGTGAATACGTCCGGCATACTGAGCCAGTGAACCTTTCCATGCAATGGGCATAGCTAAGAACAGCGTGTCAAGTCTTGGCAAATCAAAACCTTCGCCCACATACTTACCAGTGGCAACGACGACTTGCGCGGTGGGTAGCTGTTCCTCAACGGTCTTACGCTCAGACGCGCGCATTGCGCCTTTTAAAACGACCGAGTCTACCTCTCTGTCGAGCAGCAAAGCATTGATCGTTTCTGCATGTTCTCTGCGTTCTGTTAACACTATTGGGTGTTTAGATCGCTGAATACAGGCGAGAACATCGCTGATGATTCTCTGTGTTCGTTCATCATTTTCCATGATCCACCGATAAGCGTCAGATATTTTCGGTCGTTCTTCTGACTGTACTAACTGCCTTGGCGGAGTGTCATAAAGCTGATGAACAACAACTTGTTGCTCAAATTTCTCTTCGATGGTGCTTTTAACCTTGTGACGAATAGGCCCTGCGGCCATAAAGATGATTTTCTGGTGACCATCCTGCCTTTCTGGTGTGGCGGTCAAGCCGAGTACATATTTAGCTCGAACTTCGTTTAACACCATTTCAAAGCGCGGCGCAGAAACATGATGGCACTCATCAACGATAACGTGCCCATAATCTTGAACGATCTCAGATACAGTGTTGTCCTTTTTGTTGATGAGGCTTTGGTAAGTTGCGATGTCGATAACGCCCGTTGGTTTTTTCTTGCCGCCACCGATGATGCCGACATCGGCATCAGGTAAAAACGATTTTAATCGCTCTCTCCATTGGTCGAGCAGTTGTCTACTGTGAACCAAAATTAGCGTATTGGCTTTGCGCTTAGTAATCATGCCAATAGCGGTAACTGTTTTACCAAAGGCTGTCGGTGCATGCAGAATTCCAGCATCGTGCTTGCTCATGGCTCGCACTGCAGCTTGTTGATTCTTTCTGAGTTTGACGAGTGACTTGGTGGATTTAAGCTTAGTTCCGCGTTCACGTTGATCGTCTAATTGAACTTCAATCTGATTCTCGGTTAACAACTCTAGCGCTTCGTCTAAGCAGCCTCGGGGTATTGCCAAGTAGCCTTGCTCAATACGAGCGCAGGAGATAAATCGCGGTATGCCATGAGTTGAAAATCGTAATGCCTGTGTTTTAAAGAATACAGGGTTTGAAAAGCTCGCGAGTCGCCTTAACCTTGCCGCTAACGTGCTTGGAATTTCACTTAAATCAAAATAAACGTGATTTGCGAGAGTGACGGTTATCTTTTCTGGTGGGTTTTCCAATAACAGAGGTTTTGCCTTGGCGGTCATCTCCCAGGGTGGACGATTCTCTATAACCTCTTGTTCTTTAAATAAAGCTGAGTTTGGTGAAATCTGTGTAAATAGCTTTGTCAGTGTGCTGCATGAAACAGACTTTATATTAGCAAGGTACTGCCATTGGTCTTGGATGACATTAAGTTCGTTATCGACAAAGGAGCTATTGCCTGATATGCGTGCTTCTTTTTGAAGCGGTAGAGCGATTAAATTTCCAAATCCGCCTTCGGGTAAAATATCCTGGTTGGGGAAAAGTCGATCATAGGAATCAAACGATAGATTCGGATAGAATTCCATCGCTTTGTCGAGTAGTCCAAACCCCAATAGCCTAGCTTCTTTGGCTGGCACTTTCTCGTTGAAGAAAATCCAAAGGTGTGCTCCATTGCCAGAACGAGAAATTTCAATGGCATGAGGTATTTCGAGGTTATGGCAAGCCTTCGACATTGCTTTCACTTCGTCTTGCCATTGGCCTTTATCAAAATCGGCGGCAAGAAAGTAACAGGTGTTATCGTGCATTAAAGGATAGAGGCCAACCACTTGTTGCCCTGCTAAGTGGTGATAAATGATCTGGTCATTTAACTCTGTGAACTGACGTTGATTGCAATCCTGACATTTGATGCGAGGCTTATGACAGATTCCTTGAACCCACTCGTTATTGCAGGCAACAGAGTAACCACTGCGACCTTGTTTGTTTTGCCAGCGGTTAGCAAAAATATCGGCTCGGCCCCGAAACAATCCTCTAAAAATGGCAATCTTTTGTTCTGGTGAATATAGGGGCGAGTCAGATGTATTTGATGGGGGTTGTTGAAGTTGTTCTCTCAGAGCTAAAAGTTGCTTTTTCTCTTGCTCAAGCTCTGCGAGCCGAGCATCAATCTCGGCTGTGCTTTGAAATCCATCACTCTTAAGCATGCGCTTGAGGTGGTTTGATTAAGGATTCAGCAGGAATACCCAAACCTTCATGCAGCTTCCAGATCATTTTTAGCGTGAGCGAGCGTTTGTGATTGAGAATTTCATAGACTCGGTTGCTTTTACCAATCATGGGCTCGAGGTCTTTCACTGTTAAACCTTTACGTTCCATCTCGAACTTGATGGCTTCAACAGGGTCAGGCAGTTCCATAGGGAAATGCTTGGCTTCATAAGCTTCGATAAGCGTAACCATGACATCCAGCTTTTCACCTTCGGGTGTGTCAGGGCCAGCCATCATCAGGCTTTCAATTTCTTTTAATGCCGCTCGGTAGTCGGCATCAGTTTTGATCGGTTTGATGTCCATAGTGTTTCCTCCGGCAATTAAATAGTTTGTACATCAATTTTGTCGTATTGCGCATGGGTGCCGATGAACCGGATGTATACCACGCGATAGGCGTAGTTGATCCACACAACTAGTCGGTACTTGTTGCCCGCAATAATGAAAACTACACGCCCATCTTTGAGGATGCTGGCATTTCTGAAGTCCTGCTTAACATCAGCAGGTGCGCTCCAGTCAGCTGCTAAGGTATGTCGATACCAAGCAAGCGTAGGCTCTTTAGCATCCATGTGCTCTGGATGCTCTTCCCAGAAAGCTTTCAGTGTTGATAGGGCAATGATTCTCATAAAGTTAATAATAGTCCCAAAATGGGACTGTATCAACTAAAATCTACTGGAGAATCAATATGAATGAATATCAAGCACTTATGACGCAAAGAGAGCTATGTAATCGTTGGCAAGTAAGCGAGGCAACGCTGGAGCGATGGCGATCTGAGGGTATTGGCCCGATTTATGTGAAACTAGGCGGCCAAGTTAGGTACAGGCGAGAAGATGTGCTGGAGTATGAGGCCAGTTGCTTGAGAAGGAGTACTTTTGAAGCTGTTTGAATGTGGGCTAGTACGCAAACCCCCGCATCAACCCTAATTTCCTGATAGTAAAGTTGCGGGTTAATAAAAAGCCCTAATGGCCAGTGAGGGCTCATTAGGGCTTAAAAAATTGGTGGAGACGGCGGGAATTGAACCCGCGTCCGCCAGCACTCTGCCATCAGCTCTACATGTTTAGATTCCGTTAATTAGTTTAACCTTCCACAGCCCAACGGGCAGGACGTGGTTGGCGAGCTCAGTAAATTTTAGCAAAACGACCCCGAGTATGCCTTTTTGCGATCCTGTTCTGAGTGACAGTCAATAGCGCGATACAGGCATCTTGCTAAAGACCGTTAGGGTCGAAACCCTAAAAGTGATCTTTCACTGCTTACGCAGCTAGTTGAGCACCCATCATTTGCAACTATTGTTTACAGCGATTGGAGTACGAGTGCCACTGTACACTCGACATGCACCTTTGGTTTTGTCACCGGCGTCGAAGCCAAGTCGTCCCCGAAACTTTTCCAAATATTCAGCGTTTAGACTCGACTGCGTCGATTCCCGGTCGACGAATGTCATCGCCGCCGCTGATACCGTTTGGTCTGCTTAGTATATAGGGCCTGATTTGTGTTTCTCAATGCCCGTTAACTTTTTATTTCACATGGTCGCGCACGACGCGCGCTTTTTGCCTGTTCCAGTCGCGTTCTTTTTCTGTCGCGCGCTTGTCATATTCCTTCTTGCCTTTCACCAGGGCAATTTCACACTTCACTTTATTGTTTTTCCAATAGAGTGAGAGTGCGACACAAGTGTGACCGGCCTGATTGATTTTGCCGTTTATTTTGCCAATTTCTTTTTTGTGTAGCAGCAGCTTGCGTTGGCGCGTTGGCTCGGCAAATACGTGCGTGCTGGCAGTGCTTAATGGCGTAATGTGGGCGTTCAAAAGCCAGGCTTCGCCGTTGCGCAAAAATACATGCGAATCGGTCAGTTGTGCCTTGCCTGCGCGCAGACTTTTTACTTCCCAGCCGGTTAGCGACAAGCCGGCCTCGAATTTCTCTTCGATGTGGTAGTCGTGAAAAGCACGTTTGTTGACTGCAATAGTATTGCTAGGCTGTTTTGGTTTTTTCTTGGCCATATGGACTGCTTGAATCGCGTTAAATCTTCAAAAAGTCGTTTAGTTTACACTATTAATTTGGCTGAGGTTGGCTTTTCCTATGCGAAGCTTGGGCGGGGCGTTACAATAGCGCGCTCTATTGTGTCGCCAGTTAGATCTGATACTGAAATATGTCCCTGAAAATTCATCGCAGTGCCTTGGTCCTGCATTCTTCGAAGCGTATGTTTGAGCTTGTCAATGATGTGACTGCTTATCCCCAGTTTTTGCCATGGTGTGCCGGTTCACACATTTTGGATCATGGTGACGGCTTTATGATCGCCCGCTTGGATGTGAGCAAGGGGGCAGTCCGCCAATCCTTCACCACGCGTAACGAGTACGTAAACGATGGCGAGATTTCAATGAGTCTGGTGGATGGTCCTTTCAGTCGTTTGTCAGGGCGCTGGAACTTCAAACATTTGGATGACAATGCCTCTAAGGTTGAGCTGTTTTTGGAGTTCGATCTCAAGAAGAGTCTGTCTCGCGTCGCCTTTGGTCCTATTTTTAATCAGGCTGCGAACTCGATGGTGGATGCTTTCTGTGAACGTGCCGATGTGGTTTATCGTTAATAACGTGTGGTTTAGGGTAGAAATATGTCCGATATGATCGAAATTGAAGTGGCTTATGCCAGGCCTGACCAACAAAAAATTGTAACTTGCCAGGTGGCTGCTGGAACCAGTGTGTTTGAAGGCGCTAAAGCTTCGGGGATTGCGGAAGTGTTTCCGGAGATCGAATTCGAATCGTGCGATATGGGAATTTTCGGCAAGGTGGTTAGAAAGCCGAAAGAAGAAGTGTTGCG
>PZPK01000001.1 GCA_006212045.1 Oleiphilus sp. | reverse complement strand
TTCCTTTTTGTTGGAGTTTTTGTTTGGCGATAATTACTTTACCAAACGGGGGACACTGCCTCCCCAAAAAAGCGAAAGAAATTTTACGTTATCCCTCAAGTCGAGAGATTCAGTGGTGTTGCGAGACCAACATTATCTTTAAAGCCTTGTCTTGCGACACGGTGCCGCACTTCACCACGATTGCTAATTTTGTCAGCAGCCATAGCGCCCAGATTGAAGCCCTGTTCGAACAGATCCTCTTGGTTTGCCATCAGCAAGGTCTGTTAGGCAACGAGCTGTTTGCAATCGATGGTTGCAAGATGCGTTCGAACGCAGCCAAGGAACATTCGGGTACATTCAAAGAGTTACGCGATAAAAGTGCGAAGCTACGCCGACAAATTCAACATCATCTCAAAGAGCATCAGCGAATCGATAAACAAGAATCCAAAGATGAGGAGCGCAGGACACGAACAGAACAGACCATCGACACTCTGAATCAAGCTGCCGACAGGATCGATGAATTCCTAAAGCACAACAGCCCACGGATGGGCCAAGGTCAGAGAAAAAGGGAAGTAAAAAGTAATATCACGGATAATGAAAGTGCCAAGATGACCACCAGTAAAGGCGCGATCCAAGGCTATAACGGTGTCGCCGCCGTGGATAAAAAGCACCAGATAGTGATCGACGCCCAGGCCTTCGGCGAAGGCCAAGAACATCATACGTTGGCCCCCGTTATAGAGAGTATTGAAGCGCGATTAGAACGTTTAGGCATCGCAGAGAAGATCTATGAAACCGGCACTATCGTGACCGCTGATACAGGCTTCGCCAATGAAGTGAATATGAAATATCTGCACGAAAATAACATTAACGCTTACGTGCCAGACAATCAGTTCCGAAGTCGTGATCCAAAGTTCACCAATCAAAAAGAGAAGTACGGCAAGCGCCATCAAGATACAAAAAAGAACCCTAAGACCTCTGTCCATGCGCGACGCGTAATACCTGCCAGTGAGTTTGATTTTGATATGGTCAATCGTACCTGCATCTGCCCTGCGGGTGAGAAACTGACATATCATGGAGATAAACCCAATCCAAAGGGACGACCCAAAGCCTTCTTCGAGGGAAGGTTAATGCAGTGCCGAAACTGCGATCTAAAACATCAATGCATGAAGAATCCAAGCGCTGCAGATCACCGAAAAGGAGCTGGCAGGCAAGTCTCTTTCTTGCTCGATAAAGGCCGTGAACAAAGTTATACCAACTGGATGAAAGAGCGCGTCGATAGCGATTATGGAAAGCAGATTTACAGCCATCGAATGTCAGTTGTTGAACCAGTATTCGGCAATATCGGAACGAACAAGGGGCTGAATCGCTTTAGCTTACGTAGCAAAAAGAAAGTCCAGGGACAGTGGCAACTGTTCTGTATAATACACAATATTGAGAAACTAATGCGCTATGGCGAGATGGCCGCCTAGAGAGTGAGAAATGGCCCTCAATAAGCCCTAATACGTTACCTTAAGTTCGCATAATCTATGATTATGGTAAAGGAATATGGGTAGAATCTACTCAACAACAATAACAGAAAGCGGCGGCAGAAATGATGGTTTGTCAGACATTTTCTACAGCCTCGTTAGGCATACGGTACCAACATGGGAAAACAGTACGCAGATATACCGGATGAGCTGAAACTCTTTATCGAAAAGCAGCGGATTTATTTCGTAGGCACAGCTTCTGATGGTCGCGTTAATCTTTCTCCAAAGGGGATGGATTCGTTGCGGATACTCAATAAAAATCGAGTAATTTGGTTAAACGTGACCGGAAGTGGAAATGAGACTGCGGCTCATGTACAGGAAAACCCTCGTATGACGCTAATGTTCGCTGCGTTTGAAGGAAACCCTATGATATTGCGTCTGTTTGGTAAGGCGAAAGTAATCCATCGGAGCGACCAGCAATGGGCTGAACTATATGCTCGCTTCAAACCGTTACCGGGAGCTAGACAGATATTTGATTTAACCGTTGATCTTGTTCAAACATCCTGCGGGATGGCCGTTCCTACATTTGAGTACGTTGGTGATAGAGAATTACTCAATGATTGGGCCACCAAAAAAGGCGAAGCAGGAATCCGTCAATACTGGGAAGACAGGAATCAAATCAGTATAGACGGCAAGCCTACACATATCGTCAAGAAAAATGCCTAACAATCGTAGGCTGTCGGACAAATTACTCGCTGCGCTCGCAATTTGCCGCAGCTACAGGCGTTATGCACAGGGAGAGATCGGTGCCATTGTTTGAAACAGAGAGGTTGGTTGCAAGGAAGCTATCCCATCAAGACGTTTCGGCGCTCACCGCAATGCTCAGTGATCCAGAAGTCATGAAGTTCTCCGTCCGCGGAGTTTGTGACGAAGAAGCTACCCGAAAATTCGTTGATTGGTGCCTTGAGTGTTACGCCTCTCATGGAATAGGGCCATGGGCATTGTGTGAGAAAGAATCAGGGAGTTTTATCGGCTTCTGTGGCGTTGGGCCGGAGTTGGTTGGCGATGTTGAGGAGATCAACCTAGGTTATCGTCTGGCGCGCAGGTTCTGGCATCAGGGGTATGCAACAGAAGCTGTAAAAGGTGTTCTCCAGTATGCTTTCGACCAAAAACACTGCGAGTCAGTAATTGTTATTATCGAGCCGGAGCATACAGCTTCGGTCAGGGTCACGGAGAAGGTCGGGTTCGAAGATTATACGATTCGAGAGTTCCATGCCCGACCTGTGCGGGTATATCGAATGTCGTGCGACGACTGGGCACTGCATAGCAAATTGTTGTAGTGCGTTCCGGGCCTGGCGGCCCTACACCGGACGCTTACTCCGCTGCGCTCCGTAGTCGCCGCTAAACAAAAGCGTTATAAGTAATCTCGAGCATCGTGCAAAGGTTTGGAAATATGAAATGTTCGGTATATATAGCAACAAGTGTAGATGGGTATATTGCAACACCTGATGGAGGTGTGGATTGGCTGCATACGGCAGGTAATTTAGAAGCTGATATGGAAAATGAAGACATGGGGTTTCGTGATTTTATGGATTCCGTAGACTGCATGATTATGGGGCGTAAGTGCATGGAAATGATTTCCAATATGAACTTAACCCCAGAGCAATGGATTTATGGTGACATGCCTATTTTTGTACTCAGCAATACGGTTAAAAAAGCTCCTGAAAATATTCGAGGGAAAGTTGAAATGTATTCTGGCGATATTAACCAATTGACTTTAAGGCTCGAGAAAAAAGGCTATACACACGCATATATTGATGGTGGCACCACTATTACATCATTTCTAAATCATGGCCTAATTAGTGAAATGATAATAACCAAAGCTCCTGTGCTTTTAGGTGAAGGTCTTCCTCTTTTTGGAAAAATCAACAAAAAGCTAAAGCTCGAAAATACTGAAGTAAAATCGTTCCCAAATGATTTTTATCAATTTAAGTCCAGCGTAAATTACTTATAACAACGCCATGCAGCCGACCCACTTTCCGCTACGCCTTCAGCTTCGCTCCAAGCGGTCGGCGGATGGCGAGACGTTATACGACTTAACCCACAACACGAAGGAGACCCGAATGAAAACTATGACCTGTAAGCAACTTGGTGGAGCCTGTGATAAAGAATTCAGTGCAAACACCTTTGAAGAAATTGCTGAATTGAGTAAGCAACATGGGATGCAGATGCATCAAAAGCAAGATGTAGAACATCTCGCGGCAATGAACGAGATGCAGAATTTGATGAAAGATCCAGATCAAATGAACCAATGGTTTGAATCGAAGCGGCAGGAGTTTGAAGACCTGCCAGAGGACTAGATGCAAAATTCGTATAACAATACGTGCCAGTCGGACAGTTTGTTCCGTGGCTCTTTTTGTACTGACCGCTATGCTAGGCTAGCACAAAACGCCACTCCACAAACTGCCGCTGCACTCTGTGTTAGTTTTTTTGAGTACAGCATATATAACAAAGGAGTAACTATGATTGATGTTCTATCTCTAATTTCGATAGGGTTTGCGTTCTTTATTGTGGCGGTTTCTCCAGGGCCTGCAAATATATCCAATGCAACAATAGCTATGAGCAAAGGCAGAAAAATAAGCCTTGTCTATGGCGCAGGCCTTTCGATGGGGCTGTTTTTGTGGGGTATTGTTGCAGCAAGTGGATTGGGAGTAATTCTACAAGGGTCGATCTATCTGCTTATACTTCTCAAAGTCATCGGAGGGATATATCTCCTATGGTTGGCTTATCTCTCATTTAAGTCATCTTTTAACTCAACATCTACAGTATCTCAAAATGAAACCAAAGAGACGGGATATCGCAAATGGTTCTTTCGAGGTTTTATTTTGAATTCATCCAATCCTAAAACTGTAGTTGCATGGATGGCAGCATTGTCTGTTGGCATGGGCGCAAGCAGTGATATTATCTCTTTAGTTGCCGCAGTGCTTACATGCATGCTGGTAGGCTTTCTAGTCAATGCCATGTATTCAATATTGTTTTCAATTGATGGTGTTATGAATAGCTACCAAAAAATTGGTCATTGGGTAGATCGGGTTGTGTCTGGTATGTTTGCGCTAGCTGGCTTAGGGTTATTGCAATCTGCCTTTAATCGAAATCCAGCATAAAACTAACAAGGTGCTCCAACGGATAAATTTCTCGCTAACGCTCGCAATTTTCCGCTGACCACGGCGTTATAACTAGAAGGCAACTCAATGCATAAAATTGCACTATTTTTGTTTATTACATCCTTGGTTGGTTGCTCGGCAGCAGGTGTAATTTACACAAGTGACCCTTATCAAAAAGTTAGCAACTCTTACGCTATGATGAGCCAAGGTCGTCCTATTCCCGCTGAAAAATTTGCTAAAGAGGCATTGGAGCAATTCAAAGAAATTAACGATGTCTTTGGTCAAGGTGAGTCACTTGTAGCCTTAGGATTACTATATAAATCAAATCTAATGCAAAATGATCAAGAGGCGGTTGAGAAATTTCAGCAAGCAGTTACATTATTTCAATCCATCAATGATTACTCTAGCTTAGCAAAAACAAAATTTGCTCTTGCTAATGCTTACGCGGGTTTAAATTTAAAAGATAAACAGTGTGCTACGTACTCTGAAAGTCTAGAAAATTATGCAAAAAGTAAAGAGCTAACCCCGCAAGCTACTTTTAGGTTTAACTCTGCCTACTCATCCTTTGATGCTATGGTTAAAGACTTTCAAAAGGGCTATTGTGAATAAATTAAGTTATAACAATCGGCTCAAACGGACAAATATTCGCTGTCACCTTTTTTGCAAAGAAACGCAAAAAAGCCGCCATCAAACATTTGCGCGGTTAGCCGGGCGTTAGACGCCAAGGAGACACTATGACAGTCAAGCGTATGGATAACGTCGGCATCGTGGTGGAAGACATCGATGCTGCCGTTGAGTTCTTCACCGAACTCGGCCTTATCCTCGAAGGTCGCATGCCCATCGAAGGCGAATGGGCTGGCCGCGTGACCGGCGTGCGCGACCAGCGCGTCGAGATCGCCATGATGCGCACCCCCGACGGCCACAACCGCCTTGAGCTCTCGCGCTTCGATGCCCCCGAAATCGCGTCCGATCACCGCACAGCCCCCGTGAACTCGTTGGGATACCTGCGCGTCATGTTTGCGGTTGAGGACATCGACGACACCCTCGAGCGGCTCGGTAAGCTCGGTGCGACGGTGGTCGATGAAGTCGTCAATTACGAAGACATCTACCGGCTCTGCTACATCAGAGGTCCTGAAGGAATTCTCATCGGGCTCGCCCAAGAGCTCGGGCAGCAGACGTCCCGAGAGAACCCCAGAATAACAAAGGACAGGCATTATAAGAAAATCTAAAAGCCGTTGGTCCCGTTAAATTTGGTTTACACTAAGCCATTGAGTATTCATTCTCAGTAGCCGCGCAAACTGTCAGATATTCCTTTCGTTTAGTGAATTTCAGGCAGGCGTTCTGCTCAGACTATTTCTGCTTTGTTTATTTGTTAGGAAGTCGGTTAGGCGCTTTGTCGGTCTACGCGCCTTGGCCTTTTGGCAAAGCGCTGGTGGTAGAGTTTTTCAAACTGTGTGCATTGGGCCAGCCAGGCTTTTTGGTTGATTCCCAGGCGTTCGAGAATAGGTGGAAGGTGCAGCGGAATGGCGCCGCGTTTGTCGTCTCGCAGTATGCGCCCGGTTGTGTCGACGAGATCCAGGTAGTCGTGAAGACCGAACAGTATTCCGTTGAGGTGATGATCGATATCGTTACCTTCGAACTTCGCCAGTGGCTTTAGCGCTGTCGGACTGTGTCGTAAACCCTGAGTTTCACCTTGTTCGCTCATGGCTTGCGCCAGCGAGCAACTGGGTTTCAAGCGCTCCTTGATACTGGTGTGATCTGATGTTTCGGGCGTTTCAGCCATGCCGGCACGAACCGGGTTCAGGTCAACGTAGGCCATGCAGGAGAGCAGCGCTTCTTCTGTCAGCAGTGCCTGGGATTTGAATCTTGCTTCCCAGAAGTGTCCGGTGCAGTTGTCTTCCTGATTGGCCATACGAGCAATGGGCTCATTTAGGCACTTCATAAACCAGCTTAAAGAGCTGAGCCGGTCGCGATAGTTTTCCAGTAAATCCGATAGCCGTGAAAGTTCATGCGCCTGAAGCGTCTGGCTTGATTGCGCTTTTTGGAATAGAGCAGGCCCTTTGTACAAACAGGCCCAGCGCGCCATCAATTCGTGATCGCACCATTGTGCTGCTTCGTCCGGACAAAGCTTAAGTACGATGTGTACGTGGTTGGACATCACGGCATAGGCGCAGATATCAACCGCGAATAGGGAAGATAACAGTCGGATTCGATCTTCAATCCATTGTCGCCGGTGTTCAAAACTTTGGCCAGACTCACGATCGACGCCACACAGGAAAGTGCGGCGCACACAGCGGGTCACGACATGGTAATAGGGCGTGTCTTCAACCGACACGAGGGTGGAGCGGGGTAGAGTCATAGCACCTAATCCTTGGTACAAATGCTTTTAGATATGAGTGATGAGTTTACGGGGAGTTTGCTTTGAACTCAAGGGAGTGCCTGTCCCTAGGAAGATCACTTTTAGATGTGAGTGAAGAGTTTACGGGGAGTTTGCTTTAGACTCAAGGGAGTGCCTGTCCCCAGGAAGACCCTTTAGATGTGAGTGAAGAGTTTACGGGGAGTTTGCTTTAGACTCAAGGGAGTGCCTGTCCCCAGGAAGATCATTCCCGCTGCTAAAAGCGTTAAATGCCAGTAATGGCGAAGTCTAGAGCGTCGATTATCTCTTGTTGCAAATGCTGAAGTGAACCGACAGGTTCCTTGAGAGAATTTCGGGGTATGGAAGATATTTGGGGTGTCATCAAAACAAGATCTTGGTCTTCATAGGTTATTTTGAGCTGCAATTTTGTCATTATTTCATTTTCAAAATAGCTAGCTTTGCCCAAAGGTATGACATTCCGGGTGTCTAGCTCTGAAATATAATTGTTTTGTACGTTAACTAAGTAAGGGTAATAGGATTTGCTCTTCTTACTTGGGTTGGTATAAACATCAAACTGCGCCATCAAAAACTCCGAAACTCGTCACCAAAGCAGCCATGTTCCTCAATAAATTCGTTGTATTTCTTTATGGCTTTTTTGTTTTCCTTCGCCCAGCGCTCAGCTTCGGCTTTTTTAAGTTCAGTAATCAGCGCCTTCTCAAGCGTGGCTGAGATATTTATGTCCATATCTTTTATTCGCAGTAGCAAGTCGCTGTTAACTGATAAATTGGTTGCCTTCTTTGGGGCGCTGGTATCATATAGCGGTTGCATAGTATTTTCTCCCGAACAAGTTAATAATGAGCATTGTGCGCAGATGTATGCGCATAGTAAAGCATTAAAAAAATAACAAAGGACAGGCACTCTAAGAAAATCTAAGGCCTTTGGCCCCGTTAAATTTGTTTACGCCAAGCCATTGAGTGTTCATTCCCAGTAACCGCGAAAACTGCTAGATATTCCTTTCGTTTAGTGAATTTCAGGCAGGCGTTATGCTCATACTATTTCTGCTTCGTTTCTTTGGTAAGATGTCGGTTAGGCGCTTTGTCGGTCGACGCGTTCCAGGTTATCGTGAAGACCGAAGAGTATTCCGTGTGAGCGACTGAGCAAATTCCCGGAACAATAAGTATAACCAGGCATTCAATCGGATTAGGATGAAGATTGAGATTAAGAGCCCTTTTTTTAAGTGCGAAGAAGACGAAAATGTGTTCTTTACACGCCTATATGCCTTGCCGGGTTTTGAGAGCGTTATGGGCAACGGCGGGAGTGTGTATCTTATCCTGAAAAACGGTTCTGAAAGCGTGGTTGTCAAACAGGTACAAGACATCTGCGATTTTTGGAATACTAAGTTCAAGGTATTGGATGAGTGAAAGGTGAGTATTCTCACAAGTCGTTTCGTCAGCATCGCTCGCAAAGGGCCGGGGGCTGGACGCGCGGCTAAATGCCGTAGGGCTCTACTCGTGTTTTGCGCCAGGAAGTGAGGGGGGCCATTTCAGTTGTTCGGCTCATAAAGGGGTTGAGGGATGACAAGCAGGAAAACGCAGGAAACAGAGGAAAGTGTCGATGAGTTCGTCACCTCAATCTCTGATTCAAATAAAAGGGAAGACTGCAGGGCTTTAGTCGATTTATTTTCAACCGCTACCAAGCAAGTGCCAAAAATGTGGGGTGCTCAGATTGTGGGTTTCGGAAAAAGACATTATACCTATGCAAACGGCAAGCCCGCCGAAATATGTAAGGTCGGATTCGCGCCGCGCTCCAGATCATTCGCATTTTATTTGGGTGACTTCCCCGGGCGGTCTGAGCTACTTGCTGATTTGGGAAAGCATCGGTTTAGTGGTGAGTGTCTTCATATAGCAAGACTTTCACATGTAAACCTGCGCGTTCTTAAGAAGATAATTCAGTCGTCTTACCACATCTAGAATACCTTGGGCGCCATTCAATAAGCACTGAGCTCTCCCAGAAAAACTGATAGAGTCTGTGACGACTTCTTGTTTTAAATGGACGTAGGCGCGGGCTGTTGAAACGAGCGAGAATTTTTCTACAGCCGTGTTATTCCTCTGGAGAGAGCAATGGATAAATATCTGATAACCAAAGAAGAAATTGATCAATTTGAAGGTCTGTCTAAAACGCATTTTCTGAACAATAATGCGACACGGATTAATAAATCTTTGGGTGACCTTACTGGATTGACCGGCTTTGGGTTTCATATTATTGAAATCCAGCCTGGCCATGAATCTACGGAATTTCATAAGCACTATCATGAAGATGAGTGTGTCTACATACTTGAGGGTAGCGCCGAAGCTCAGATAGGTGAGGAGAGTTACTCAGTGAAGGCGGGTGATTTTATAGGCTATCGCGCAGGTGGGGAGGCTCATGCACTTAGAAACACCGGTGACTCAGTATTGAAATGTATCGTGGTTGGACAACGCCTTGACCACGATGTGGGGGATTATCCGAATCTGAATAAACGTATCTATCGCCAGAAAAATATGCCATGGAATCTGGTTGATATTGACACGATTGAGGAACCCAGTGCCGGTAGAAAGGCTTAATAAAATGCAGCAGTTTGCACCTCGGCCGGATGCGCGTACCTCGCGCTGCTGTGCGAGGTATTAGGAAAAAAGGACTCCAATGCCAAGAATTGAAATGGAAACCTCATTGCCCGTTAGTCCGGCCGTGCTAGCGTCTGATCTATTGACGATGGGAGGCGTAAACGATGAGCTTTCACCCATATTAAAAATGACGGCTCCGCAACCCTGGGCTTCAAAACCAATATCCGAATGGCCGGTCAACAGCGAAATCTTCTCAAGTAGAATTTTGCTATGTGGTGTTATGCCGATAGATCTGCACCGGTTTAAATTCGAGTCTGTCCATGGCATGGGGTTTAAAGAATCATCGAAATCCTTGTTCAATCGTCATTGGTCACATGAACGCACGATACGAGAGAGCGGTTCCGGCGCCACGGTAAAAGACGTGCTTCACTATACGAGTCAGTTGGGCTTTCTTGGCTATTTATTTATGCCGCTGTATCAAGCGATATTTTCCCATCGACATAAACGTTTAAAACGCAAATATGTGCAAGGTGGCGAATGAGTTAGCCGGCATCGCCCACTAACCCTGTAGCCTAACCACTTTAGATAGCCTGTACCCTTATATGCATCTGTCCTTCAAGGTTGCCAAGACTACTGTTGCCTAGTCATGAATGGCAGACATTTCCCGGTTGATATGCTTGGAAGCCGCCAGGAACTGCCATATCGCGATGACACTGAACACCAGGGATACAGACAGTACGGCATAGCCAACGGAGCGTGTGCCGTAATCTGCCGAGATCTGATCGCTGATGATGCCGACAAGTACTGGCCCGACGCCGAGTCCGATGATGTTGATCAGGAAGAACAGAATGGCCGAGGCCAGAGCACGCATCCGGATATTCACCAGCCCCTGGACCATAGCCAGACAGGGGCCCATGTAAACGGTCGCGAGCGCGGCGGGCGCAGCGAACAGGCTTAACACCACATAGAGCGAGTCCATGGTATAGACCAGACAGAGGAAGGGGATGGCCATCGCAGCCGAAACAGCCGGAATCCAGACGTACCAGCGCTGGTCTTGCTGGCCTTTTTTGTCCGCCAGATAGCCGCCTGCCAATGTCCCGGCACCGCCCAGAATGCCACTCATTAATGCCAGCCAGGTGCCCAGCTCGCCGGTTTGGATGTCGAAGTTGCGCAACATGTATGGCGCGAACCAAATGGCACCGGCATAGGCAATGAGTGCCAGACAGGAGGCGCCGATGGAAATGTGCCGAAACGATTTTTTGCTCCACAGTACTTTCAAGGATTCCCCGAAAGAGGGTTGATCCTGGTCCTGGCTGGGGGCATCGTGCGCTCCCCGTTTGGGCTCCTTTACCGTAAACTGAATGAGCAGAGCGATAAGAATGCCCGGTACCCCGACCACGATAAATGCGGTACGCCAGCCAAAATACTGATTAATCCAACCGCCCAGAAGAAAGCCGAACAACACGCCGATATTGATGCCCATTGAATAGATGGAAAGCGCGGTGCCGCGTTTTTCTTTCGGGAAAATATCGGAGATCATCGAATGGGCTGGCGGGCTGCAACCGGACTCGCCAATCCCAACCCCGATGCGGGCAAGCAGCAGATGCGTGTAGCTTTGTGCGAAGCCGCTGATGGCCGTCATAAAACTCCAGGTACCGATGGCGATACTCATGATATTACGCCTGACCCAGCGATCAGCGAGACGGGCGACCGGGATGCCCATCACCACGTAAAACAAGGCAAAGGCGATACCGGTCAGCAATCCAAGCTGTGAGTCGCTGAGCAGCAATTCCTGTTTGATTGATTCCTGCAGAATGACCAGAATCTGTCGATCAATAAAGTTGAACGCGTAGGTAATGGTGAGCACAAACAGCACATAGTTTCGGTAGCGCTTGTTATCGTAGGGGTTTTGACTGTCCTCCCCGTTTTCCATAGGGGGGGCGATGGCATCAGTTTCGCGAGTAGACATGAGTTTCCCTTCACTTGGCAGGATTGTTGTTTTTATTTCGACCGCCATCTTATCTGTTGCTTAATATTTGAGCCATCATTGCTGTATTTAATATATATATGTTCCACTATATATAACGGTGATGATACCGAAGCCGGCTTTCTGCACTTTGTTTAGCTCAAGACGGGATCTTCCTGACGCAGCCCTCCATGGCAAGCCGCCGACTTGCCTGAGAGTCAATACTCGTAGGGCTCGGTGATGGCGTCATTTATCCGGTAGCCCGCGGTCGCATATTGCGTCAGGGAGGCTTCTGTCCTCATGGTCCCGCTGACCCAGACGGGGGCCCAGAGTTCTTCCGACACCAGAGGCTGCTTCAGTTTCACATAGACCATCTGATTCTCGGGTGGAGGCGGGACGTGAATACACGCGCCGACAAAGGGCACCAGTAAGAATTCTGTCACTGCATCCTGATCAAATTTGAGGGGGATGACATAGCCGGGGATTCTGATTTTTTTGGCATTCAGCGCTGGCACAACCGGAGCCGGTTCACTTGGTTGCGGATTGCTGAAGGGGTCGTGTTCCTCGGACATTTCCGGTGGCATCCAGCCCTCAGGCATCAGGTCATCCCAGGTTACTTCCTGATAGTTGTCGGACCAGGCCGGTGCCGCAAGGCAGGCGGTGAGTAGAATCAGAGCCAAACGTTTCATGTGCTTACCCTTTATAGCTTGATGGACATGCCATCCGCGAGTGAATATTTGTATGCGCGATAGCCCGGAATACTGCCGATGAGCAGACTCACACTCAGCACGGCGAGTAAAAAGTACAGTTGGCGATCACCCAGCCAGGCCAGAGGGATATGCAATCCCATCGTAGACTGAAGGAGTGGTTGAGCGATCAGAATCGCGGCATAGTAGAGCAGGAGACCGGCAAGCGTTCCGATCACGGCGAACAGGCAAGACTCCAGCGTCAATAACACAAAGACCTGTCTCGGCTTACACCCCAAAGATCGCAGGATAGCGATTTCCCGGCGCCGTTCATTGAGACTCGTCAACACGACCGTCAGTAGCCCGACAAAACTGTTGAACAGTACAAAGATGGCAACCGCCAATAAGGCTTTTTCGGCAATGCCGATCAGTTGCCAAAGTTCTCCCAGAGCGATGCCCGGCAATATCGCCAGCAGCGGCTCCTTTCGGTAGTTATTGATGGCGCGTTGCAGTTTAAAAACCGCCATTTTGGACTTGAGCCCCAACATGAATGCTGTGATTTGTTTGGGTTGCAGGTCATGTTTCAGCGCTTGTTCGGCATCAATTTTTTCCCGCGAGCGCGTGCCGGTTTGCCAGTCAATATGCAGGGCTTCAATCCCTTCCAGACTGACATGAATGGTGCGGTCTACCGGTGTGCCCGTGCGCCCCAGAATACCCGTCACGACGAAGGGTTTGTCGTCATGCCGCGCAAAGTGCGTATCCCTGACGCCATGTGCGAGCGTGATTTGTTCACCCATCTGATAACCGAGCTGTTCGGCGATATCGGCTCCGAGCACTGCGTCGTAGACACCGTTAAAGGCCTTCCCGGATTGAAATTGCAGTGCTTGTTCGTTGGCATAGCGAAAGTGTTTGAAATAGTCCGCATGGGTGCCCATCACCCGAAAGCCTTTGTGCGAATCCCCCAGAGAGATCGGAATGGCCCAGGCTACATCAGGGTGCGAGCTGATCTCTTCATAACTGCGCCAATCAATGTTGTTGGTGGCGTTGCCGATACGAAACACCGAGTACAGCAATAACTGCACCGAGCCACTGCGCGCACCTACCAAAAGATCTGTTCCGGAGACTGTATTGGTAAAACTGCTTTTGGCCTCACTGCGAATGGTTTCGACGCTGATTAGCAGGAATACGCTGACTGCGATACTGACGATGGTCAGGCCAGCAGTGAACTTCCGGTTCAGTATGCTTTTCAGCGTCAGGCGTGTGAGCAATGACAGACTCAGCATGGCGAATCTCCCGCTGCAGCGTCATCCGCAAGTGCGTTTGAGCTGGCCGCATGGTTCAAGGCATTCAGGTGAATGCTGCGGTCAAAGGCGTTCTCAAGACCGCTGTCATGACTCACAAACAGGACGCCGGAATTGCTGTTTCGACACTCTCGCAGCAGCAATTGGAGAAAGTGTTCACGGGTGTCGGTGTCGAGTGCCGAGGTTGGTTCGTCTGCAATGATCAACTCTGGTGCGCCCATTAATGCCCGGGCGGTCGCAACGCGTTGCTGTTGGCCCACGCTCAGCTCCCTCACTGGTTTGGCAAGCAGATCCGGATTATCCATTTGCAGGTGTTGCAGCAGTCGCAGTGCTTCCTGATCCAGACTGTCTGATTTTTGCAGGGCGCGCTCTGCCCTGAGCCGCGAAAAGCGGCAGGCGAGGGTGATGTTTTCGATGACAGACAAATACGGAATCAGGTTAAATAACTGAAAAATATAGCCAATATGGTCTGCCCGAAACTGGTCCTTTTGGCTTTGGCTGAACTGCGTGATGGTGTTGCCGAGGATCGAAATACGCCCACTTTGTGGCTGATTGATACCGCCGATAAGACCCAGCAGGCTGGTCTTGCCGGAACCGCTTTGGCCCTTGATAAAGACCCGCTCTCCCCGGTCAATAGAGAGGGCGGGAATATCCAGAACATCCTGTCTGGTTGAAGGCCAGCGAAAACGCAGGCCTTCTATTTCCAGTAGTGCGTCACTATTTGGCATTTTGGAACCGGATTCGCGGGTTGGCGGCCGTCAGTTCGATCACTTGCTGCCCATGGTCGTTCACGATGTGGGCTTCTACTGCCTCCATACCGGGAAAGCGTTCGAACAGTGCGACCTCAATCTCTGCCAGTTGCCCGATGTTTTCGCACTCAAAATGATAGCTGGCGTGAAATTCACTGTGGCCATTCTCTTTTTCGTGAGTGTCATCGTGATGAGCCTGTTCTTTTTCGTCATGGTGCTCATCGTGTTTGTCGTGCTTATCGTGCTTATGTTCATGATGATCATCTTCACCATGTTCGCTATCGTGATGCCCGGCGTTGGCTTTTCCGATCAGTTCGGAACTGATGCGTACGTGCTCCAGCGCGCACTTGGCCTGCGGGTCAAAGCGAAAAAGGCTTTGGCCGTTCTGCAGTTTTTGGGTGGCCTTCTCGACCAGTTCCTGATCTTCCTCTGAATGTGGTGCATGTTCAAATCCGACGATATTCATGGCCGGAGATTCCAGCGCCAGCTGTATTTCATCGTTTTCCTGAACCAGCATCAGCCGGGCATGACCATGCTGATGTGCCTCATGCACGCGTTCAAAGGCAGGGGAGTGAAAGCTTAAGCTTGTGCCGAGCCCGCTCAGCAGCAGGGCGGCAATGGCGTTGTTTCTCATAGTGTCATCTCTACGCAAAATTGGTGGTCTGTTCCCGAAGGGGAAGATCGATGTTGTATTGTCTAAACGTGGCTCAATACAGGAGGGGCGCGAGACTGGTAGTTAAGACTGGGATGTGTCCGGTAAAACCGGCTGGTCGAAAGGAAGTTGGCCGAAGGCAGCATGAGAGGCCTGATGGCTGCCTTGTCGGGCATTACGGAATGGAAATGGCTCAAAACCTGGCATTGCGCGCACAGGTCGCTTAGATGGGTGTTGTGCTCCGTGCCATGCAGGGTTTCAGTCTGATGAACATCCGCATGGTGATGGTCGTGCGCATGCCCGTGATGATAATCCAGGGAAGAAAAAGAAGGCGGCTCGACCGTTGTCGGGGCAGCATGCTTACTGCTGTGAAACGCAGCCAGACTGGACGCGAACAATACCGCGACGGCCAGTGCATAATGTGCCAGAGATGAAAGATTCATGCGTGGATTCTACGAAGAATCCCCGGGGATGGAAAGCGTTCTGTATGAAAGATCGTTTATCTACCAGCTGTGCATCATCGCGTGTTTGATGCGCCTGGCGCGGCTTGAACGAATCAGCTCGGTACAGAGTCATCCGGGTCGAGAGCATCTGAGAATGTGACCCGGTTTCGGCCGGACTGTTTGGACGCATATAGCGCTTTATCGGCGGCAGACAGGAACGCTTCGCTCTGATCTTCCGTGGTTGGAATAGCGGCACAAACACCAATGCTGACGGTCACCCTCAAGGGGCCTTCGCGCGTTTCGAGTGGGTCCTGATCCAGGTTTTTGCGAATCCGTTCAGCCGCTTCCATCGCCATGCCCGCGGTAGGGCGGTACAGCAGTATACAAAACTCTTCTCCGCCATAGCGGGCGACGATATCGGCCGGCCAGCGGGAGTTGATCCTCAAGCGCTCGGCAAAGGCGCGCAGGCATTCGTCACCAACCAAGTGCCCATAGGTGTCGTTCACTTGCTTGAAATGATCCAGATCGAGCAGAAGTATTGCAACCAGACTACCGTTCTTGACGCCATGCTCCATCGCTTGTTGCAGTTGCCGTTCCAGCGAGCGCCGATTGTTCAATCCGGTTAACTCATCTGTTTCACTCAGCGTTTGCAGTTGACGATTGGCGCGTTCTAGTGCTTCGGTGCGCTCGCGCACATTGCGTTCAAGCGTTTCATTGGCTTTGCGCTGAATGGCCAGTGCTTCGGCTTGCGTGGCTTGCACACGGTGCTGCATTCGTGCACGTTTGCGGGTCTCTTTGTTAATGCGCTCTGCGATGGCCATGGACAGTAAGATCGCTTCGATCGCAGAACCGGCTTGCCAGCCGTATTCGGTGAACAGATTGCTGGGTAGAAAGCCCCAGGACTTTAAGCTATAGGCCAGGCCACCAATGATGAGGGTCGACCACGACAGCAGGAAATATCGCGCTGACGGGTGGCCAATGCGGTAAGCATTGAGACCCAGAAATGACAGTAAAACAGCCGTCATTGAGGCCACAGGATTTGCCAGCCGAATTGAAACGTCATAATCAATAAACAGGCTGAGTATTCCGGTGACGCAAGCTGCATGTTGCAGCCATACCACCAAGCGATTGATATGTGGCTGTTCTGTTTCGCTATTGAGCAACACTCGGGCAAATTGCGCGATCATCCACATGGCGAGACAGAGGGAAACGGATATGGCCTCGCGAGACCACCACGGATGTTCAAGCCCCAAAAAACTGTATCCGAGTCCGTCAAACAGGGTGAAAAATATTCCCTGGTGCGTGACGATTGCACCGATATAAAACAGGTAAACCCGGTCACGCAGGGTATAAAACAGAAACAGGCTGAACACCATCATGGCAATGATCAGTCCATGGTAAAAGGCCATCCATATCCGCGCGCTCAACTCGGTTTCAGCCAAGCCATTGGCGGTATGCAGGTACAGCGGAATGGTTAGAGTATCGGCACTATCTGCATACAGGTAGTAGGTATAGCTGGTTTTGGCAGGCAAGGTGACAGGGAAAACAAACTCTCGGGCGGGGTGGGGGCGGTCCTGATGCGCAACCATTCGGCCGGAGTGGACAGTCTGATATGTATTCTGCTCGTCAGGAGTGTAGAGAATCAGATGGTCCGCAAAACGTGAGCGAAATTCCAGATAGCGCGTCACCGGTTGTCAAAGCGAATTATGCAGTTGAAAGCGTATCCAGTATCCGGCCCTGGTATAGCCGAAGTTGAGCACAGGTTCGGAGCGGGTTTGAAAATCGTCGAGGCGTTTTTGAACCTGCTCCAGAGAAAGGGCTTTGTCCGGGTCTTCGAGGTAACTCATGTGATTGCCCAGCGCATGGCTATCTTGTGTTCCATCAATAATAACAGCCTCCTGTGCGCTGGCTGTCAGGACCGGGAAGATCAGCGATAGCCAGAGTACTAATCGCATCATCTTTATTGTGCACGACAAGCCGTGCAACCTGATTTGCATATCGTTTCCTGAGTGTGTATTCACCTGGGAATTCATCCTTGGCCTGAACGAGGGGTAAAGGTATGCAGGCAATGGATCATTCAACTTTTAAGTATTGTTTATGTTCGTTATTAATTCGAATCTTGTTCACCTCATGGCTACAACCGCGTTCTAACAGCGGCACGCTCTGCCATACTGCCGGTCAAGGGTATAAAGTTGGGTTCTTCTTCCGGGCGGCCGATAAAGTAGCCCTGGGCAAAATCCACTTTCAAGTCGGCCAGCTTATTCAGGGTGGCTTCGTCTTCGACAAATTCGGCAATAGTGCGCATGCCAAAGGCATTCACCATATTGGTCAGACTTTCCACAAAGACCTGGTTATCGAGATTTTTGTCGAGATCGCGAATATAGGATCCATCCAGTTTGACATAGCTCAAGGGTAGCTTTTTCAGGTAGCTGAAAGACGAGAAGCCCACGCCGAAGTCGTCCAATGCCACCAGAATACCCATTCGGTGGATCTGGTTGAGGCTCGACAACACCATTTGGAAATTTTCGATATAGGCGGTCTCTGTGAGTTCGACGACAAGGCAGCCGGGGTCACACTGGTATTGCTCTATTAATCGGGCCAGGGTTTCCGGAAAGGTGACTGATTGCAGGGTAGGGGCAGAAACATTGACGGCAAAACTGACCTTGCACCCCGATAGATTGGACGCTACGAGTTTTTTGATGGCATGCTCGAGTACCCATTCGTCAACCTGATGAATCAGCCCCATGCGTTCTGCTGCGGGGATAAAGTCGCCGGGCGACACCAGATGCCCCTTGTCATCCTTCATCCGCAGCAATACTTCATAGTGGCTGACGGCATTGTCAGACATATTGAGAATGGGTTGAAAACGCAGTACAAAACGGTCATCCGTGGACAGGGCCTGTTTGATCATGGCGGTCAGATCGTGATCCTTGCGCAGCATGGCCAGTTCGTTGTTGTTCGGATCGAAAATTTGCCAGTGGCTGGCGGCGTTTTTCTTGGCCTGATACATGGCCATATCTGAATGGGAGATCAGTTCCTGTTCTGTTTTTCCGTGGGCAGGGTACATGGCTGCACCCAGGCTGACACTGTATTCGATGGAGTGATTACGGGCAGGAATCTCGACTGAATCGCTGAGAGAGTCGGCCAGCTTCGCCATCAAGGTCTCGAGGTGGTCGGGGTCAATGGAGGGCATGACGACCGTGAATTCGTCACCTGCAAGACGACAGATGCTGTCACTCGCTCTGACCCCGGCCTTGAGTGAGTTGGAAATCTGTACCAGTACCAGGTCGCCAGTGTTATGGCCGTATAAATCATTGATCTGTTTGAAGCGATTGACGTCAATAAATATGATGGCCGCTTCATTGTCGCTATGCAGCAGGTTTGCCAGGTCTTGCTGAAAGGCCCTGCGATTACCGATGCCGGTTAAGGGGTCATGGTTGGCCAGCCATTCGAGCGCTTCCTGGTCCCGGCGACGTTCTGTCAGATCGACACCAATGGCGAGGATCACATCATTTCCCGCTTCGTCTTCAACCGCAGAGCAGGTCCAGTCCAGAAAAAAGGCTTTGCCGGTTTCGCCCACGAACTCGCCATCGAACTGGGTGATTTTTGTTTCGCCCCGCACCAGCTTCTCGAGATTGTGGCTGAACTCGATTTGATCAATGCTGGAACTGAAAATATCGAAAAAGCTGTCGCTCAAGCCGATGAACTGTTTTTCGAACTGCGCGTTGGTGGTCAGAATTCTGCCGTCATGGTCGACCGTTGCAAACAGCAAATGGGAGCTGTCGATCAAGCGCTCCAGAAAGGCACGAGAACGGGAAACAATTGCAATCTGGTCTTCCAGAGAACGGTTCTTGCCTTCAACTTCGGCATACAGGGCTTCGAGTTCGTTGGTGACAAAGCGGGCACTTTTTTCGAGTGTGGCGAGTTCGTCCGGAAAAACGCCTTGTCGATCCCTGATCAGTTGTTTGGCCTCTGCATATTGTTGGCTTGGTAGGCGTTTGAGTGCTTCCACAATGGATATCAGACGTTTGACCGGACCGAGCATCAACAACAAAAGAATAAGCACCGCGGCAAACAGTGCAAATAGTCCGGAGGTCAAGCTGGATTGAATCGCCTGTTTTACGCTGTGCTCCCGGGCTGATTCATCCGTGAATGCATAGATGTCTGGTGTGGTACCAAACCGATTTAATTGTGGTGGCAAGTCAAGCTTGTGAAACAGCAGTTTCTGCTCGCCCACTTCGTACAGTTGGCCCTGATCAATATCTTCGAGAGAAATCTCGTGCTGTAGTTTTTTGAGTTGTGCCAAGGTATCTGAGAATTGACTGGCAGCCCAGACGCGGCTTTTCCACTCGCCCAGCCTGCGCTCCTTATCGAGCGTGTTTTCTCCCTGCTCGCGTTCTTCGATCAGGATAGCAATATCGGCGGCAGACACCTGTCTGAATCGCTGAATAACATCGGCCATGTTTTGACCCAGGATAATCAGACCCTGCGAGTCCGCACCGGTCACAAAAGGTTCCACAACAAACTGGGAACAGCCCAGATCACAATAGAAAAAATAGTTGGGAGCGCCGTTTTGCGAGGCTTGAAGGTTAATCCTGATTGCGTCCTGAAGTGCCTTGCGATCAAGGAAAAAGTTGTCGTTGATGGCCTCTCCGAGGCGCTCGCCTGACAGTGAAGAGATGCCGATATAATCGATCCCGGTATTAATATTGAGTTTGATCCATTCGCGCTGCAGAAAGGCATCCAGACTGGAGCTTGTTGCCGCGGGGTTGATGGCGCGAATTCCGGGTGTTTCAGCCACCAGTTGAGAGAGCTGGGACAGGCGTAGAAAGTTATCGTCAAGTAATTGGTTCAGAATCAGCTGTTGCTGTGCATAGAGGTCGTCATTCTTGAGTGCGAAGTCGTCCAGCGCTCGCAATATATACGCCGAGATCCAGGCAGCGAAGATTGCCACCATCACCAGACTGAGAAAAACAACGGCCTTCCACTTGATGCTGACAAACATGCGACTCAGTCCGCGGCTTCTAGAAGTGGTAGTTCAGGGAGACGACGTAGTAATTCCAATATTCCTTCATACGTGTATTTTCCATGCCATCAAACGAGGGAAGCCAGACGGTTCCCTCATTGAAGCTTGCCTGTGCCGTGGCACTCAGGTCATAACGAAAATTCCACTTACCGCCAACCGTCCAGCCACGCCCAAAGCCCTTGTAGAGGTTCTGTGCGGGTGCAAGTGAGGACAGTCGCCGGTCCTTGTTGTCGAGATACAGTTCTTCGTAGCGGGCAAACAGGGAGAGCTGTGCCGTGGGTAGCCATTCCGCCTGTCCGTAGACGGCTTCGGTGGTTGTTTTCTGTGTACTGGATGGGGCCGGTGCCGGGAAGCTCAACTGTGTTTTACCGATCAGGTTGAGGTACTCAAGGCTGAAGATCCAGTCGCTCATGCTGAATTGCGCCGACAGAACGCGCATCAGGCCATCGATTTCATTCCCGGTAACATAACGATGGCGTTGTGCTGCCGCTTCTGAAGGCGGAATCGTAATCAGTTCTGCGAAGGCATCGGATTCTGAGCGGGCATTTTCCAGCTTGAAGTTAAAGTCCACAACACTCACACCCAACTGCAAGCCAGGTAAGGACGCCGGGAAGTAATTCAGGTTTACCCCATAGGTTTGGGCTGCATTGTACTCACCCTCGGGAAGCCTGCGGTCGAATACGTAATACTCGACTGGCGAACTTACAATGTCGGTTCGGCCCGCAAAAATTTCCCAGTTCCAGCGGTGATTTGAGGTCGTGGCCGAGCCATAAAGATTAATGCCATCAGATGAGAGCAGGGTGTCGCGAAAGGTCTCGAAATAAATGGACTCCGGCACCGTATAGCCGGGGCGAGCCGAGGGAACGTCGCGTGTAGCGTTGTAGAGGCCGATATTATTCTTTACCCGGCCGGCGCGAATGCCAAAGGTTCTGTCGCGCTGACTCACAACCTGGTAATCGGCGAGCAGAAAATCTACGCGCAGCTTGCCATCGTCTGAATTCTCACGTTGTCTGGCGAGCACCTGACCGGCAAAGCGCAGCTCGGATGAGGATTCGTAAAAGGCATTCAATCCGGCCTCCCTGAACTGAAACGAGCCGTTATTGGCGTCCTGACCTGCATAGGGATTGTCGGGGCTGTACAGAAATGCCTGATTGATAAAACCGTGCAATTCTGATTTGTCCGATAGCTCGATCGCGAGTGCCGGTCCTTTCAGTGCCGTCAGGCAAAGGAGAGCCAGAGATAAGCGATTACTGATCATTGTGGCCCTCCAATCGAAATTACGCCATCAGCGGAGGTTTCACCGCCGAGGTAACCGATGGCTCCCGGTGTAGTACGCACGACTTCGAGCATTTCTGCCTCCGTTGAAACAACAGTGGGTGCTTTCCCGGTGCCGGTAAATAGCATACGTTTCCAAATACGATCCAGTTGGTGTGTTTGGATTCGCAGTGTGTTAATCGCAAACTCGCGATGCAGTTTGCTTTGGCTTGGCAAGGTAAAGACCTGAATGCTTTCCCCGTTTGGCCATTTTCTGACCTGCATGGCAAAAATCTGGTTGAGATAAAAGGTGTCGAAGGTTTGCTCACCCAGATCTGGGTGAAGAATAATTTTAGGCTCGGCCATGACAGGAAAAGCCATGAGCGCCATGCACAGCAACGCAATTCGGGCGAATAAAACACTTGGTTTGCTGGTATTTTTTGCTCGCAAAGTTCGATCTCTTGTTGCGCACAATGAGTGACAGGAGCGCGCGCTGAATCTCAGCTGTCGGAAGGAATTGCTTTCAAAATATTATTGTTCAGTTGCCTTACAACTATAGGTTAGCGTCGCCAATGTGCAAGTGATCCAGGGCGTTATTGCCATGAGTTTGTGTGGCTTTTGGGTTACACTTTGTTGCATGCCACGTCCCGAATCAATACTTCCTGAATGACCGATTACCTCATTTTGTTTGTCAGCGCCTTTGGCGCGGCGACCATTCTGCCTTTTTATTCCGAACTGACGCTGGTCGGTATGCTGTATCAGGGGCACTCGTCCCTGTCCGTCTGGTGGGTCGCTTCACTGGGCAATACGCTGGGAGCGGCGCTCAACTGGATGCTGGCGCGCTATCTCTTGAGGTATCAGGAGCGCAAGTGGTTTCCCTTTAAACCGGTAAAACTGGGGCGCGCCCAACGCTGGTTTCAACGCTGGGGGAAGTGGAGTCTGTTGTTTGCATGGTTGCCGATTGGCGGAGATGCCCTGACTTTTGTCGCAGGTCTGATGCGGGTCCAATTTGGTATCTTTCTCGTATTGACCTTTATCGGCAAAGCGGCGCGCTATGCGGCGGTGATTTTTATTTACCATTACTAGGAGGATGTGAGAGCGGCGATGCGAACACTGGATATGGAAACGGCAGCTGAACACAGAGATCGACTATATGCTTTTTTGGTGGATGAAGAAGATGCGCGCGTCTGCAAGGATATTCCGGATTCTGCCTGTTCGGCGGTACCGAAAAACTTTTTTCTGATTCTGCTCACCCAGTGGCTCACCAAACTTGCCGACGCGCTGGCCAATGCCAAAACCGTGCTCCCCTGGCTACTGAACGCGAGTGGAGCGCCTGCGGGCCTGATCGCCTTGTTGGTTCCGATTCGGGAGTCCGGCTCGCTGATTCCACAGCTGCTGATCGGTGGCTGGGTGCGACGGTTCGCGGTGCGGAAATACTTTTATGTGGCGGGTTGTGTGGCGCAAGGAGTATTGATGGCGCTTATTCTCGCGAGCGGCATGATGCTTGAGGGCTTGCAGGCAGGAATCGCCATCATTGCGTGTCTGGTGTTGTTCAGTCTGGCGCGCGGGCTGTGTTCGGTCGCCAGCAAGGATGTTATTGGCAAAACCGTTCCAAAGACGAGACGGGGGCGATTGACGGGCTTGAGTGCCAGCATTGCCGGTTTGTTGACGATTGGCATTGCCATCGCCATGAGTTCAGGTCTCATGCAGTCGGCCAATTACTTTGTCCCATTACTCTGTTTGGCTTCGCTGGCGTGGCTGGTGGCCGCCGTGTTGTTCAGTCGTGTCGCTGAAGAGCATGGCGCGACCGAAGGTGGCGGGAATGCCCTGAAGGAGGCGCTAAGCAAGTTTGCCCTGTTGAAAACCGACCCGGCCTTGAGAAATTTCGTCGTCATGCGTGCCTGCCTGATGAGTTCGGGGCTGGCCGCGCCATTTCTGGTGACGATGAGCTTGTCGTCAGGGACGGAAGCATCGGCTCAGCAACTGGGGATGTTTGTCGGTTTGTCCGGTCTGGCGGGATTATTGAGTGGACATGTCTGGGGCAAGTGGAGCGATAACAACAGCTTGTGGGTCATGATCATTGCCGGCGGCGTATGTGGTTTGACCTGCGTTGCTGCTGTTTCGGGTCTGATAAGCAATGCCAGTTATGTGGATGTGTTGGCGATGGGGCTGTTTTTTGTGTTGATGGTCGCGCATGAGGGTGTGCGGGTAGGGCGCAAAACTTACCTGGTGGATATGGCCAGCGGCAACAAACGCACGGATTATGTCGCGCTCAGCAACACCCTGATTGGTCTGCTGTTGCTGTTGGTTGGCATCCTGACCGGCGTATTGGCACAGGTGTCGCTGGTTGCAGTCATGACCTTCTTCGCTATGTCCTGTTTTGCGGCTGTGATTCTGGGGCTGTTGGAGCGGAAAAGGGAAACTGTGTGAGACAACTCTTAGGTGTTGCGTGCATCCTGGTTTTGCTGGCTGGCTGCACCGGCGTGCCGGAAAAGGTCAGACCGGTTAGCGAATTCGAACTGGATCGTTATCTTGGCACCTGGTACGAAATCGCGCGCCTGGATCATTCTTTTGAACGTGGTCTGGACAATGTCACTGCCGAATACAGCATGCGCGAAGATGGTGGCGTACACGTGATAAACCGGGGCTATGCACGTGAAGAAAGGCGGTGGCAAGAAGCTGAGGGAAAAGCCTATTTTGTCAAAGAATCCTCTCTTGGACATTTGAAAGTCTCTTTTTTCGGGCCCTTCTACGGCGCCTATATTGTGTTTGAACTGGATCATGAGGGTTACCAGTATGCCTTTGTCTGCGGGCCGGATACTTCTTATCTGTGGCTACTGGCGCGCACCCCGGAGGTTCCGGATGCGATACTTGAGCGCTTCAGGGTCAGCGCCAGTGACAAGGGTTTTGATATCAGCCAGCTGATTGTTGTATCCCATGACAAGGTGGACTAAACCTATCGGGGGCAGGTCGAGTTCTAGTTCAGGTAAACTGAAAGGCGGCGCTCAGCGTAGACTAAACTGTATGACACAAACGCTACGCAAGGTCTGATGTATGCGAGCACCACCTAAACCCCGGGGGAAGCTATGAAGCCAGTCATTGCCAACAACAAACCAGTCAAAGCCGAATTAAAGGAAAACGAAGAATACACCTTCTGCATGTGCGGTCGCTCCAGCGATCAGCCTTTTTGCGATGGCTCGCACAAAGGCACCGATTTCAAACCCAAGGCGTTTACGGCAGAAAAGAGCGAGGAAGCCTACCTTTGCCAGTGCAAGCATTCGCGCAATCTTCCTTACTGTGATGGCAGCCACAAGCGGTTTGACGATGAGGATGTCGGGAAGGAAGGTCCTGGTATCGCATCCGATGACTCAAAGGCTCCGAAGGCTGAAGCCACGAAAGAAGAACCGACGGTTGAATTGATCCACCAATTGGCACGTGAGGGGCTGTCAAAGCTGGGACATCATGGGCCCATGACCTCAATGGGCGTGCCGAGACATTTGTTGCCGCAGTGGGATGACCTGCAAATCATGACCGCACAACTGGCCCGAAAGCCATTGCAGGAAGATGCGAAGGTCGCGACTGAACTGGTGATCGGCCCAATGGCTAAAAAGCCGTTGAAACTCAAGATTCCTCTGCTGGTATCGGATATGAGTTTTGGCGCACTGTCCGAGGAAGCCAAAGTGGCCCTCGCAGCTGGCGCTGAGCTGGCGGGGACCGGCATATGTTCGGGTGAAGGCGGTATGTTGCCTGAGGAGCAAGCCGCGAACACCCGTTACTTTTACGAATATGCCAGCGCTGGCTTCGGTTACGATGAAGACAAATTGAAGAAAGTACAGGCCTTTCATTTTAAGGGCGGGCAGGGCGCAAAAACGGGCACCGGTGGCCACTTGCCGGGTGCCAAAAACACCGGAAAAATTTCAGAAGTGCGCGGTATCCCTGAAGGTGAACCCGCGGTCTCGCCGCCGACATTTGAGCATCTGCGAACGGTAGAGGATTTTAGAAACATGGCTGCCAGAGTGCGTGAAATCAGTGGCGGAATTCCGGTAGGTTTCAAACTCAGTGCCAACCATATCGAAGCCGATATTCAGTTCGCACTGGATGTTGGCGCTGACTACATCATTCTCGATGGCCGCGGTGGGGGTACCGGTGCCGCACCGGAAATCTTCAGAGACCATATTAGCGTTCCAACGATTCCGGCGCTTGCGCGGGCGCGGCGGTATCTGGACCAGCAGGGAGCGAGTGGCGATATAACGCTGATTATCACTGGCGGCTTGCGTCTTCCCATCGATTTTGTGAAGGCAATGGCCTTGGGTGCGGACGGAGTGGCCTTGTCCAATAGTGCAATGCAGGCGATCGGATGTGTGGCCGCGCGTATGTGCAATACCAATAATTGTCCGGCGGGTATTGCGACCCAGAAAAAGGATTTGAGGCAGCGTCTGAACGTTGAAAAATCTGCGCAACAGTTAAAGAATTTTTTTGAAGCCTCTGTTGCTCTGATGCAGGTGATGGCGCGCGCCTGCGGACATGAAGCCTTGCACCAGTTCAATCAGGAGGATTTGGCAACCTGGCATCGGGAGATGGCACTGTTATCAGGCGTGAAGTACTCTGGCTTGATGGCACCGGATTAAGGGCGGTGACTGTGGCACAAGACGTGAATGACCCTGTCTCGTTGCGCTGAGCTTGCTGTTGCCAGCGGGTTTGTTCAGGAAAACAAACCGTAGCGGTGTGTTTTGGCGTCTTGTTCCAATCGCTCTTCGAGTGCGATCAGCCTGGCACGAACCTCTGCTGAGGCCTCCTCAAGGCAGAATTTGAAACCGTACTGGTGCCCCACCTCGGTTTCATTGCTGTATACCCGTTCAGCCGCCAAGGCATTGATTTCAATGTTATCTTCGTCGCTACGGTAGCAGAACCTGAGCTGACAACGTGCCTGTTCAGGCAAGCGTGTCATGGCGAACACCCCGATACCGCACTGATTATAATTGATGGACTGGGCAGAATACTCCGTGCCATCATAATTCAGGGTACAACCACTGAAAGGGTCGCTGCACAGAAGGCGCTGGCGACTGCGTTTTTCGGCAGGTCCGGAATCAGTCATTTCTTGATTTGCTCCTCCAGCATTGGCACCTTGGCATCCTGCGCGTCACCCACTACCAGTCCTTTCTTCAGGTATTCGCGCAGATCAACACCATAACTCAGGTTAGGCAGTTCACTGACAATAGTATAGGGCTTTCCGGCGCTGTCGAGGTCGATCTTTTTCATATCGATAATCCTTTCCTTGCGCGGATTCTTGTCGCTATCGCGCACCAATAGAACGCGTGGACGCAATTTGCTCTCCGGGTCAACAGACAGCACAATGCCGACTTCGCCATTGCTGAACTCAACCAGCGCACCGGCAGGGTAAATACCAATGCACTTGATAAATTCCAGCGCCAGTTCCTTGTCGAATTGCACACCCTGGTTCTTGTAGATGATGTCGAGGGCCTCGATAGAGGAACGGGCACCATCATAACAACGGCTGCTGGTGATGGCGTCGTAGCAGTCAACGAGAGACACCAGCTTTGCGTAGTATGGAATCTGGCTGGCATTCAAGCCGCGAGGATAGCCAGAGCCGTCCAGACGTTCATGATGACTGTGGGCAACGTCAATTGCGACATGGTCGGTTTTGGGGAGTGCCAGCAAGAGGTCACGTCCGAAGGTGGTATGCTGGCGCATAATATCAAACTCTTCATCTGTGAAGCGCCCCTCCTTGTTCAGGATTTCGTCCGGAATTTTGGACTTGCCGACATCGTGCAGCAGTCCGCAGAGTGCCACGTGCTGGATTTCAATTTCATCGTGTCCGAGGTGTCTTGCAAAGGTCGCGGACAGAATGCAGACATTCAAGGAATGCTCGGCAGTGTATTCGTCCTTGTTTTTGATCTTGCTTAACCATGCGAGGGCATCCTTGTTTCGCAGCACGCTATCTACAACCTGACTGACCGCTTCCCGGGTATCTTCCATATCAATGGTACGGCCGATACGAATGCCGTCCATAATGTTCTTAACGACCTGCTTGGCAGAGCTATACGTATTTTTGGCGACCTCGATTTCCTTTTCCGTGTTAATTTTGTTGATATAGGTCACGCGCGTATTGGCATCCGGGATGCCGGTTGGAACAGGTTTTACGCCGGGCTTTTTCTGCTCCGGTTCCGGCTCTTCTTTCTTGCTTCGTTTAAAGCGAGAGAACAATCCCTTTGGCTCTTGCCGCCGCTCTATCTTTTTGGGTGGCGCAGACGGCTTGCCATGTTGAGCAAGCGTTTCGATTTTGGCCTCGATATAGACGACTTCGCATTGCCGGCAGAGTGCATCGATATCACTCTGATCCTGAATCACAAAGCCCTGCATCAGAAAATCGGTGTCTTCCCAGGGCCGGTCGAGCCGAACAACATGCATGCCCAGCTCCAGGTCGCTTACTTGAACGGGTACTTCTTGAGTGACTGTTGCCATAGTTGTTTAAGCGTGTTCGATAATTGATATGTTGATAAGAACAGTGTGGCTGTAACACAAAGGTTGCAAGACTACTCTCAAGTCTTGTTGAAGAAGAGCAATAAATCAAATGACGTGAAGCATCATTCACCGTATTTCACACCTGTTGCTCGAATGGGTATTGCCTGTCTTGGTTATTCTTGACTTTAGCGCCATCTCACCGGCCTTTAAAGATCCGTGGTGATTGGCTTATCTCCGTGTCACAATGATCCATCCCGGGCCGCATAATGCTGTAAATTACAGAAGGGGGCGCATGATCGAATTCAAATATGATGCCGCCACAAATGAGATCAGAGACGTGAGTGATACACGGGGCGTTTATGATTGATAATGAGCATCTGGAATCATTAACTGAAAACTACCGGCAGGCATTGGCGGCCTACGAAAAACACGGCGTGAAAACACGCGCTGGTGGCTATGATTATCCCGAACAGCTGGTCACTTTTATGCGGTCCCTGCAGGAAGAGCCCTGGGTTAAATTTGATTATCGTCCGGAAGACATTGAAGCGCTCTTAAGTGATGTCGCTGACGCTTCTCTGGATGAGCTCAGAACCGTTCTGACTGGCGTCAGTAGGGCCGAACGGTTTTCAGACGGCTATTGGAACTCGCTGTTCGAGCATCAAAAGCTGGACCCGGTATTCAAGCGTCTGCACGAATTGTTGGGCTGATCGTCTCTTTTGTATCTGCCGTTCATCGTGCGTTCACGTCTGTGTCTGACTCTGTGATGCCGACTGTGCAGACTCCTGTTCCTCTATCATGCCGGACAAAAAATACTGACGATTGAGCGCGTTATGGATTTGGCCGGTTTGCAACTGTACAAGGTCAATGAAGGCATGTAACCGGTCGTGGTCCATGGTTGCCAGATCCGTTTCATTCAGGGTGTTTTTCAGTGCGTTCACCTGATCATAGGCCGCCTGGTGATGCGGCAATTTCTCAATACATTTTTTGACTTCTGCAATACAGCAGAACACAGCACGTGGAAAAATTTTCGATTTGAACAGGAAACGCAATACTTGCGAGTGGCGGATACTGACTTGCATTTCGCGCCGGTACATCTGATAACCTGTGAGTGATTTCAAAACGCTCATCCACTGGATATTGTGATAGGGCTTGAGTTCCAGATCGCCTTCTTCGAACAGGTTCTGGGTGCGCACATCAATAAAACGCGTGGTCATATCGGCCCGTTCCAGATTGCGTCCGAGTTTAAGGAACAGATATCCGGCATCCTGATTCATCGTACCGGCCAGCAAGCCGGTGATACGCTGATTACCGGCAATGATCTGCTCCAGATAATCGAAGCGTCCGCGTTTCGACAGCCCTGCATTCAGGTTTTCCTTGGCGAACAGGTACAGTGAATTCAGCTCTTCCCAGGATTCGCGCGGAATCACATCGCGAATGGTTCTGGCATTTTCTTTCGCGTTACTGAGATTCGAAAGCAGTGAGATAGGGCTGGCCTTCTCACCGATCAGATACTTGAGTACATTCCGTTCTTCGAAATCATCATGGGCTTCGAGGTAGCTTTCCCGGGTGCTGGTGATATCGATCAGCGGTTCCCAGCCCAGCGAGACACCTTTGGGCAGGTCCATCAACAAGTTGGCGTTGACATTAATCAGACGGGCCATGTCTTCGGCGCGCTCAAGATAACGGGCCATCCAGTAAATCGATTCTACGACTCTTGCTAGCATATTACCTCCTGCTTAGTCTGCTACGATCCAGGTGTCTTTGCTGCCACCACCCTGACTTGAATTGACCACCAGGGAGCCTTTTCTGAGCGCAACGCGTGTCAGCCCTCCCATAGTGACGTTGGTCTGCTTGCCAGACAGGATGAAGGGGCGTAAATCGACATGCCGCGCTTCGGCCATGTTATCCACCAGGGTCGGCGCCGTAGAGATGTTCAGGGTCGGCTGTGCGATGTAGTTGCGAGGGTCCTTTTGAATTAAAGCGGCAAAGGTCGCCAGCTCTTTTTTGCTGGCCGCGGGACCAATCATCATGCCGTAGCCGCCTGATTCGTTGGCCGGTTTTACGACCAGTTTTTCGAGATTTTCCAGCACATACTTGCGATCCGAATCGCGCATACACAGGTAGGTGGGCACATTGGGGAGCAGCATCTCTTCACCCAGATAGTACTTGATCATGTCGGGCACAAAGGCATAGACGACCTTGTCATCAGCGACCCCGGCACCGGGTGCATTGGCCAGCGCCACATTACCGTTTTTCCAGGCCCGCATGATGCCGGGGACGCCGAGCATGGAATCCGGTAAAAAAGCCTCCGGATCCAGAAACAGATCGTCAATACGCCGGTAAATGACGTCGACGCGTTTGTGGCCTTCCATCGTTCGCATGTAGACGCAGTCGTCGTCCAGCACGACCAGGTCCCGACCCTCGACCAGCTCACACCCCATTTGTTGCGCCAGATAGGAGTGCTCGAAATAGGCAGAGTTATAGACGCCCGGTGTCAGCACGACGACCTCGGGGTTATCGGCCGGGCGGGGCGACAGACTGGCCAGCATATCGAACAGTTGTGAGGGATAGTCATTCACGGGGAACACGCTGCTCTGATCGAACAGGTCCGGGAAGATGCGTTTCAGAATGGAGCGGTTTTCCAACATGTAGGAAACACCGGAAGGCACGCGTAGATTGTCCTCAAGGACATACACCGTGCCATCGGAGTCGCGCACCAGATCGCTACCGCAAATATGCGCCCAGGTGCCATGTGCGGGCTTGATGCCGATGCATTCCTTGCGGAAGTTTTTGGATTTGGCCAATAGTTCTGCCGGGAAAATCTTGTCCTTGATGATCTTCTGCTCGCCATAGAGATCATCAATAAACAGATTCAGTGCCTGCACGCGTTGTTGCAAACCAAGTTCGGTCTGGCGCCATTCGCTTTGCGGAATGATGCGCGGAATAATATCGAAGGGCCAGACCCGGTCAATGGAACCCTCTTCTTCGCTATACACGGTGAAGGTGACGCCCATTTCCTTCATCGCCAGATCGGCTGCACTGCGATACTGGATAGTTTCCTCTTCACTGAGCGAAGAAAAAAACTTCACGATATTGGCGGCGTGGTCGCGCGGTTTTCCCTTGTCGAGCATGAGCTCGTCAAAGGTGGTGGTCTGGTACTGTTGCCAGTCAGATCTTAGCGAAAGTTTAGCCATAATTTACCCTTGTTTATTCTCTGCGAACATCCACAGCGACATCGAGCTCATGCTTTCCGCCGCCGAAGATGACGCCCTTCAATGGGGTTACATCAGCAAAATCCCTGCCTTGTGCCAAAGAAATGTGTTGGTCATCGGGAACGAGATTGTTGGTCGGGTCGAATTCCACCCAGCCATTGTTTGGCGAATACACCGAAAACCAGGCATGAGAGGCATCGGAGCCCTGCATTTTTTCCTCACCTTCAGGTGGAATTGTTTCGATATAGCCGCTGACATAGCGGGCGGGCAGACCCAGACTGCGCAGTGAGGCCAGCGCCAGATGCGAAAAATCCTGACACACGCCCTTACGGTGTTGCAGCACATCCTGCAGCGGCGTCGAAATTGTCGTAAAGCTCGGGTCGTATTTAAACTCGGTAAAAATGCGCTGCATCAGATCGCGGGTGGCTTCCATTAATGGACGACCTGGCAGGAAACTTTGCAGAGCGTATTCCTGAACACCGGCAATAATGGGCACTAATGGGGAGGGCAAACAGTAATCCCGCACCATGATGGTTCGTTCATCCCTGGATGCCCGGATCTGATCGCGCAGACGATCCCATGGGACATCGGTTTTAAACAGTTCCTGCTGAGACTGGTTTTTGACTTCGACTTCGCTCACCACCGTAATCGTCAATTCCTGATGCGGTCTGGAAATTTCGAAGTAGGTGACCTGATTGCCAAAGGCATCCATGTAACTGCGCATGCACTGTGGCGCTGGGTCGATATTGAAAAAGCTTTTCAGACAACGTTGATTATGGTTTGAATAGGGCGTCAGCCGGGCGATATTCTGACATACCGTGACGGTTGACTCGTAGGTATAGCGGGTTGTGTGGGAGACGCGGTAATGCATGTTTACTCTTCTCCCGTCAGCTGCGGCGCCAACTGGCGGCCATAGTCGGTATGGCTGAAATAACGGTGGGAAATCTCGACAGAAACCGAGAGTAAGGCGCTTTCAACCTCATTCAATAAGGCCAAAAGCGCCGGGCGAGTATTGTCTGTTTCGTCACAGGCCACCAGCTTATCGGGCTCTGCCAGCTGTAGTACCGTTCGAACATGCAGCAGGGTCTTTTCTTCGTCATTCAGATGTGCCGTAAACACAGTTTTCACCTGACGTGGTAAGTGCGCACAGTGGTCCTGTAGTTTAAGGATCTGATAGGCGATGGAGCGGGGATGGTTTTCGTCCAGTACCAGCAGGCTGCAAGCCGCCATCGCGCTGCTGGCAAGTCGATAACGGCGGCGATAGGTCATCAGACTTTCCTGTGAACTCATCAGGGCCTCGATATTGAGTTGCTCTTCCAACGGTCCGTTGAAATCGCCTAACAGGTTGCGAACCAGTTTAATGACCTGAAGTGCGCGTTCCAGTCGTTTGCCCAGATCAAACATAAACCAGCCACTTTCGTGAGACATGCTTTCCTGGGTCAGACCCGAAAACGCCATCAGTGCGTCTATGATGGTATCGATATGGTTGTGCAGGTTGAAAAACGAAGGCTTCTGGGCGCGCATCCCTGAAATCAGTTCGCCGATATCGTCGATAATGCGCCAGGTATCCGCCGACCACAGATCACGCACATTAAAGGCACCATAGAATAGGGCATTGAGTGTGCTGATCAGACTGCCCGGCTTTTCCATACTGAAGGCGACCGCATGGATTTCCTTTTCAGGCCGCTCAAATATCTCTTCGTTATCAGGTTCAACAAAACCGGGAAAGGTTTCTGTCATGTGTGTCAGAGACGAAAGCATTTTGCGCAGACAGGCCTGATCCGTAGCGTCACGATATTCGTCATAATCCGAGAGCTTCTGCAGCACCGTCCGTAAAAGCCTTACGACGCCCTCCGAACGTTCGGCATAACGGCCGACCCAAAACAGGTTTTCGGCAGACCGGCTCGGCAGCAATGTCTCGGTTCCCGCTTGCAGGCTGCCGCTATTGGGATCCGGTAACAGGCTGGCCTGCCGGTCCGGTTGATCTGTGAGTACCCAGGTGTCCTTGCTGATGCCTCCGCTCTGGTTGGTGATGAGAAAGCTGTCATTATCGGGGGCAATGCGCGTCAGTCCGCCCGGCATCAAACTGTAACTGCCTTCAGAGGCAACGAGGAAAGAGCGCAGCAGGACACGCCTCGGTGTGATTTGCCCGTTGACCAAAGCCGGCGTCGAGGAACAGGCCAGACGTTCCTGACCCACAAATTGCAGTGGGTTGGCTTCAATGCGGGCGCGCAGTTCCTCGCGTTCCAGGCGGCTTAGTGAACCGCCAAATACTGTACAAGCGCTTCGATCAATGGATTTGATGACCAGCTTGTCGAGGTTCGCGAGTACGTAGTCGCGTTCCTTTTTCTGACCGCACCACCAACTGGCCGCACAGGGCATTTTCAGATCCTCGCCCAGCCAGGCTTTGGCAATATTCGCCAGAAAGGGATACAAGGCCGGAGATTCCACCACACTGCTGCCGAGCGGATTCACGACAGTGACATTGCCTTCCCTGACAGCCTGTACCAGACCGGGAACGCCCAGATGCGAATCCTCACGCAGCTCCAGCGGGTCGCAAAAAGAGTCGTCCACTCGTCTGAGAATGATGTCGACCTGACTCAGTCCATCAATGGACTTGAGCCAGACCTTGCTGTCACGCACCGTCAAGTCGGCGCCTTGCACCAGTGTATAGCCGAGATAGGAGGACAGGTAGGCGTGTTCGAAATAGGTTTCGTTCAATGGGCCAGGGGTCATCAGCACGATTCGCGGATCGTCATAGCGGTCGCCGTGAAGTTCGGCAAGTGCGCCGCGCATGGTGCGGAAATAATGCGATAGTCTTCGAACCTGACTGGCCCTGAATTCACTCGCCATGACACGTGACATAGCGATACGGGTTTCCAGCGCATAACCGGAACCGGAAGGGGCCTGGGTGCGATCAGAGAAGACCCACATCTTACCGTCCGGACCGCGCGCCAGATCTGCTGTGTAATTAAAAATAGGAGGTTTTGCGTTTTCGTAAAGACCGACACAAGCGCGATGGAAGCCCTGATGCGCGTACAGGATTTCAGCCGGGAGCAAACCCTCTTTCAGCAGGCGTTGTTTGCCGTAGAGGTCATGAAAGATCAGGTTGATCAGTTCGGCCCGCTGCACCAGTCCGGACTCGATGGTGGCCCAGTCTTCCTGCGACATCAGCATGGGTACAGGATCCAGTTGCCAGGCGCGACTGCGTCCCTCCGGATCGTTATAGACGTTATAGGTGACACCGCTTTCGCGCATCACGCGACGCGCTTCGTGGTTCTTGTGTTCGAGCTCTTCCGGGGCGCTTCGACCCAAGGCACGCATGAGCGGAATCCAGTGCGGCTTGATCAGATGTTCATCGCCAGAGGCCAGCATTTCATCATGTGCGATACGAACAGACTTGCCGTACTGGTACAGCAGGGCCTCCAGTTTGGCATGGTCGTCTTGTGCGGCTTCCCTTTTGGCTTGACTGGGCATAGTCACTCGTTCTTTTTATTGATCTGGATGTGGATCAAGTCTATCGCTATGCGATCGCTTGTCCAGATTTATCGTACGGTATTCGCTCCCGACGTTCTGAGATCCAGCGTTGCGCCATAGCGATAACCCGGTGGCTCCGCAATCGGTTCGAAAATTCCCGGAGGCGAGCCTTCCGGATAGAAAATACCGGCACTTTCCACACGAGGTTTTAATGGCTCGGGCGCGCGCAACTCGCCAATTGAATGGCCGATATCAAAAAAGCGATTGATACGCCGGCCTTCGGCTTCATTGCTGTTCACCGGAAAGGTTTCATAAGAGCGTCCACCCGGGTGAGTGACATGGTAAGTACAGCCGCCCACGGCCTTGCCGCTCCAGGTATCGACAATGTCGAACACCAGTGGGGAATTCACCTTCAGCATGGGATGCAGTGCCGAAGGCGGTTGCCAGGCCCGGTACTTCACACCTGCAACATATTCGCCCGGAATACCGGTCGGTGTCAGCACGACCTTGCGACGGTTGCAGCACACCACATAGCGTTCTTCCACCAGGCCGCTGATTTTGATTTGCAGGCGCTCAAGCGAAGAGTCGACATAGCGGGAGGTGCCGGACTGCGAGACTTCCTCACCAAGCACATGCCAGGGTTCGATTGCCTGGCGCAGTTCGATCTGCATGCCCAGAATCTGGTGTCGGCCGTAGACAGGGAAGCGAAATTCCAGAAATGGTCTGAGCCACTCCAGCAGAAAGGGATAGCCCCAGTCCTGCAGCTGCCCACAGACATCTTTGACGTCTTCCCATACAAAGTGCGGCAACAGGTAATGATCGTGCAGCTTGGCACCCCAGTGCACCAGCGGATGCCGATAGGGTTGGTCCCAGAAACGTGCCACCAGCGTGCGCAGCAATAGCATCTGCACCAGACTCATACGCGCATGGGGTGGCATCTCGAAGCCACGGAATTCCAGAATACCCAGACGGCCGGTCGGGGAGTCCGGAGAGTAGAGTTTGTCGATGCAGAATTCGGCACGGTGGGTATTTCCGGTCAGATCAACCAGCAAGTTGCGTAGCAGGCGATCGGCCAGCCAGGGTTGATCAACATCACCTTCAGGTATCTGGGAGAATGCCAATTCCAGCTCGTAAAGTATTTCGTCCCGGGCTTCATCCACTCGCGGGGCCTGACTGGTCGGACCGATAAACTGGCCTGAAAAAAGGTAGGACAGACCCGGATGATGCTGCCAGAAGGTAATCAGGCTTTGCAGCAGTGCCGGTCGCCGCAACAAAGGGCTGCGATCAGGCGTAATGCCGCCCAGCGTGACATGATTGCCGCCACCGGTACCGGTTTGCGTGCCATCCAGCATAAACTTGGCGGTACCGAGGCGCGATTTCTGGGCCAGCTGGTACAGTGTCTGGGTGTTGTCCACGAGGCTGTCCCAGTCCTTGACAGGGTGCACATTGACTTCGATCACGCCGGGGTCCGGTGTGACCATAAAGTGCACAAGTCGCGGGTCTTTGGGGGGCGTGTAGCCTTCGATCACAATCTTGAGTTTCAGCAGCTCGGCGCTGGCCTGCAGACGCGCGATGATATCGAGGTATTCGTCCAGACTGCTCACTGGAGGCATAAACACGTAAAGGCCGCCATTGCGCACTTCAAGGCAAAGCGCTGACTGGATGAAGACTTCATGGCTGTGAACGTCTTTGTAGCGTTCAAAGTCTTCTGCCAGTGCATCAAAGTCATCAAACAGACTTTTCGGAGCGGGGTATTCGCGTTTGTCGAGTGGCGTCCAGCTGATGCTGTCCAAAGGCAGGCGCAAGCCGATGGGCGAGTCACCAGGGGTCAGATAGCAATGCTTTCGTTTGAATTGCCAGTGACAGCTATGCCAGCGCTTTATTTTCAGATCCCAGGCCAATGGCAAGACGAAGCCGCGCGGTTTTTCAAAGCCTTCATTTTCAAGGGCCGAGAACAGCACGCGCCGCTTGTCACTGGAAGACAGTGTCAGATCTTCGGGCTTGTCGCCAGGCGGAAGATTGGCTTCCTGCCACATCAGGTAGTAGACATCCTCATACGCCGGTAACAGGCAGTCGCCGGGCACACCGAGCAGCTCCACCACCGCTTCGGAAAATTGCCGGGCCTGATCCAGCGTCACTCCCTCATTCAGACCCGGAACACCGCGTGTGCTTTCCGAATGCCAGATGGGTTTGCCATCTGCCCGCCAGTAACAGCCATATTGCCAGCGTGGCAGGGGTTCGCCGGGATACCATTTGCCCTGGCCATAATGATGCAATGGTGCCTGCGCATAGTGCGTTGACATGCGTTCGAAAAGCGCATGCGCGAGCTTGCGTTTATGCTCGCCATCTGCAGTGGTATTCCATTGCGCCGCCTCCATATCGTCGATCGAGACGAAGGTGGGCTCGCCGCCCATGGTCAACTCAACACCCTTGCCATCCAGTTCTTTCTGAACGGCTTTCCCCAAGGCCAGTGCGTGGCTCCAGAGTTCGTCACTGAATGGCTTTGTGATACGGGGTTCTTCTGCCAGGCGCTCCACCGTATTGGAGAAGGAAAACTCTACTTTGCAGTCTTCCAATGCGCCGGAAATAGGCGCAGCACTTTGGGGTTCCGGCGTCGCCGCCAGTGGAATATGGCCTTCGCCGGCAAACAGGCCCGAGGTCGGGTCGAGCCCGATCCAGCCGGCGCCGGGAATGTAAACCTCGGCCCAGGCATGCAGGTCGGTAAAATCTTCTTCCGGGCCGGAGGGGCCGTCGAGGGATTTTTCGTCAGATTTCAATTGCACCAGATAACCGGACACAAAGCGTGCTGCCAGACCCAGATGTCGGCAAATCTGAACCAGCAACCAGGCCGTATCGCGGCAGGAACCGGTTTGGCTTGTCAGGGTGCTCTCGCAGCTTTGAACACCCGGCTCCATACGAATGTTGTACTTGATCTGCTTGGCCAGCAACTGATTGACATGGTAAAGGAACTGGGCTGAATTCACTTCTTTCGGCGCTTCAAAGTCTTCCAGCCACTTCGCTAAGAGCGGGCCGGGCGTCTCCTTTTTCAGATAGGGTTTCAGGTTGTCGCCCAGTTCAGATTCGTATTCGAAGGGATAGCTTTGCGCGTAATCCTCAATAAAAAAATCAAAGGGATTGATCACATCCAGACGCGCGATGACTTCCACATCAATTTTCAGTTCGCGGGCTTTTTCCGGGAATACCAGGCGCGTCATGTAATTGGAGAAGGGGTCAAGCTGCCAGTTGATAAAATGCTCTTTTGGTGCAACTTGCAGGGAGTAGGACTCTATCGGTGTTCTGCAATGGGGCGCCGGGCGCAGTCGGACGGTATGCGGCGAAAGCGCGACCTCGCGATCAAACTGATAGTGTGTCGAGTGCCGAATGACAACGCGTATAGCCATGTTTCGTTCCCCAGTTAGCCAAGAAGACTCCAAGCTGTTCTACATAGAGCCGTGTTTATGCAGATAAGTAAAGCAATTTCGTTGCCGGGATTGTTTTTCGTCGCGCTGCACTGTTTGAATACCTTGGATACACATCAGTAGTGCGGAGGCGGCGATCTTGTATTCTTTAGGTTGCCGGGCAATCCCCGCTTAAGAAAGGGCTTTCTTCATTGGGATGTTGATGGGGTGCGGGAAACATCTTTTTGAATGTGAAAGCCTGCGGCCCCGGACCCTGATCTCTCAGGATATTCAGCCTTTCCGCGGCTTCCTCTATGGACGGAAGATGACCGGCAGGCACCCACCACAGCACCATATGTGCTTCGCCCATCTTGCCAAACCATTCTTTTTTGCGGCGCATGATCTCGATATGCGCAGAGTGATAAACGTAGTGGTGTAAAGCCTCGACCGAGTCCCAGAGGGACAGGTTTACGATATTGTCGGTGCCGAAAAAATCAATGCCCGTCGCATCACCCGCGTCCGTTTGCAGCCGCCAGACAAAACCGTCGGAATCTTCTGCCAGGGTATTGATTCGGTCAAGATTCGCGACGAAGTCGGCAAGTTGAGGGGAATCGATTGGCGCCAATAGTTTGGCAATATTGAGTTGGGCGAGATGATACTGACTCAAGGTGTCCTCCATGAACGCTTTCAGAGATGTGAATCGCGTTGTTGATGATAGGGCACTAAAAGGCTGGTGCCAATCCCGACGGAAACGCTTGCGCCGCTATGAAAGTGTTCCGAAACGTTTACAAATTCATCTAAACTCCGGTTCTGGCAGTTTACACAGGGTTTGATGCGTCGACGGGAAGGGCCTACCATGCGGATTATCCGTCCGGTTGTGCGCAGACCCCGGGGCGGCAATTAATCATGTGCCTTACATGGTTTTTTCTTGGACTTTGCAGCGAAGGAGGGAATTCGACGCATGCCAATTGCACACCTTACCTTAAGGCCGGGCTGTCCGGATGGCGCCGGAGATTTGATTACGCTCTGGTCCAAGGCCTCCGGTCAGGCTGCAGAGCATATGACAATCAATGTCCACGCATGCCAGCAACAGTGGGGTGCTCCTTATACTGCGATGGCCTCTTTGCTGCTGCCGTCGCTTTGGTCGGATGCCAATAGAAAGCGTTTACAGGAGGGTTTGGCACAGGCGCTGGCGCAATACTTCGGTGTTTCGATTGATCAGGTGCATGTCATTACGCAGGTGCTTGAATCCGGGCATGTGGTCGAAAATGGCCGAACACTTGATTGGGAGTGAATCGCTCCCCCATGGCCCCTTCCGCTCGGGTTTTCAGGGTGGGTTTCAAGCGATAGAAATCAGGGGCCTGGCGTTTTGAACGCCAGGATGTTCTGGTAGCGTTTGAGTCTTTCCCTGTTCTCGTCACTGTCCTCATCATAAATAAACAGGCTGTAGGCATCGGCGACGTGGTGTTTGTGAATACCAATCAGGAAAGCATTGCGATAATGTTGAGCGATACCTGCATCCAGTGTAAACGCGGCGGCGCTGGCCCAGTCTGCGGCAAACAGTTCTTCCGCCTGGGCTTTGCTGTATTCCTGGGAAGCGGAGCCGGTATGGGCCGAGAGATTATTCAGGATACTGGTAAACAGTAAGGGGTAGACCTGATTGGGGTCGGGGGCACTATTGTGCGGATCTTCAAAGTCAATCTGCATGCGAGACAAAGGCCGGATCATCACGCACAGATACATTTGCCCGGCCTGAATCTGTAACCGTTGGTCGCAGGCGAGCGATGACAGTAATGCATTCTCTCTTAAGGGGTCGATGGCCAGCGCTGTGTTATCGAGCGTGAGTCCGGCCTCTTCGAGGAGTTGATCAAATACAGGCTGGTTCTCTTCCCGTGTGGTGCTTTCAGGGCTTGAAGCGCAGCCCGCAAATAGTGCAAGTGCCAGCAAAATACAGGGCAGGGCAGTCTTGCGCCATTGCAGGGCGTTGTCGCGATTAGCTGGTTTCATCCGTCGCCTGTTGTGGGCTACTCAGTCCGGCCTGGTTTTTCCACTGCTGCAAGAGGTTCTGAGCGGCCTGCATCCAGGCTTCGCTATCGGTCAGCTGTAAAAAGCGTTCCAGATCGGCGATGGCCTCTGTTGGCATCCCCAGAGCATCGTAGACTGCCGCGCGATTGAAGTAGGGCGCGGCCGTGTGTGGATCCAGGGCAATGCATTGTTCAAAATCTTCCAGCGCGCCACTGTAGTCTTCGCGAATATAACGCAGTGCACCGCGGTTAAAATGGCCTGCCAGAAATTCCGGTTGCAGGGCAATGGCTCTGTCCAGATCCGCAAGCGCATCAATGTCCCGGTCGAACTTGCTGTACAGCATGGCGCGATTGACCAGATAGTGAGGGTTGTCCGGCGCTTTTTTCAGCGCCTGTTCAATATCGTTCAAAGCTTCGGAAAACTGGCCAGCCATGGCATACGTCTCGCTGCGCACGGCAAACAATTGCGCATCTTCCGGATATTTCCCAAGCGCTTTGTTCAGGGTGCCCATGGCTTCCATCGATCGGCCTTCATCCAAATGACTTATCGCTACGCGCGCGTATTGATCCGCATTCAATTGTCCATGCGGGTCACCGCCCTGATGCGGGGAGGCATGACCGGTATCGACGTCGGCGTTATTACCCAGAAACTTTTGAATTTGCGCGACCAGCGCCACATCAACGGTCTTGGGCGTGGCTAATGTTTTTGGCAATGCATCTGGCGAAGCATCCGCCTGAACAAAGTTTCCGATCATGCCCAGAATGGCAAGCGCACTCCATTGCCTGATGCGGTCACGGGCACGTTGGGCCTTGTGCGTGCGAACCTGGCCATTCATCTTTATCTGAGCGCTGATAATTGATCGCATGAGCTTACTCCCGGGATTCTTTATAGGCTTTGAGCATATCGTTCATCAGCTCGATATGCTGCTCATCAGTCAGACTTCCGGGTTCGGAAACCTTGCCCCAAAGTTCGGTATTGCTCATTTCGCGGTGGCAGCCCATACACAAACCAGTGCGGTTCATGGCGGTACGCATTTCTTTGGTCAGTGAGCGTGACAGCGGCCAGTGCGTACCCACCGTCTGCACCTGCTCACCTTTCTCGTTGATAATGGTGGACCAGTCAAAGTCCATACCTTCGATCTTCGGAATCTGGATCTGATAGCGCTTCGGAATCGGCTTTCCGGTTTTTTGGTCAATCAGGTCCTCAACAATATCTTCGGTATAACGGGTCTGGAATACGCCGCCCGCAATGCCGTAACCCATCGATTTAGGGTTGTTATGGCAGCTTTCACAGGTGCGTGCCTTACGCTGGGCCGAGTGGGGTTGCACCGGCGCCATATCGATGCCCAAAGGAACACGATCCTGCCCCAGCATTTCGGCCTCGTCATGCGAGCGGCCTGTCTGGTTCAGAGCGATGGTTTTACCTTCGCGATCAATGACCGTATAAATCACCTGACAACCGGGCATCAGCGGCGTGACCCGTCCTTCGCCGTTGATTCCGAGTACCGGATCTTCCCAGCGCAGGTAAGAGCGGGTTTCGGAGGCCTTGCCCGGGCTTTGAATGCCTTTGGTGCCAAGCGGTGATTCAGCGGTCTGGCCATCCGGTGTGCGGGAATTACCCGACGCGACCCAGTCGGTATCCTGCTTGCCTTCGGAGTAATCCATTTTGACGTGGCAGCCATAGCACTGTGGCACCCACGAAGCATGACAGGTATAGCACTCCAGACTTTCGGCATGTTTTTCAACCGAGGACATGGCAACCTTGGCATCGGGGCTGCGCCATGCATCGTTTTCGGCGATGGTCTTCAGGACAGGTACTTTAAAGTCGTTGCCGGTGGCCGAGTGCATGATGACGTCATCACCGTCTTTGACCACGTTGCCGAAGGGGTTACCCCGCGCGGTGAGCAGGTAGCCGTCTTTCTTTTCGTAGTAGGTGGCGAAGGCTGCAGTTTCCGGTAGCTGCGAGTCGGCCATGCCGCGTGGCTCTGCGTCCAGTTCTTCTCCGAACTCCTCGCCATGCCCCAGGGGTAATTCCCATGGGAACTTGTCTGGTGTGCCGTGACAGTCCTGACATTCGATTTCGACCTGGGCCAGGGTGGTGCCGAAGATATTGCCGTCACCATGCATGTCCACTGTGGTGTGACAGTCCTGACACAGCATGCCGCCTTTCGGGTTTTCAGGACGGCTTTCGATTTGGTGGTGCAGATCATCCGAGATAAACAGATACTTCTTGGTGTGCAGCTTGGGCTGTTTTTCACCTTGCTCATTGAAAGGGCTGCCGTAGGGGAATTCCATCAGGCCCTGATAGGTGACACCGATGCGTTTACCGCGGTTATGGCAGGAGTTACAGGTCTCCACCGGAATGCCGCCCGCCTCACGGGTGCCATGCATTTTGTGCGTCAGCATATGACCCTGTTCTTCTTTATCGATGGTGGGGTCACCGCCTTCGTAATAGCCATCATTGCTGTAAAGCATATGGCAGGACGAGCAACCCATGCCCCGGAAGTCGCCGCGTTTTTCGCGGCCCTTCACGCCGACATGACAGCGCTGGCATTGTTGACGTTGATAGGTCATGCCGGAAAGTTTCGGGTCGGCTTCGATTTCCTCGACGCTGGGCTGAGGCAGCATTTTCAGATGATCGGGAAACTGTTTCGGAAACTTCGTGACCATCTTTTTCATATAGTCTTTATAGGCTTGAGTGCCGATTTGAGGCACCGGTCCGTCCGGATCATCAACATCATAGTTGCCCCAGGGAACGTTATAGTTCATGACTTCGGGCAGGCCGAATGTATGCAGATTGCCCTGGATTTTTCCGGCTTCGGTATTCATCAGTGAGCGTTCGACGCGATAAACATAGTCGATATGACATTGCCCGCAAGTGTCTTCGGCAATCCAGATACTGCCGGGGTCAGGGTAAAACGTTTTCGGGCCGGTACCCTGAAAGGTATCCGGTATGCCCTGATGTGCTTCTTCCTTGGTGATGGCATTGGGTGTGCCGCCGTGACAGATGACACAGCCTTCGGGGTCGCCGTGGGCCTGTCCCATCGCCTGAATCTGCATCAGCATCGCGCTGGTTTCTTCCCGGATGGACTCTATGCCGGCATGGCAGGAGAGACAGCCCATTGAGTCGGCTTTTTCCTGAGTAGTAACGTCGAAACTTGTGCCGCTCGTCTCATGCGTATTTGCCCACAGTGGCATGGACAGAGGAAGCCACAGCAGAAATAGCCATGCGGGCAGGGTGCTTTTTCGATCGGGCAGCATAGAAAGTCCCTCGTTTCTTATCTTTATTATCGAAGCTCGAGACGGCGATTACGCGGACTTCGCTTTAAGTGGAGCAGCTAAACTATCCACTTTGGGCTAGATTATGCGATCGTGCCTGTGGCGCCCTTGATCTGGGTCAAGCATTGTATTGTTGAAGCTGGAAGCGCTAAGCGCTGTTCTTCTGCCCCATGTAGCGACGATAAAATGCCAGCCCTGGAATCCATGGGAAGGGCTTACGTGGGTAATCGAAGACATTCGCCGAGATCGACAACCAATAACTTGGCTAGAGATTGGCTATCTTCAGTTACGGGTAACTGAGTTATGATGGCGGCTTGCCAGTCTTGAATTTATGCTTTTGGGCATGGCAAGACAATATGATTTGAGGCGTGAAACGGGCAAGAAAAATGCGCAATGCTTCCAGGATCTGAAGAGCGATAGGGTACATGAGCAAAATAATCAATGAATACAAGCAGTTTGCGCTGAAAGGCAATGTCCTTGATATGGCGGTTGGGATCGTGGTGGGCGGCGCTTTTGCGACCATTGCTTCGAGTCTGGTAGAGCATATTATTGCCCCCATACTCGGCGTATTGACCAGTGGTGTGGATCTGGCCAACCTGTTTGTCGTATTAAAATCGGGCGTCAGGGGAGAGCCTTATCTGACCTTGCAGGAAGCCAATCTGGATGGTGCGGTTACGATCAGCTACGGTCTGTTCCTCAATGGCGTATTCAGTTTTCTGATCGTGACCTGGTTCGCTTTCCTGATGGTCAAGGCGATCAATCATATGCGTCAGAATGAAGCGCAGAGTGAGGCGAAGTCGCTGAAGGAGTGTCACTATTGCTTTAGCCAGATTGATCAACGGGCGAGTAAGTGTGCCAGTTGTGCCTCTGTACTCGAACCTTGAGGCTGGCGAGATCAGCTCGCAGTTGTGTTGGCTTTGCTGTGCCTGAGGAAGTGCAGTATCTTGCCTTTAAAAGGCGCGCTCAGATAGTCAGGATCTTCCGGTGAATAATGCTCGTAGGTAAAACCATGGGTGGCCATCGCCTTACTGAACTTGTTTTTACGCCCTCGGCCCGGATCGACAATGACCACTTCACAATCGGGTTTGGCGTGTTGTTCGATAAAGTTTGCCAGCAATAGAATATGTTCGTCTTCATAGAGTAAATCACTGCCAACAATCAAATCAAAGCGGCCCAGCGTGTCGTCCTCGTTATTCCAGTCGGCACACTCAAAGGCAATGGTTTCGCCCTCATTCAGTGAGGCATTCTCAATCAGGAATTTTTCGGCTTCGGGGTGATAGTCGGTGGCCGTAATGTCGGCTTTCTGCTTATTCAGCATGAGGCTGGTCAAACCGATACCACAACCAATCTCCAGAATGCGTTTATTGTCGGTATCGTGTTCTCGCATCTTGTGCGCCAGCACGAGTCCGGAAGGCCAGACGATGCCGAACAGTGGCCAGGTCGCTGAAGAAATACCCTTGGCCTCGGCAATGCCCTCTGGGTCATGGAATTGTTGATTGTCGCGCAAGGTGCGTAAATGAATGTCGACGGGACCGATTTCAATGGTCTGGTAGCGAAGGCGCAAAGGCTTCATAGGGGATCTCGTGGCCAGGGTGTGCGTCAGCTACCCAGCGAGCACCTAACCTGCGAGTGCCACCTTGGTCCATAAATGGCAAGGAGATAATTGACTGTCCATTAACCTTAGCCCTAAACGCAGGAAATAGATATGAGCTTTTTGTACATCTGCCGGTATGCCTGCTCTTCGGCCTGGCAGTTGGACGAAAGAAATGCGGCTAAGGCACTTGCTAAGTGCGGTGTGTATGTTCCGGAAGTCCGGCATACAGCAACTCCGCGAGATGTTTCAGTTCCCGTGCCTGCTCGGCCGACATATCTACCAGACAGGTCATGGCGCCGGGAATGGATTCGGCCTGTGTCCGGAGTTCACGCCCTTTCTTGCTCAGATGGATGACGCGTTGGCGCTCATCTGTTCGGGAACGCTTGCGTTCAATCAGGGTTTTGCCTTCGAGTCTTTTGAGGATGGGAGTTAAGGTGCCGGAGTCCAGACGCGTCTGTTGGCTAAGCGCTTTGACGGAGACCTGATCCTGCTGCCATAGACATAGCATCACCAGATATTGCGGGTAGGTGAGATCCAGAGGTTCCAGCAGTGGTCGGTAGGTACGCACCAAGGCATTGGCAGCGCTATAGAGGGAGTGGCAGATTTGTTGGTCAATCTGCAGGTGTGTGCTTCCCCGCGCTTTGTTTGTCGTCATAGTCGTCACTTTACAGCAATGGTGAATAGGGGGGGCTCAGCCGCCAGACGGTTCCTGACAAGCCCTTGGTCGCCAAATAGTTTGCGCACTAACTATTGACCCGTCAAGCATTTGATATTACATTGTGCGCAAACTAATTGTGGTCAACCTAATTGCATGATGATGCGCCAGGGTTGGCGTGTTCGTTATACGGGTTATCGAAATCGACAAAGGAGCACTCCTATGAATCTTGTTCTCTCTATCGCAACCGGTCTGGTGCCGGTTTTATTCGGCTTTATGGTTTATCAGAATATGAAATCTCCGGCACATCTTGGGGTGCGTGGGGGGAAACTGGCGGATATGCCGAAAAAACCCAATGCGGTCTCCACTCAGACTGATATCAAGCGTTTGCGAGTGGAGCCCTTGCCATTCAAAGATAGTCTGGAGGCAACCCGTGCAGCTGTCCTGAAAGTGTTGGATGAGATGGGCAGGAATGCCATTCAGGTGGAAAAACCGGACTACGTTTATACCGTATTCAGCACGACTCTGATGCGTTACAAGGACGATGTCGAACTGTATCTGGATAGCCAGAACGCACAGGTGCATTTCCGTTCCCAGTCTCGGGTCGGGTATTCCGATCTGGGAGTAAATCGTAAGCGTTATGAAGCCTTTCGAAAGGCCTATCAGGCTATTTGATGCCTGAAAGACCGATAAGGAAAACGAATAGGGGAGTGAAGCGATGAAGGCCTTTGATCTGATCGTGTTGGGCTGCGGTGCGGGTGGTTTGACGGTTGCGTATACGGCACTCGGATTGGGAAAAAAAGTGCTGGTGATCGAAAAGGACAAGCCCGGAGGTGAGTGCACATGGTCCGGGTGTATACCCAGCAAGGCGCTGATCAACCTGGCAAAAAAACAGCGCTATGTTGCACAGCCAGATGCGGCAGAAAGTGCGGCGCATATGCAAGGTGTGCGCAGTGTGATTGATTCGGTTTACGCCCATGAAACCCCCGCTGTATTGCAAGAGGCCGGCCTGGATTACTTGCGCGGCGCCGGCCGGTTTTTGGATCGCCATACCATCGAAGTCGATGGCCAGCGCTATCGTGCAAAAAAGTTCGTCATCGCTACCGGCAGCTCCCCCTTTGTTCCTCCGATTCCGGGTTTGGACACGATAGATTTCCTGAGCAATGAGAGCGTGTTCAAACTTGATGCCCTGCCTTCCTCACTGGTGATTCTTGGTGGCGGAGCGATTGGTGTCGAGCTTGCGCAAGCCATGAATCGACTTGGTGTTGACGTGACCCTGGTGGAAATGAAGAAGCAGCTGATGTTTCGAGAGGAGCCGGAACTGGCCGCATTGATTCGCCAGAAACTGACAGACGAAGGCGTGCGTATTTTGCTCAATACCAGAGCCGTAAGTGTTGAGCCACATAAACGGGGAATGCGTTTGTTTATCGAAGCGCTTGAAGCTCCCGGTGCGCAGGAAGTGCCAGCGACTATCGAAGCGGAGCGTTTACTGGTCGCAGTCGGTCGGCAGCCCAATGTGAGTGGCCTCGGCCTCGAAGCGATAGACATGCAAATGCTGGAGAAAGGCAAGGGCATTGCGGTGGACGCATACCTGCATACCAGTGTGGCTGGAATCTATGCCTGCGGCGATGTTGCTGGCCCGTATCTGTTCAGTCATATGGCGAACTATCAGGGCAAGATCGCGGCAATGAATGCCTTGTTGCCCTGGCGAAAAAAGGCCGATTACCGGCATGTCACCTGGTGTACCTTTACTGATCCGGAATTTGCCAGAGCAGGCTTGAGCGAATCCGAAGCGCGCGCGCAGTATGGCGAAGGCATACGCGTCTATCACTATGATTTCGCGGCCCTGGATCGTGCCAAAACCAATCCCGGAGAGATAGGCCGAATCAAACTGATCCTTGATCGCCGGGGCAAGGTTCTTGGTGCACATATCGTGGCGGAACGTGCTGGTGAGATGATCGCTGAAGTGCAGGTACTGAAAACCCTGGGTATTAAATTCAGTCAGCTACAGAAAGTGATCCATCCTTATCCATCCTATGCGGACGCCTTGCGCCAGTTGGCACAACAGGTGTACCTGGATGAACTACGAAATCATCCCCTGTTAAAACTTTTGCAGGGTCTGCGCGCATTGTTTCGCACGGCGAAAGCATAAAAACATTCAGGCAGTTTTGCTTGCGCGTGTATCAGTCTTTGTTGTTTCGGGCATCTTTTTGCGCTTGTCGACATCCTGAGAGCTAAGCAATCCTGAGATCTTGTCTTATAGTTAACAGATCCAGACGACAAGAAAAGTGAGTGCCGCATCATGCCCACCTGCATGAGCACGTTGAAAGATGTTTCTTTATCCCCGCGTTCTTTCCTGCTCTGGGACAGGTTCCGGGGGCGCGATGAGCATTGTTCTGTCGCATGGTTAAGCGAGTAGGGGGCCAGCAGAAGTGATACATTCGGATCATAGTTCCTCTCCATCATCTCGATCCTTTTCCTCCTTTACGTTGCAGTTGGTATTCGCCAGTGCCGGATTAGCGCTGATTGGCGGGCTGTCGTCGTTCTATCCCGTTAAAGCCAGCATAATACTGAATATTGTGTTTCCCCTTGCCGTGATGGTTTCCGTCGGAATGGTGACGCGTTTTGGCTATATCAAGCTTGGCACGCTAGTGCTTGGACGCGTGCTGATCGTGTTGGCTGCGCTGGGCTTTGGGGAAGCACATATTGGCTGGATCTGCCTGTTGCTGCTGCAGTTGAATATCCTGGAAGCGACCATCCTCGATACTGTTAACCGAAACGTTTGGAATGCTTTTAACGGTTTGATATTACTCGCGAGCAGCTTGTTTATGAGTATCGGTTTCTCCGGTGCTTATGTCTTTATCGCGGAGCAAAGCTGGCTGCTATGGATTATTGCTTACACAGTGTGGAATGCCCTGTTTGTGATGAAAAACCTTCCGGCACATCAGTTCGCTGCGCATTTTGTCATCCTGCTGGCGCCCTTGCTTTTTTGTCTGGTTGCCGCGGATTCTGCCTACTGGCTGGTGCTGCGGGAAACCACATTGTGCTTTGCCATCACGGTGATTGCCTGCATTCGTGATCGTTTCGAACCCTATGTGTATTCAGTGGTGCCGGAGTCACGCCTGGTGCACGTGTCCAATCTGATTTATCGCCACCCAACGCAATTGGCAATCAGCATGGCGATTGCGATAATGGTCGCAGTGCAATGCAGTTTGTTGCCTTGGTGACCTGTCGGGTCAATGCATTCAGTTGCCTGCCTGGCGGGCATCTGAAAGCTCGTTGTCGCCCAGCTGTTCGCGCACACGGTGATGGATGATTTCCATCAGATCACGAATCGGTTTCGCCAGGCCCAATTTGAGAATATCCTCGTTGCAGTAGTAGGGGGCCCTGAGACCATGATAGTTCACGGGTTCGCCTATTTGTACAAACTTGATACCGACGCGTCGCATGCTTTTGGCGAGTCGGGGTTCGGTCATCACGAAACCATGTTTTTTGCCTGTTTCGACACCCAGTGTAATGCCTGACAAATAGAGCCCCAGCGAAATAAAAGGAAAGCAGCGCATTTCTTCGGTTGAGTAGGTTTTCTCATCAAAAGAACCGGTCGCCGCTCCGTGAATCTGGTCGCCTTGGCGTCTTCTGAATTCCGCGCGAACAGCGAGTCGCGAGAATTCACATATCTCTTCACGTGCAAAATCATCCGGTCGGATATCGCTTCCCGCATAAGCTTGCTTGCAGAAATCTTCCAGCGGAAGTTTGTGTGTTTCATTCTCAGGAGACACGACACGGACGCAACCGACAAATTGCCCAGAAGCTTTGTGCCTGATCATGCAGAATCTGGAAAACTGATCGAACTTGTCTCGTTCCAATCCATCCGCAGATTCCGGTAACAGCTTCAGTTCTTTGCAGTAGACAGCGTGTCGCAACGCGAACACTTCGTTCAGGTGCTCTTCGTTATTGACGACGACGGGTTCCAGATAGTTATCGAAGTGACGCGCGACAAGGGCCAATTCCTTATAGCCTTTATAACTGACTACCGCGCCTGCCAGCGCGCGGCCAAGTTTGGATTTTGTGAGCTTTCGCGGTATTTTCATATTTGCTCCGGAAACGATACCAGTGCACACGTGGCGTGTATGCATTCAGTGCTTTCGAAATCAAACAGAACTGGTTTTCCACCAAGTATTACATATTTTCGTCAAAACGCAGGGAAATCCCTATTGTCCGGTTAAGGGCAGGGAGCCCGGTCACAAGCAGAACCAGCCGGTTTGGCTTGATTACGACTTACAGTGCCTCTTCGTAGCGCTGGTTGTTCAATTGATCCAGGGCATAGCTCTGTGTTTCAAACTCCGGGCTGATGAGCGGAATGCGTTCCATGGGTACGCCTACTTTAGCGAGCGAGAGATGTTTAAGCCGGTAAGGCCCGGGTTCTTTATTGTCGTGAATCATGCGTCCATGAAAGTCCAGGGCTAACCAGTGTCGGCCGGGTTGAAGAGCGTGTGAAAACTGCGTGGTGCCGATTGGCGCGTCTGAAAAACTGTACAGAGAGGCCTGGGCATAAAAACGGTGCGCTTCGCGGACCTCCACTTCTACTTCGATACGCAAGTCACCTTCGGGGGTGAGACTTTCGCGAAACTCGCCAGTTGTTTCGATCACCGGTTCAGACACCACAAATGCGACCGCATCGAGTAATTGACTGGTGTTTTCGACGATCAGTACTTTGTAAAGTCCGGCCGGGAGTGGCCGCCGATTAAAATCCGCCAGAGACAACGTTGTACTGTAGTCAAAGGTCCCGGTTTCAGCTTCAAAATCCAGATAACCAAGAGTGATATCTTCGTTGTAGATCAGCTGCCCCTGTAGTTGGGCTGGCTGGACGTTGCCGTAAGCATCCATCAATTGTGCCGATATGCGAACCTGCTGCGTTGGCAAATAGTATTTCTGGTCGCTGAATACCTTGAGAGCGTGGCTTTTGTCATCGCTCAGGGTGACCCGTTCATCGACGCCATAATGCGCTAATGTCGGGTCGGCTTTGGCTGTATCGAAACGGCGGTTATGGGAGGGATAGCGGGTATGTTGGTCATGATCCGCCAGAACGCTTTGATGCAGTGCGGTTTTCTCCTGAATAGCGCGGATGCGAGCAATCGGGTTGTGGCCTGCAGTTACACGGCTTTGGGAGTCTTGTACTTTCGCAGAAGGGGTAAATTCATTGGCCGGGGTTGATGCCACAGTGGGCGAAGGCTGGCCTGATGTATGAGGCGCTGGCGCATGTTTCGCGGAATGCGCAGAGGCGATGCCCGGCTTGGCTGTATCGGGCGTTGAAGGCACAAAGTACCAGATACCAACGCTGACTAAACACAGAACGAGTACAAACAATAAACGTCGACGCCAAACCATAAAATCTTGCTCTTGTTAAACCAAAACGTGCCAACTATGGCGGATGAAAAGGCCGGTTACCTGCAATCGCGGGTAACCGGCCGGGCAGCTACCTAGTTGGTACAGGTGCCAATACGACCGGCCATATTCTGACCGTTTCCACAGGTGATACCGTTTTCAATCGAGGTATAACTTGGGTTGCTGATACCGGCGTTGCGCTCGGCATCGTGGTCAGTGTAGATGCTGGCAAGATTGTAGGTGCGAGGCGTGCCCTTGTTGCTATTGTTGCAGCGGAATATTGGGCTTCCATAGGAGATGCCGAAGATACGGCGATATTCGTTCAGGTCTTCTTCAATAGGACGCTTACCGGAACCGGCACAGCTCATTTGTGAAGCAAGGTTGATATAACCGTCATCTTCACCGGCAATCATCGAGGAAGAAGCGCTTTCCAGTCCGGGGAAGCCTTTATAGCCACCCAGTACATAGTAGGGAGCGCCAAGGTTGGTACCGATATAGGTACGCGCGGCATAGACATCATTGGTTTGTAACCACTCAATACTGGGGTTGCAATCGCGTCCCAGGAAGGCGAAGTTGATCAGTGCATCGAGCCAGTTGCCGTTACAGATACGGTCAGCACCTTCTGTACCGGTGACCGCGCCGCCAATGGCAAAGATGCCCAGAATACCACTCATGGCAGAGCTGTAGCTTACGGAAACCGAAGAACTTGCGGTGTAGGCGGTGTTGTAATTAGGAGAACCGGATACGGCATTGCCCGCGATAAACATCATCTGTTGGGCGCCCTGACTGTGACTGATAATCCAGAAATTGTCATTGGCCGAGCACTGGGTACCCGATTGAGGGTGATTGTAGCCGTCGCCATTGCCTTGCTTGATTGCAATGATCTGACGGGTGATCTCACCTGCGGTTTCATTGCGCCAATAGGGGTAGCCACTGCTGTCGGTGGAGTCATAGCCAACGATGGCGTAATTGTCTCCTGGGCCAAGCAGATCATTGAAGAATGAGCTGCCGGCATATTCACTGAAATTGTAGGAGCTCCAATAGTTAAGGGCATTGCTGCCGACATTGCCTTGCGTACCATGGCCATGAACCATGATATAGCAGTTGTCTGCGGCCATTGCCTGAGCCGCGCCAAATGCCAGACCGACACCAAGCACGCAACGCGTTAGCCACGAGGATTTTCTTTGTTTGCGAGAACGTATTGAAAACATAGTAGGACCCTTTGTTGTGTTGTTTTTATTGTGTGCTTCCTGCGGCAAAGTACAGCAGAGGGCGCGGAGGCCATCACTTTACTGACCCAAACCATTGAGCTAGGGGGTATCCTTTTGGTGTGGATAAAACTATGAAGTTAAATTCACACCTTAAAATCGGGTTACCGTAATTTTTTGTAAATGAAAATGACTCTGTTTCACAGATTTGGAGACAGGGCGATTTTTCCGGGATTTGGGGGATATTTTCTGAGTCTGAAAATGTTTCGGTATACAGGGGCGGACCGTGTCAGTGCTGACGCGTAATACTGGCATAGCTACCGACAATCTCTGAAGGGCTGATCCCGATCAGTTTTCGAAAGGTATTGCTAAGATGCGCGCCATCGCTGAAGCCGGCGTCAAGGGCATAGCGCGTCAGGGCTCCGTTGGGCGGCAGCGCATGGAGAAAGCGTTTGGCCTGCCGCCATAGCCTGTAGTGCTGGTAAGAAATCCCAAGCTGTTGAGAGAACAAATGACTTAATCTGGATTCACTCAGGTGTACGATCCGAGAACTATGAGAGAGTGTTACGCCCTGATCCGCCAGTGTCAGCGCGCGCATGATACGCTTGTCTTCGATGCCGGTAGACCGGGTAGAAGACGTGACGGATATGATACCGGTACCCGCAATGGCCGAGAGATGATCAAGTAGGGCAGACATTGGGTCCTGACGACTTAGTATGGCATTTGACTGAGGTGTTGTCAGAGGGTCAAAAGCGACCCCTGAACATGGTAAGTAGCGTCTCCGAAGTTGTATGGCCAAGGGATGATAGCTTTCGATATACATTGCCAAAACAGGCTCTCCGGCGGTAAGCAAACGGTGTTTGATTCCGCCATCAATCAGTGCATTTCGACAGCAGGTTCGGCCGGACGAAGCCAGTTCTACCTGGCATTGCCCTCCAATAGAGAGAACAAAGATCATCGCGCCATGCTTGTGCATGTGCGTGTCGGGCAGGGTGCCACAATGCATCGAAAAATCGCGATAAAGTCTTAATTGGTTGCCTGACATTTAGCAGATCCTTACAAGCACTGGAGTTTAGTGATGGCATATCATGGTGGCAGCGAGTTGCCATTCGCTATTCAAGCATCTTAATCATTCGGAAAACACTATGGAAATCAGTTTGAGTTTTTTACCTTTCACCGCAGCCCTCTGTCTGGTCATTTCCCTGGCTTTGGCCTGGCTGGCCTCTCTGATTGTTTACGCGAAGGTCGCAGTTCTGAAGCGTATATTTCCGGCAACCCACCAGCTCATTCGCGCGCATATCGATTATCTGTTGATGTCTTTATTGCTGGTGATGGGCTTTTATCTGGTCGAACGCTTTGCCTTGTTGATACCGGATGCCATTGTGCTGTTGGTGTGCATCGGCGCTTTGTATAACCCTTTCGGGTTTATCGTCCTGGCGATGAAACCGGCCATGGCGAACCCGGAAACGACGGCTCAGAAGCTGCGTATTCTGATTGGATTTTTACCGGCCACCATCGGCTATGGCTACATTATGTTTGCTGTCATGAGCGCTTTGCTTTAGCGCGTAAAGCGGCAATAGCGGTTGATCAGTTTTAACAGATTGGCATCCTGCGTTTCTTCGCGATAAGCCTGTTCGTCAAAGGACGCCAGAGGAATTGCATTTAGCGCTCCCTGTGCGTTGGCGGTTTCCAGATAGCAATACTGTTCATAGGGCTGATCCAGGTTTTCAGGAGCATAGGTTTTGCCGGTCACAACGTGGTCTCCCGAAGGCGTCAGATTGCGATGGAAGACCGTGAAACTGGTATTGATAAAGCCGGCATCAGCGCCAGCCGAATCCGCGTTACCCGATAAAGTCTGCAAGGCTTTTCGGTCTTCGATGGCAGGCAGGTCCAATGTCAATGGGACCGGGGACGTGTTCAGAAGCCACCAGATCAGTGTCGCGGTCAAGGCGACAATGGCAATTGTCGCGACAACATAGAACACCGTACGCGTGCCTTTCTCGTAGCGCTGCGTGCGATAGATGACCGACATTAATTCCTGCTTCTGAATCTGGTTGTCGATGGCCCGGTTCATCGAGTCGAAATTATGTGAGACATAGGCATACTGTGGCTCGTTGCCGGACTCGGCTTGCGCTTCGCTGAGGTCGCCATCGGGGGAAGTCTGGCGGGTATCGTTGGAACCGGGTTGATCTGATTGCATGGCAGTGTTTCCGCGTTCAGTCAGGTTTGTCGGTCGAACCGTTCGTGTTCGGTGCTTGCTGATGTGCCTGTTTGAACTGCTCATGTTCCTGCTGACTGGCCTGTATCAATGACAGATCGTCTGTGTACAGCGGAACATGCACGATTTCCTTTTTGATAATTTCGACCGGCTTGTCGACCATCACGACTCGGTCTACAGGAATTTCCTTGATCACTTCTTTCAATCGCGGCTGACGCAACAGCCGGCGACGGTGAATCAGGTAGCGACGCAGGCTATTCACACATTTGAGAATGGCCGAAACCCGCTCATCCGAATCGACCTGGCTGGGAATATTCGGGTCCCGGATCACATAGGAGGCCAGTGCCAATAGAATACCCGTAATGGCGATCAGCAGTGCAAGGCTGCCGAACCAGAGCGTCGCAATCAGCATGACGTCAGCACGATCCAGGTCGGCGGCCGATTCTTTGCCGTACCACCACTGCGCCATACGATAGACCTGGTTGTCACCCACCTTGATATTGATCCTGTTGCGCAAATCGACCCTCGACTGTTTCATACCGAGCAACTGGCCATCCAGCCCGGCGATCAATTCTTCATTGCGCGATAATTTATCGAACTCTTCGTCACGAATGCGCTCATTTTCGGCTTGCTGTTGCGCAAATTGCTGCTCAATACGGGTCAGTTCCTTCAGGTGCCCGGCCACGGCACGTTCGACATCCTTGTCACGCGCGCCAAGGCTCTTGCTCAATTCCAGCGACAGTGACTTGATGTTTTGATTGATGGTCTGAATCTGCTTTTCGTAACGCGCGTTGACCTTTTGTTGATTGTTCTGAAATTGCTGTCGCAGGGCGTCCTGCCGGTTCGCGTCTGATAGGGCGTTAAGTTCCTTGCGAATACCTTCAACGGTCTCCGACTGCTCTGCGATGTCGGCTTCATAGCGTTTACGCACGGCACTTTCACTAAAAAATCCGGCATCTTCAATGTCCTTTTCAGCCTTTTTCTTCAATGCATCCAGATTGGCCTGTTCACGCAATAATTGCTGTTGCAGGCTGCGGCGTTGAGTGTCGAGTTCATTCAGGGAGTTTTCCCGCATGGTGCCGAATTCACTTTGCAGCAGCTCCAGTTCTCGCTGGCGCTCCTTGCGGATAGCCGAGAGCTGGGCGCGCTGGTCGTCCAATTGGTCTTGCAGGCTTTTGATATATTCGGTTTGGGTGGCGGCGCGTAAGGCCTGGACGCGGTCCTGAATGATTTGCGCCTGCCGGTTGCGCTCTTCTGAAATCAGGGAGTGGCGCTGACTGTAGTCGCTCTCTATTTTCGAAGAGGTCAGGCTGGCCAGCTTTTCGCGCTGTTCTTCCAACGGCGCGATTTCTTCTTCAACTGCAACCAGTTCCTTCTTGAGCTTATCTATCGAGAAAATCAAGGCATGAAAATTTCGCTCAAATCCGTTCAGAGCGGACTCAAAAGTGATGAATGCCAGAAATACGAGTCCCGCACCGAAGACCATTTTCCAGCGCATCTTGGTGGTTTTGTAAGCCGCTTCAACAAAAGGGATTTTGGTGGCTTCGACGGCGGCCACCATGATGAAGGGAAGCATCGCAATGACCACATTGGTGTAATGCGCAATGCCCAGATTGCCCTGATAGTTCTCCTCCAGTTCTGCGAACGAGGTCATTCCCTGCATCAGTGCGATGGCCAGACCAATGGTGACGGCAAGGACTTCGACCGCCCAGGCAAACCAGATCAGTTTCTTGCCGGCGGCTTGCCGTTCCGGACTCACACGATTTTCGGTAAGGGCGACAGTGTCATGCTCGGACATTACTAAAACCTTATTGTTGTAGGAGCCATCGTTTGTTATTGATCGGACGGGCGCTATGATTTCCCGTGCCGTAAGTTAACATTCTGGTATGTGTTTTCGGAGCTTGTGATTCCTGTTACATTGAAATGTCATTAGTCACATACTGTATTCTTTAAGCGGGTCGAATTTGTGAGAGCGCCAAGATCAAACCCTAACATAAACAATATCCTGCTGACTGTCATCGTTTGCCTGATGAGTTTGTGCATTGGTGCCTGTGCACACCGCGAAATCCCGGAAATCCCGCCACCACCGCCTCCGGAAAGTAACCCTGAATTTCCAGGGGCCGAGGATAAAAATGCGTTATCCAAACCAATGCCTGACGAAGCCCAGACGCTTCCCGACGCCATGAACGAGAAGGCGGAGGCAAAGGCTCGCCGCGACAGCGCGCTCAGCAACGCCCGGGCGCCGTCTGAAGAATCGAAGCCGGAAGATCCAAGCGGTATACAAGCGTCGGAGTTATCAGAGACTAGCGAAAGCACCGAAAGCACCGAAAGCACCGAAAGCACCGAAAGCACCGAAAGCACCGAAAGCACCGAAAATAGTGAAGCGCAAAAAACTGCAGCGCAAGACGTGAAGCATTCGACAACAGAAGACAAGTTGCCGAATGCGCCACACAAGAAAGAGTTGGAAAATGTCGATGATTACAGTGTTTCGATCGACCCGCCCGGGAACAAACCCTTATCGAAACCCTCGAAGGATGCCACCGAGTCATTGAGCGACAGTGCAGAATCCCCAGCTTTCGGGGGCGAGTCTGAGGGCACTCAGGCGCCCAACAAAGCCGAGCAAAGCGCAAAGGCATCTTCGCTTCCGCCTGAACAGGAAAAAACGGAAGCGTCTGGAGGCAGCCCGGATTCAGAGGTCCCGATTGGGCAGCAGGAAACCGCTAATCTGAAGAAGACTGACGAACCAGGTGGCCAGACAAAGGAGATTACCGAGCAAACGCTGGCCGCCGATGAGGCGGATCGGTTGCTGGGAATACCGGGGCCGAAAATGAAGCTGGAAGAAACCGGTCAGGGGACTCGCGATGAAAAAGGCGATGGTGTTGGCTCAGGGCCGGGGGCTTACGGCGCCGGAATTGGAAACGGTATCATTATTCAAGGGCAGGGGCGTTCGGTGCAGTGGAATCTGCAGCGGCCACCTGTGAAGGAATAGAGAGGATTATAATGGAAGCAGCATTCTGGCATCAAAAATGGGCTCAGGGAGAAACAGCTTTCCATGAGGGAGAAGCCAATGCCATGCTGGTGAAGCATTTCCACGCACTGGAACTGGCTGCGGGAGCCCGGGTTTTTCTGCCCTTATGTGGCAAAACAGAAGACATCCCCTGGTTGCGACAACAAGGATGCCGGGTGGTCGGAATTGAGCTCAGTGAACTGGCGGTGGAGGAACTTTTTGCCGGGCTCGAGCAGCGTTTTGGCCTGACTCCGACGGTCGAGGTGATTAGTGATTTTCGCCGCTATGCCGCCGAAGGTGTGGAGGTCTGGGTGGGCGATGTGTTTCAGTTATCCCGCGAGATACTGGGGCCGGTCGATGCTATCTATGATCGCGCCGCACTGGTCGCTCTTCCTGATTCACTCCGGTCCCGGTATACCGCACAGTTGAAGGCCTTGGGCCAGGATGCTCCGCAATTGCTGGTCACACTTGAGTATGCGCAATCAGAAATGAACGGTCCGCCATTTTCGATTGATCAGAAGGAAATCGAACACCATTATCGGGATCACTATCAAGTGTCGCTGTTACAACAAAAGGTGGTCGATGGACGCCTGAAGGGTAAAGTGGATGCCCTGGAATCAGCCTGGCTGTTGCAGGCGTAGCTGTTGCAAGTGCAGCTGTCGCATGTGTATAGAAGCGATAATTCAAGCGTTACATCGTCGCGCCAATAACGGGAATGGTGACTAGCAAAAAAGGACAGATATTGGCATAAATTTGATTAAATTCACCAGTCCCGCAAACAGACAGCGTGATTTTGACTAAACTGGAGTTATCTTTGACCACCTTGGATGACTGGCGTTGATATTGCGTCGACTCTTAAAACCAATGTCCGGCAGCCTTCGGATTCTGTTCTGTCTGCTATTTGTGTTCGCAGAATGTGCCGTGGCCGATCTGCCTGTGAACGTTTTGACGGAGCATACGACTGAGCCGTTGGAAGCGCGTTTCGAGTTCTATGAAGATACTGTTGGCACACTGGATCTGAACGGCGTTCGCGATCTGCCAGATCGGCAGTGGACAGCGACCGATGGTGGTAATGCCGGTTTCGGGTTTAAGGATTCCAGATTCTGGATACGATTGGCGTTGCGAAATGATGCGCCAGTAACGCGCACTTTTGTTCTGGAACTGGCTTATCCCTTGCTGGATCAGGTTGTGCTTCACGCGCAGCGCGGAGATGGCAGCGTGCGCAAGCTCGAAACGGGCGATGCCAGACCGTTCCATCCGCGCGATATAGATCACCCCAATATACTCATGCGCCTGCCGATGGTGGCCGGGGAGCAGCTGTCGATCTGGGCCAGTGTAAAGACAGAGGGCTCAATGCTGTTGCCGCTCAGAATTTGGCAGGAAACGCGATTCTTTGAAGAGACCGCGGAAGAACAGAAGTTCCATTTCTTTTACTTCGGTGCACTGACGACCATTATTCTGATCAACCTAGCGGTGTTCTTCACTCTGCGAGAGCGTCTCTACCTGTTCTATGCCTTGGCGGTGTCGGGTTTTCTGCTGTTTTTTATGACCAGCCTCGGATTTGGGCAGCAATTGCTGTTTCCGGATAAGCCGGCGCTTGTTACCCAGCTGTTTGTTTCCTCAATGCCAATACTGGCACTGTTCTCCCTGTTGTTTGCGCGCGAATTCATGCGTCCGGATCAGCACAGTCCGAAGCTGGACTGGGCCTTACGCGGGATGATCTATTTTGAGTATTTCAATATGGTGGCAGCCGTGGTGTTCAGCTATAACATTGCCGTCAAGATTTCCGCGGTTTCAGCGCTATTCCTGTTTGCTGTACTGTTTGTTGCCGGACCCATTTCCTGGGCAGCGGGGCGACGATCCGGGATGTTTTTTACCATTGCATGGATCCCGCTAACGCTTGGATTTGCTGCGACCGCGGGACGCACTTCCGGCGTGCTACCCAATAATTTTCTGACTGAATATGCGATGCAGATCGGCTCTGGTCTGGAAGCGTTCGTCCTGACACTGGCGCTTGCCGACCGGCTTTATCGAGAGCGCGAAGAAAAAATCAATGCACAGGCCAATAGTCTGGAAGTAGAGATGCAACGGCATGCTGCGCAAAGTCAATTGGCCGAAGCAATGATGCGGGATCCGATTACCTTGCTCTCGAACAGGAACCGTTTTGAATGGCTGGTGAACAAGACCCTGAAGGAATTTCCCGGCGAGCGCTTCATTGTTGGTGTTGCCCGTGTCACCAGGCTGAGTGAAATCACGCGTACATTAGGATTAGCGAGCAGCGAGCGTGTGTTGTCTAAGATAGCCTATCAGATGAATCTGGAAGCCAGTCTGATCCCGGGTGTGATCTCTACCAATAATGACCAGGGCCGTGTGGAAGCCGCTTTTCAGTTGTCTGGAGACACCTTTGGTGTGCTGATTCAGCAACGCGTTTCGGAGCAGAATATTGAGGAGTATCACGCGATCCTTCAAAAGTTCTCGCGACCGATTGAGATGGATATGTTGGCGATTGAACTGCAACCGTGTTTCGGTGCGGCCCTGTATCCGGCACATGGCAATACCGCGGCCCAATTGATACGCAATGCTCATGTTGCGATGGAAAAGTCGGATCGCGTGCAGAATACCATAGGCTTCTACGATGAAGCCCTCGACATATACAGCGAAGCCCGGTTAACACTGATGGTCGATCTGCGTGAGGCGCTGGAAAGTGATACGCCCCATCTGCATTATCAACCCAAGCTTGAATTGGAGAGCGGCCGGATTGTAGGCGTCGAGGCCTTGATACGCTGGCAGCACCCGCAGCGGGGATTTGTCGCGCCGGACGAGTTCATTCCCCTGGCAGAGGAAACCGGTGTCATCAATGAGCTGACCAAATGGGCCTTCAAGAGGGCGGTCAGGGATCTGGAGCAGTTGAGGCAGAATGGATTCGAAGGCAGTGTCTCGATAAATATTTCGGCCCGGGACCTTTTGAGCAGCAATCTCAGGGAGTATGTGTCAGAGGTCCTGCAGCAGCATCCGATTGTTGCCGCCGACATCATGCTGGAATTGACAGAAACCGCCGCCATGGAGGACCCTCAGGCGGGTCTGACTGCCCTGAAGCAGCTGACCTCCGTTGGCTTACTGGTGTCTATTGATGACTTTGGTGCCGGATATTCCTCGCTTTCCTATCTGAAAAGCCTGCCGGCTTCCGAAATCAAGCTGGACCGTTCTCTGGTCAGCGATATCTGCGCCAATGAGAGCTCACGTGTCATTGTGCAAACGGCAATAGATATGGGCCACAGTCTCGGATATCAAATCGTCGCCGAAGGCGTTGAAGACAAAGAGACTTATCTGATGTTGAAGCAATTCGGTTGCGATATGCTTCAAGGCTACTGGTTTTGCAAACCGCAATCACTGGATAACCTGCAGTCATGGCTGACGGGCTACAATCCGAAAGACCTCGGCTGAAGATTTTTTTATTCCCATTGCCAGCAGATACAATGCTTTCAGTACGATGGCACGGCTCTGATATGTGCCATGGTAAGCTTCAGGGAAACGTTGCTGTTTCATCACATCACCCTGTTCGGCCGCATTTGGCCAATCCATTATACGCAGCATGAAACGCAGCATTTCATATGAGAATGGCGACAGTTCGAGGCAAAAGGGACGGGCTGTGGTACTGTTTCGACATGCAGGTGAATGCCTGAACAGCCGAGTTCAGCGTATTGCCAGTAGACCTGACCCGTGGCGCTGTTGCGCGTCAATGTTGCAACGGGATAGACCCTAACGACCTTCAGGAAAAGAGAAATGAGCTTAACGATTCCCCCCGTTATCGCCAAGTGGCATCAGCTGCTGGATACCCGTGAGATGAAATTACTGGATGAGATGTTGGCACATGATGTGAACTTTTATTCGCCCGTCGTGCACACTGTCCAGAAGGGCAAGGAGATTACCCGCTTATACTTGATGGGTGCAGCCATGACGATCGGCAACGAGTCATTTCGTTACGTGCGTGAGGTCTATGATGACGGCTTCGCGTTATTGGAATTTGAAACCGAAATGAATGGCATTATTGTCAATGGTGTCGACATGATCTCTTGGGACGAAGATGACCTGATTACCGAATTCAAGGTCATGATCCGTCCACTGAAAGCCGTCAATATGGTACATGCCATGATGGGGCAGGCCTTACAGAACTTCGGTGCTAAGAAAGCCTGAAAACGAGACGGTCACGAACGCCGCGCTGATGCCGCACTGATGCAGAAACTATGCGCACAGCGCTTCTTTGATCCAGCCGCCAAGTCTGACTACCGCTTCCTCGCGTTCAGCCGTCCAGCCCTGTGAGTAGTTCAAACGAAAACAGTTGCGGTACTGGCCACTGACCGAAAACAGTTCACCGGGTGCGATCAGCACGCCTTCGGCATGGCCACGATGATACAGCTCGGTGGTGTTGACCTTGGAGGGCAGTTCAAACCACGCCACCAAACCGCCCTGTGGGCGAGAAATGCGTGTTTCGCTCGGAAAGTGATCTTCCACCAGATCCAGCAGGCGCATATAGCGCTGTCGATAGGTTTCCCGGGCCTGGCGCAAGTGGCGCTCGTAAATACCCTGTCCCAACACCTCTGCAGCCACCATTTGCGGCAGCGATGACATCGCAACCGTATTGATGAATTTTCGGTGTACCACTTCTTCCAGATAACGACCGGGCAGTGCCCACCCAATGCGTAATTGCGGGTCGATGGTTTTGGATAGCGAGGAGCACAGCATCACGCGACCGTCCGGATCAAAGGCCTTGATGGCTTTGGCACGCCGTTCCCCGTAGAAAAGGTCGCCATAGATATCGTCCTCGATCAGGACAATGTCATATTTTACCAACAGGTCCACCAGCGCTTTTTTTCGATCATCAGGAATGGTGCAACCGAGTGGGTTGGAAAAACTGGAAACAGTCAGAACGGCCTTGATAGGCCACTGATCCATGGCCAGTTGCAATGCCTCGAGGCTGATGCCGGTCTCGTGATGAGCCGGGATTTCAATGGCCTTGAGCCCGAACGTTTCGATCATCTGCAGCAAACCGTAGTAGCAGGGCGACTCTACAGCAACAATGTCACCGGGTTGAGTACTGACACGCAGGCAGAGAGCCATTGCATTCTGGCATCCCAGGGTGGTGACCACGGATTCGGGCGAGACGAATACCCCGGCATCCACAGCCCGGCGCGAGATCTGCTGGCGCAGCTCAGGGTAGCCTTCGGGTGCATCATAGCCGACCCCGAGGAACTTGCGGGTACGGGAAAGCTGCGTAAATTTGCGTTGCACATGGCGCACGATCGGAAAATCCAAGGCCGGGATCGCGGCACACATGCTGATCCCTTTGCTTTTGGCGGAATCCCGCTGCACTTCCATCACCAGTTCAGAGGTAGATACCGGACGTGGTCTTGGTTTTGAACGGCTTTGGCGCGGCACGGCAAGGGTATCTTCCGAGCGGCGGCGCACAAAGTAGCCGGATTTTGGGCGCGCTTCCACCCAGCCTCGCTCTTCCAGCAGACTGTAGGCGGTGCTCACGGTAGAAATGCTGACGGCCTCGCGCTTTGACAGCTGGCGTACAGAAGGCATTTTATCTCCTGCCTGAAACACGCCTTCCCGGATCTGATCGGTCAGCTGATCCGCTAACTGGGCATACAAATTGGTTTCCATGATTCTCCTCTGATCCAGAACGGCTGAGTTCACTCCGCTGGCATCTGCATCGGTCCTGACAGTCAGTCAGACCTGAGCTGAAAAGCTGTTATCCAGTACAGATAATTAAAAAAATACAGTGTACCAGTACAGATTGCAAAAATAGAAGCATAACAGAAGTCTATTTTGAAATCTGTACTGGTTGATGTTTATAAATTGTGAATCTGTAACGGTTCACATCAGCCCCGTATCATAGGCATCGTTGGAAATTGGTCGAACACACATTGAATTGAATATCACACAAGTAGAGGTTAGAGATGAGCAGCAAAGTTGAGACACTTACTCGGCACCGGGATTCCGCCACAGGTGCCAACATTGCAAAACTTGGCGTACTTGGACAATTGCAGGGTTTCCGTCTGTTGGCGCGGGTTGGGCAGTGGAGACATAACCGCAACACACGCAAGCAATTGTCGCAAATGCCCGAGTATCTGCTTGAGGATATCGGCTTGGAACGAGAGCAGCTGCGACGTGAGCTCCGTAAAAGGTTCTGGCAGGAATAAATTCCGGCTGGCTGCTGTCGCAGCTTTCCGGTGGCCGCCAGGGCATCTTTGTCAGCGAATAATTACGGAGCAGGAGTAAGGCGATGGAAATTATGTTGAGTGCGCTTTTGTTTGCACTGGTGGCCTGCATCACGCCGGGACCCAATAACATTATGATTATGGCTTCCGGCTTAAATTACGGTGTGCGACGCACCATGCCGCATCTGCTTGGCATCAGTATTGGTTTTCCGGCCATGTTTATTGGTGTGGGCGTTGGCTTGGGGACATTGTTCGAAAGTTTCCCTGCCTTGCATGGCGTCGTGAAGGTCCTTGGCATCAGTTTTCTGCTTTACCTGGCCTACCGGATTGCCACTACGACCACCGGGCCAGAGTTGCAGGCGGACAGTCGCCCGATGCGATTTATGGAAGCGGTGTTGTTCCAGTGGGTAAACCCGAAGGCATGGGTCAACTGTATCGGAGCGATAGCGGCCTTTACGACCGTAAGTGGGGACGTATTGATCCAGGCATTATGGATTGCATTGGCATTTTTTGTGGTCTGTTTTCCAAGCGTCAGCGTATGGTTAATTAGCGGGGCTGCGCTTAGCCAATGGTTGCACCGCCCTCAGCAGCGTCGCGCCTTTAATCTGGTGATGGCCTTTTTGCTGGCCTTGTCGGTGTTGCCGATGTTAACGACAGAGTTTGGCGTTTAGGGAACTTTTTTCCGAAGCGCTGCTCTAAGTAAGTCCTTTCTACAGAGAGCAAGTGTGGTGAAGCGAACACACTGTCCCGGCTCTCTATTGTTTGAGCGCTCTTCCCAGAGCGCTTTTTTTATGTCTGTTTTATGCCATGGCCCGGATCAGTCTAACTCTTGAACGGGTGCTGACTTGTTTCATGTATCGCCGGGGTTTAAGGTGTCGGGGTGCATATACGACAGGAGTCTTTGCATGAAAAAAAACATCGTGCCGGTCATTTGCCTGCTGATTCCACTGGCCCATGCCTCGGAAATATACAAGTGTGCGGAAGCCGATCGTACCGTCTACTCTGATGTGCCATGCAGTCCCTCAGCCGAAACCATGGATGTTTCGGAGGCGATCAAACCCACTGGAGCGCAATTGTCGAATGAAGCTTCCAGACAATTGGGCGTGCAGATGGGGCGGGACCGAAAGGTCAGGTCGCTGGAACGCGCCATTGCGTCCCAGGAAAAAAACATCGCTGTCATTCTTGAGGACTACAATACCGAACGCGACCGCTTGGACAGAGCCCTGGAAGTACACAAGAACAACAAGGACCGTGATGGCTGGAGCGGTCATCCCTACAAGCGGGAGCGATACTACGAGGAAAAGCGAAAACTTGAAGGTGCAATTAAATCCCTGAAGCGGGACTTTCGTGCCCAGCGCGAAATCGCATACAACAAGCTCTATTCCTTGCAACGGGAGCGAAGTCAGCTTGAAGGACAAGTGAGCGAATGAGCGGGGGGAGTGTCTTATGTCGAAAATTTGTCTTCGGGTGTTGGTTTCAGGCCGGGTGCAGGGCGTCTGGTATCGCCAGAGCACGCAACAGGAAGCGCGGCGAATTGGTGTGACGGGTTGGGTCAGGAATTTGCCGGACGGTCGTGTTGAAGCGCTGTTGTCAGGTGATCAAACGCCGGTAGAGGTCCTGCTGGAATGGATGCATCAGGGGCCACCGCAGGCAGATGTGAAGGCGGTAGAGTTCGAGGTGGTAGAAGACCCGAAGACCCATCATAGCTTTTCGATCGAGCGATAAGAGGGGGTCCTGAGCTCAGTGGTGAGGCGGCCGTTCTGGTCTAGAACGGGTCCTGCTGAATTTCCGGGAACAGGGTCTGTTGCGCTTCATAAAAAAGTTGCATTTCGCGCTCATTGACGCCGGAAACGGCAATCATCTGACTCAGCATTTTCATAAAGTTCAGGCGCACCGTCGGTTTGTCTTTCAAATGGCTGGCGATGGTCGCGAGATCATCCTCCAGGCTGCATGAAATTGACTGCACTCTTTCATGGAGGGCGGCGACCTGAGCATCGCTCAAATCAAACTCGTGCTTGAGGATCTGGGAAAACTCGCGTTTTTCTGCCGCAGTTTCGACAGTATCTGTCGAAATGACACGGTAGAGCAGGGATGCCAGTGCCACATGCAATAACTCATCGTCGGCATGTTCAAACAGTCTGGATTGTGCATGGGCTTCTTCGAGCCAATGTTTCAGTGATTCGAACATCGCGCCTTCCATGTAAGTTCAAGTGAGTGTGCTAGCGGATTTCCATTCTCGTACAGGAGACAGTGGGACGTCAATCACGCGGCTTCGAGCGGAGCGTCTGGATTCCCACAATCATTGCATGTTGAGATGCAGGGTGTCCAAGGTAGGAGGCATTTGTCTTGCTCTAATGGCTATCTTAAATGGCAACCTGTTTCCGTCTGGGGTGCCGAGAATAAAACTGATCCAGACTGCGAACAATTATGATGTCTATGCAAGAATTTTTCAGTATTCAATGTCGCAAAATGGTGTTCTGATAGACGGGAGACGCTTGATGGGAGACGGGAGACGGGAGACGCAAGGGCGTGGGGATTTGCATGCCCATTGCTGCATCTCCCGTCTTCCGTTAAGCGTCTTCCGTTCAGCATCTCCCGTCTCCCGTCAAGCATCTCCCGCCCCCAATTTTGCTATAGTTAGCGTATTGCTTAGCGCCGGAGAACGTGTGTGGGACAGGACATTGAAAAAACCGATTTCAGTCAGGCAGACTTTGCGCGTTTTCGTTCGCGCCTCGATCGCAATCTGCAGGGTTTCAAACGCTTGCTTGAGGCGCCGGGTTTTGGAGAGGGGCCGGTTTCCTTTGGTGCTGAACTTGAATTGTATATTGTCGATGGACAGGCCAGACCCTTGCCGATCAATACACGCCTGCAGCAATTGGCGAATGATGATCAGCTGACGCTTGAGTTAAACCAGTTTAATCTCGAATACAATTTCACCCCGCTGATCCAGCAATCCAATCCCTTTGGCATGATGCGTCAGCAAATGGACGCTGCGCTGGATCATCTTTCCCATTTGGGTAAGCAGGAGGGGGCGCGTATTTTACCGATTGGTATCTTACCAACTTTGCGTTCAAGCGATATGGGGCTGGATGCCATTACCGATGTGCCGCGATACCATGTGTTGGCAAGGGCCCTGAGGAACAAACGCGGCAAAGACTTCCATATTGATATCCGGGGCCATGATACCGTTGAAATGGATTGGGCCGACGTATCGCCTGAAGGAGCGAATACCTCGTTCCAGTTTCATTACAGGGTGAATCCGGCTGATTTTGCAGCCAGCTACAATGCCGCCCAGTTATGTACGCCATTGGTGCTGGCTCTGGCGGCAAATTCTCCGCTTTTTCTGGGCAAGCAGCTTTGGCATGAAACCCGGATAGCGCTGTTTCAGCAATCCATTGACTATCGCATGGATGACGCTCTGGAAAAGCAATTGCCGGCGAGAGTGCTGTTCGGGCTGGGGTGGGTGCGCAAGGATATCTATGAATTGTTTGCCGAGGGGGTTTACCTGTTTGAGCCCCTGATGCCGATCATAAGCGAATCCGATTCCTTGCAGTCGCAGCCGGGTGAGGGGCCTTCACTGTATGAGCTGCGCTTGCATCAGGGCAGTATCTGGTCCTGGAACCGTCCGATATACGACCCCTCCGATAACGGCCATTTGCGCATCGAGATCCGGGCTCTGCCTGCCGGTCCGACACCGGCCAATATGGTTGCGAATGCGGCACTGATAGCGGGTTTGATGAGAGGCATGCGCGACCAGATGGACACCTTGTTGGCTGGTATTCCGTTTCGTTATGCAGAACAGAATTTCCATCGCGCCGCGAAACACGGTCTGGATGCTACCCTGTTCTGGCCTAATCCCAAAAGCAGCACTCTGGAAGAAAGACCGGTTCGTGAGATATTACACGCTTCATTACCGGTCGCCGAGGAAGGCTTGCTTGCGCTGGGTGTATCCCGGGACGATGTTCGCACGCAGCTTGATATTATCCGGGGTGGCCTTGAACGCAATATGAATGGCGCAAAATGGCAGCTGCAGGTGTACCGTCGTCTACTGAAAAAGCATGATCGTGACAGCGCGCTTGCGGAGCTTGTGCAAATGTACTACCGAAACTACAAAACGGGTCAGCCCGTTCACGAGTGGAGTATCGATTCTTGAGTTGGCAAAAGAGCAGTCAGACAATTCCCGAGTCAGCACTTCTGAACGTGGTGAAAGATCCCGGCCCCGATCAGCTGGGGCAAGATGTCTGGGCATTCTTGCGAGGCCTCGGTGGGCCCAGTGCGATCTGGGTGTCAGGTCAGGATGCCTCACGCACCCGTGTGGTTTGTACGCTGCTGCATGGCAATGAACCTTCGGGCACACATGCGCTATATCGCTTTCTTCGGAGCGGGAAAAAACCGCTTACGAATGCGGTTTTTATACTGGCATCCGTTAAAGCCGCTTTGACGCCTCCGGTTTTTTCGCATCGGATGCTGCCGGGCAAACGCGATCTGAATCGCTGTTTTCGACCACCATTTGAAGATGAAGAGGGTTTGATCGCGGAAGCCATTCTCGATCTGATTCAGACACTCTCACCTGAATGCCTGATAGATGTGCATAACACTTCGGGTTCAGGTCCGGCATTTGGTGTGAGTATCCAGGATGACCCCGATCATCGAGCCTTAACTTCCCTGTTTACCAATGACCTGATTGTGACCGATTTGCGTTTGGGCGCGTTGATGGAGTTGAGTGAGCGCGCAGTACCGACGGTGACCATTGAATGCGGTGGCGCGTCGGACCACCCATCACAGATTATTGCCGAGGAAGGCTTGCACCGTTATTTGATGGCCGAACAGGTGTTGGCGGTGCCTGATCTGGAATATATGGTGAACATTTACCATAACCCGATTCGCCTTGAGACACGTGGCGACGCACCTGTGGCCTATGCCGAAGAGCCCGATCCTGAAGCTGTGATCACGCTTTCACCGCAATCCGAGAAGTTCAACTATGGCACGCTGACGCGTGAAGAATGTATTGGCAGCTTGGGGCAGGCAGGGCTGAGCGCATTGACGGCGAAAGATCATAAGGGGAATGAACGCCTTGAGGAATATTTCGAGGCGCACGATGGCGGCTTGTATCCCCGCCATCCAATCAAGGTGTTTATGGTCACGACCAATGCGACCATCGCGCGCAAGGACTGCCTGTTCTATTTTATTGGCTGCAATCCAGGCCAGAGCTGATCCCGCTACTGCGCCATTTTGATCAGATTTGGCTGAAATGTGGACTGTGCCACCGCCTGTTCGTTCGGCTGGGATTCGGTCATCCAGGTCAGAACGTCGTAATAGCGCCGAATATTCTGCACATATATGACCGGTTCGTTGCCCCGGGCATAGCCATATCGGGTCTGCTTGTAATACTTCTTCTTTTGCAGCAATGGCAGAAACTCTTTCACGTCCACCCACTTATCGGGGTCTTTGCCGCCTTTTTCGGTCAGGATGCGCGCATCTTCAAGGTGACCGTAGCCAACATTGTAGGCTGCCAGTGCCATCCAGGTTCGGTCCGGCTCGGGAATACGCTCGGGGATGCGTTTCTTGATCTTGGCAAAATAGCGCGCGCCCCCATCGATACTGGCTTCCGGGTCGAGGCGATTTTTGATGCCCATTTCACGGGCGGTCGGCAGCGTCAGCATCATTAAACCGCGTACGCCAGTGGGTGACATCGCTTTGGGGCGCCAGTGCGATTCCTGATAGCCGATCGAGGCCAGCAAGCGCCAATCGAGATCGAGCGACTTGGCGATACTCTTGAATTTCTTTTCGTACTTGGGCAGTCGTGTATTGCTGTGCCGTATAAAGGTACGGGCACCGACATAGTTGAGTTGTTCCAGATGTCCGAAATAGCGTTCTTTCAGATGCAGGAGCGTTCCATCTTCTTCAATGCGCGTAAAGAAGGCGTTGGCCTTGGCCAATAGCGTCTGGTCGGTAGTTTTCGGAAAATACCAGCTGATTTGTTGCGCTTCTCCGATTTCAAAGGCTTTTTTGACTCTGGGGTAATAGGCCTGGTGGATATCCAGCTCCAGTGAAGTGACAATGGCATAGTCCAGCTCTTTCTCCTGAACCATCTTCATCAGGTCGATGACTTCCGCGTCGAGCAGTGTCCATTCGATCGTTGGAAAATCCTGCTTCAGGCTGTCCAGTTCGTCTGTATAAAAACTGTCGCTAACGATGCCGACACGCTGCCCGATCAGATCCGCAGGTTTGCGCGGACGCGTATCGCCATAGCGATATACCACCAGAGGTGTGGTTTCCATATAGGGGCGTGAGTATTGATAACGGTCGCTGCGGGTATCACTGGCGACCATAAAGGCCGAGGCCACGTGGGTATATTCATTATCCAGTGCGGACAGAATCTGCGAACGTGTGGAGGCGACTTTAAGGTCCAGTTCGACGCCGAGGTCGCGTGCGAACAGGCTGGCCAATTCGTATTCGAAGCCCATGGGTCCATGCCGGCCCTCAAAATACACGGCCGGAGCATTGCGGGTAATCACATGCAGGGTCTTGTATTTCTGGATCTTTTCATAGCTGGACGGCTGACTGCATGCACTGAATAAAAGCAGGCTCGCCAGACAGCAAGACAGCGCCTTTACCACAGTGATGTTCAAGCTGAACACTTTGTTCAATAAAAAGCCCTTATGAATCAATCCCGAACAGCTATGTTTTCAGTTAGTTTTCAAGGAGTCAACCATTGTTCCGCGTTTCCTTGTGACAAAATGTGTGCCGGTGTTGTTGGCCTGCCGCGACGGCAGCATAATTTATCCAAAAGCCTGTGTTAACAGTACCCATTCTTTGCAGTAGAATAGCGGCCCTTCACAATCCCTACCGAGGTACGCCTTTATTATGTTGGAACTCCGAGGCGCTCCAGCTCTCTCTTCATTTCGCAGTCAGAAAACGCTTTCACGCCTACAGGCGATCCTCCCGGAAGTGGAATCGGTGTACGCCGAGTTCATGCATTTTATTGATGCGCAGGAAGATCTGAGTCATGAAGAACTGTCGATACTGAACCAACTTTTAACCTACGGACCCAGCAGTCAGGTGGAGTCGACAGGCGGCGTGCTGTTTCTGGTGGTACCAAGGCCAGGCACCATTTCTCCCTGGTCCAGTAAAGCGACTGATATTGCACGAGGGTGTGGTCTGGACAAGATCCAGCGTATTGAACGCGGTATTGCCTATTATGTCAGGGTTCCTGAAAAGCTCTCCATGGAACAGCGGCATTTGCTTTCGAGTTGTTTGCACGACCGCATGACAGAAGCTGTTTTTCATGAGGTGGCGGGCGCAGAATTGCTGTTCAACCATGCTGAACCCAAGCCTCTGTCAACGGTAGATGTTCTGAACTATGGCGAAAGTGCGCTGGAAGAAGCGGATAAACGCATCGGGCTGGCCTTGGCGAAAGACGAGATTGAGTATCTGGCCAAGGCCTTCTGTGGATTGAAACGCAATCCCACCGATGTCGAGCTGATGATGTTCGCTCAGGCCAATTCCGAGCATTGTCGCCACAAGATCTTCAATGCTTCATGGGATATTGATGGCGAAGCGCAAGAAAAGTCCCTGTTTGCCATGATTAGAAATACCAACGAGCTTAATTCCAGAGGGGTCTTGTCAGCCTATAAAGACAATGCCGCCGTGATCGAAGGTTCGAGCGGAAAGCGTTTTTATCCAAATCCGAAAAGTGGTGAATATCAGGGTGTGGAGGAAGATATTCATATTCTCATGAAGGTCGAGACGCATAATCACCCGACGGCCATTTCTCCCTTCTCAGGTGCTTCGACAGGTTCCGGCGGTGAAATACGTGACGAAGGCGCGACCGGCCGTGGCTCAAAACCCAAAGCCGGGCTGACCGGGTTTACCGTGTCCAATCTGCGTATTCCGGGCTTCGAGCAGCCCTGGGAAAGCGACCATGGCAAGCCCGATCGCATCAAGTCTGCACTTGATATCATGATTGAAGGTCCGATCGGGGGAGCGGCGTTCAACAATGAATTTGGACGTCCCAACCTGAGCGGCTATTTCCGAACCTTCGAAGAACAGGCCATGGGGCCGGAAGGTGAAGAATTGCGCGGTTATCATAAACCGATCATGATCGCGGGTGGCCTTGGTAATATTCGGGCGGATCATGTCGAGAAAGGTGAAATACAGGTCGGCGCAAAGCTGATTGTTCTCGGTGGACCGGCGATGCTGATCGGCCTTGGCGGCGGGGCGGCTTCGAGTATGGATTCCGGCGCCAGTCATGCGGAGCTGGATTTTGCCTCGGTACAGCGTGAAAACCCGGAAATGGAACGCCGCTGTCAGGAGGTGATAGACCGTTGCTGGCAAATGGGCGATGACAATCCGATCGCCTTTATTCACGATGTAGGCGCTGGCGGGCTATCCAACGCCTTCCCGGAGCTGGTGGGTGACGGCGGGCGCGGTGGACGATTCGATCTGCGCAAGGTACCTAACGACGAACCTGGCATGGCGCCCCACGAAATCTGGTGCAACGAATCGCAGGAACGTTACGTTATTGCTGTGGATGTCGACAAGCTGGAAGTGTTCGAGTCGCTTTGCGAGCGAGAACGCTGCCCCTATGCCGTGGTCGGCGAAGCGCTCGAAGAGCAAGAACTGGTGGTTGAAGATCCATTGTTCGATAACAAACCTGTCGACTTACCGATGTCGGTGCTGTTTGGCAAACCTCCCAAGATGCATCGAACGGTGGAAACCAGGTCGTTTACCAAGCCGGTTTTTGACTCCACTCAGATCAATATTGAAGAGGCGGCGGAGCGCATTCTGCGTTTGCCGAGTGTCGCCAGCAAAAGTTTCCTGATCACCATTGGTGATCGCTCGATCACGGGGATGGTCACTCGTGACCAAATGGTTGGCCCCTGGCAGGTTCCTGTCGCAGATGTCGCTGTCACTTCCTCCGATCTCGACGGCTATGCTGGCGAGGCGATGGCGATGGGGGAAAGAACACCACTGGCTCTGATAGATTCTCCTGCCTCTGGCCGTATGGCGGTGGGTGAGGCGATCACCAATTTGGCCGCGGCGGCCATCGGTGGTTTATCGGATATTAAATTATCGGCCAACTGGATGGCGGCTGCCGGCCATCCGGGCGAGGATGACAATCTTTACCAAACCGTGCAGGCGGTCGGGATGGAATTGTGTCCTGCGCTGGGTATTTCGATCCCGGTAGGCAAGGACTCGATGTCGATGAAGACGGTCTGGGAAGAGGGACGTGAAACCCGCTCAGTCACATCGCCATTGTCTTTGGTGATTTCCGGCTTTGCGCCGGTGACAGATGTACGTAAAACACTGACGCCGCAGTTGCAGAGGGATGCAGGTGACACCGACCTGATACTGATAGACCTGGCGAATGGGCAGAACCGGCTGGGAGCCTCGGCATTGGCCCAGGTATACAAGCAGGTGGGTGCGGTGACACCGGATGTCGATGATCCGGAAGACCTGAAAGCATTCTTTGCGGTGATTCAGGGCTTGAATACGGACGGCAAATTACTGGCCTATCACGACCGTTCGGATGGTGGTGTGTTTACCACTTTGTGCGAAATGGCGTTTGCCGGGCATTGTGGTATCCACGTCCGCCTGGATTTGTTGGCGGAAGATAAGACGCACTTTGCCCGCGAGCTGTTCAACGAAGAACTGGGTGCGGTCATTCAGGTCCGCAGCGCTGATACTGAGTTTGTGCTGCAGCAGTTCTCTGCCGCCGGTCTGGGAGAGCATACGCTGGTGATTGGGCAACCGGCAGATGATGACAGGATCCGCTTTACCTTCGAGGACCAAGCTGTGCTGGAGCGCTCTCGAATTGATCTTCAGCGCATCTGGGCAGAAACGAGTTATCGAATGCAGGCGCTAAGGGATAATTCCGATTGTGCCCAGGAAGAGTTTGATGCTCTGCTGGATGGTGACGATCCGGGTTTGCATGCTCAGCTGAGTTTTGAGATCGCTGACAATCCTGCCGCGCCTTATATCAACACAGGCGCCAAACCACGTATTGCCGTATTGCGGGAACAGGGTGTCAACGGTCAGGTTGAGATGGCGGCGGCATTTACGCGCGCAGGCTTCAGCGCCGTTGATGTGCACATGAGTGATCTGATGTCGGGTCGACATACACTGGACCAATTCCAAGCCATGGTAGCGTGCGGCGGATTTTCCTATGGCGACGTGCTTGGTGCCGGAGAAGGCTGGGCCAAATCGATTCTTTTCAATCCAAGATTGAAAGACCAGTTTGCGGCGTTTTTTGAGCATCCGGATACGCTGGCGCTGGGGGTCTGTAATGGATGTCAGATGTTGTCGAATCTCAGAGCCCTGATCCCTGGTACTGAGCACTGGCCGCACTTTGTCCGTAATCGGTCTGAGCAGTTCGAAGCCAGAGTGTCGATGGTGGAGGTGCTGCCATCTGCCTCGGTTCTGCTGCAGGGGATGGAAGGGTCGCGCATGCCGATTGCGATTGCCCATGGCGAAGGTCGCGCCGAGTTTGCCAACCAGACGCGCTTGCAGAGTTTGTCCGGGCAGTCGCAGCTGTCCCTGCGATATGTCGATAACTATGGCCGGGTGGCGAGCAACTATCCTGCGAACCCGAACGGCTCCCCTGAGGGGCTTGCCGGAGTGTGTTCGGCCTCCGGCCGCGTCACGATTATGATGCCGCATCCGGAAAGGGTGTATCGTACGGTGCAGAATTCCTGGCATCCGGCAGATTGGGGAGAGGATGCGCCCTGGCTTAGACTGTTTCAGAACGCACGTAAGCAGTTTGGCTGAGTGAATGTAAAAAAATGTTACTGCATGTAAGTGTTTATAGACAGAGCGACACTTGTTAAGTGTCGCAAAGATCAAAAAATTAACTTTTTGGATAAAAAACGTATAAAAAGGTGCGGGAATGCACTAAAACTGAACATTTAGTCAGTTATTTATGCACATAGAAGAGGCTTTGAAAGATGGCGTCGGGAAACATCTGCCCATACTGGCCAATTTTCCTCTTGATTTTGCTAAGTTATTGAAACATAAAAATAAAAAATAGCGGGTTAAAATGTTGTCAATTTGTATAAAGCCCCCGTAATTGGCGGGCTCTGGCAGGATACCCAAAATATGTCCCCAGAGTTATCCACAGATTTTGTGGGTAACTTTCTGAGATAAGTGAGTACTCTCGCTCCAGGCCTGATATAACGCGAATTTTCGTGAATCATGTTTCAATATGTATCGATAAATAGCACCTGCAAGGAGGGAGATATGTATAAACTGGGTTTTTTTGTACCGCCGGAACATGCGGAGCCTGTTAAAAAAGCGATCTTTGAAACCGGGGCCGGTAAAGTGGGTGAATATGCGGAATGTTGCTGGCAAACACTCGGGCAGGGACAGTTCAGACCGGGTGAGCATAGTTCGCCGTTTATTGGTCGTGCAGATGTGCTCGAAAAGGTTGATGAGTTGCGGGTAGAGCTGGTTTGCAGTGATCAGCTCATCAGATCTGCAGTCGCAGCCTTGAAATCAGCACACCCCTATGAAGAGCCTGCCTATGACGTCGTCAGGCTGGAGCAGTTCTAGTGTGACAAAGGCTAGGTGGGTAGCTTAGCTGAAAGGCGCCCGCGGTTCCCGGATGATATCGCTGACATGCACGCCAAATGTGCCGTGTTTGCGCTCTTCCAAATAGAGTTTCAAGGTGCGCTTTACCGTTGGAAACGCCAGCTCGTCCCAGGGAATTTCCTGCTCCGAAAACAGTTGTGTTTCGAGACTTTCCGGTCCGATACCGAACTTGCCATCCAAGACATCGGCTCTGAAGTACAAGTGAACCTGGTCAATCTGCGGCACGTTGATAACAGTGAATAGCCCCTTGATATCGACTTTGGCCTCGGCTTCTTCCCAGGTTTCGCGCATCGCTGCTTCGGTGGTTGTTTCCTGATTCTCCATGAAGCCCGCAGGCAGGGTCCAGTAACCGTAACGCGGCTCGATCGCGCGTTTGCAAAGCAGGATTTTATCTCCGACAACCGGCACAGTGCCGGCCACGATGTTCGGGTTTTGGTAATGGATGGTTTCGCAGGAAACGCATACGTACCGTGGGCGATTATCGTCTTCTGGAATTTTGTGTTCGACTTCACTGCCGCAGTGACTGCAGAATTTCATAGTTGGCTTTCGGGTGAATGGTTTGTCGTGGAAAAGCGTTGTGGCGAAGTATAACGTATTGTCGGGGAAAAGTTGGGGTCGACAGGTTTTTTAAGAACCTCAGGTTACTTTCCCTGGGTCTCTGCGAGATCTGAGAGGCTTCTTAAGCCGCTGGTGGCGCTGTTTCAGTTCGTTTGCTGCTTAACGAGCGGATTGCCGGATTGTTAAGGGCAAATTAATCGTTCACCCGAACAAGCCGCCTGTGCTAAGGTTCCGTCTTCTGTTTTGCTGTTCTTCCTCATGACCAAAATTGACACACTTGTTACACGTTTGCAGGATCACCAGCCCAGGGAGATCCCTGAGCCGCTTCCCGAAGCGGGTATTCTGGTACCGTTGACGCGTAATCCTGACAATCCGGAAATCATTCTGACGCGGCGTTCCCAGCATTTGAGTACGCACAAGGGACAGGTCGCATTTCCTGGCGGAAAGTTCGATCACGAAGATCAAACCACGCTAAACACCGCCCTGCGGGAATGCCATGAGGAAATCGGTGTGCCACCGGAGCATGTGGAAGTGATTGCCCCTTTAAGCCAGGTGATATCTCTGCATGGTATCCGCGTGTCTCCCTACGTCGGCCTTGTGGATGAAGGCATCGCACTTCAACCCAACCTGGATGAGCTGGACAGTATATTCAAGGTGCCTGTGAATTACATTTTGCAGGCAGAACCAAAGCGTCGTGACCGGATGACCTATAAGGGAGTGGCCCTTTCGGTTCCCAGTTATGATTACCATTATGCAGGCGAGGATTACGAAATCTGGGGTTTGTCAGCCATCGTCATGGTTGAACTTCTGAATATTGCCTTTGATGCACAAATCACTATTTTTGAAGATTACGAGAGAGACCGGTTATGAACTTTTCCCTGGATGGCCAAACCCCTGAATACCTGGGAGAGCCCGCATTCGTTGCGCATAACGCCACAGTGATTGGAAATGTCGCCATCCATCAGGAGGCCAGTATCTGGTTTAATGTTGTAATACGCGCTGACAATGATCTTGTGGTTATCGGTGAACAGACGAATATTCAGGACGGTTCGATTCTTCATGTCGACCCCGGCACGCCATTGACGCTGGGAAAAGGTGTGACGGTCGGGCACAAGGCGATGTTGCACGGTTGCACAATCGGTGATTACAGTTTGATCGGTATCAATGCCGTGGTTCTGAATGGCGCTAAAATTGGAAAGCATTGCATGATCGGTGCGAATACTCTGATCCCGGAAAAAATGGAAATTCCTGACGGCAGTCTGGTGATCGGTAGTCCCGGGAAAATCAAGCGTGCGCTCAGCGAGGTGGAAATGAAGATGCTGGAGATGTCAGCCGTTCACTATGTCAGAAATGGTCAAAAGTTCCGTTCCCAGCTTAAAGCGTTACCCTGAATGGTTTATATTCCGCGTTTGTTTGAAGATATGAAAAGATAAGCTCCTATGAACAATGATCATTCCGCGCGGGATATCCCTTCGCCTTGCGTGAGTATCTGTGCGCTTGATGACGATGACATCTGTATCGGATGTCATCGCAGCGGGCATGAAATCTCCCAATGGGGCAACATGAGCCCGGAACAGAAGCGCCATGTGATGGACAAGGTAAGAGAGCGTGAAACAGGCAGCCTGATATAGCGCATGAGGCCATTCCGCCAGGGTTGTGCGGCAAAAATCAGGAATAACAGCGAAGGATTTTTTCATGAGCAAGATAGGAACACCCTTGTCAGATTCGGCCACACGCGTGTTATTTTGTGGTGCAGGTGAGTTAGGCAAGGAAGTGGTGATCGAGATGCAGCGTCTTGGAGTCGAGGTGATCGCTGTTGACCGTTACGAACATGCCCCGGCCATGCAGGTAGCGCATCGTTCTCACGTGATTGATATGCTGGATGATACGGCTTTGCGGGCGGTCATCGAGCAGGAAAAACCGGATTATATCGTACCTGAAATAGAGGCCATCGCGACGGGGACTCTGGTGCAGCTTGAACGCGAAGGCCATACGGTTATTCCTTCGGCGAGGGCTGTGCATCTGACCATGAACCGAGAGGGGATCAGGCGTCTGGCGGCGGAAGAGCTGGGATTGAAAACATCGGCGTATCGGTTCGCGAGCCAGTATCCGGAATTTCTGGGTGCGGTGGAAGCAATAGGCTTCCCCTGCCTGGTGAAGCCAATTATGAGTTCCTCCGGCAAGGGACAGAGCCTTGTGCGCTCACAGGAAGATGTGGCGCATGCCTGGGAAGTGGCCCAGACAGGTGGTAGGGCCGGGCAGGGCAAAGTGATTGTCGAAGGCTTTGTGGACTTTGATTATGAGATTACCTTGCTTACGATTCGCCATCAGGGCCAAACCAGTTTTTGTGCACCGATTGGCCATGTGCAAAAAGACGGGGATTATCAGCAATCCTGGCAGCCCCAGGTCATGTCTTCGGCTGCTCTGGAGAAATCCAGGGACTACGCCAGAAAGGTGACGGAAAGCCTGGGCGGAAACGGCTTGTTCGGTGTCGAGTTATTCATTCAGGGTGATGAGGTCTTTTTCAGCGAAGTATCGCCGCGACCACATGATACCGGGCTGGTGACGCTGATATCCCAGGATCTGTCTGAATTTGCACTGCATGCACGTGCGATTCTGGGGCTGCCGATTCCGTCTATTCGGCAGCTGGGACCGGCAGCCTCATCGGTTATTCTGGTAGAGGGCGAGTCGGACAAAGTTCAGTTTGGCCATCTGCAGGAGGCGCTAGCGTTTCCGGACACCCAACTGCGCCTGTTTGGAAAGCCTGAAGTCAAAGGCAAGCGGCGCATGGGTGTTGCACTGGCATTGGACAAAACAGTTGATGGCGCCGTCCGTAAGGCCACGCAAGCCTCCTCCAGTGTGACAGTGACGCTTTGACGCGGAGCTATGGCCTTGAGACGGAATGTGAGGGCTTAGAAGGTGGCCGCTGGCGATGTTGAAGCAGATCAGGGATTTGCTCCGATTCTGGGAGAACAGCCCCGTGTTCTGATACTGGGGACTCTGCCCAGCCAGCGCTCATTGCGTGAAAGGCAGTATTATGGTCACCCGCAAAATGCTTTTTGGTGGATCATGTCGCGCCTCCTGAATTTTGATCCGTCTTTGGACTATTCCGCGAGAACCCGCCTTTTGACGCAGCACCACATTGCGGTCTGGGACGTCATTGCCTCCTGCATTAGGCCGGGTAGTATGGATGCGGACATAGATGCTGCATCTGTGCGGCCCAATGATTTTTCAGTCTTCTTTCAGAAGACCCCCTCGTTGAAGGCGATCGCTTTCAATGGTAAAGCGGCACAAGGGATTTTTCGAAAACATGCTGGCGCGGACTGGCCAGTTGATCTTTTGCTATTGCCCTCCACCAGTCCGGCTTATGCCTCAATTACAAAAGACGCCAAACTGGAAGCCTGGCTTGGGCTTCGGGACTATCTGTGATTCTGTTTGCACTGTAAAAATGAGGATTCTGAACTAGAGTTAAGAGATGCTTTTTGATCACAGGTCTGCAACTCATGAAGGTTCAACAGTTCCAGTATTTACCCGGTTCAGGATGGACGTCCAAATCAGAGAGTACGCTTGCTCGTGCTGATCTGATCCTGGCATTTGGTTCGGGAAAGGACTGCAATGGAGAGATTCTCACGCGCTGGCGCCAGGAGAACTATCCTGATGCGCCTCTGTTAGCCTGTTCCACCGCTGGAGAAATTCTCGAGACCACCGTCAGCACAAATACCATCGCACTGACGGTAATTCAGTTTGATCATACCCAGGCAAAGCTTGCTGAAATCACCTTTGATGAAGGTGCCGACAGTTATGAGCTGGGCCAGAATCTGGCGGCAAAGTTCGCGCATGACGATATGAAACTGTTTTTTGTGTTGTCAGATGGCTTGCATGTCAATGGTACGCAGCTGGTGAATGGTCTATCCTCCGTGCTTCCCGGCGAGGTGGTCATAACAGGTGGTCTGGCTGGTGATGGCAGTCGGTTTCAGGAAACGCAAATCTGTGTGAATGAGAGTTTTGGTCCAAAGCGGGTAGGTGCTGTGGCATTGTATGGTGAGGCACTAGAGGTCGGCTATGGTTCTCTCGGGGGATGGGATTCGTTTGGCCCGGACCGTGTCATTACCAGGTCCGACCGAAATATTCTCTACGAATTGGACGGACAAAGTGCACTGAAGCTGTACAAGGAATACTTGGGTGAGTATGCCTCTGACCTGCCGGCTTCCGGTTTGCGCTTTCCGCTCAAGGTGAAAACACCGGAGGGTAAGGAGTTTGTCCGTACCTTGCTGGCGATCGATGAGTCGGGTGACTCCATGACATTTGCCGGAGATCTTCCCGAGGGTTCTTATGCGCGATTGATGAAGGCCAATTTCGACCGATTGATTGACGGTGCCATCGGCGCCGCTGAATCGACGCAGGGGAAAATGTCGGGTCAACCGGAGCTGGCGATTCTGATCAGTTGTGTGGGCCGGAAACTGGTGCTTGAGCAGCGTGTTGAAGAGGAAGTGGAAGGGGTGAGTGCCGTGTTTAACGACCAGACGCCGCTGACCGGCTTTTATTCCTATGGTGAGATTTGTCCACTGCTCGATGAGGTCGGATGTACGTTGCACAATCAGACCATGACCATCACCACATTATCTGAGGCTGCGGAATGAGGCGGGCAGAGAGGGAGGTCTTTGACCGAGCATGCAGACAGCGGTCGCCACGCTCTGCTGTGGGGCGTCGCATTGCATGAGTAGGCATCGCCTGTTGCTGCGCCAGTTGAAAAAGCTGGATTCCTCCGTGGCGGATGATACAAAACTGCAACCATTCTTCCAGACTAGCAGCGATGCTTATGTGCAGTCGGATCGGGATCGGGAATTACTTGAACGCTCGCTGGAGTTAACTTCCCGTGAGTTGACCGAACGTAACCGGGAACTGCAATCTCAACTCGCCGAGCAGGAACGCACGAAAGAGGCGCTGCTGGAATCCCACTCTTTATTGCACGCAAGCCTTGAGTCCATGCACGATGGTTTGCTGGTGCTCGATATGAACATGGGGGTGCGTCTTTATAATCCCATGTTCTGCTCAATCTTTGAGATTCCGGACCGGCCAGAGAAGCTCAAGTCACTTGATGATATTTTTTCGAATGTCGGGGTCAGGATTCAGGAACCGGGTAAATTGCAACGGGCGCTTCGCGAGAGCGCCCATTCTCCGGAGCAACACTGGGAATTCGAAATACGTCTTGGCGGTCACCGCTTTATTGAAGCATATTCCAGTCCGCAGTTATTTGGCCAAGAGATTGTCGGGCAGGTATGGAGTTTCAGGGATGTCTCTGATTTACGGCTGAAAGAAGAGGAGTCCCGTCATCGTGCCTACCATGACCTGCTGACCGGCCTGCCCAATCGACGTTTGTTGATGATGCGCTTGAACCAAGCGCTGGAGAAAGGGCTTGAGGAAGGTAAAAAAACGGCAGTACTGTTTTTTGATCTGGATGGTTTCAAGGATGTGAATGACTATCTGGGACACGGAACGGGAGATGCGTTGCTTAAAGATGTCGCGCATCGTTTGGAGCAGCAGATGCCACATGGAACCTTGCTATGTCGACATGGCGGGGATGAGTTTGTTGCGGTAATGGAGCGTCAGGAAGATGAGTCCGCCGCCATTGAATTTGCCAATCAGGTGCTAGATGCCTTTGCCCGTCCTTTTCAGCTGGCCAATGATGAATTATTTATGACCAGCAGCATCGGGCTGGCCCTTGGTCCCGAGCACGGTGATGATGCAGACAAACTCATCAGTAGTGCAGACATTGCAATGTATCGGGCCAAGGATAGAGGGAAGAATGGTTATGCGATGTTTTCTTCCGAGCTGGATAATCATTCTGTGCATCGGCTGAAGATTCGAAGCCAGATCAACATTGCCCTGGAAAAGAACCAGTTCGAGTTGTTCTTCCAACCCAAAGTGGATCTTAAGACAGGCCGAATCATGGGGGCCGAGGCGCTGATCCGCTGGCGCGTAGCGGATGGAGAGCACCGAAGTCCGCTGGAGTTTATTCCAATCGCAGAAGAGAACGGCCAGATTATCCCAATCAGTCAATGGTTAATCCGGCAATGTTGTCACCATCTGAATAACTGGGCCGGGTTCATGCCGAAAGATTTTGTATTGGCACTGAATATCTCTGCCAAGCATTTTCAGCGCGGCGCACTCCAGGCGGATCTGACCAGTGCACTGGAAGAAACCGGCGCGGATGCAGACAAACTGGAATTTGAGGTGACTGAAACTGCGATTATGGATGACGTTGAGCTGGCCGTCCTAACACTGAAAGAGCTGAGCCGCATTGGGATACGCACGGCAATTGATGATTTTGGTACCGGTTATTCCTCATTGAGTTATTTGCGTAGATTGCCAATTGAAATACTGAAGATTGATAAGAGCTTTGTTGATGAGATCCTGATCTCTGACGAGGATCGTACACTGGTAAAAGGCATCATCGATATGGTGCACGCCCTTGGCATTGAGGTGGTCGCCGAGGGTGTCGAGAATCGTGATATGGCAGACCTGCTGCGCACAATGAATTGTGATCTGGTTCAGGGGTATCACTATTGTCCGCCGGTTCCGGAAGCTGAGTTCATCGAGCTGTTGAAAGCAAACAAAACGTACCCGGTATAGTATTCGTAGGGTCAATGGATTCATCAGGACGGTTTGCGATGTCGAAATTTCACTCAATCGTGGTGTTAACCGGGGCGGGCATTTCTGCGGAGTCCGGTATCCGTACCTTCAGAGCTGCAGATGGTTTATGGGAAGATCATCGGGTAGAGGAGGTCGCGACACCGGAGGGCTATGCTGCGAATCCCGTGCTTGTGCAGACGTTTTACAATGAACGGCGGAAGCAGCTTTTGAGTGAGGAAATTGCGCCAAACCCGGCCCATTATGCCTTGGCCGACCTGGAGCGGCGATTCTCAGGAAGGTTTCTTTTGGTGACGCAAAATATCGATGACCTGCATGAGCGGGCAGGGTCCCGGAATCTGATTCATATGCATGGTGAACTGCTGAAAATGCGCTGCAGTTTTTCGGAGCAGGTGTTTGAAATACGGGGCAGTATCGAGCCGACAAGTGTCTGCCCCTGTTGCGGAAAGCCGGGGCGTTTGCGACCACATATTGTCTGGTTCGGCGAAATGCCAATGAAAATGGAACAGATCTATCGCGCCCTCATGGCCTGCGACCTGTTTTTGTCTGTTGGCACCTCGGGGAATGTCTATCCGGCGGCGGGCTTTGTTATGCAAGCGAAAGAAAGTGGTGCGCATGCAGTCGAAATCAATCTGGAGCCAACGGTCACCGAATCACAGTTTGATCAACATATCTACGGCAAGGCTGGGGAAGTGTTGCCCGAGTTCACTGAAAAATTGCTGCAAGGTGTCATCTGACCGGCGATAGCGGCGATATTTCAGTGTGGTCGCAACTGACCACACTTCCAGCAAAGTTCGAAGGCCGGTGCGTTGTCTTCCATGCAAGTCATGCACATCCACGAGGTGGCCGAGAGATCACCATTCAGTGCTTTTTCAATGATCGAGCGGGCCAGCGATAATTCATGTTCGTCGACCCGAATCTCCGGCCAGACTTCGATGGGGGGCACTTCGCCTGCAGCGGATGACATCAGGTCATTTCTTAGTTCGCAGTGGATGCCTTCTCTCTCCAGTATATTCTTGATGTTATGCACCAGAAGAATATTGTCGTGGGCGAATACGCGCTGCAGGTTTGACGACATGCAGCTAGTGACCTTCTACAGGCATTGCTTTTGATCCGAGCTGTGATTGCCGCATGATCAGATACAGGGCAAAACCAACAGCGACTCCCGGAACGATGCCCAGAAGGCAGCAAATCCAGCCCCTCCGTATTCCCAGTGTGCGTTTCTCGTGGATGATCCAGGCGGCAAGAATAAACCAGCACATGATGACATCGATCGAATAGCCGCTGGCAAATGGATTGACAAATCCCGCGGCAAAGGCGCCATAAATATCATTCATTTCCAGTGAGGCGGGCACAACAACCAGTAGAAAGAACAGCAGAAAAATAACGGCGGGAAAAATGATGGCTAGTTTGAATTGGCTGTCGCTCATGTTTGGTATCCTGTTTGTTTTTATCTTATGGCTTGGGACGTAGGGCATTCTTTGCAAAGATATCGAATATTAATTCGCGCATCCAGCGGTGGGCATTATCATTCTCATAATTGGAAGCCCAATACAAATGCCAGTCCAGTTTTGGCAGATCGAAGGGCAGCTCGAGAATTTGCAGGTCAGTATCCCTCGCCAGCGTTTCCGGAATTGTCAGTAGAAGATCGGTTTGCCGAACAATGGGAGGCGCGGCACGGGAATGTTGCACGCGAAGCTTGATCTTGCGCTGCTGTCCCATACGGTTCAGCGTCATATCAATATAACCTTGTCCCCGGCGTCGGCTGGAGATATGAATATGTGAGGCGGCCAGGTACTGTGTCATTGTCAGTGAACCCTTGATATCGGGATGTTCTTTTCTCGCGAGACAGACAAAACGGTCCTGCGTCAAAGGCTGATGCGTCAGTAAGGGTTCATTCAGCAGGGGCACGTCGAGGGCAAAGTCCAGTTGGCCGGCCGAAAATTCGCGCGACAACTCATCCCTGGGAATCGCGTAGCTTTCAATATTGATGTGCGGCGCCTCTTGCTCCAGGCGTGTCATCAGCAACGGAAGCAGATAGGACTCCGATGTGTCATTCATCGCAAACGAGAACCGGCGTGTTGAATTGAGGGGTTCAAAATCATCATGTTCGTTCAGTGAGCCTTCCAGATTGGCAAGCGCGAAACGCACCCGTTCAATAATGTTTTCTGCCAAAGGAGTCGGAATCATCTGACCCTGCTGGCGGACAAATAGCCGGTCATCGAAGGTTTGTCGAAGTCGGGCCAGAGCGTTACTGACCGCGGGCTGGGTAATGTGCAGAATCTCGGAAGCTTTGGTCAGATTGCGTTCGCGATAAATCACGTCGAACACCACGAAAAGATTCAGATCCACTTTGCTCAATTGCATTCACAGGCCCCCGCTTGAAACAGAGCGAATATAAGTACTGGTTATTTTATGGCATAAAATAAATAAATTACATTGATATTTCTTGTCATGGTTTAATGCCTGTCATCGAGCGTATCGTTACGCCGGCTGCCATGTGGTAGCCCTTACGTGTCGCAATACTATTGTGCAAACTCTTGAGGTGGTGACTATGGATTTCGAATATTCTGAGCGTACCCGACAGCTTATAAAGCGGGTACAGAACTTTCTGGACACACACCTGTATCCGATTGAAGACGAGTTGAATGAAGCCATCGAGAACGGCGAGGATCGCTGGGCCATTCCGCCACAGATTGAAGAACTTAAAGCAATTGCGAAAGAGCAGGGGCTCTGGAATTTCTTTCTGCCGGACAGCGAATATGGCTATGGCCTGAGCAATCTGGAGTATGCGCCTCTGGCCGAGATCATGGGCCGTACCCGCTTTGGTTCGGAAGTGTTCAACTGCAGTGCGCCGGATACCGGAAATATGGAAGTGTTGGCCCGCTATGGTTCGGAAGCGCAGAAAAAGCAGTGGCTCGAGCCTTTGCTCAATGGGGAAATTCGTTCGGCATTTGCCATGACCGAGCCGGAAGTTGCCTCCTGTGATGCCACGAATATTGAAACGCGGATCGAACGGGATGGTGACGACTATGTCATTAATGGTCGTAAGTGGTATATCTCCGGAGCTTGTGATCCACGTTGCAAGATACTGATAGTAATGGGGAAAACCGACCCGGACAATGCGGACCGACATCGTCAGCAGTCACAAATCCTGGTGCCGATTGACGCCGCAGGCGTGACTATTGTCAGACCAATGAAGGTGTTCGGAAACGACGATGCGCCGGAAGGCCATGCCGAAATCACCTTTGAAAATGTCAGGGTCCCGGCCGATAACATTATTCTGGGAGAAGGTCGCGGCTTCGAAATTGCTCAGGGGCGCTTGGGCCCGGGGCGCATACATCACTGCATGCGTCTTGTGGGAGCAGCCCAGCGTGCACTGGAGATGATGTGTGTGCGTGCCGAAAACCGGGTCGCCTTTCATCGACCATTGAGTAAGCAGGGTTCGGTTCGAGAAGATATTGCCAACTCTTATTGTGAAATAGAGCAGGCGCGTCTGCTGACGCTGAAAGCGGCTGAGCGTATGGACAGGGTCGGCAATAAAGGCGCCAAGGACTTGATTGCGATGATCAAGATTGTTGCGCCTCAAATGGCCTGTCGTGTGATTGACCGGGCGATCCAGATTCATGGCGCTGCGGGTTTGAGTCAGGATTTCTTTTTGGCTCAGGCTTACCAGATGGCGCGTACGATTCGCTTGGCGGATGGTCCCGATCAGGTACACATGATGCAACTTGGACGAGGCCTTGCTGCCGGCTATGCCGCGATGGCAAAGTAAGCAACACGCGGGCAGTTGAATTATCAGAAGTATCACTGCCCGGGAACAATTGAACCATTCATAAAGAGTGAAGCAAACGATGAGTAAACCGATCGACGCTTTGGATAATGAAGCTCTTGCGACCTATTTGCGTCAGCATATTGAAGGATTTGACAGCCCGATCAAGAGTGAGAAATTCTCAGGTGGGCAGTCCAATCCCACGTTTTTGATTGAGACGCCGTCAGCTCGCTATGTATTGCGTCGCCAGCCTCCCGGGACATTGCTGAAATCAGCGCATGCCGTTGATCGCGAATACCGGGTCTATAAAGCCCTGGCCGATACGGAGGTTCCGGTTCCGAAGGTATTTCATCTGTGTGAGGACCGGGACGTGCTTGGTTCCATGTTCTACCTGATGGAGTATTGTGAAGGCCGTATCTTCTGGGGTGCCGCGTTGCCGGAGCTGGATAGCAATGAACAGCGCCAGCAAGCCTACACGCAGATGAACCGGGTACTCGCAGCCATCCACAGTGTTGATATTGAGGCGCTTGGACTGTCGGACTATGGCAAGCCGGGCAACTATTTCGAGCGTCAGCTCTCGCGCTGGACCCAGCAGTATCGGGCTTCGGAAATCGACAAGATTCCAGCGATGGATCAATTGATTGAATGGCTTGAGACACATATACCGGAAGACGATGGCCGGGTGTCTTTGGTTCACGGTGATTATCGTCTGGATAATATGATGTTCGCCAAGGACAAGCCCGAAGTGATCGCAGTGCTCGACTGGGAGTTGTCGACACTGGGCCATCCATTTTCAGATCTGGCCTATCAATGTATGCAGTTGCGCATGCCGGCTGCCAAACGTGGCATGAGCGGCCTGGCCGGAGTCAATCGGGAAGCGCTCGGAATCCCCTCGGAGGAGAGCTATGTGGCCGATTATTGTGCACGTATGGGCATCGATAAAATAGATCATTGGGCGTTCTATCTGGCTTTCAGTTTTTTCCGTCTTGCCGCCATTGCACAGGGCGTGGCCAAACGGGCGCAGGATGGCAATGCTTCCAATAAAGAAGCGCAGAAGGTCGGGGCCTATGTTGCACCGCTGGCGATGGCTGCTCTTGGCGTTATCAAGAACGAAGCCTGAGGCATACTCAGGCAAGCAGACAGGTGTCGGGATAAGCAAACCGCTACTCAAGTAAATTTTCGGAGGCCTGGTTTCAGGCCGTCAGCGCATAAAAAGGTTAAAGCATGAAAGCAATCGTATGTGAAGAATTTGGTCCTATTGAGACCCTGGCTTTTAAGGATGTTGAAGATCCTCAGCCGGGCAAGGGCGAAGTATGTGTGAAAATTCTGGCGACCGGGGTGAACTATCCCGACGGTCTGCTGGTGCAGGGGCTTTATCAGGTGCAACCGGAACGACCATTCGTGCCGGGATTTGAATTCTGCGGTGAAGTGGAAACGCTAGGCGAAGGCGTCAAACATCTGAAACCGGGCCAGCGTGTGATCTGTTCCAGTCCCGGTTATGGCGGCTTTGCCGAGAAAGCAGTGATTAATGCGCGTATGGCAATGCCCGTTATGGATGAAGTGTCCAATATCGATGCGGCCAATATCATGTGCGCGCATGGCACAGCGCATCATGCCCTGAAACAGCGGGCGCGTCTGAAGTCCGGTGAAACGCTGGTGGTGCTGGGGGCCGCAGGAGGTACCGGCCTTGCTGCAGTGCAGATCGGCAAAGCGATGGGTGCGAAGGTGATCGCGGTGTGCTCCAGTGAGGACAAACTGGCCCTGGCCAAGGCCAATGGTGCCGACGAGCTGATCAATTACAGTCAACAGGATCTGAAGGCTGAAATCAAAACGCTGACCGATGGCAAAGGGGCTGATGTGGTATACGACCCGGTTGGCGGCGATGCTTTTGATGCCTGTTCCAGAGCCATGGCACGAAATGGCAGATTGCTGGTTGTCGGTTTTGCCTCCGGCCGTATACCCGAATTGCCTGTGAACCTGGCGCTGGTAAAAGAATACAGTGTAATCGGTGTTTTCTGGGGAAGCTTTGCGACCCATGAGCCGATGCCATTTATTCAGAACATGCAGGAATTGTTTGGCTGGTACAGGGAAGGCAAGGTCAGACTGGAGACGGACGAAGTGTTTCCATTGTCTCGCACCGGAGAAGCATTGACGCGGGTCTTGAACCGGCAGGTCAAAGGAAAACTGGTCGTCGTTCCGGATGCTTTGTTGGGTAGCTAGCCAGACACCGAACATTTCGCAGCGATGCAAACGGGCGCCAGAGCGTCCACTCGAAGAACTTGAATCAGGAAGGAAAGTATTGTGGCAACAAAATTATTTGATCTGACAGACAAAATTGCTTTGGTGACCGGTGCCAGCCGGGGAATCGGCGAATCGATCGCGAAGCTGCTGGCCGAGCAGGGTGCGCATGTGATTGTATCCAGTCGCAAGGTTGAGGATTGCCAGCGGGTCGCTGATGAAATCAAGAGCGCTGGTGGGTCGGCGGAAGCCCTGGCGTGTCATGTCGGTGATATGGAGCAGATCAGCGAAACCTTTGCCTATTTGCGCAACCAGCATGGCAGGCTGGATATTCTGGTCAATAATGCGGCAGCCAATCCTTATTTTGGCCATATTCTGGATACTGACATCGGCGCCTACAACAAAACCGTAGATGTGAATATTCGGGGCTACTTCTTTATGTCTGTCGAGGCAGGGAAACTGATGCGCGACAATGGTGGCGGTAAAATCGTCAACACAGCTTCGATTAATGGTTTGCAGCCCGGCATGATGCAGGGTATTTATTCGATTACCAAGGCCGCCGTGATCAATATGACCAAGGCATTTGCCAAAGAGTGTGCGCCATTCAATATTCGCGTGAATGCGTTGTTGCCGGGGCTGACCAAAACCAAGTTTGCAGGTGCGCTCTTCACCAACGACAGCATGTATAAAGCGGCAATGCAGATGATTCCGATGCATCGCCATGCAGAGCCGGATGAAATGGCCGGGACGGTGCTTTATCTGGTAAGTGATGCTTCCAGTTATACCACGGGTGAATGCATTGTCGTCGATGGCGGCTTCACAGTTTGATTGGATGTCCGGTGGATGCGATTCTAACTAGTTGGCGCGAATGCCGGACAGAGTAAACAAAGGATATTTTGATGGATGTTTTATTGGATTTCAGCAACAAGGTTGCTTTGATAACAGGCGCCGCCAGCGGTTTTGGCGAAGCCCTGGCGTATGCGCTCTCTGAACGCGGTGCCCGCCTGGTGCTTGCGGATTATAACGCGGAAGGGCTGCAGCAGACAGTCAGCCAGATTGAAGGCAAGGGTGGCGAGGTGGTTTCGCTGGTAGGCGATGTGTCAGAAGAGGCCCATGCAGAAGCTCTGGTGAAACTAGCGGTTGAGCGTTTTGGAAAGCTTGATATCGCTGTCAATAACGCGGGAATTGCGCCCACACTGGGACCGATGGTGCAGTTGGATGCCAAGACACTCGATCATCAATTTAGCGTCAATGCAAAAGGCGTGGCTCTGGGAATGAAACACCAGATGCGTGTCATGGCGGCGCAGAAGGACGGTGCCATACTGAACGTGAGTTCCATGGCCGGTTTGGGTGGAACACCAATGGGCAGTAGCTATGGAGCTGCCAAGCATGCAGTGATAGGCTTGACCAAGACAGCCGCAGTTGAGGTAGGCAGTATGAATGTGCGTGTAAATGCCATCTGCCCGTTTTTCACCGCAACGCCTATGGTGGACAATCCTCATCTGAATCCAAACGGCGATTTGGAGGAAGTGAACAGAAATCTGGCGCGAGGCTGTCCGATGAAACGTATTGCACGTGTGGAAGAAATCGTGAATGTGATGGTGATGATGCTGTCACCCGGCAATACCTATATGAATGGTATCGCGGTGCCTGTAGACGGTGGTATGGCGGCTATGTAGCCCCGGGACGCAACGAATACTGACTGAACGCAAACGACAGACTGAATGCTAATGAGAGGAATGTAATGGCGGCAAAGAGAGAGTTTGATGTCATCATTTGGGGAGCAACCGGCTTCACCGGACGACTGGTAGCCGAGTATTACCTGCAAAAATATGGTGTGGATAGGGACTTGAGATGGGCGATGGCCGGTCGAAGCCAGGGCAAACTTGAAAGTGTCAGGAAGGAACTCGGAGATACCAGTGTACCGCTGGTGGTTGCCAACAGCCACGATAAGGATTCACTCGATGCGATGGCCAAACGTACCAAAGTGATTTGCACAACTGTGGGCCCCTATGCACTTTACGGTGACGCGCTGGTCGAAAGTTGTGTGGAAAATGGTACCGACTACTGTGATCTGGCGGGTGAAACCCAGTGGATACGCAGGATGATTGATCAGCATCATGAAAAGGCACAGGAAAACGGTGCCCGAATTGTGCATTGTTGTGGCTTCGATTCCATTCCTTCCGACATCGGTGTGTTCTTTCTGCAGGAGCAAGCCAAGGCCAGAAAAGGCGAGTATGTCAACCATGTCAAAATGCGCTTGAGATCAGCCAAAGGCGGTTTCAGTGGCGGTACCTATGCCAGTATGAACAATGTCATGGCAGAAGCCGAGCAGGATCCGGCGATTAAAAAAATGTTGTTCAATCCCTATGGCTTGAATCCGCAAGGTGAAACCTCGGGCCCGGATAAAGGTGATTTGCAGTCCGTGAAGTATGATGAAGATGTGGAAGCCTTCATCATGCCCTTCATTATGGCCGCGATTAATACGCGTGTGGTCCGTCGCAGTCATGCGCTGCGGGGCTATCCCTACGGTAAGGACTTCCGCTACGACGAAGCCATGATCAGTGGCACCGGGCTAACGGGGCGCCTGAAAGGCTATGCCGGTCTGCTCGCATTGGCGGCGATGATGGCAGGCAAGCCGGACTCGCTGTACAAAAAGATCGTCAACAAGTTTTTTCCCGAGCCGGGAGAGGGCCCTTCACGTGCTGAACGCGAGGCCGGATTCTGGAATTTTACGGTGGTAGGAACATATGCGGACGGCAGTAACATCGTTGCGCGTGTAACCGGTGACCGAGATCCGGGATATGGTTCTACCTCCAAAATGCTGGGTGAGAGCGCGGTTTGCCTGGCGCTGGAAAAACGCAGGACACCGAAAGTGAAAGGCGTGCTGACACCGGCTAGTGCAATGGGTAAGGTATTGCTGGAGCGGTTGGAAAACAACGCAGGTTTAACCTTCTCAATTGTTGAATAGCCACTTGTTCAGTGATCGGCTGTCATTACAAAGGAGTCTTCGGGCTCCTTTTGTATTCTCTTTGACCGAAAATCATTGGCTGTTATTGAGTGAGTCGATGACCTCGCCGGCCCAGTGTTGTGCCTGTGAAAAAGAGAGCAGTAGTTCGCCTGGAATCTCGCATATCTTCTCTGGGGCCTGAGTAACAAAATACTCGATCAATCGCGTCTGGTTCAGAACGCTTGCCAGATCCCCTTTACCACTGAGGATTGCGAGCTGAATCTCCGGGCTAAACTGGATCTGTTCAACAAAAAACCTGGGATCGAGTTCGAGCAACAGATCCACGCCTGAAATTAAACCTACCAGAAAGGCGCTTGCTGCCAAATCCCTCCACTTGGGATGTTCTGAAAAGTACAGTTCGCAGCATTTTGCGCGCGTCAGGATAATGCGATTGGATTCCATGGGGGCACAACTGTTGGCCACAAACGCGATCATCATGGCCCAGCGTTTCAGTCAATCGATGCCCAGGTAAGAAATGGCCTGTTTCAGATCGCTGACTTCACGGTTCAGATTGACTAGGGGGCTGTTGATTAACTTCAGCAATTGCATCGAAAGCTTCGGGTCGCGTGCGACCTGATTCGCAATCATTTCCAGTTCTACCTCGGGATCACTGGAGAGGCGGATAATTTCGGTGGTGACTGCCGTAGAACCTTGTATTTTGTTACCCAGCACTTCTTTTGGTTTGGCCAGCACATAACCCTGAAACAAGGTAAAACCCATGTCGATACAGGTGTGCAGGGTGTCCTGGTCTTCGATACGTTCGGCCAGCCAATCCCCCTCAAAACCGGTAACAGCTGCCTTGGCATGCCCGATTTCTTCCAGATTTGCTTCCAGCACATCCACCTTGATAATGTCGGCAAAAGGGATCAACGGTGTCCAGCGCGGGTCAAAGTCGTAATCATCAAGAGCGAAGCGGTATCCCGCCTTGTGGAGTCTGGCTACGTTTGCAACCAGCGCATCGGTGACATCAATACGTTCCAGCAATTCGAGGACCACCCGATGTCGGTCCATGGACAAAATAACATCCGATTGCAGAAAAGATTGCGAGACATTGACGAACAGGGGATGCCTTGAACTGTCAATTTCCTGGGAAATGCCAGTACTGTAGTTCACCAGGACTTCAAAGGTGGCGTTATCTTCTCCCACTTCCAGAGCATTGAGTTGCTCCTGACTGCGGAACAACAATTCGAAACCGTGCAGACTCAGGTCCTTTCGGTAGATCGCTTGGCGCGCCAGAAGTATGTGTTGCTCCAAATTTGTTCCTTAGCCGTGAGAAATAAATTTTGTGCGTCTATCTGCAGTATAGATTCACATCTGTATTGTGTGAACCGGACTTCACAGAATTTCACGTAAGGATGTTCTTGTCGCTTGCGTGCTGGCGTTACCAGTCGCGGGTTGAATAATTGGTGGGCGTCAGAATCGTATCTTCTGACTGTTTGAGCGTTTCGGGATAGTCCAGGGTGTAATGAAGTCCTCGGCTCTCTTTTCGCTGTATCGCAGAACAGATTATCAGATCGGCAACGGTGACAAGATTTCGCAGCTCAAGCAGGTCATTGGTGACGCTGTAGTTGCTGTAGTAATCCAGAATTTCCTGGTGCAGCAGGTCTACCCGGTGTTTGGCGCGCTGCAAGCGCTTGTCCGTCCTTACAATTCCGACGTAATCCCACATAAAGCGGCGGAGCTCGTCCCAGTTGTGCGAAATCACAACATCTTCATCTGAATCGGTGACCTGACTTTCATCCCATTGTGGCGCCTCGGGCGGTGGCGGAATGTCCTCCAGCTTGCGGTTTATGTCCTCGGCAGCGCTGTGGCCATACACAATGCATTCAAGCAGGGAGTTGCTGGCCATGCGATTGGCGCCATGCAGGCCGGTAAAGGAAGCCTCACCAATGGCATAGAGCTGGTTGACGTCGGTGCGTCCCTGGTGGTCTACCATAATGCCGCCACAGGTATAGTGGGCTGCAGGCACGATTGGAATCGCATCTCGCGTGATATCTATGCCAAATTTAAGGCAGGTTTCGTAGATTGTCGGGAAGTGAGACTTAACGAACCCAGCGTCTTTGTGACTGATGTCGAGATAAAGGCAGTCTGCTCCAAGCCGTTTCATTTCATGATCGATCGCGCGTGCCACAATATCCCGTGGTGCCAATTCTGCGCGCGGGTCAAAGCGTTGCATGAAGCGTTGACCGTCCGGTAGCAACAGTCGGCCACCTTCGCCTCTTACGGCTTCAGTGATCAGGAAGGATTTGGCTTGCGGGTGGTACAGGCAGGTAGGATGAAACTGGTTGAATTCCATGTTGGCGACCCGGCAGCCGGCACGCCATGCCATCGCGATGCCGTCACCACTGGCTCCGTCGGGGTTGCTGGTGTAGAGGTAGGATTTACTCGCCCCGCCTGTGGCGACGATGACCACTCGTGCGCGAAACAGCTCGACATGGCTGTCATCCCGATTCAGCACGTAGGCACCAACACAGCGGTTGCCCGGAAGAAACAGTTTTTTATGCGTGATCAGGTCGATGGCGACACGGTTTTCAAAAACGTCGATGTTCTCCGCTTGCACGGTGCGTTCGCACAAGGATGAGGATATTGCCATGCCCGTAGCATCGTCGGCATGGATTACCCGGCGATAACTGTGTCCTCCTTCTTTGGTCAGATGGAAGGGCGGCTGATCCTGCTGATCCGCTTTGGTAAAGTTGACGCCTTGGCTGATCAGCCATTCGATGCTTTCACGTCCACGGCTGACCACATGACGTACCACATCTTCATGGCACAGGTCGGCACCGGCATTCAGGGTATCACGGATATGGGATTCCAGATCATCGCGCTCGTCCAGTACGGCTGCAATCCCGCCCTGGGCCCAAGGGGTTGAGCCGCTCGAAAGGCTGCCTTTTGACAGTACGGCAACGCGTGCTGCGGGTGTAATATTGAGTGCGGCAGCGAGTCCGGCCGCGCCACTGCCAATGATCAGGACGTCATAATGATAGCTCGTGTGCATGCCTGTGTGGGTGCTCCTGGAAAGGGGTCCGGCTATTATTGTTGGATTGAACTAAATTGCAATCGCTGTGTCGAATCCTGCATCGAAAATGAATGGCGACAAGCCTGAACCAGAAAGGAATTCCCATGCCTGCTACCCACCCCAGAGAACCGCTTCGTGATAGCGCTTGCGATTTGAAGTCCGTTGACAATGCAGTCGAAGCCGAAAACGCCACGTTGATTGCCGGAAATCGCTGGTCCATCGCCAAAGCCGTTTCAATCAATGGCCAGCTAAGTAATAATAGCAGCCCTTATAACCGGACCGTCTCGCGTGGCGGGCCAGAGGAACGGCAGGGGCCAGCAAAAAGAATGCAGCAGGATTCCGCGATACATGCGCAGGACGACAAGGAGTACGAGAAGTCTCTCGACTACAAACTCGTTGCGCGTGTTCAGAAAGGCGACAAAAAGGCCTTTGATTTGCTCGTGGTGAAGTATCAGGGGCGGGTTGCTGCAGTGGTGTCCAGATTTGTCAGCGATTATCACGAAATTGCGGATGTTACACAGGAAACGTTTATCAAAGCGTATCGGGCCATCGCGCGATTTCGTGGTGACAGCGCGTTTTACACCTGGTTGTATCGAATCGCGATCAACTGTGCCAAGAACTTTCTGGTTGCGCGCGGCAGAAGGGCACCGACCAGTGATCTGGATATTGATGAATCTCCTGTCGCGGCAAATAGTCAGCAGATGCGAGATATCGCATCGCCGGAACAGGAAGTGCATCGACAGCAATTGGAAGTGGCGGTAAAACAGGCAATATCAGCCTTGCCGGAAGATCTCAAGGTGGCCTTCACTTTGAGAGAGTTTGATGGTTTGAGTTACGAAGACATCGCTGCGGTGATGGACTGTCCGGTCGGAACGGTGCGGTCCCGAATATTTCGTGCGCGCGAGTCTGTAGATAAAGTGGTTACACCGTTGTTAGAGGGTGGTGCATGAAACAGGTATATCCTAAATGTGGCTATGTTAGCCGCACAGGTCACCTGACAAGGTATCAGGTAAATTTCAACAGTTGTCAGCGAGGTTGAAATGGACGAAAGAATGAAAGAATCAATATCGGCCCTGATGGATGGCGAAGCAAATGAGCTTGAAATGCAGAGGGTGTTGTCTCATGTTGATGAAGATCTCGCGCAGACCTGGCATCGCTATCACCAGGTTAGGCAGGTCGTTCGTGAATGCGGACCGGATCTAAGCTCCATCGATGTGCGGAGTGACTTGGCCAAACGGCTAAACGACGATAGCGAAGTGCTGTCCGCTTCTGAAAGCGCGACAGTTTCCGCTGGAAATTCGAGCCCGTCAGGTGTTCGTAAGCGCCGGTTTTCCGGCCCGGCCGCAGCGATTGCAGCCAGTGCAGTGTTTGCCATGTTTTTTGCGACACAGGCGCCGGAATGGTCAGATGTTGCCTCCGAGGCCACTGTGGCGGCACAGCTCAATGGTGTTTCCGGCCTGGAGGAAGGTGCCGCGCGCCAGCCCAAGATGCATGTTGTGTTTGATGAGGGGCATGCGCGCAGGTTTAACGAATACCTTCTGCGCCACGCAGGCCATTCTGCCTTTGGATCGAGCCAGGGCCTGATGCCGCTCGCGAGGGTTGCCAGCGTTAATTCGGTGGGTATTTAGTCTGCATGGATCATAAAGTGCTCGCCGAACATAGTTGGTTTGCCTCAAAGCATGGTTTTTTATGGCTCTTGGCTTTCTGCATTTTGTTGTCGGGCAATGCCGTTGCCAGTCCGCAAGAGGATGCGATGGCGTGGTTGCAACGCATGCAGGAAGCCGCTGTCCAGACCAATTATCGCGGCACCTTTATATTCAGTCGTGGCAAGATGTCCAGTACCGTTGAGGTGGTGCATCGCTATGAGAACGGGATTGAAGAAGAGCGCCTGACGCAGCTCGATGGCGAAATGGGAGAAGTGATTCGTAAAGGACGCGAGGTGATGTGTGTGCTGCCGGACAACCGAGTGGTCAAGGTCGAAAAAGATCCCATCTCGAATCGTGTGGTGGAGGCTTTTTCCGGCTTTATGCCGGAACATGGCTTTTATCGCTTGAGTCATGACGGCTTTGAGCGAGTGATCGGGCGGCCAGCCGTTAAACTCAGTATCGAGGCACAGGACAGTCACCGATACAGTTACAGGCTGTGGCTGGATAAACCCAGTGGTTTGCTGCTGCGCTCAGTGCTTCTTTCCGAAGACAGGGAGCTGGAACATTTCCGTTATTCGGTGATTGAATTCCCCGAAACTATCAGCGATCAGGAATTTCGTCCGATGACCGAGGGGCAGTTCATACAGCACCAGGTCATTCCTTCAGCGCAGAAGGACAAAGCCTGGCCAGGTAACATGTCCTGGCGTGTCACCTGGGTACCTCCCGGCTATGAATCAATGGCGGGCGGGCAGGCACCCGGGAAGAACGTCATGCTATACAGCGACGGCTTAGCCACATTCAGTGTGTTTGTTGAACAGGTTGAACCTGATGCGATGCCGGTAGGCGCTTCAATGGTGGGTGCGACGGTAGCGTACTATCATGAAGTACTGGATCAGGATAACAATTATGGCGTTACTGTAATGGGGGAGATCCCGGCCATGACCGCAATGATGATTGCCGAGTCGGTAAAACCGGAAATGGGAAGCAATCCCGTGACCGGCAAGCAACCCTGAGGCCAGTCGGGATAAGGCAATGGCAGAAGAAAGGGCGTTGGTGGTTGATGTTTGCAGCGACGCGAGTAAAAGTCTCGCGACCGTAAAAACGCAGCGGCAGAGCACCTGCAATGCGTGCCAGTTAAAGTCTACCTGTGGACAGAGCCTTATCTCGAAGATTATGAGCGGGCAGGGCATCGAACTGGATGTGCCAAACACCTTAAATGCGAAAAGAGGTGATGTCGTCATACTATCCATTCCGGAGCGCGGATTACTGAAAGCATCCATGATGATGTTTTTGATGCCGCTGGTTCTGATGATGTTCGTGGCCGCGCTGTGTAAGCTTTTCTTTGATTGGCCGGAACCGGCGATTGCTCTGGTTGGGTTGCTTGGTCTGGGGGCCGGCTTTCTGTTGGCAAAAATGATGGCTGCCAGCATGCAGGATGACCCGGCTTTTCAGCCAAAAATGACAGGTTTTGCCCTAAGTGCAAGTGAGGCAATGAGCTGTCATCAGGACACGCGTATTCCGGTTGCTCTTCGTGACGGATAGTTCGAATCAGACAATTTAGGCGTGCTCAAAAAGCATGTTGGTTGCCCATATCATTGATTCTGCAAACCTTCTTACAGAACTGTAAGTTGAATTGAAACGTTTCATCTCCAAAATAAGGCCTCAAGCTGAGGTTGTCTGTCGCGCGTTCATCGCGACAAGCCCTTCGTCATCGACAAGCGAATCGGATTCACCAACTGCTGCTTGGTTTTCTATGTATGAGTACCAGACGGGTATCGTATTCAGTTGGATCTTGCCCATCACAGGAGTTTCTATGAAGAATTGGTTTAGGTTTGTAGTGCTTTTCAGTTTGGCGTTTGCCGCCACGTTTTGGGTGTCGTTTTCGTATTCGGCTGATTTGCCGGATTTTACAGAACTGGTTGAGGAGCATTCGCAAGCCGTTGTCAATATCAGTACTGTCAGTACCAGCCGGGCCGCGCCGCAGAGTCAGTTTCAGGGAGATCTGGAACAGTTACCGGAGTTCTTTCGTCACTTTTTCGGGAACCCCTACGGCGGCGGTAAGGGTGGTGAAAAGCGCCGGATGTCGATGGGATCAGGCTTTGTTGTGAGTGATGATGGGTACGTTCTGACCAATAACCATGTCATTGACGGAGCCGATGAAATATATGTACGGTTTAATGATCGCAGGGAGCTTAAAGCCGAATTGATTGGTTCGGACAAACGTTCGGATCTGGCGGTGTTGAAAGTCGAAGCAGAAGAGTTGCCGTTGGTAAAACTGGGCAAATCCAAAGATCTAAAAGTGGGTGAATGGGTGTTCGCGATCGGATCACCCTTTGGTTTTGACTATACCGTGACGGCCGGTATCGTCAGTGCCAAGGGCCGCAGTCTGCCCAACGAAAATTACGTCCCTTTCATTCAAACCGATGTTGCGATTAACCCCGGCAATTCGGGTGGCCCATTGTTCAACATGGACGGTGAGGTCGTCGGTATCAATTCGCAGATCTACACACGCTCAGGTGGTTTTATGGGCGTATCCTTCGCGATACCTATCGATGTTGCCATGGATGTCGTGTCGCAATTGAAGTCTCAGGGATTTGTATCCCGAGGCTGGCTGGGTGTCTTGATCCAGGAAGTCAGCAAGGATCTGGCAGACTCGTTTGGTCTTGATAAGCCCTACGGTGCGCTGGTCGCGCAGGTGATCGAGGATTCGCCAGCCGAACAGGCCGGATTGAAAACAGGGGATGTGATTGTCGAGTACGAGGGTGAAGAAATTGAACTGTCTTCGGAGTTACCCCATTTGGTCGGGCGCACGAAGGTGGGGCAAAAAGCAAGGCTTCTGGTGGTCAGGGACGGGAAGAAAATCAAGGTCGACGTAGAAATTGGTGAATTGCCCGATGCAGAGCAGGCCAGCGTCGCTCCGCCCACGAAAACCCCAGGCGCCACTAATCGACTGGGTTTGCAGGTGAAGGAAGTTGAGAAAGAAGCGCTGGGCGAATTGAATTTGCAGGGTGGCGTTCAGGTTGTTCAGGTAATGGATGGGCCGGCGCGGGAAGCCGGGATACGTCCGGGTGACATTATTGCTCGCTTGAATAATCAGGCTTTCGACACCGTAGATGACTTCTTCGAGGTCGTTGAGGATCTGCCGGAAGACAAGGCGGTGCCCGCTTTGATTATCAGGCAGGGCAATCCCTCATTCATCGTGATCAAGCTGAAGGATTAGAATCTGTATGAAGCTTGTGCCGGATCTCGAGGCCTGGTTAAAAAATCAAGGTATTCGGGATTCCGGCAAATTCAGCCCGATTGAGGGCGGTTGTATCAGTCAGGCATTCCGTCTCGACACTTCTACCCATACCCTGTTCATCAAACAAAAAACCGAGTCGCCAAGCCGCTTTTTCGAGGCGGAGGCAGAAGGACTCGGCTATTTGCATAGCACCTGCAATCTCAATACTCCTGAAGTGCTTGGCTATGGCCGGAATTTTATTGTCCTGAATTATATTGCGTTGGGTACACAAGGGGCAGGTTTCTGGGACCTTTTGGCCGAGCAACTGGCGACCCTGCATAATTGCACCCGTCAGGAGTTTGGTTTTGTGAACGATAACTTTATCGGTGAAACGCCACAGATCAATACTTTTTGTGCCGACGGCTACACTTTCTATTCCCAACACCGCTTGCGTTACCAGGCCCGCAGGGCCCTGTCTTCAAAGCTTCTGGACGCGCGGGACTATCAGGCTGTTCTATCCATTGCGGATCATCTGCAATCCCTGGTGCCGGCACAGCCAGCTTCTTTATTGCACGGTGATCTGTGGTCCGGGAACGTACATGTGAATACGAAGGGCCAACCGGTGTTTATTGATCCGGCGGTTTATTACGGCTGGGCCGAGTCCGAGCTCGCCATGACCTGTTTATTCGGGGGGTTCCCCGAGCGCTTTTATCAGGCTTACCGGGAGCATCGGCCGGCATTGAAACCAGACTGGAAAGATCGGGTGCCGGTGTATAATCTTTACCATTTGCTGAATCACCTGAATCTGTTTGGAGGCGGGTATTATCAGTCAGTCCGAAACGTGTTGGACCGATATGCCTGAAATGGCAGACACGCGTTTCGGTAGTCTAATTTTTAGCCAAGGTGTTCCATGATATTTCCTGAACAGGACAATCGCACGCATTACCTTAAACGTAGCGACCCGGACGAACTATTAGGCACGTTTTCTGATCATGCAATCAAGCTGGATGGGCACGAGTGGCCTACCGCTGAGCACTATTTCCAAGCCATGAAGTTTGAACCGACTGATGCGGAATATCAGAGCAGGATTCAGCGTGCACCCACTCCCGCGCAGGCGCGAAAACTGGGTCGAAAAAACGGAAAACAGCTACGACCGGATTGGCCGAAGGTCAAACGGGTCATCATGACGCGGGCGCTCTACACCAAGTGCAAGGCTCACGAAACCGTAGCGCAAGCCTTGCTGGCAACTAACGAAGGAAAACTGTTAGAGGCCAGTCAATACGATTATGAATGGGGTTGTGGTCGTGATCGGCGAGGTCAGAACCTGTATGGTGAGGTGCTCATGGATGTGCGCCGGAAGTTGCGTCAGGAAATACAGCAGCAGTCGCAATAATCAATCGCTCGCCACAGAACGCGCAGAATTTTCTGTATTTGCCGGCTCAGGCAGCTATTGACGGCCGTTGGTTGAACCAATTCGGGGCAGGGTGGTCTGACAGGCTTCTGTCGACGACATAAAGGAAAATCCTGCATGGACGCCAAGCAAACAAAAGCAACACGGCTGGTGCTCGGCTATCCATGGGCTGTTCTGTTGCTTGCATTGCTGATAAATGGTGTTGCGCTGGAACTCCGGCCTTGGGTGGTTTCCCTTCCCGAGACCAACAGACTCATTGCCCTGTGCGTAGCGGTCATTCTGCTATGCGTTAATCACACCTGGCTGATGACAGCAACAGAGCTGACCCGGGTGAAATATCGCATGTTTGCAACCCCGGAGGAGTGGCTAGCCAGTGGCGCCAGTCGGGCAGACGTTCCGGAGGTGGGGTTTCAGGCGCTTGAACGTGTCCATAATGCACATCGAAATACCACTGAGAATACCGTCTTTTTCGTTTTACTGTTAATACCTTTTATGCTGTCCGGTTCGTCTTTATTGGCGGTATGTCTCTGGGTGCCTGGTTTTGCGCTTGCCCGCCTTGGCTATACCTTCTGTTATCTGAACCGGCATGACAGTGGCCGCGGCCTGTTTATGAATCTTGGTTTGCTGGCCATGTACGGGGTTGCCAGCTATCCAATAATGGCGCTAGTTGTATAGGGCCTGTCGTTAGAGCTTGGACGGATAAAGGTACTTGCTGAGAATTTGTCTGTATTCGGCTGTTTTCTTGAATTTTTCCAGCGCCGTGCTGAATTCCCCTGCCAATGTTTTTAGTGCGGGTGTTTTCGCAAACGCCAGATAATTGCCTCCGGCGCAGTAATGAGTATTGCCAACGATGGAAATCTCATTGGAAATACCCATTTCCCCAATTTTATACAGGCCGACAGCGTCAACTTCCACCACCAGATCCACTCGATTAAGTAGCAGCTTCTTAAAATTCTGTTCCAGGGTTGCGACGCGTGATGCGCGCTTGATCAAGTCGCTGCGGTCCAGCTCTTCACAATATTTGTAGCCAAGCATGGCGCCAACCGAGAGTCCGGATGCGTTGTCCAGGTCAAGAGAAGTAATAGAATTCGATTTACGTTTAAAGAAAACCGTCGTTCCGATAGACACCGGCTCATTCGGAAAGTACATGAACTGTTGGCGTTCCGGACTGATAGAAGCGTCCAGAACGGCATCCGCTTCCTGTTGTTTGACGAGGGCAAGCGCGCGCTTCCAGGGTAACATCTCGATGCTGGCTTCGACGCCTAACTGCTTCAGCACGGCGAGCGAAATGTCGACGTCGGTTCCAGTGACTTTGCCATTTTCTACATAGGCATAGGGGGCCCAGGGAGCCGTCACAATACGAATCGATTGCTGTGCTGCAGCCTGGTTTAAGGGGATGAGCAAAGAGATAACAACGATCAGCTTGGAAACAGTTTGCTTGGGGATCATATCCGGCTCGTATCAATAACTACTACTTGTTTAATAGTAGTCGAGATCCGAGCCTTTATGTGAAACATTGTTTTGCCCGAGCCTGGTAAACCCGCTGCTTGTAATATCAAACTGCATTCCAGGACCAAGACTTGCGAAGTGGCAAAGCCACGGCTTGTCCCTTGCTATGTTCCCTGATAAGGTTTTGCTCTCTTTGTCGGTCAAGGAATACAGTGATTGACCGAACATGCGTATTCTTGCCACTAACACAGCTTGGCGAGGTGCGTTAGTCTTTCCAATAAAGCCCCAAGGAGTAATGCAATGGCGAACGAAGGCTATCATGAGCCGATTAACGAGATCAGTGACGAAACCCGTGATATGCATCGGGCAATTTCCTCTCTAATGGAAGAACTGGAAGCAGTCGATTGGTACAACCAACGTGTCGACGCCTGCAAAGATGATGATTTGAAAGCCATTCTGATACACAATCGCGATGAAGAAAAAGAGCATGCGGCGATGGTGTTGGAATGGATACGGCGCAAGGACCCAACCTTTGATAAGGAATTGAAAGATTTCCTGTTTACGACCAAAGAGATAGCGCACAAATAACGAGCAGTACCGGCGGGCGATGACTTTAAAAGTGTTAGTCAGATCGCACGTTCGTTTTGGTTCAACGGCTGTTTTCCGGCTCGTCTGAAACGGGATGTTTCCGTGCAGTAAAAGATGGACCTGTGAATGGCGAACATTCAATCGAGGGAGTGAGTGGTATGGCAAATATTATTGTCTGTGCAGATGGCACCTGGAATCGGCCGGAAGAGGACGCTTCTGACTACCCCACCAATATTCTCAAGTTAGCGCGGGCGATTGCCCCAACAAGCGGAGCGACCCCGCAACATGTCTTTTATGACTGGGGGTTGGGTTCCTATCATAATATGATCCTTGGTGGCGCGACGGGTAAAGGCATCGAAAAAAACATCATGGACGGGTACCGGTATATTGTTCAGAATTACGATGAAGGTGACCATGTTTACCTGTTCGGATTCAGTCGAGGGGCCTATACCGTCCGCGCTTTGAGCGGCATGATCAATAATTGCGGCCTTCTCAAAAGGGAACACGCGCACCGTATCCCCGAAGCCTGGAAGTTATACAAAAGCAAACTGAAAAAAGCGCACCCGCGCGGTGAAAAATCAGTCCGGTTTAGACAAGAGTTTTCGCACCCGTCCAGAAAAGTGCGTTTTGTTGGTGTCTGGGATACTGTCGGCGCCCTCGGAATTCCGAGGAGCATCATTGGTTTTTTCTCTGAGCAGGATGAATTCTACGATACGGAACTTGGTTCCAATGTCGCCATTGCCAGACACGCCCTGGCGATTGATGAAAAACGCACGGACTTTGAGCCGACCCTATGGGATGCCAAGGAGGGGCTGGATCTGAAGCAGGTCTGGTTTGCCGGTGTGCATTCGGATATCGGAGGTTCGTATGGTCCTGACAAGCATCGGAAGTTGGCTTCTGACACGCCGCTTGCCTGGATGCTGGATGAGGCTGAAGCGGCCGGATTGGCGATTGAGCCTCATGTGCGTGACGGTTTAAGAGAAAGCCCAACGGCGCGAATCAACAAATCCCGGAAGCACATTTACCGCTTTTCCAAAGCACTGCACCGTCCTCTGGAAACAGAAGTACAGAAGCATTCCAGAATTCACCCGAGTGTTAAAGCCCGCTATCACAGTGACCCCAAATATCGGCCGCCCATGCTGAAGAAGTGGGTGGACAGAGTAGGGTGGGACAATATTGACGTGGGCACCTAGGGTCATGTCCCGATGGTTTGCCGTTAAGAGTCCTCCGTGAAGCATTGGGCATCCCTCAGGGTGATGCGCTTTTCGGTAGAACAAAGGAGCCGATGTTGCTTGAATTGAAAACGCTGGGGCTTTTTGTGCTCACTGCCCTGGCAGAAATCGTCGGGTGCTATTTGCCCTATCTGTGGCTACGTGAAGGTAAAACGGTCTGGTTGCTGTTACCCGGTGCGCTCAGTTTGATGGCCTTTGCCTGGTTGCTGTCATTGCATCCCACCGCAGCTGGACGGGTCTATGCGGCGTATGGAGGTGTTTATATCTGCATGGCCATCGTTTGGCTATGGAGCGTCGACGGCATTCGCCCGACGTTCTGGGATCTGCTGGGTTCTTCAGTCGCTTTGCTTGGCATGGCGATTATTATGTTCGCACCGAAGCAGGTATAAGTGCTGATTGACAGGAGCTGAGGCTTTTAGAGGAAACAGGGGAAAGCAATGAGTGAGGATGGCAGAATTAACTACCTTGAATTCGCAGTCGCGGATCTGGCCCGGTCGAAGGCTTTTTTCAGTGCGGTTTTTAATTGGACATTCACCGACTATGGCCCCGAATATACGGCCTTTCAGAATGCCGGTATCGAAGGCGGTTTTTACCCGTCGGACAAGCATGTTCGCAGTGAAGAGGGCGCAGCATTGATTGTGTTCTTCAGCAAGGATCTGGAGCGCACACGAGCGGCGATCGAGCAAGCCGGTGGCCAGATCTGTAAACCGGTTTTTGCTTTTCCGGGTGGACGGCGTTTCCATTTTATCGAGCCGGGCGGCAATGAAATGGCGGTATGGTCAGATCAGGTTGCGCAAGAAGAAGCGTGAGCATGATAGTTGGCTCAAGCGGCCAATGCCGCCACCTAACCGGGTCCTGTTTGCTGCGATGGGTACTGAGCTGTCTGCGTTTTTCTATGATCGGAGCGGCAGTGCTGCTGGCCGCTTGCGGCTCTCCGGAACTGCAACCTCTCGAACCGGGTGATCGCATTCTCGCTTTCGGAGATAGTCTGACCTTTGGCACCGGAGTCAATGCCGAACAGAGTTATCCAACGGTGCTTGCGCGCTTAAGTGGCTTAGACGTAATTAATGCCGGTATCCCGGGGGAAACGGCTGCACAGGGCGCAAAGCGATTGCCCGCTGAACTTGAAGCAACACAAGCTGCGTTGGTGATCTTGATTGAAGGTGGCAATGATATTCTCAGAAACAGGAATTCGGATCTGATCAAAGCCGATCTGGACCGGATGATCCGTTTGATTCAGCAATCCGGAATTCCGGTGGTACTGCTTGGCGTGCCGGAGAAGAAGCTATTTTCAGATGCTGCGCCATTTTATCGGGAGCTGGCTGAACAATATTCTCTGGTGTTCGATGGCGAGCTGATTGGCAGACTAATGCGCACGCCGTCAATGAAGTCTGATCCGATACACTTTAACGCCGCAGGTTATCGCGAGATGGCAGAGTCTATTTATCAATTGCTACGGGATAGTGGAGCGATAGAAGACTGAAGGTATCAGATGTGCGTATTCAAAAGGTGCCATGGAATCACTCGTTTGGGCAAGTTTGCCTGTTTAACAACGTTCTGGCGACAGGTATCAGATCACTCGCGAGCAAACCGCATTCTCCCTGTTTTTCCACAAGCGCATCGGCGGCGCAGGCATGCAGGCATACGGCCAATGCGATGGCGAGCTTTCGTTCGATAGTGTTTTGAGCCAGTAAGCCGATGAGTAAGCCGCTCAGTACATCCCCCATGCCGCCGGAAGCCATGCCGGGGTTGCCGTAAGGGCAGAGTTCGACATCCTTGCCGTTATTGCAGATTAGGGTTCCGCTGCCTTTGAGAATAACGGAGCAGCCATAACGTTGCGATAATGTCCTGACGCTGCCCAAGCGATCCTGCTCGATTTCAGCGGTAGTGCACTTAAGCAGGCGCGCGGCTTCTCCTGGATGGGGTGTGATCAGCCAGTGCGCGGTATTTTCCGGTAACCATTCGGGGTGTGTCGATAGCAGATTAAGTGCGTCGGCATCCAGTACCAGAGGTTTGCCCGATTCAATTGCTGTAAACAACATCTGTTCAGCCCATGCGTCCTGACCCAGGCCGGGGCCAATCAGAATGTGAGAGGCTTTGGTGGTAAGCGGCTTGAGGTTGTTCAGGTGAGGGACAGATTTTGCCATGGCTTCCGGGCAATGGCCGGTAAAGGCCGGGATGTATTCCGCTCGGGTGGCGACACTGGTCAATCCGGGCCCCATGCGCAGGCAGGCCTTGGTGGCCATCATCACCGCTCCGCCATAGCCATGATTGCCGCCAATTAACAGGGCGTGGCCATAATGGCCCTTGTGGGCATGCGCCGGTCTTCTTTCCAGTTGGTTCAGCAGACACCCCAGGGCCAGTGCTTGCGCCGCGACAGGCAGCTTGTGGCTGGCAGCATCTGGTGCGGACAGCGCGTCGAAAAAGATTTCTCCGGCATAGTGGCGCCCCTGTCCGGTAAAGAGTCCCAGTTTCAGACCGATAAAGGTGACAGTGACATCGGCCTTGATGCTCATGCCAAGCACTTGTCCGGTATCGGCCGACAGACCCGAGGGAATATCAATGGCGAGAACCGGTAAGGCACTTTGGTTGCAGCTTTTTATCGCTTCGGCATAGACGCCTTTGACCGCTGTATTTAAGCCGGTTCCAAGCATGGCGTCGACGATGACACAATCATTGCCCGATTCGGCCTCGAATTGCATGGCGTCGAAGGGTATCGCTGCGATACCAAGCGCCTTCGCATCCTCGTAGGCGCGTTTCGCATCGCCTTTCAGTTTATTGGTGTCACACAAGCTGAATACGCGGACATCAAAGCCCGATTCCTTTGCCAGACGCGCGATCACATAGCCGTCACCCGCATTGTTACCGCTGCCGCAAAGCACATGGACAGACTCGGTTTCCGGCCACCGCCTTAGTAGCGTGTCAAACGCAAACTTTCCGGCATTGCGCATCAGGCTGTAGCCGGGAATCCCGTGTTGCTCTATCAGACGGCGATCCAGTTCCCTGGCTTCATTGGCCAGGTACAGTGGCGCGGAGCTCTTGGGTGCCGCCGAAAACGGCGTCCGTGAAAGAGCGGGCAAGGACGGGTTTGAGCGATGCGATGACTTATGTGAAGACATTATTGGGATCCGGAACCGACTTGAATTAAGATGTGAAATTATCCAGCAACTATAACCTTTGCCTATGAATCCTGACAAACACGCCTGTGAATCAGCGGTGAGCCATGCGCAAGAAGCTGTGATCCGTCAGATAGAGAAGAAAGATAACGCCCAGATAGCTTCAATTATTCGGGAAGTTCTGACCGAGTATGGCGCGAATCGACCGGGCTTTGCCTGGCAAGATCCCGAACTGGATGATATGAGCGGCGCATATGATTGTGCTGGCCGAAGTTATTGGGTGATCGAGTCAGGTGGCGTGGTTGTTGGCGGCGGGGGCGTCGCCGAGTTCGAATGCGAAATGCCTGCGGTATGTGAACTGCAGAAAATGTATTTATTACCGAAAGCGCGCGGGCGATCACTCGGTTATCGTCTGTTGAGCCAGGTGATCGAACAGGCACGACATATGGGGTATGAACGCTGTTATCTGGAAACCTTAAACAGCATGACCGAAGCCGGACGGCTGTATCAGAAAATGGGGTTCTCCCCATTGACAGCTCCGATGGGTAACAGTGGACATAATGCCTGCGACAATTGGTATCTGAAAACCCTGAAGGTGGAGATTTAGCATCGTGTGGGACGTGCTGATGTCGAATGACGGCAAGAGATCCCGGCAGGACAGGTTGATTCTGGCGGCGGCCTGGGCATCTGTCTGCGTCGCCCTGATTCTGCTGGTAGCCAAAGTTGTGGCATGGTTTTGGACCGGCTCTGTCGGCGTACTCGCTTCGCTGGTGGACTCGATGCTTGATCTGCTGGCGTCAGGCGTCAACATGCTTGCGATTCGTTATGCCATGATGCCGCCGGACAGAGAACATCGCTTTGGTCATGGCAAGGCTGAAGCATTGGCAGGGTTAGGGCAGGCGACCTTTATCGCGAGTTCTGCGATATTTTTGTTGATGTTTTCTGTTGAACGGATCGTGCATCCGGAATTGATCGAGTCGCTGGATCTGGGTTTTGGCGTTGTCGGCTTTTCTATCGTGCTGACTTCTGTTCTGGTGATGTTTCAGCGTTACGTGGTCAAAGAAACAGGGTCCTTGGCCATCAAGGCGGATTCGCTTCACTATGCAGCGGATTTTCTGAGTAATCTCGGCGTGCTGTTGGGGCTGGCCTTGTATTATTTTGGCTGGTTATATTCGGACCCGATCGTTGCCTTGGCGATCGCATTGTTCATTCTGAAGTCGGCCTTTGATATTGGCCGTGAGGCTGTCCAGTTGCTGATGGACAGAGGGCTGCCGGAAGCAGAGCAGCGCGAGGTGTATGATGTTGCCCTGTCCCATCCTGACGTTGAAGAGGTGCATGAATTGCGTACCCGCCAATCCGGCAGGACCCGCTTCGTACAGATGCATCTGGTGATGGATGGTGCCCTGAGTTTAAGTGAAGCGCACCGCATCAGTGATGAAGTCGAGCGATCTGTGCGTGATCTGTTTGATGAAGTGGATATCCTGATTCATCAGGATCCCCACACCGAGAAGCTGGCCAGACCCGCGAAGGCTGTTGCGCCTGAAGGCCAAGCAGACAAATAAGCGTCTTTACTCTTTATTGTTGGCAGAACACTCGGCATTGCCGGGATCAAGCTTGCAGCGCACCTTGCGCATCAATTTCAGGGTGCGTTTGTCATAGATACCCTGTTTACCCAGCTCAATCCGACTTTGTCGGAAATCCTCCACCCAGTAATCGTATAAGTCTTCCGGAACATCAATCCAGTATTTTTCCGGGATTGTCTCCTCGGGCTTTTTAAGAAACTCGACGAAATCCGGATAACGGGACATGACATAGTCCCTTGTTTTCTGCGGAATATGTTCCGGAACTGCATCCCAACGGGCAACCAATTGCATCGTGATATACAAAAAGGGGTCCGAATAAATGCCGCCATCCGGGTCCAGCCCTTTGTGTAGTTCAAAGGGTTCGTAAATAATGGCTGGCCCCGCAGTCAGGTCCACACTGCCATTATTGAATTTGAGGAAAGAATTGAAAATGGTGGAGCTGACCGGTGTGATACCGTGTTTCTTGGACAAGTAGGCCGACTCCGGGATGTCATCGAGGACGGCCATACGTTTGCCTGCGAAATCCTGGGGTAACAATATGGACCTGTCGCGTGTGAACATGAATATCGCGCCAGCCGGCCCGATCCCGAAAATTTCGTAATCGCCATTTCGCATCAGTTTTGCGGCTTTCGGGGAACTGAGTGATTTTATAACAATACCGAGGTGTTCGTAGCTGGGAATGGCGCCAATCGCGCCCAGGCTGCCGGTGAGTGTATTGAATTCGCGCGCCCGAAAACCCAGCATGTTGACGCCATCACAGCGACCGAGCTTGAATTCGTCAATGGCAACACGCTCATCACTATAGATCACAAAATCCAGATTGATGCCCCATCTGAATGCCACGGCTTTGGCTTCGCGCATGATTTGTTCTGCAGGGCCGGCTTTACCGAGTGGGTCCCAGACACAGGCCAGAAAAGGCACCAGTTCCTGCTTTTCGTACTTTTCGCTTCCCTCGTCAACGTTGGCAGCAGCCGGATGGCTGGTGAGCAAGGCTCCCGTTAGAAACAGCCAGATTAAAGTGGTCAAACGTAAGCAGGGGGCAAACAGCTGCATTCACTTATTCCTTTTTCTTGGCGGAGCACTCGGCGCTGTTGGGGTCAAGCTTACAGCGCACTTTGCGCATCAGCTTTAGTGTTCTCTGATCGTATATGCCCATATCGCCGAGTTCAATCCGGCTTTGTCTGAAATCCTCGACCCAGTAGTCGTAGAGATCGTCCGGAATATCAATCCAGTATTTTTCGGGAATGGTGGCTTCGGGGTCTTTGAGGAATTTAACGAACTCCGGATATTTCTCAACCGCTTTGCGGCGTGCCTTGGTGGAAAAATCAGCGGGGAGTGCGTCCCAGCGCGCGATGACCTGCATGGTGATATAGACGAAAGGCTCTGCGTAGATACCGCCGTCTGGCTCCAGGCCTTTGTGCATTTCGAAAGGTTCGTAAACAATGGCTGGGCCCGCAGTCAGATCTACACTGCCATTATTGAATTTTAAAAAGGAGTTGAAGATGGTGGAACTGACTGGCGTGATGCCATACTTTTTCGACAGATAGGCCGATTCGGGAATGTCGTCCAGCACGGCCATGCGTTTGCCGGCAAAATCCTGCGGTAGCAGGATGCTACGATCCCTGGTAAACATGAAAATGGCGCCTGCGGGACCGATACCGATAATTTCGTAATCGCCCACGCGCATCAGCTTGGCGGCTTTGTCAGAACTCAGAGACTTGATGATAATGCCAAGGTGTTCGTAGCTCGGAATAGCACCGATCGCCCCCAGACTGCCGGTAAAGGCATTGAATTCCCGGGCACGAAAACCCAGCATGTTGACCAGATCGCAGCGCTTTAATTTGAACTCTTCAATGGCAATGCGTTCGTCACTATAGAAATCATAGGTCAGATCGACGCCCCAGTTGTAGGCGTAAATCTTTGCCTCGGCCATAATCTTTTGGGCCGGGCCAGCTTGTCCGATGGGGTCCCATACACACATGTGCAGCGGAACATAGGTTTTATCTGGCACATCGTTTTCGATTGCCTGAGCATGAGAAATAAATGAAAGCAGCAGCGCAATGAGAAAGAAACTAAGGGGGGATGGCATAATCTAAATTTTATTCCGGTTTTGGAGGTCTTCTATCTTAACGGCTGCGGGTGTCATTGTCTTGGCCTGGCGCACACTTTCACTCTGATTAAGTCGCGCAGGATATTCTGAAGCCAGACTTACACATTCGTATTGTGCAATACGGTCAATGCAAAACGGGAGTGGATGTCGTTTTTCGGTCGACCCATTTCTTAAGGCAACATAGCGATAGTAAGCGAATATCAGCTGGCTGTGGCACCTTTTGACCTATTTTTTTCAGCGCCTGACAAATTGGTAAATTTGCCGCTAACGATACACGCAGTCGCCTGGATGAGAGAGGATTTTATCCATGCGAAGAGCGTTGTATCGGGTGCGTCTTCAGCCAATATTGGTTAAACTGCGTTGTCCGTGATCACCGGCAGGAAGCTTACCTGGTTGGCGGATACCCGGGGCAACAATTTAGTTAGAATATAAATCAAGGGATCCCTCTAGCCAACTTGCGACGCCAGCTTCATGCTTAAGGTTTATCACCGTACGCACGAACCTGTGTCTTGAATATGTCGGGCCGAAACGACAGCAAGAGGCGACTTACAACAGGGAGACCCTAATATAATAAGGACTTAACGTGCAATTCCTAGAAGAAAATATTCAAGCCTTTGATGGCACCTCTCTAAATGTCTATCGATGGTTACCGGATGAAGCCAAAGCAGCAATCCTGATTTCACATGGTTGGAGCGAGCATGCCGGGCGTTATGGGGACCTTGCGCACTGGTTTGCTGAGCAGGGCTACGAAGTTCATGCCTACGATCACCGTGGGCATGGCAAGTCCGGTGGCCTGAGGGGGCATGTACGGCGCTGGGACGATTATGTGCAAGACCTTGAACTGGTGCGCAATACCATCGCCCAGGAACAACAGTATCTACTGGGTCATTCCATGGGCGGGTTGATCGCTGTGCGGTATTTGCTGACACACCAAAGCAATTTCAGGGCAGTTGCCTTGAGTGGGCCGGGGCTGGATGTTTCCTATCCGGTGCCCCTGGTTAAAGTCCTGCTGAGCAAAGCGCTGAGCGCGCTTTGGCCGACCTTGCGCTTTGATGGAGAAGTCGATCCGCAGATCGTCTGTGGAAAGACAGAAGTGGTAGAAGCCTATCAGCATGACCCGTTCAACCACGGCAAGGTTTCAGCGCGCTGGTTTGTGGAGTATTTACGTGCCGTTGCGATGGTAAAGGACGGGGCGCAATCGCTGGTTACGCCTATCGCTATCTGGCATGGCGAAAAGGATGCACTGGTTGAGCCCTGGGTGAGTCAGCAGTTCTTTGGCTTGATGCGTGGGGAACACAAGCAATACCAGTTGCTGCCAGACCTCTTGCATGAAATTCTGTTTGAGGACAACTGGCAGGACACCGCCGGACAGATCAAACTCTGGTTTGAGCAATTCTAGTCTGAAGGTTCAGACCCCATGATACATGCTGGGTCAGGCCTTTATGTGCTGGCGGAATTGGCGCCGCATCTATAGCCGCAACTGACACAATCGGATAGAATACGCGCCTTTTTAACCGGCGGGATAAAGGGCTATTTTGAATGCTTGAAGTGAATCCAATTGTTCAACAGATCAAGGATATGAACGAGCGTGTGCTGACGCTTAGGGGGTATCTTTGACTTCGATACCAAAAACGAACGCCTGGTAGAGGTTTCACGCGAACTGGAATCTCCTTCTGTGTGGGATGATCCTGACAAAGCGCAGGCGCTAGGCAGGGAGCGCGCCTCTCTGGAAACCGTCGTGGAAACGATCACCGAATTGACCTCTGGACTTGCTGATGCCCAGGACCTGCTGGATATCGCTGTGGAAGAGCAGGATGAAGAGACGGTCGATGAGCTGGTCAAGGAACTGCAAGCCCTGCAGGACAAACTCGAGACGCTCGAGTTCCGCCGTATGTTTTCCAACGAAATGGATCCGAATAATGCCTATCTCGACATTCAGGCGGGATCCGGGGGCACCGAGGCCCAGGACTGGGCCAACATGCTGCTGCGTATGTATTTGCGTTGGGGAGAGCAGAAGGGCTTTAAAACCGAGCTGGTAGAAGTGTCGGATGGTGATGTTGCCGGCATCAAGAGTGCGACCATCCAATTCAGTGGAGACTATGCCTTTGGCTGGCTGCGCACCGAGACTGGCGTTCACCGGCTGGTACGGAAGTCGCCTTTTGACTCGGGTAACCGACGTCACACCTCCTTTGCTTCGGTTTTTGTGTCTCCTGAAATCGATGACAATGTGGATATCGAGATCAATCCCGCTGACCTGCGTATCGATACTTATCGATCCAGTGGCGCCGGTGGACAGCATGTGAATACCACTGACTCGGCCATTCGAATCACCCATGAACCAAGCGGAATTGTGGTGCAGTGCCAGAACCAGCGCTCCCAGCATCAGAACAAGGATAAGGCGATGCAGCAATTGCGTGCCAAATTATATGAGCTTGAGATGATGAAGCGTTCAGAGGCGGCTCAGGCGCTGGAAGAAAGCAAATCGGACATTGGCTGGGGTAGTCAGATTCGATCTTATGTACTGGACTCTTCACGTATCAAGGATTTGCGCACCAACGTGGAAACCAGTAATTGCAATGCCGTATTGGACGGTGACCTGGACCCCTTTATCGAGGCGAGCCTCAAAAAAGGTTTGTAAATTCTTACCCGTACGCCTCTGTCGGGCGGACGATGGACAACAGAACTGGAATAGATAATGGCAAATGACGAAAACCGCCTTTCAAGTGAAGACGAAAACCGATTGATTACCGAGCGGCGCAACAAGCTGAAAGCCTTGCGCAACGGCTGCAAGGCCAATGCGCATCGCAATGATTTTGACCGGAAGGATCTGGCCAGCGATCTACAGGCGAGATTCGGCGAGTTCACTAAGGAGGCGCTGGAGGAGCAGGATCATCAGGTTGCCGTTGCAGGTCGCATTATGTTTCAGCGCGGCCCGTTCACCAAGATCAATGATGTTTCCGGTGGTATTCAGTTTTACGTACCGAAAGATATTCAGAAGGAAATCCAGTACAAATCGCGTTTCGATATCGGTGATATTGTCGGCGCCCGTGGGCCATTGCACAAATCCGGCAAAGGGGAGTTATATGTCAATATCACGTCGGCGGACGATCTGGTCATTCTGACCAAGTCACTGAGGCCGCTGCCTGACAAGTTCCATGGACTGGCTGATCAGGAGACGCGATATCGTCAGCGCTACGTTGATTTAATGATCAATCAGGAAACGCGGGATCTGTTTCGGATGCGCTCAAAAATTATTGAAGGCATTCGGAGCTATCTGAGCGATCGTGATTTCATGGAAGTCGAAACGCCAATGTTACAGACCATACCCGGTGGCGCCACGGCGAAGCCTTTCGAAACCTATCATAATGCCCTGGATATCGGCATGTACCTGCGTATTGCCCCGGAGCTTTACTTGAAGCGCTTGTTGGTAGGCGGGTTTGAGCGTGTATTCGAGATTAACCGGAATTTCAGAAACGAAGGCCTGTCGACGCGGCATAATCCTGAATTCACGATGATCGAGTTCTATCAGGCCTATGCCACGTATCATGATTTGATGGATACCACAGAAGATCTGTTGCGTACACTGGCTCTGGATGTGCTCGGAACCACCGATATCAAGTCAACACAGAAAGATGCAGATGGGAATGTCGTCAGTGAAATACACTACGATTTTGCCAAGCCGTTTGAGCGTATGAGCATGGCGCAAGCCGTATTGAAATATAATCCGGACTTTAATCCGGATATTATCAATCATGCAGAAAATCATCTGGATGAACTCATTGCCTACGGCCGTCAATTGGGCATTCGGGAAGAAGCCAAACAATCCGCTTGGGGGGCTGGCAAATGGTTGTGTGAGTTATTTGAAGCCAGTGCAGAAGAAAAACTGGAGCAACCGACTTTTATCACTGAATATCCCTGGGAGGTTTCACCGCTTGCGCGTCGAAATGACGATAACCCCTTCATCACCGATCGCTTCGAGTTTTTTGTGGGTGGACGGGAGCTTGCCAACGGATTTTCCGAGCTGAATGATGCGGAAGATCAGGCTGCGCGATTCCGCAAGCAGGTAGAAGAAAAAGATGCCGGTGACGATGAGGCCATGCATTACGATGACGATTACATTCGTGCGTTGGAATATGGCATGCCACCTGCGGCTGGAGAAGGTATCGGTATCGATCGCCTGGTGATGCTGTTTACGGATAGCCCTACCATCAAGGATGTTATTCTGTTTCCTCATATGAAACCCCTGGCACCACAGTAGCCACGTGCGGACATAAGGGCAGGCAATGCAAGCGAAACAGGGCAGACTTTGCAATAGCTGGCAGCAAAAACTGGCGGATCAGTTTGAACTGCCTTATATGCAAGGCCTGCGTTCTTTTCTTAAGCAGGAAAAAGCTGCTGGTAAAGTGATCTATCCACCGGGGGCGGATATTTTCAATGCCCTGAACTCGACACCGTTTGAAAAGGTAAAAGTCGTGATTTTAGGGCAGGACCCTTATCACGGCCCAGGTCAGGCGCACGGTCTTTCGTTTTCGGTACGCCCCGATGTCCGGACTCCGCCGTCACTAGTGAACATCTACAAGGAACTGGAAAGCGATCTGGGGATTCAGCCACCCCGGCACGGTTATCTGGCAAGCTGGGCAGCGCAAGGCGTGTTATTGCTGAATGCGGTGCTTACGGTGGAAGCTGCGAATGCCGGTGCGCATCAGGGCAAAGGCTGGGAGACATTTACCGACCGGATTGTCGCCCTGCTGAGTGCAGAGCGCTCAAATCTGGTATTTTTGCTTTGGGGCAGTTATGCACAGAAGAAAGGTCAGGTGATAGATCGAGACAGACATTTGGTGTTGCAGGCGCCGCACCCCTCACCGTTGTCGGCACATCGTGGTTTTCTCGGTTGCAGGCATTTTTCGCAGGCGAACTGCTATTTGGAAGCGCATCAGCAGACTCCGATACGGTGGCAGTTGCCGGAGGCTGCTGATTCCTGCTGAGATCTCGCAGGCCTTATCTGATGGCATCCTTGCTTAACCGAGAAGTGCCATGGCAGCTTCCATTTCGGCATTCAGATCCTCGTCTTCATCCTCGGTAAAGTTGGGGTCAATACCAAGGCGTTCAAAGGCTGAAATCTGCGACCAGTCCATTTCGTTGTAATGATGGTCTGATCCTGCAACCAGTTGCAGCAAGGCTATCGTGACCAGATCTGCATAATCGGGTTGCGCAATCTTGCGCTGAAAATTCACGCACTCTTTGGGTACGATCCTGAGTTCATTCGGGAAGGCCCATTTTTCAAGAATCTTGTCTCCAACAAGTGGCTGCAATTCGTCCAGAAGGTTATCCAGCATGACGCTGTTGATCTGAATGTCGTGATCCTCTACGTATTTGAGAACCGGTAGCGCGCCAATTCCGTGAATCAGACCGGCTAGTGTTGCCTGTCCCGGATTCAGGTGACCTTCTCTCCTGGCGAGTAGGCTGCAAATGCCGGCGGCTTCCGTGCTTCTTTTCCACGTTTCCCGCATCCGGACATCGATCATTTCACTGGTTGCCTGGAACATTTGCTCCATCGCAAGGCCTATCGCGAGGCTACTGGTATACTGCATGCCCAAACGGCCGACAGCCATATTAAGGTTATTTATTTCATTGGCTCCCCGGAACAAAGGGCTATTGCACACTTTCAGAATGCGTGCGGAAAGCGCAGCATCCTGATTAATAACTTCGATTAAGTCGCCGATGCCAGAGTCTTCATCTTCGGTAATCTCTCTGACATTGAGTGCCACTTCCGGTAACGTCGGCAGCACCAGAGTGTCGTTGTCAATTGCGGTAATAATATCTTCTTTTATTTTCTGGCCAAGTTCTGACATGTCTGCCTCAAAAAAGGGGTCGATTTTTAAAGGGGTTCAGCCCGCTGTATCTCTGTCAAATGCACCCGGATTGGGCTCTCTTTCGACAAGCCCGAAGCGTGGGCAAACCCCGAGATGCCGGTAAACTTATCTGAGCAGTAAACGAACCCGGCAATCTTTCAGGTCGTGATGTTTTGTCTCAAGAGCGGGTCGTCTTGAACGCGAACGAAACAGCAATTCCTCTCATTAGTTATAGCAGAGCGTGGCGTAATTGCTTTAGGAATATTCAAGCTTTTTGATATCAAAAGTAATATTTTCAGAGGAGCCCAGAGTTACAGCATGTGGTCCGACGCTTAGTTCGCTGGAAACCACGGCCAGTGCAACCGTACCAAGGCTTTTGTGGTAGTGAATCCGCACCAGTTCCCCGAGTTTTGCACCGTTGGTGTCCCGCATGGACTCGCCTGGCGAGGCCTGCACGGGCTGTTGACTGCGAAACAGAACCATTTCCTTTTTCTGTTTTCCCAGGTACTTCATTCTGGCAATAATCTCTTGGCCGGTATAACAGCCTTTTTTAAAGCTGACCGCATTGAGGTGTTGCAGATTCAAATACTGCAGAATAAATTGTTCCAGCGTGGCGGGGTATAGCTCAGGCAAACCGAGCAGTGTTTCGATGCAGTGCCAATAGTTCACCCACTCCGGGCGCGGTGATTGCGGAGCTTGTGATTGCTCGCACCAAAGCTCAGTCAGTCCCAGATCGTCGGACAGTGCGGACTTCAGCAGATGCGGAGCGCCAGTTTCATCACTGCCATTGTCCGAATGCCCCAGCATCCCGAGAACGCAATAGTCATCTCTTATCGAGACGGAACACTTGAAGAAGACCTGGTACTTGGATAAATGCTGGACGAAGTGTGCCGCGCAGTCCTGGTGAAGTCGGATCAGGAAACGGTCTTTCTGACGGCACAGTCTAAAAAGTGCGACCATTCTGCCCTTGGGGGTATTGGCAGTGCCATAAGTAACTTCATCGAGGGCCAGAGCAGCGACATCACAACTCAATTGCCCCTGGAGAAACTTTTCTGCATCAGGTCCCTCGACGGAAATGATTGCATAGGGCAGAAGGACACTGCTGCCGGGTGTGATTGTGTCATCCAGATGTACAGGAAGGACATTAGGCATGGGCTCAGGTTCCGTTTGTTTGCAATTCAAAATAGTTGTTAATGACCAGGGCGCGCAGCCGACGAATATCGTTGCTTTGACGGTAGAACTGGCGTTGGCCATCGCTTCGGCATGTGTTCCAGAGCGTGACAGCTAGCAGGTAGCTACCTGAACGCAGGTCCGATCCTTTTTGATCGCTTTTTGCAAGGGTGAGTATCAGAAAGTTTTCCAGCCAAACGGTGCCGCGTACGATGCAGACGCTTTCGTGACGGCGACCGTGAAGCTCAATCGTTATTTGAGATCCGCTGATATGCAGAGCGGTAATTGAACCGGGTAGTCGCAACAAGGCATACTTGAAAACATGGAAAGCCGTTGAGAAGGCAAGGATAATCCAGAGTGCGCATTTGAAAAGTAGGGGTATATCAGTCGTCCAGGTCAGAATGCCAGCCGCGACATGAGGAACTGAAATTGCCAGTGCAGTCGCAAGTGAAGGGCTGAACGCCAGGTTAATCTGGTTGAACACGGTCTAGAATGATTTTGACAATGTGTGCCAGTTCCGGATCATCGGGTGAAGACTTCTGCATAAACCAGGAAAAAAGGTCAGTGTCCTCGCAGTCGAGCAGTTTCCGAAAGCAAGACTGGTCATCCTCAGGGAGGTCTCTATAGGCTTCTTTGAGAAATGGAACCAGTAAGACATCAAGCTCCAGCATGCCTCGTCGACTGTGCCAGAAGAGCCGGTTAAATTCCGCTTGTTCAGTTGCTTGGGGCTGAGAGTTAGTAGGTGTTGTCATGTGTGGCACCGAAAAGAATCAAATCGCATTATAGAGACTGGGCTATTCAGCGACAAGACAAACCGGCGACTACAAACCTTCAGGTGGCGTGCGTGACACGTGTAAGATAATTGACTTTTAACGCTTCGGTGGCGGACATTTCCCAGTGCATTGGCGGCAGATTGTTCTCCGGCTTAGTGCGAGAGCGCCTGGATTGGGTTTGCGGTTTTTGGGGGCTGTGTGATTTCATAAGCGGAATACCGTTACACAGTGCACTGGAAAAGCCATCATAGTCTTTTCGGCGTAAAATAACAGAACTGAGACATTACCATTTTGGTTTGAGTGATAAAGTTCGAAAACTCCGGTGCATCACGTGATTGAGCTGGGCAACACGTCAAAGCAAGCTGCCCGGCCTTCATCCTGAAAGCGGATAAGCAAGTACTAAGGAGAGGCGGTGAAAAAGAATTGGTTTGTCTACATGATTGAGACTCAAAAAGGCAGGCTTTATACAGGTATCACAGTGGATCTCGAACGGCGATTTCAGGAGCATTTAAGTACGCATCGCGGTGAAGGGTCAAAGGGGGCAAAGTACTTTCGTTCTGATAAGCCCTTACGAATCGCCTACCGGGAAGTGTTTGCAAGTCGGGCCGAGGCTAGCCAGCGAGAGAGTCATATAAAAAAACTTAACGCGAAGGCCAAGTTGGCGCTTGTGGCAGGGTAGGCGCTGGCCTGCTCTCGCACCGCTTAACGACGATTATTCGTAGGGTAGCGGAATCATTTCCATTGCGGATGGCAGGCCCGGTTCCGTGGCTGTGTTTACCGGGTCGAAATAGAAATAACGTGTCTGGGGTGTGCCATCGATAAGCACGCTTAGGATGGCTAGCCCATATTCATCAGCAAACACATAAACATAGTTGTCGTCACTGGGCAGCAAATCCAGCTCCAGGGCTGTCATTTTGTTCCCTTTCGCATCATTGGGGTTCCCACTAAATTCAAACAGCGAGGGCGCGGTGATACTTGCGATGGCTGAGGAATTGTTCTGGGTCTCGGCATGAAACAGGGCAAAAAGCTCGTTCGTCTCTTCATCATGCTCATGATACGTTCTGCCGTCATAAAGTGGGACTGCAATGGTGTTTTCTGTGCCATCGGCGATTGGATTTCGTTGGCCCGGGTCCGGGTAGATGAGGGTGTCCCAGGAAATCATCGCGTCATTTTCGACAATCACCGTTGGCAATACGCCTGGTGCGTAGTTTCGACCGTAGGCGGTTAACGATGAGGCGGGTGTCACTGTTGTTTCTATACCGGACTGATCGATGCTGACAGTGGCTTGCCGACCGTCAGAATAACGCTTCAGAAGCAGGGTCGATTCGTCCGAAAGTAATAGTTGCTTGCTGTCTATCGCGCTCTCAGCCAGGTTCAGAGTGTCGGAGTCAGTAACGCCATTACGGGAAGTATAAAGCGTATCCTCGAAGGTAAAATAAAGCTCTTCGCTGGAGTCGGCGAAAAGAATATCGGTAAAGGCAAGCTCTGGGGTGTCCGGGAGATCAATGGCCGGGTTGTCCAATGCCGATTGCCGGTTTGCCCCCGCATCGTCATCCAATATATCCGTGAGATCCAGTTTGATAATGTCATTCCCGTGTTGCAGGATTAATCCATCGTCCCGTTTCGGGAAAGACCGGCCTCTATTGTTCAGGTTTTCAAGCGCATCCTCCTCGAGTTCAGAAATACGTTCGTTTGCCTGTCTGATAAAGTCGGGGCTTTCGAGTGACCAAATTTGCTCCTGTTCTGAGCTGTCCACATTGGTAAGGTAGGCGGAAAGACGAGAGTCTTCTAATTCAAAGCCCATATGCAGAATGATTTCTTCCTCCGGATCAAGATAGGGTTTTCCTGCATACATGAGAGCCTCATCGGTCACCAGCTTGTTACCATACAAGTGAGGAAAGCTGTTTATTTCAATGTCTGTCGGGTCGTCGTCCAAAGGTTGACGGATGCGGAATCCGGGTTCGGTCGATTCCAGTATCTCAATGGCGTAGAACCGCTGGTTTTCATTGAGATCACAATCGCCGTCAATTGGGCGTGCTTCAACATTGATCACCAGTTCATCCAGGAAATGGATTTTAATGTCTTCGAAAGCATTGGGCTCCGGGATGATGGTTTTGGTAAGTCGGCAGATCTGCTCCCGACCATTAATATTGGAGACGGCGTCGAAGTTGTATAGCTCATGGGTCTTGCGGGTTTCCAGATCGAACAGGTAAAGACGGTTGTTCTCGCTGTAGCCCAAATAGTCGGGCAAGACATTGCGGGTTAGAAATTCGCGGCCCAGATAGTCGTTCTGACGAATGGCACGGTCTGTATCCAGCAGCACAATGTCTTTGCCATCGGTGTCAAATACCAGGCTTGACGTTTTTCTGATGGGGTCGTATTCATAAAGATCCCCCTCATACATGATCGGGTAGGAGATCGGAAAAACCAGGGGAGGGTCGGAAAAATTGCCAATGGTTTCGGTGTCACTGCATCCGGAGAAAATTAGAATAGCAAGAGCCAGCAGGCAGGTACGAATGTTACTGTCTTCGGTTTTGAGCATATGATGGACTTCTTTATCGATCATGCAGTCACACGGGTGAACTAAGGAAGCATTCTTGCCAGGTTATTGCCTTTTCCATCTGACAGATTGACAAAATAGTGTTCAGTCAGGTCTTCGTCGGTGATCACTTCGAAGCGTGTATATCTGTCGTTGATGGTTGTTGCGACCTCGAGAGACTGGATAGTCGACGCCAGCTGTCCATAAGTGAAAGCGATCGCCTCGTTATCTTTGTTCAGTTCGATTCGACCATTGGAATCCAGTTTAAGTTGCCGGCCCTGCTCTCTGGAGTTGTCAAAAATATAGAGTGAGGGTTCAATCAGATAACCGTCTGCATCTATGCTTTCGCTGGCGAGCAATAAAACGTTTCTGACATCGGAGTCGACACGTCTGTCAACCACGAACAAAGCGTTATCATAGGTTGAGGTCGTGACATTGATAGTGTCGAAGTAATGCGCTTGCCAACCTGTGGCACTGCCGAGGTTAAGGGTGCTGACATATACATCGTTCTCGGAAACTTCCAGGTGTATCGCATCGGCGGACATGCCGGAGAGCATTGAAGCGACGGGTGTCCAGGCATCTCCGATTTTTTCCAGTTCAACGAGAGACTCATAGTCAGGAAAGCGCTGCACAACCAGGATTTTTGCGGTGTCGGTAAGGAAGAAGTCGAAGCTGCTGATTCCCACCGGAGCGGTGTAGACTAACTCGAACTCATCATCCTGGAACAGGACCAGCGTATCTCCGTCGCGCAGGACGAACCTGTCACCATTGGATTCAACCTGAACAGCGCTACCCGAGCCTGGATTGGTCAATGTATAGCGCGAAGTCCCGAAGATTGTCTCTGTCAGATCTTGAGGTCGTTGATCCGGTTCGAGTTCTTCAACTCCAAACAGTGTTTCAGTTTCAGCCAGATACAGATCGGTATCGGATTGGAAAAGCACCAGTTCTACCGTTGGCTGAATTGCGAACACGGGCGTGTCTGAATCCGGGCCCTGCACCGTCCAGATGTTTATAAAGTCCTCATCGTTCAGCGTAATTGTCCCTGCTTCGTTATCTCCAAGCGTGGCGAAACGTCCCCGATTAGTGACGCGCCTGCCATCAACATTGGTTTGGGAGTTGATGAAACTGTAATCGATCAGAGTTTCCCTTGTAAGATATGACTCCTGCTTTCTGGAGATCTGGCCCAGACCCTCTTCAAACGACAGTGAAATCAGAAGTTTATCGTCGGAATCGCAGTCGTCGGCAAGGCTTGGTGGTATCTGCACCATAATGCGTTGCTGGTGCACCAGTATGGCTGTATGGCGGTCGGTCTCATCATAGATATCCTGGATGCCTTTGAACTCGGGGAAAATGGCGCATATGTCATTTTCGTAACTCCAAAGCGTCGTGATTCTATTGGCATCCTTGTCGTAGTCCAGTAAGTAGACCGCATCGTCGCCAGCTGAACTCTCCGCGACATAGGCGAGATACTCGTATCCTTGTTTGTTGCGATTGGTGTCCATTTCAATGGCCATGTCAGCGCCGAGCTTGTGCTCTGTTCTCAGGGAAGAATTGCCTTTTTCGGTATTGAACACATAGACGCCCATCACGTTGTCGTCCGATTCAACCTCTACTTCGCTGAAGAACACATTCTGCGTATTTATCCTGGTTTTCGAGCCCTTGAAAGGTGTTGAACTGGTGCAGGCAGCGATCAAGGCAATCGACAGAGCAATCAATGCAAATGGTATCGTTGATGAAAAGCGTTGCATGTAGGCAAGAATCCCGACAGGTCCGTGTATAGAGTCGAAAGAGTATATCGAGGTTCTAAAAGTAAAAAAAATCCAACAAAAGTGATTGGGATGGGTATCACATAAATAGCGCCTACGGGCTCCCGCTTGGGCAAAAGGACCAGTTTTCGAGCACTTATCGCTCAGTATTAAGCGCGTTTGCCGAGTTGTCCTAAAAACGTCAGACCATCCTGCTGACCCAGTTCAAAGGTTTTCTGGATTTTATCCGGCTGTGTATAGTCCCAGCTGTCGACTTCAACTTTACGGGATGGTTGCACATAGATCCTGTCTTTAATTTCAGGCAGTTTTTTGTAAGGCCTTGAGAGCAGTACGAGACAGTTTCCGGGGAATTTTTCAACACCATGAACCGGCACATTGTCTACCATGCCGCCGTCGAGAATCGGTCGTTGTTGGCGATACATCACCGGGGTAAAAGGCGGCGTGCAGGAGGAACCAAGAATCAGGTCTGCCAGTGAGCTCACATTCTGACAGGTGGATGCCAATACGAATTCGGAGGTAAATCCGAGCGAGCGACCGAGTGTTGGGTGTACCGGGTGGAACAGATGCTTTTCGATTTGATAGGCTGCAATACCGACCACAACGGCGCTTCTTGGCCCTAGCCATCGCGGGATGTGCGCGAGAAGGATATGATTTTCCGGGCCTTGCTTCAATCGCACCAGGGACTCTTCATCAAGCGCACGGGAGATAATGTCGCGGTATAGGCGGCTATGCGGGTATACAGGATGAGGACTAAAAAGGTTTTCGGGGTAACGGTTTTTCGGATTTCCGCTCATCACCTCTTTGGTGATTTCCAGTGTTTCGTAAATCTTTCCGGCCAGGATGGCGCATGAGATTGCAGAGCCGGCACTTACCGAGGCAATTTGCTTCGGTTCAAGGGGCATTTCCTTGCTGACGCTATCCCAAAAACCTGCCTGCCAGAAGCAGCGATTGCCACCACCAGCGAATACGATCTTGTTAAATTTCATTGATTTGCCTGAAACTAGTGATGCAGGTAAGCATCGCATAGCTGTAACCATCTTTGAATACTGCTGCTGAGATACTTTCCTTTGCGCAGGATGATATAAAACTTACGCTTGAAATCCCGGTGTGGCACATTCAGAGGGACCAGCGTGCCCCGCTTGAATGACTCCTGCAGGGCCACGCGTGAAAGGCAGCCTAGTCCCATATTGGCCTCCACCGCGCGCTTGATTGCTTCCGTGTGTTGCAGTTCCAGCGTAATATCCAGTTGCGATATCAGTCCATGCATGGCGTGATCAAATGCCTGCCGGGTACCTGAACCATGCTCACGCAATACCCAGCACGCTTCGAGCAGTTCTTTATCGGTCAATGTGCCCAGGCCGGCATACGGGTGTTCCGGAGAACAGAAAACCACCAGTTCATCATCCCGCCATACGCTGACATCCAATTCGGGGTCAGACACTTCGCCTTCGATCAGTCCGACATCCAGCTCGAAGTCCCTGATTTTATGGGCGATCTGGGTTGTGTTGGCAACTTCCAGTGTGGCATTGGCGCCGGGATGCTGAGACCGGAAATCGGAAATCATATTGATGGCCAGGTAATTGCCTATGGTCAGCGTGGCACCGATCTTGATGCTGCCCATATCGTCATGTCTCAATAGGGCGTTTTCCAGGGCTTTCGCCTGTTCAAGCAATAACACGGCTTCTTTCTGAATAAGTCGTCCGAAATCGTTTAATTGCAGGCGCTTGCCGATACGATCAAACAGGTTGATGTCAAATTGCTGCTCCAGTGCTTTCAGGGATTCGCTCGCTGCGGATTGCGACATGGCAAGCTCAGACGCTGCCCTGGTCAGGTTCTGGCATTGGGCTGTTTTTAGAAATACTTCAATTTGTTTGAGCGAATAGCGCATAAGCATCTGCCTGTGACTAGGTGTGCAGCCTCATTATATATCGGCCTATCCGATTAAATATATAAATAATATATGTTTTACAGATAAATGACGGAGTTTTAGTATGTCACTCAGATTGTGAGTGACTCAATTTATGGAGATAAAGGCATGGCAGGTTTTATGAAAGAGCGTGTGACGAGTGTACGTCATTGGAACGAAACGCTATTCAGTTTTACAACAAGTCGGGATCCTTCTTTTCGATTCAAAAACGGCCATTTTATCATGTTGGGCTTGGAAAGAGAGGGTAAACCTCTAATGCGAGCCTACAGTATTGCCAGTGCAAACTATGAGGAAGAGCTCGAATTCTTCAGTATTAAAGTGCCAGATGGTCCACTGACATCGCAGTTGCAAAAGGTTCAGGTTGGCGATGAGATCCTGCTGAGTCGCAAGCCGACGGGTACGCTGGTTCTGGATAATCTGCTGCCCGGCCGAAACCTGTATCTGATCAGCACGGGAACCGGACTGGCGCCTTTTATGAGTATCATCAAGGACCCGGAAACCTATGCCAATTTTGACAGGATCATCCTAACGCACGGGACGCGTTTTACCTCCGAACTGGCCTATCAGGATCTGATTCGGGAGGAGCTGCCCTATAACGAGTACTTTGGCGATGATGTGAGAGAGAAACTTGTGTATTACCCAACGGTGACGCGGGATGACTTCCATACTCAGGGGCGCATCACCGATGCTTTGAAAACCGGCAAACTAACGCGCGATACCGGGATGCCGGATCTGGATATCGAGCGTGATCGTTTTATGATTTGTGGCAGCCCCAGTATGCTGAAGGATACCTGTACGATCCTGGATGATATGGGATTTGAAGAAGCCCGCCACGGTAATATGGGACACTACGTTATTGAACGGGCTTTTGTTGAGAACTAGTCACTGATTTCTCATGTGTCCGTCGTTTCGTTTTCTGGCCGGGGAGGGCAATGGTATTCCGCCACGGTTTCGTCCCCGTCCACGGCACTCAGGTGTACATCGAAGCCCCATAGCCGATGGATATGCTTGAGTACTTCGTCAGTTTCCTCGTTCAGGGGAACCCGATCCTGGGGGATGTAGCGTAAATGCAGTGAGCGATCTCCGCGTAAATCGACATCCCAGATTTGAATGTTGGGTTCTCGCATACTCAGGTTATATTGCTTTGACAGCTGCTCCCGGACATAGCGGTAGCCCTGTTCATCATGAATGCCGGACACCTCGTAGTGGTCTTCCCGGTCATCATCCCGAATCGCAAACAGTTTCATATCCCTAATCACCTTGGGTGAGAGATACTGCAGAATAAAGCTCTCGTCCTTGAAGTTACGCATGGCAAAATTCAGTGTTTCCAGCCAGTCGCTGCCGGCAAATTCAGGAAACCAGGCGCGATCCTCTTCGGTCGGCTTCTCGCAGATTCGACGAATATCCTGAAACATACTGAAACCCAGCGCATATGGGTTGATGCCACTGTACCACTGGCTATCAAAGGGGGGTTGATACACCACGGCGGTATGCGAAGTCAGAAACTCCATAATAAAGCCCTCATCCACCAGACCGCGGTCATACATCGTATTCAATAAGGTATAGTGCCAGAAGGTCGCCCAGCCTTCGTTCATGACCTGGGTTTGTCTTTGTGGATAAAAATACTGTGCGATCTTGCGCACTATGCGCACGATTTCACGCTGCCAGGGTTCCAGTAGGGGGGCATTTTTCTCGAAGAAATAAAGCAGGTTTTCCTGTGGCTCGGTCGGGAACCGGATTTTTTCCCTGGCCTGAGCCTCCCCACCTAAATCGGGAATCGTGCGCCAAAGGTCGTTGACCTGCTGCTGCAGATGGTATTCCCGTTCCTCCTGTCGATGAACCTCTTCCTCCGCCGAGATGGGGGAGGGGCGTTTGTAGCGGTCGACACCGTAATTCATTAAGGCATGGCATGAATCAAGCAGTTTTTCGACCTCTTCAATGCCGTGGCGGGCTTCGCACTTGCTGACGTAGTTTTTGGCAAACACCAGATAATCGATAATGGCGCTGGCGTCAGTCCAGGTTTTGAAAAGGTAGTTACCCTTAAAAAAGGAATTATGTCCATAGCATGCATGTGCAATTACCAGCGCCTGCATCATGATGGAGTTCTCTTCCATCAGGTAGGCAATACAGGGATTGGAATTGATGACTATCTCGTAGGCCAGCCCCATTTGTCCGCGTTTATAGCTTTTGGCGGTATGCAGGAATTGCTTGCCGAAGGACCAATGATTGTAACCCACGGGCATGCCAACCGAAGAGTAGGCATCCATCATCTGCTCTGCGCTGATAATCTCGATCTGGTTGGGATAGGTATCCAGTCCGTAATCACGTGCAATTTCCGCGATGGCATCGTCGTATTTCTGTATCAGATCAAAAGTCCACTCGGATCCGGTAGAAATCGTCTCGGTGCTGCGTGCTTTATCTTGCTTTCCATTCACGCCGTCGCCCTCCGTTGAAACAATTCCCGAAAGACAGGGTAGATTTCGGAGGCTTCAGTAATTTGCTGCATGGCGAAGTTATCACTAAAAGGCTCTTTCAGTTTTTCCAGCTCGTGCCACAGCATCTGGTGTTCATGCGGTGTGATTTCGATATAGGAATAGTACTGAACATAAGGCAGAATTTTTTCCTTCAGCAACTGGTTGCACAAGGGGGAGTCGTCGTTCCAGTTATCCCCATCCGATGCCTGCGCCGCGTAGATATTCCAGTCGGCGGTCGGGTAACGCTCGCGCATGATCTCATCCATCAGCTTGAGCGCACTCGATACGATGGTGCCACCGGTTTCGCGCGAGTAGAAGAATTCTTCTTCATTGACTTCTTTGGCGCTCGTGTGATGTCGAATAAAAACAACTTCGATCTTCTGGTAGTTACGCTTGAGGAACAGGTAGAGCAGGATGTAGAAACGTTTGGCAATATCCTTGTGCATCTGGCTCATTGAGCCGGAAACATCCATCAGACAGAACATGACGGCGCTGGTACTGGGATTTGGCTGCTTTAGATATTGGTTGTACTTCAGATCAAATTCGTCAATCCAGGGAATGTTCTTGAGGCGCTTCTCCAGTCTCGCTAATTCTTCTTTGAGCGAGTGGATCTGGGCGCTGTGTTCCTCGGGGTGTTGCTCCAGTCTGGCCAGTTCCTGTTCCCGGGCCTTGATGTTTTCCCGTGTTTTTCCGGAAAGCGCAAGCCGGCGTGCGTAAGCTCCCCGCAAGGACCTGACAATGTTGATTTTGGCGGGTGTTCCCTCGTTGGCATACCCAGCGCGGGCATATTTGAAGCTGTCCGCTTCTTTCAGCTGTTTCTTGACCAGATTGGGGAGCTCAAGGTCCTCAAACATGAAGTCCAGGAACTCATCCTGGGAGATCTGGAACACAAATTCATCGATGCCTTCACCGGAATCACTCGCGTCGCCCTGTCCGGCGCCTTGACCCTGGCCACCCGAAGGCGGGCGAGGTAGAGCGTCTCCCGTTGCGAATTCCTTGTTGCCAGGGTGTACCATTTCCTTAACGCCACCCTGACCCTGACGGAATACCGGTTCGCTGATGTCCTTGGTGGGGATGCCGATGCTTTCACCCCGGTCCATATCTGTGATGCTGCGCTCACCGACAGCATCTGATACCGCTTTTTTGATATGTTTGCGATAGCGACGCAGGAACCGTTCACGATTAACTGTGCTCTTGTTCTTGCCATTCAGTCGCCTGTCGACAATGTGGGTGATGCCCATCTGAACTCCTCAATCGACCAGCCTTTCGGCCGGTATCTGATGATTCTTCCGGCTTCGGCGCCGTCTGCTGCTTTCTCCTGTCTGCTTATTGTGATTTCCTGACTCTCAAGTACCATTCCGCAAGCAGTCGCACCTGTTTCTCGGTGTAGCCTCGTTCGGTCATGCGTTTCACGAACTCTTCGTGCTTGCGCTGGTCGTCATTTGAGCTCTTCGCATTGAAGGAGATCACCGGAAGCAGGTCCTCGGTGTTCGAGAACATTTTCTTCTCAATTACCGTACGTAGCTTCTCATAGCTGAGCCAGGATGGATTGTTACCATTATTGTTGGCCCTGGCGCGGAGCATGAAATTGACGATTTCGTTCCGGAAGTCTTTTGGATTGCTGATGCCTGCAGGTTTTTCGATTTTCTCCAGCTCTTCGTTGATCGCAGCGCGGTCAAAAATCTCCCCGGTTTCGGGGTCTCTGTATTCCTGATCCTGAATCCAGAAATCAGCATAGGTGACGTAGCGGTCGAAAATATTCTGACCATACTCCGAATAGGATTCGAGATACGCGGTCTGTATTTCCTTGCCGATAAACTCGACATAGTGTGGCGCCAAAAATTCCTTGATGAAGCGAAGATACTGGTCTGCTATTTCCTGAGGGAACTGTTCCTGTTCGATTTGCCGTTCCAGAACATAAAGCAGATGCACTGGGTTGGCGGCAATTTCGGAGGTGTCGAAATTGAAAACCTTGGATAGAATCTTGAAGGCAAAGCGCGTTGAAAGACCGTCCATACCTTCATTGACGCCAGCATTATCGCGATATTCCTGAATCGACTTGGCTTTCGGGTCTGTATCCTTGATGTTTTGCCCGTCGTAAACTTTCATTTTGGAATAAATGCTTGAATTTTCAGTCTCTTTCAACCGCGAGAGTACTGAAAATTGCGCCAGCATGTTGAGCGTATCAGGGGCGCAACTCGCTTTCGCCAGTGAGCTGTTAGCGAGCAGTTTCTCGTAAATCTGGATTTCTTCGGTCACCCTGACACAATAGGGCACCTTGACGATCGAAATACGGTCCAGAAACGCCTCGTTATTCTTGTTGTTTCTGAAACTTTGCCACTCTGATTCGTTCGAGTGCGCCAGAATCACGCCTTCAAAGGGGATCGCACTCATTCCTTCGGTGGGGTTGTAATTTCCTTCCTGTGTAGCGGTCAACAGAGGGTGCAGGACCTTAATAGGCGCCTTGAACATCTCGACAAATTCAAGTAAGCCCTGGTTGGCCCGGCAAAGCCCGCCGCTGAAACTGTAGGCATCAGGATCATGCTGGGCATATTCCTCCAACATCCGGATATTGACCTTACCCACCAGAGACGAGATATCCTGATTGTTCTCATCGCCCGGTTCTGTTTTGGCAATGGCCACCTGATCAAGAATCGATGGCCACAACTTCACGATCTTGAACTTGCTGATATCGCCGCCGTACTCATGCAGCCGCTTGACGGCCCAAGGGGACATGATCGCTCCCAGGTAGCGCCGCGGAATTCCGTATTCCTGCTCTAGTATTTCTGCATCTTCGGTCGCATCAAACAGCGATAGGGGGCTTTCGTTTACCGGGGAATCCTTGATGGCATAGAAAGGTACTTTTTGCATCAGGGCCTTCAGCTTTTCAGCTAACGACGATTTGCCCCCGCCTACCGGACCCAGCAGATACAAAATCTGTTTCTTTTCTTCCAGGCCTTGCGCAGAATGTTTGAAAAACGAGACGATCTGTTCGACGCATTCTTCCATACCATAGAATTCATCGAATTCAGGATAGCGCTTGATTACTTTGTTGGAGAATATTCGACTGAGGCGTGGGTCTTTCGAGGTGTCTAAAAGTTCTGGCTCACCAATGGCAAGCAGCATGCGTTCGGCTGCGCTGGCATAAGCGCTGGGGTCCGACTTACAAATGTTCAGATATTCTTCTAAGGTAAATTCTTCCTGCTGAGTGGATTCATACCGTTCTTGGTAATGGCTGAAAATGCTCATGTCGCCCCCTTTGGAAGTGCATCTTGGTCGTATGTTTGTTTATCTCGCTAAAATGGTGTTATCCGTCATTCAGTGGGTCATCGGGTATGTTAGCAAGACCAAATGTATTTGGTCGTGATCGATTGGCCTTACTCAATTCAATCGGCCGCAAAGCCATTTACTAAACCTTAAAAATGCTTAACGCGCGCCTTGTTTGCTGCCTGCTTCTTAGAAAGTTTCAATAATGAAAGTTCCACAGAAGCTAAATTAATCTTAGTCGATGCCTTGGCGAATAGCTCGTCCAAGTGCAAAAATATACCCAATTATGACAGTTTGTTTCAAAGTCTTAACGCAGGTGTCCGGGGCGCATTTCGTCGCCCGTTTATAAACCACAGCACGCCCCGTCCGGGACTTCGGATCTGTCAAACAATGGCTGCACCGCCTGCGGAGCCAGTTTGTTGGTCTCGCAAAATCCGATGCGATAAATTGCCCGCTGCGTTTCTGATTCAAATCATTGGTAAAACGTTGTTTTTTGGCATTTGGATCAGGATTGCCAGAAACGACGTCGTGCTGATTGGCCGCGCATGAGCGAATTCAAGATTGCGCATTTACAATTGCAGCCGCGCTACTAGACTTCGTAGTGGAACACTTATGTTGATATGGAGGCCGCTTTGAACGGTGTTGCGATTGGATTGGGAGTTGGTGGGCTTTATCTGTTAAGCGCGCTGGCAGGATTCTCCCTGACAACGCTTGCAGATGGTAAGGCTATCATCTGGATGTCCAATGCCGTTCTGTTGGCAGCCATGCTGCATACACGGTTTCGACTTTGGCCGGGGTTACTGCTGGTTGCATTCATTGCGCATGTGACCGCCGGGCTTTCTGTATTTGACCTCAGGCCGGCGGCAATGCTCGCCGCTACTCACTGTATCGAATGTTTGATCTTGGCTTCCCTGTTGCGTAGGGTTTTACGACCGCATGGCAAAGATCCGGATTGGGGGAACACCCGGACCATTGTCTCTTTTTTACTGCTCGTCCTATTCGTTTCGGCGCCACTCGCTGGTTTGGTTTCGGCGGCGGTGAGCGGCTTCGCGATTGCACCCACTTTGGATTATTTTTCGCTGGCCGAACTGTGGTGGTTTGGTGATGCTGCCGGCATGCTGGTGCTGACGCCGTTGCTCAGTAGTCTGCTCGCAAAGAAACGTGATTCGCTCAATCTCGAATTTTGGACGATTGCGACTGTGACGGGCATTGTCTGGGCACTGCTGTTCCTGCCCTATACGCAGGCGAATCAGGAACTCCGGCTGGTGCCCATGATTCTCTGCGTGCCATTGATATGGGCAGCAATGCGCACAGGATTCTACCTGACGACTTTGCTCACAGCGGTGTTTGGTGGCCTGACCCTGATTCTGAATGCGTTCGGGCACGGAGTATTTGTCAGTAAAGACCCACTTCTAACCAGCCTGATGACACAGGAATATTTACTGATTCTTCTGACAATTACCTATTTGACGGCATCATATGCGAGCGAACTCAAACAGAAATCGAAACAACTGCGTATCTTCAAGAATACTCTCGATTCTGTGCGCGAAGGTGTCGTCGTAACAGACGCACGAGGGGATCAACCCATTCTCTACTGCAATCCAGCTTTTGAAAAAATGAGTGGATATCCTCACGAAGAGATCATCGGCCGCAATTGCCGCTTTCTGAATGAAAAGCACAGGGACCAGCCCGGTCTGGTAAAAGTGCGTGAAGCGATTCAGGCCAGAAATGGTATTGAAATGGTTCTGCTCAATAGCCGCAAGAATGGCGAAGATTTCTGGAACAACCTTAGTATCTCACCTATCCGAAGCGCAAGTGGCAGGATTGAACACTTCGTCGGCATCCAGATGGATGTCACTGAGAAAGTAAATCAGGCCAGCGAAATGGAGCGTCAGGTGGAATCCCAAACGCGGCAGCTTCGGGCGGCAAAAGAACGTGTCGAGCTTGCTACCGATGTTGCCGGGCTGGGCATCTGGGAATGGGATCTCGAGAGCGATGAGCTGCAATGGGACGACAGGATGCACGAGATCTACGAAACCAAAGACAAAAAAGGCCAGCAGCTGCTCTATGATCTTTGGCGCAGTTCCGTGCATCCTGACGATGTTGGGGCAGCGGAAGAAGCACTGAACCTGATGGTGCAGAATAAATCAAGGTGGCGCTATGAATTCCGGCTTCTGATGCCGGATGGACGTATAAAATACATTAAGGCAAACGCTTCAGTGTGCCTTGACGAAGAAGGCGAACCTCTGAAAGTGATAGGGGGCAATCTTGATGTTACCGAACTCAGGGAGCAGCAGGAACAGCTTAAAAAATCTGTTGATGTGGCTGAAACGGCAAATCGCGCCAAATCAGAGTTTCTTGCCAATATGAGTCATGAAATTCGCACCCCAATGAATGGCGTGATTGGTATGGCGGAATTACTATCCACGACCGCGCTGAATGCTCAGCAAACTGAGTATCTTGGCATGGTTCGGAGTTCGGCGAGGTCCTTGTTGTCACTTCTCAATGACATTCTGGACCTCTCCAAGATCGAGTCCGGAAAATTATCACTCGACCCAACAGTCTTCGATCTGGGTGAGCATGTCGGTGATATTATGAAAAGCTTTGCTCTTGCAGCGCATGGCAAGCATCTCGAATTACATCACTATATTTCCGCTGATGTACCTGCCTGGGTTGAGGCAGATGCCACACGTCTGGGCCAGATCCTGTTCAATCTGATCGGTAATGCTGTCAAGTTTACCGAGCAGGGGGAGGTTAACGTTCGGGTCACAGTGAAAAGCAAGGACAGTGATAAAAAATACATCCTCGAAATCAGTGTCGAAGACACCGGGATTGGCATTGATGCTGATCAGCAGTCTGCTGTTTTCAGTCCTTTCCTGCAGGCCGATGGCAGTATTACCCGAAAGTATGGTGGCACGGGACTGGGGCTAACCATTGTTTCGCATTTGACCGATCTGATGCAGGGCGAGCTGAGTTTGCAGAGTGAGCCCGGAGTAGGGTCGACCTTTCGTTTACAGATTCCGGTTATCGAGGCGAGTCTTCCCGAGGGCATGGCTAACTCAGGGGATGACCATCAGGAGCTACTCCGTGGAAAACTGAAGCATTGTCTGGTGGTCGATGACAATCCGATCAACTTGCGCTGGCTGGAGGATATGATCAAGGGCTGGGGGGGCAGCTCGCAATCGGCGACATCGGCACTTCAGGCAGTTGGGATTATCGAAGAGTCTGCCAGGCAGGGCTCGCCCATTGAGATTATGTTGATTGACAAGAATATGCCCGAGGCCAGCGGCTTTGATCTCGTCAAGATGGTTCGGAAGATGGCGCTTCCGGTGCCGGATGCAGTGGTAATGCTGTCATCATCGCGCGCAGAGCAAGACATAAACGAAGCGAAGCAAATAGGCATTGATCATTATTTATTGAAGCCTGTTAAGCAGTCAGAAGTCCTGAATACCTTGATCAATCTGTTCGTGAGGCTTCCCGATAAAACAGGCGCAGATTCCAGGATGGAAGGGCCGCAGGCAAGCCAGCCGCGCAGAATCCTGCTGGCCGAAGATAATGCGGTGAATCAGCGTCTGGTGTCGGATATTCTGACTTCGCGTGGGCATGAGGTGGTGATTGCCACTAATGGTCGACTCGCCGTCGATTTGCACTGTAGCAACGCTTTCGATCTGGTTTTGATGGATGTGCAAATGCCGCAGATGGACGGACTGGAGGCGACGGCACGCATCAGGCAGTACGAAGCTGAAAAAGGGCTGGCGCGGAGCAGAATTATTGCGTTGACCGCGCATGCTTTAGCCGGAGACAGGGCAACCTGTATCGACGCTGGCATGGACGATTACCTGACGAAACCGGTTGTCGCAAATCAACTCATCAAAGTGGTCGAAAATGGGGCTGTTTTTAGTGCCCTGAGCAGCCAGACAGGGAGGCAGTCTCCATCCGGTGAAGATCCCGCTGCAGCACAGAGATGGCGCTGGTTTGATCACGCACACAGTCTGATGGTCACGGGAGAAAAGCCGGAACTTTTGAGGTCTGTGGCAATGAAAACGCTGGAACTAGCCCCGCAACTTCAGTCGGAAATAGTCGACTTTCTCTCTGATGCGAAATTTGATCATGCCGCCACACTTGTTCACAAGTTGAAGGGGATGGTTTCCAATCTTTGCCATCAGGACCTGGTATATGCACTGAAACAGTTTGAACTGGAGCTGACGGCAAAGGGCGCATCTTTTGATCAGTCGCAATGGCAAAGGCTGCAGACTCAGCTAGAATGCTTTTATAAAGAACTGTCCGAATTCCTGGAGGATTGATTTTTGACCAAAGTGCTGGTGGCCGATGACGATCCGGTAACGGTTTTACTGCTGACCAAGACGCTCGCCGACTGGGGGTATGAGGTTGTGCAGGCCGAGGATGGGAAACAAGCATGGGAGGCACTCATTCATGACAAATCAATTCGCCTTGTCATTGTAGACTGGCGTATGCCTGAACTGGACGGCATCCAGCTCTGTCAAAAGCTGAAAGCAGATAGCGAGCGCTTCTACTATGTCGTGATGCTCACCAGTAATACGGGTACCGACAATCTTGTCAAAAGCATTGAAGCCGGCGCAGACGACTTTATCAGCAAGCCTTTTTTCCCCGAGGAGCTCAGGGTGCGCTTGCGCGCAGGCGTCAGGATTCTGGAACAGGAATCGAAACTTCAGTTTTTTGCCAATCATGACGAGTTAACCGGCATATACAACCGGCGCATGATATTGAGTCAGCTGGAAAAAGAATGGCAGCGTTCAGAGCGGGAGAACATCCGCTTAATGGTGCTGTTGATGGACCTCGACAAGTTTAAGTCCGTCAACGATCAATACGGACATGATATCGGAGACAGGATGCTGCAGCATTTCTGCGATATCGTGAGTCGTTGTATTCGACCCTACGATGTCGTCGGACGATACGGTGGCGAAGAGTTTTTAGTGATTATGCCTCTGTCTATGGATGCCGACTGGCATCACGCCGCCGAACGCGTCTTGACCTCCGTTGCCGAAACACCTCTGGTCACTCAGGAATTCGGCGAGTTGCATGTCACAGTCAGTATCGGACAGGCCGAGAAAAACAGTAGCTGCCTTCGATTGGAAAACCTGATTGATCGGGCAGATCAGGCGATGTATGCCGCAAAATACAGAGGCGGTAACCGCCTTGTTGCCTTCGACGATCTGGAGGAGCGCACTTAGTCAGCGTTGTCGTAACCGGGTCGCAATTGCAATAATTCGCCATAGGGCTAACGCGCCCGCTATTCCCCGATAAAACCTCCGGACTGGCGTGCCCACAGTTGAGCATACAGGCCATTTTGAGCCAATAGACTATGATGGTTTCCTTCTTCGACAATACGACCTTCATCCAGCACGATCAGGCGGTCCATGGCGGCGATGGTGGATAGCCGATGCGCTATCGCGATGACGGTTTTACCTTCCATCAGATTGTACAGGCTGGTCTGAATGGCGGCTTCCACTTCTGAATCCAGCGCCGAGGTGGCTTCATCCAGCACCAGTATTGGGGCATCTTTCAGCAGCACTCTGGCGATGGCAATGCGCTGACGCTGGCCACCCGAGAGTTTGACGCCTCTTTCTCCCACATGGGCCTCGTAGCCGGTTCTGCCGGAGGGGTCGCTGAGGCAGAGAATAAAATCATGTGCTTCGGCCTTCTTGGCCGCGCGAATCATATCTGCTTCGCTGGCTAGCGGGTGTCCATAAACGATATTTTCCCGAACCGAGCGGTGGAGCAGTGAGGTGTCCTGCGTGACGACGCCGATCTGGGCTCGCAGGCTTTCCTGTTGAACGCTTGCGATATTCTGTCCATCAATGCGAATCTGGCCGCTTTCCAGTTCGTGAAAGCGCAGAAGCAGATTCACCAGCGTCGATTTACCGGCTCCTGAGCGTCCGACAATACCCAGTTTTTCACCTGGCCTGAGCGTCAGGCTCAGATTATCCAGCACCCCTTCGCCTTTGCCGTAATGGAAGCTGACGCGATCGAACTCGATGGTCCCTGCTTTGATTTCAAGGGCTTGCGCATCTTGTCGGTCCTGCACATCGCGTGGTTTAGCCAAGGTGTTGATGCCATCTTGCACTGCGCCAATGTTCTCAAACAAGCTGGAGACTTCCCACATGATCCACTGCGACATGCCATTGAGTCGGAGCCCAAGACCAACCGCAACAGCGATGGCGCCAGTTGTGACGGCCTCTTGCGCCCAAAGCCAGATGGAAAGCGCAGATATCGAAAAAATCAGTAAGGCATTCAGGACCCATACCGAAACATTCAGTTGCGTCACCATACGCATCTGGGGGTGCACCGTTTGCAGAAAACCGTCCATATTGTCACGGGCATAATCTGCTTCTCTGCTGGCATGTGAGAACAGCTTTACGGTTTGGATGTTGGTGTAAGTGTCTACGACCGCTCCGGTCATTTGCGAGCGTGCATCGGCCTGTTTTGCTGAAATTTTTCGAAGCCGTGGTACGAAGTGTCGCAGGACCAATCCATAAGCGATAAGCCACAGAACAAGCGGGGCGGTCAGTCGCCAATCGGAACTCGCAATCACTACTGCCATCCCAAGAAAATAGACGCTGACGAACAGCAGCACATCCAGCAGTTTCATTACAGACTCGCGCACTGACAGCGCAGTTTGCATGACTTTGGTGGCGATACGTCCGGCAAATTCGTTTTGGTAAAAGGATAAACTCTGACCCAACAGATAGCGGTGCGCCTGCCAGCGAATACGCATCGGGTAGTTACCGAGCAAAGCCTGATGAATCACGCTGGAATGCAGTAGTACCGTGCCCGGCAGCACAAATAAAATCAGTACCGCCAAGGCGATCAGTGTGTCGCCCTCATCGCGCCAGAGCGAAGCGGGATCTTTGCTGGAAAGCCAGTCCACCAATTGCCCCAGAAAGCCGAACAGGGTGACTTCCATGATGGCAATGGCGGCTGAAAGACAAGCCATGATCAGCAGTTGTGGCATAACGCCGCGTGTATAGTGGAGGCAGAAAGCCCGCAGGTCTTCAGGGGGCTGATCTGGCGTTTCCGGAGGGAAGGGCGCCACGAGACGTTCAAAAAATCCAAACATAAGGTGGTGGTCTAAGGTGAGTAATAGTAGTGTTTGATATGAACAAACGGGATAAACGGATTGTACATGTTCGAATTCATTAACACACAGAAGATTCGGTTGGAAAACTGGCTGCTGTCTGAGCTCAGTGACGGTGCCGCTCCTTTGCAGGCCACGTTGTGGAGGCTATTGCGTATCTGCTACGCCGTGGGAAGGGATATCGCGCTGGGGAAACTGACGCTGCGGGCGATGGGGCTCGTGTACACCACGATTTTATCTGTTGTTCCCTTATTGGCTCTGACCTTTTCGCTACTCAAAACCTTTAATGTTCAGGCGCGTTTTGAACCAATGTTGCGCCAGTTCTTTGAGCCGATGGGCGAAAAGGGCATGGAGATTCACCAGAATGTTTTGCAGTTTGTGGAAAACATGAACGTTGGTGTACTGGGTGCGATTGGTCTGGCGGTACTGTTTTACACTGTGATGTCGCTGATACATAAAATCGAAGAAGCGCTGAACATGATCTGGTATGCGCCCGGACCGCGTTCTATGGCTCGTCGGTTCAGTAATTACCTGAGCGCAATATTTCTGGGTCCGTTGGTGATGATGCTGGCGGTCAGTCTGACGGCGGCCAGTCGGCATTTACCGTTTGTAAATAGCCTGCTTTCGATCGAACCCTTTGGGACCCTGTTCCTTTTGCTGGCAAAACTGACGCCGTTTTTTGCCATCATCCTGGGTTTTTTCTTCTTTTACCTTTTGATGCCGAATGCCAGGGTAAGACCGTTATCGGCACTTATGGGAGCTCTCGTGGCCGGGGTTGTATGGCAATTGATGAGTCTGGCCTTTACCAGTTTTGTTGTCAGTTCTACACGGTATGATGCCGTTTATAGCGGTTTTGCAGTCGGTATTGTCTTGTTGATCTGGTTATACCTGAATTGGCTGATTCTATTGATTGGTTCCAGCATTGCATTCTATTTTCAGCATGGGAACTACATAACGCGTCACCACAATGTGGAGCTTAGCCCCGAGTTATCCGAGCAGTTGGCTTTGAAGGTGATGGTCGCGGCAGCGAGAGCCTATGAAAACAATCAGACGCCCCTGTCCCAGAATGACATAGAGTCAATACCCTTTATTCCGGGCATTCTGACCCGAAAGGTGATTGATCGCCTGATTGAGGCCCGTTTGCTTTTACTGGTAGGAGAGGATTCGGAACATCTGGCACCAGCGCGATCAACAGATCGCATCAGTCTGGCCGATATTTATCGCGCGGTCAGGGCCGACCAGTATGATTTGCACCGGCATTTACAGGTGTCTGATGCGGTGCGTCAGTGCAGTGAGAATCTGAATCAAAGCCTGTATCAGGAGCTTGAAAAAACCAGCCTGAGACGCCTATCTGAACAAAAGCGATCCGATTCTGCCGAATGTGACTCTGTTGGCTAGAAAACTGGCGTGGGTGGACTAGTCTTGTAGAGACTAATCTATCTATTTTCACTGCATCTCGCCAGGACAGTTTCAGCATGAAGTATCGATCTTTAGCCCTCGCCACGGCACTTGCCGCGATGACCGGACAAGCGCTTGCCGGTGTTCCCAAATTCCTTGATGCCCGCGCCTTTGCCATGGGTGGTGTAGGGGTCACCTCTGCACGCCCGGCCGCGAGCAGCTTCTATAATCCTGCCTTGCTGGCGGTAGAGCAAAAGGAAAAGTCCGATAGCTTCGGTATGCTGCTGCCGTCGCTCAATGTCGTAGCACGTGACGAGGACGAGTTGATTGATACGGCTGATGACTTCGAGAAGGATTATTTGGAGCCCTTTGAGGCTGCCATCGAAAATTATGACACCACCAATCTTGTAACAATTGATGCCTCCAATGAAGAATTGGCACGGCAGGCAACACGGTTGAATGATGAAATGGAACGCATCAACAATGACCAGTCGCTGATCGAGGCCGGCTTGGGCTTTTCCTTTCAGATTCCGGCACAGGACCTTGGGATTGGGGTATTTGTTTCCACCACGGCAAGGATTGCGGCAACACTCAGCTATCGTGATCAGACTCTGCTCGAAACAATTATTCAAGATGCAACGGATGGTGTTTATAACGATCCGGACGATGTCCCTTATGATCTGTCCGAGGATGACCTGCAATCGACCGTGCGCGGTGTAGGGGCCGCGAGTGCACAGGCAGGGGTCAATCTGGCGCGCAATTTCGAATTTGGCGGGCATCAGGTCGCGTTAGGTGTATCACCCAAAGTAGTGGATTTTCGGGCCTATGATTTCAGCTACCGGGCCGACAGTTTTGATGATTTTGACTCCGATGAACTCAAGGAAACCAAAGTCAGTAAAAACGGATTCAATTTTGACCTGGGGGCTGCCGCATTCCTGGATCGAGACAAGCGCTGGCTGGCGGGCCTGGCAATCATTAACGTCCTGCCGATGAAGGTTCAAACCAAGGGAACCACGATTCCTGCCAATGATATTTCGACCGAAGAGGTGGATGTTCCCGGCCTGAAAGTCGAGTTGAAACCGGTGGTGACTGCGGGACTTTCATACGCGGGTGATGCGTATGTTGTGGCGGCCGATGTGGACCTGACCAAAACCAAACCGTTGCTGAATGAAGACGATGTTCAGTATCTCGGTCTTGGTGCCGAATATGATTTTTTTGAGACCTTTCAGTTACGGGCCGGAGCACGTCATAACATCGCCGGTAGTGCCAATACCTTGCTCAGTGCCGGCTTCGGTTTCAATATTCTGGGCGGTACTATCGAATTGGCCGGTATGACCGACAGTGGTTCTGATACGGTCGGTGCCAGTCTTCAGTTTGGTGCCAGTTTTTAGGGTTTCTGCAATTTCCCCCAAATGCTTTCGGCGGTCTCTACAAAGGCTGCCGCGGCATTACTCAAATGCTTCTTGCGATAGCTGATGGCGCCAAGAGTTCGGGTAAGATTGGGTATCTCCAATGGCAAGACCGTCAGGTTTTCATCAATCATGGTGTTCGGTAGCACCGACCACCCCATGCCGACGTCAGCCATCATCTTCATCGTTTCGAGATAATTAGTCGGGATATTGGCATTCAGGGTCAGTTTGTTTTTCTTGAATATCTGTTCCACGACACGATAGGTGAGAGTAGATTTCGAGGGCAGAATCGCATTGTGCAGCGAAAGATCGCGTGGTTTGACCGTTGTCAGTTTCGCCAATGGGTGACTGTTGGCACAGATAAAACTCATCGGGTCGTCCCATTCCAGGTGGCAAGTGTATCCCGGTTTGATCTTTTCAGGAATCGTGATGAAGGCAATGTCGGCAATATTGTCCTGGAGCAGAGGGTAGGCGCTCTCCGAATCCAGGAAATTTAACTGCAAATCGACCTCCGGATAATGCAGACTGAATTCTTTCAGAATCAGCGGCAGACGGTGCAGGCCGATATGGTGGCTTGCAACAATGCGCAGCGTACCGGCGACCTTGGTATCAATATCACGTATGGCCTGCTGCGCATTTTCAAAATTATGCAGGATAGACAACGCGTGGGGCAGCAGCGTCTCGCCCGCCTCGGTCAGCACGATTTCACGTTGCAGGCGTTCGAACAACTGCACGTTAAGGCGCCCTTCCAGATTCTGTATGCGTTTGGTAATCGCAGGTTGAGTAATGTGCAGGGCTTTGGCCGCATTCGAAAACGACTTTTCATTAACAACATTCACGAAGGCTAGCAGGGCATCAATATCCATGGTGGTTCCCGTTTGGTCCAATACCTTTAGTTTAGGTATTCCAAATAGGAATTCAATGCATAATAAATATGAATTTGTTTTATTTGCGGGCGAGCGATACCATGATGCCTGAACTGAACACTCGCGGAATATCAGGCCGACAGGCAGGGTATGCCGCCGATACCAATACAAGGGTTTGATAGTTATGGCCGGTAAAACGTTATATGACAAATTGTGGGATGCCCACGAAGTAAAGCGGCGGGCTGATGGTTCGTCCCTGATCTACATTGATCGTCAGTTGTTGCATGAAGTGACTTCTCCGCAGGCTTTCGAAGGTTTGCGGTTGGCAGGTCGGGCGCCTTGGCGTATTGATGCCAATCTGGCAACTCCGGACCACAATGTACCCACCACCGATCGCAAGGAAGGCGTCGCCGGTATCGAAGACCCGGTATCCCGTATTCAGGTGCAAACACTCGATGAAAACTGCGAGGAGTTTGGTATCACTGAATTCAAAATGCTGGATCAGAGACAGGGTATCGTACATGTCATTGGTCCGGAGCAGGGCGCGACTCTGCCGGGGATGACGGTGGTATGCGGCGATTCGCATACTTCCACCCACGGGGCGTTCGGGGCATTGGCGCACGGTATCGGGACCTCTGAGGTTGAGCACGTACTGGCGACCCAGACCCTAGTGCAGAAAAAGATGAAGAATATGCTGGTGAAGGTCAATGGTTCAGTGGGGCCCGGTATTACCGGCAAGGATATCGTGCTGGCGGTGATAGGCCGTATCGGAACGGCCGGCGGCAATGGCTGTGCGATCGAGTTTGCCGGACAGGCGATCGAGGAATTGTCGATGGAAGGGCGCATGACCGTATGCAATATGGCGATTGAAGCTGGCGCACGTGTAGGTGTGATCGGGGTAGATCAAACCACGATTGATTATGTGAAAGGGCGGCCCTATGCACCGAAAGGCGATCTTTGGGACAAGGCTGTTGCTGCATGGCAGGATCTGAAAAGCGACCCGGATGCACATTTTGATAAAGTGGTTGAAATCAATGCTGCAGATATTGCACCTCAGGTCACCTGGGGCACATCGCCCGAGATGGTATTGCCAGTGCATGAAACGGTACCTAATCCCGAGCGTATTGACGATGCCGTTAAGAAAGAGGGTGTTGAACGGGCACTTCAGTACATGGGTTTAAAGGCCGATATGCCAATTTCGGAGATCAAACTGGATCGTGTGTTTATCGGCTCGTGTACCAATTCAAGAATCGAGGATTTGAGGCAGGCTGCTCAGGTTGTGAAAGGCAGAAAAGTGGCCGCTTCATTGAAACAGGCGCTTGTCGTGCCCGGTTCAGGGCTGGTCAAGGCTCAAGCCGAGCAGGAAGGTCTGGACAAGGTATTTACGGATGCCGGTTTGGAGTGGCGTGAACCCGGGTGTTCGATGTGTCTGGCTATGAATGCAGACAAACTCGGGCAGGGTGAACATTGCGCGTCGACGTCAAACCGGAACTTTGAAGGACGTCAGGGGTTTGGCGGGCGCACTCACCTGGTCAGTCCAGCCATGGCAGCGGCGGCGGCCGTAGCCGGACATTTTGTTGATGTTCGCGAATTTGTGAAGTCCTGAGGAGAGCAAACATGAAACAATTTACAAGTATGAACGGTCTCGTTGCGCCTCTGGACAGAGCCAACGTTGACACCGATATGATTATTCCGAAACAGTTCCTGAAATCCATCAAGCGAACAGGCTTCGGCAAGAATCTCTTTGATGAATTGCGTTACATGGATGAGGGGCAACCCGATCAGGATTGTGATAACCGGCCACTGAATCCGGATTTCGTCTTGAATCAGGCGCGATACCAGGGGGCCAGTGTGTTACTGGCAAGACAGAATTTTGGCTGTGGGTCGTCGCGTGAACATGCACCTTGGGCCCTGGATGACTTTGGTTTTCGCAGTGTCATTGCGCCCAGCTTTGCCGATATCTTCTTTAACAACTGCTTTAAAAATGGTTTGCTGCCGATTGTGTTGACCGAGTCTGAGGTTGATCAGCTGTTCAGTGAAGTCGAGGCTTCAGAAGGATATGCACTTGCAATTGATCTGGAGCAACAGACAGTGACTACTCCGGGTGGGGACGTTTTCACATTTGAGGTGGATGCATTTCGAAAGCACTGTTTGCTGAATGGTCTGGACGACATCGGCGTCACGCTGGAGGATGCAGACGCTATTCGAAGCTATGAGGAAGAGCGTCGCAAGGCCGCACCCTGGCTGTTTGCGTGATACCTGAAACCACACGAAATACATTGATGAACGGAACGAGAGTGATATGAAAAAACTAGGCTTGGTCGGTTGGCGCGGAATGGTTGGTTCGGTGCTGATGCAACGTATGACTGAAGAGCGGGACTTTGCTCAGGTATCCCCTTTCTTCTTTACCACTTCCCAGTTCGGGCAGGCAGCTCCGGATGTAGGGCAGGGGCCGGATACTCTGAAAGATGCCAACGACATTGCGGCCTTGGCAGACATGGATATTATCATTACCTGTCAGGGAGGGGATTACACCAAGAGTGTGTATCCGGAACTGCGAGCCAGCGGTTGGCAGGGTTATTGGATTGACGCAGCTTCGGCTTTGAGAATGGAAGAGAATGCAGTCATCGTTCTTGATCCGGTGAATCGCCATGTGATTGATGCGGCTTTGCGCGACGGTATCAAGGATTTTGTGGGAGGCAATTGTACGGTAAGCCTGATGTTGCTGGCACTGGGTGGGCTATTTGCCGAGGATCTGGTGGAGTGGGTCTCGCCAATGACCTATCAGGCCGCCTCCGGTTCAGGCGCCAAGCACATGCGCGAACTGATCTCCCAGATGGGCGATATTCATAAGACGGTTGCTGATCAGCTGAGTGACCCAGCCAGCGCGATTCTGGAGATTGACCAGGCTGTTGCAAGACGTTTGCGGGAAGAGGCGTTTCCTTGCGACCAGTTCGGCGTACCGTTGGCAGGTAGTCTGATTCCATGGATCGACACACAGTTACCCAGTGGCCAAAGTCGAGAAGAATGGAAAGCAGGGGCCGAAACCAACAAGATTCTTGGTGTGACGCAAAACCCGATTGCTATTGACGGTTTGTGTGTACGTGTTGGCGCGATGCGGTGTCATAGTCAGGCGATGACGATCAAACTCAAACAGGATATCAGTGTCGCAGATATCGAAACGAAACTCGCCAATGCGAATGACTGGGTGAAAGTCATCCCCAATGATCGGGATCTCTCGGTGCAGGAGCTGACGCCAGCCAAAGTCACGGGCACCTTGAGCATTCCGGTTGGCCGGATCAGAAAGCTGCAAATGGGGCCTGAGTACATATCGGCCTTTACCGTCGGAGATCAATTGCTCTGGGGGGCGGCAGAACCTCTGCGTCGTATGTTGCGTATTCTGCTTGATTGATCTTTCATGGATGTTGCTGCGACAAACTGAGCAATAATGACCGCGGGGCCACTACTTGTTGGTTCGCCCCGCGAGATATTTCCATTTTTCATTTCATTTGATTCTGCTCAAGATCCTGCGTTTGTAGACGATAAAGAGTGGGGCAGGCGTGTGCGAAAATGGCTATTCCCTTGAATCCCAAAGAGACCAGCGTCATATGTCGGTGAACTTCCCGGTGACGGCATTCGCGCTGGAATCAGTCGTTCCGCCAACCTTTACAATTGGAAACAGAAAGTCTTGTTGATAATTCTTTGGCTATCAACAATACTTCCAATAGGTTCCATCCGTTTTTTTGAATAAAAGCAATAATGTGTGGCACATTCTTAAACCGTTTTTTAGTGCAACAGCGAAAGTCGGGATAGGGTTGCATTTTCTGATGTGCATACCGCGTTATACATTAAGATAAAGGATAGCAAGTGATGATACGCAAACTGGCTTTTGCCGTGGCGGTGCTGAATCTGGCTTTCGCCAGCATGGTTCATGCTCTCGGTTTGGGGGAAGCGGAAGTAAAAAGCTCCTTGAATCAACCACTTCGGGCCGAAATAGAGCTCGTTAGCGTGAAGGGGTTGCAGGCAAATGAAATTTTGCCGGGCCTGGCGACGCGCGAAGAGTTTCTGAAAGCTGGTGTTGATCGCGTTTACTTTCTGTCCGATTTGCGTTTCAGAGTTGAAAAAAATGCAGCGGGTAATCTGGTTGTCATTCTGACCTCGGCCAAACCGGTTCGCGAACCGTTTCTGAATTTCCTGGTGGAAGTCATTTGGCCCAGTGGACGTTTGCTCCGGGAATACGCCTTACTGATTGATCCGCCTCTGTTCGCTGAAGAACCGGCTGCTCCGGTGGCCGCACCTGCGGTCACGCGAGCACCAGAACCGCGCGCTGACCGGGTTGCTATTCCCGCTCCTGCTCCGGCACCAGTCAGGCGGGTTGCGCCATCTGCTCCTGCCAACAGTTATGGGCCCACGGAATCTAACGATACGCTCTGGGAGATCGCTGCCAAGGTTCGCCCGGATCGCTCAGTCAGTCCTCAGCAAGTCATGCTGGCAATTCAGGATTTGAATCCTCGTGCCTTTATCGGGGATAACATCAACAAACTTAAAGCTGGTCAGGTGCTGCGTCTGCCGACTCTGGACCAAATCAGACAGCGCTCAGCGGCGCAAGCGATTAATGAAGTAATTGCCCAGAATCAGGCATTGCGTCCTGCCAAGTCCAAACCGGTTGTCTCTGCCAGTCGCACTCAACAGGCCGCGAAGGCTTCGGTTGCAGCGCGTGGCGGTGATGAACTGAAGTTGCTGGTTGCCAAGAATGATGCAGATACAGTCGGTACGGCAGATTCCGGTGACGAGGCGCTAGAGGGTGGCGGTTCTGGTGTTGATGCTGATATGGCGATTACGCTTGAAAAACTGGACAAGGCAAACCTTGAGAACAAAGAACTTTCGGGCCGAGTGGACGATCTGGAAGAGCAGCTGGCAACCTTGCAGCGTTTGCTGGCGTTGAAGAATGATCAGTTGGCGGGCTTGCAGGCTCAGGCAAGAGCCGAAGAAGAAGCCAGGTTGAAATCCGAGATGGAGCAGGCTACGACCATTGCTGCAGATCAGGCAATGCCCTCCGAAGATACGTCAGCAGACGTCAGCGAGACAGAAATTTCTACACCGACGGCAGATCTCGCTGAAACGGTGGCAGACGAGGAAGTGCTTGATGAAGAGGTTGTTGACGAAGAAGTCGACGAGCCGGAGGCCAAAGTAGCCAAGGCAGTGTCACCAGCGACCGAGCAAAAGCCAGAATCCGCTCCCAAGCAGGTACAGGAAAATATGCCTGTGAGGGAAGAAAATCTGTTTGACCTGGTCTTGAATAATCCCTTGTATCAGGCGGTCGCAGCGGCGGGCCTGATTGTCCTGTTGCTGATTCTATGGCTGATTTCGAATAGAAATGCCAAGCGCGAACAACTGGCGCATACTCAGGAAAATGAAAGCGTTGCTGCGGAAGAGCCTGCATTTGAAGAGGAATATTCCGAGCATCATGATGATCTGGAAGGTGATGACGTCTTTGACGAAGCCCTGGATGAGGATGAACAGACTTCGGCTGCTGCGGGCGAGCATGAAACTGAGGAAAAAAGTGGCGAAACTGAAGACGTGATCGCCGAAGCCGATGTCTATATTGCCTATGGGCGACTGGACCAGGCGGCCACGGTCCTGGAGCAGGGTATATCCTCGGATCCGGTTCGAGCGGATTATCGTCTCAAGCTGCTTGAGGTTTACGCTGAAACCGGTGACAGCGAAGCATTTGATCGGCAGCTCAGCGAGCTGGAGGCTATTCAGGATCCAGAGGCGATGGAAAAGGCTTTGGCGATCAAGGCTTCAATGTCTTCGGGTGGGGAGAGTGTGCAGGACGATTCGCTGGAACTCGGCGAGACCCATTTTGAAAAAGACAGTGCCGAAATTCTGGAGCCTGAAGCGAGCAGTCTTGCTGAGGCTGACTCCATGCAGGCGGCAGATGAGCTGTCTGAAACGGCCCCGGACAACAGTTTCGATTTCGAGTCTGTTGAACAGGAAGATGAGGATGAAGACCTTGGAATAGATCTGGCATCAGAAGATCTGGAGCTGGATCTGGATATTGATCTTGAAGGTGATTCTCCGGCTTCGAGCCCGGCGGATACGGAAGTTGATCTCGAGCCGCAAAGCAGTGAAACTGCCGAAGATGAGCATTCTGACGCTGGCAGTATCGATTGGGAAGCGGGTTCAGAAGATGTTTCCGAAACGACGGATGAAGATGATGTTGAAGCGTCGGATGAAGTCGACGCATCGGTGCTTGATCTTGACGAAGAAGTGTCGACCGACGCTGAGCCGGATGTGGATGCGGCAACGCTGGAACTGGTCGATGAAGACCTGACATTGGATGAGGGTGATTCGCTCACTGGCGAAGCCGATGAAGATACTGAGGCGGAGCTGGACGAGGCGCTTGATCTGGAATTGGGTGACCTGGAGCTCTCCGAAGAGTTAGAGCAGGAAAGCGAAATCGAGCTGCCGGAAGATCTGAGTATTCCTGATGAGGTTTTGGATCTCGATCAGGATGAAATGCCAGAGCCTACGGATGTGTCCGCTGATGAAGGCGCGGAAAAGGATGCTGTTCTGGAGCCCGAGGAAGAGGCCGTCGTCAGTGATGATATTCTGGATGAAGCCGTAGATGCGTTGGCAGACAGCGATGAGCTGGAAGCTGACCTGGGGGATGATGAGGATTTTGATTTCCTCAACGGAACTGATGAGGCTTCAACCAAGCTGGATCTGGCACGAGCCTATATTGATATGGGCGATGTTGATGGTGCGCGCGATATCCTTCAGGAAGTTGAAAAAGAAGGTAACGAAGAGCAGCAGGCGGAAGCCAAGGATCTGATTGAGTCGCTCAACAAATAATGTCTTTGTCCTGAATTGCGCTCATGGAAGTAAAAAATGAGTGAAGTCAAAAACACGGCTGGTGATACCAGCCGTGTTGCGTTATGTCTCAGTTATAACGGTCAGCCCTACCACGGTTGGCAGGCGCAGCGGGCAGATCTTCCTACTGTGCAGAAATATCTTGAAGCATCACTATCAAAAGTGGCCGATGAGCCAATAGAGGTCGTTTGCGCGGGTCGAACCGACAAAGCGGTTCATGCGTCCCATCAGGTTGTGCATTTTGATACCCGTGCCCGCCGTAGTTCACGTTCCTGGGTATTTGGCTGCAATAGCCATTTGCCGAGAGAAATCAGTGTCACATGGGCCAGCCCTGTCAGTTCGGAATTTCACGCACGCTACTCGGCGCAAAGTCGAAGGTATCATTACTGTATTTTCAATCATCCCACGCGCCCGGCTAATTTTTCCGGCGAAATGACATGGTTTCACTATCCTCTTGATGAAGCAAAAATGCACGAGGCGGCCCAATGCCTGGTCGGTGAGCATGATTTTTCTTCGTTCAGGGCAACCGGCTGTCAATCCCGCTCTCCCATGCGCTTTCTTGAGCATGTCGATGTGTTCCGGGTGGCCAACATGGTGTTGATCGATATCAAAGGCAATGCGTTTCTGCATCATATGGTGCGAAACATTGCAGGCGTGCTACTGGAAATTGGTGCCGGAAATGCGCCTGTTGCATGGTGCCGCGAAGTGCTTGAGGCGCGCGACAGAAAATGTGGTGGTGTGACAGCGCCACCGAATGGGCTGTTTCTATCGCAGGTAGAGTATCCTGATGAATTCGGAATCCCTCGGGAAATTGGTGCGCCCGGTTGGTTGCATGCATTGATGTGCGCAGCGGGTCGTGTTGAATCGCATAATCCTGATCTCTGGCAGTTGGCATTCAGGGAGTAGGCCAGGGCCGAAGCTTTTTTTGAGTTCGCTTTGTGCATGAGGCCTAAGTGCTTGCATTGATTTCCCTTCCTATGTGGGAACTTGCCATGTGAGTCGCTATAATGGCTGACTGATTTTTCTGGAATGCAGTGCGATGACAATGCGTGTTCGCGCAAAAATATGTGGTATCACCTCTCCTGAAGACGCTTTGCTGGCCGCGAGTGCCGGGGCTGATGCCATCGGTTTGGTCTTTTATCAGCCGAGTCCCCGTTACGTGACAATTCAGCAGGCCCGTGAAATTTGTGAAGTTGTGCCCCCTTTTGTCACGATCGTAGGTCTGTTTGTCGATCACCTTCGTACAGAAATAAGTGAGATATGTGAAAACATACCTCTGGGCCTGCTCCAGTTCCACGGTGATGAGTCGGAATCGGACTGTCAGGGCTACGGAATCCCCTATATCAAGGCGGTTCGGGTAAGGAGTCGTGATACGGTGGTGAATGCCGCCGGGCAATTCCCAAGCGCAAAGGGTCTGTTGGTGGACACCTACGTAACCGGTACACCCGGAGGCACCGGGAAAACGTTTGACTGGACGCTGCTACCCGAGCGATGTGAAAAGCCATTGATACTGGCCGGAGGCTTGTCTCCGGAAAATGTCCGCGAGGCGGTCTCCAGTGTTCGCCCCTACGGCGTAGACGTCAGTGGTGGCGTGGAGAAGGCGAAGGGTGTCAAAGATCCCGACAAAGTATTTAATTTTATCAGAGAGGTAGCTCGTGAGTGCCAGCATGAAATTGACTGAAGAGTTCTTAAAGCAATTGCCGGACAGCAAAGGGCATTTCGGGCCATATGGCGGAAAGTTCGTCTCGGAAACCCTGATGTCTTCGCTCGTAGATCTGGAAAACAAGTATCTTTCCTTGAAAGATGACCCCGAATTTGTGCGGGAATTTGATCAGGATCTGGCCGATTACGTCGGCCGACCATCGCCGTTGTATTTTGCAGAGCGGCTGACCAGAGAGGTCGGTGGGGCGCGAATCTACCTGAAGAGAGAAGATCTGAACCACACTGGCGCCCACAAGGTGAATAATACGATCGGACAGGCGCTGTTGGCGAAGTATCTGGGTAAACCCCGCGTGATTGCTGAAACCGGTGCCGGCCAGCATGGTGTCGCATCTGCCACGGTGGCAGCGCGCCTTGGGCTCGACTGTAAGGTATTCATGGGTTCCGAGGATGTGCAGCGTCAATCATTGAATGTGTATCGTATGAAGCTGCTGGGGGCTGAGGTTGAATCCGTCAACAGTGGCACTCGCACGCTGAAAGATGCGATGAATGAGGCCTTACGTGACTGGGTCACCAATGTCGATGACACCTTTTATATCATCGGTACTGTGGCAGGGCCGCATCCCTATCCAATGCTAGTGCGGGATTTTCAGTCAGTGATCGGTCGCGAAGCGAAAGCGCAATGCCTTGAAAAAGAGGGACGGTTGCCTGATGCGCTGGTAGCCTGCGTGGGTGGTGGCTCCAATGCGATCGGTTTGTTTTATCCTTTTATTTGTGACGAAGAAGTCGAGATGTATGGTGTTGAAGCCGGTGGTCACGGTATCGAAACCGGAGAACATGCGGCTCCTTTGAGTGCCGGTAGGCCCGGTGTGCTGCATGGCAACCGGACCTATCTGATGAGTGATGACGATGGCCAGATTCTTGGTACACACTCAGTGTCGGCGGGGCTTGATTATCCTGGCGTGGGTCCCGAACATGCGTGGCTGAAAGATATTAATCGGGCTAATTATGTGTCTGTGACGGATACTGAAGCACTCGATGCATTCCGCAGGCTCACGCTGGTCGAAGGTATTATGCCGGCACTTGAGTCGAGTCATGCCATTGCCTATGCCGTCAAGAAAGCGGCAACCATGCGGACGGATCAGATCATGATCATCAATCTCTCCGGACGGGGCGACAAGGACATCCACACCATCGCCAACATTGATGGTATCAAGGTTTAGCAAGAGATATTTATGAGTCGAATCAAGCAGGTGCTGAACGCGCTTCAGCAAGACAACAAGAAAGCATTGATCCCTTACATCACAGGTGGTGACCCCAGGCCCGACTGGACGGTCGAGCTGATGCATACGCTGGTTGACGCGGGCGCGGACCTGATTGAACTGGGTGTGCCGTTCTCTGACCCCATGGCCGATGGGCCGGTGATTCAATTGGCGTGCGAGCGTGCGTTACTTCATCATACTTCGCTGAGAGACATTTTCGGCATGGTGAAGACCTTTAGGGAAAAAGACCAGTCCACTCCGGTGGTACTGATGGGTTATTTGAATCCGCTGGAGAAAATGGGCTATCAAGTGTTTGCCGAAGCGGCACGCGAGGCGGGTGTCGATGGTGTGTTAATGGTGGATCTGCCCCCTGAGGAGGCGGATACTCTGGTGCCTTTGCTGAAAGAGCACGCGCTGGATGCCGTGTTTCTGATTGCCCCAACGACAACTGAAGAACGAATTCGTCATATCTGTGAACATAGTAGTGGCTATGTTTACTATGTTTCGGTGAAGGGCGTTACGGGCTCGGCCAGTCTTGATGAGCAGGAGGTGGCCACCAAAGTTGCTGCTATCAAAGCGCGTAATGATATTCCTGTCGGCGTAGGCTTCGGGATAAGGGATGCGGCCTCGGCGGCACAGGTTTCACGTCTTGCCGATGGCGTAATTGTCGGGAGTGTACTGGTGAATATTATTGCTGAGAACCAGGAAGACCTTCCGAAAATCAAATCGGAACTTTCTGCGCTTCTATCTTCTATGCGTAATGCGATGGATCAGCTAGACTAGTCGCCATTACAGGTTTCAATTCATTCTCTAATACAGCCACAAGGGTGTCGTTTAGGTAAGCATGAGTAGCTGGCTTGACAAAATCAGACCCAGTTCGATCCGTTCGGAAGCCAAGACCAAAGGTAATATTCCCGAAGGCGTCTGGAAAAAATGTCCCAAATGTGGAGCCGCGCTCTACCGACCGGAGCTGGAAAAAAACCGCGACGTCTGTCCCAAGTGCCAGCACCACTTGAGGGTCAGCGCGCGCCGACGCATCGATCTTTTCCTGGATGAAGAAGGCAGGGTCGAGTTGAATGCCGGACTGGAACCTCAGGATCGTTTGAAATTTCGCGATACCAAAAAGTACAAAGATCGTCTTCTATCCAATCAGAAACAAACCGGTGAAAAAGATGCCTTGCTGACCTTCAAGGGCGAGGTGTTGGGAGTACCGGTGGTAGTGGCGGCATTTGAGTTTTCGTTTCTCGGCGGCTCGATGGGGGCCGTTGTTGGAGAAAAATTCGTACGTGCTGTCAAACTTTGTCTGGATGAGGGCAAGCCGCTGGTGTGTTTCTCTGCCAGCGGAGGGGCTCGGATGCAGGAGGCCCTGATTTCCCTGATGCAGATGGCCAAAACGGCCGCTGCTCTGGAAAAACTCAAAGAAGCCGAATTGCCCTTTATTTCCGTTATGACCGATCCTGTTTTTGGCGGCGTTTCAGCCAGTTTGGCGATGCTTGGCGACGTCAATATAGCTGAGCCCTATGCTTTGATTGGTTTTGCCGGGCCGCGGGTGATCGAGCAGACGGTGCGCGAAAAGTTGCCGGAAGGGTTTCAGCGCAGCGAGTTTTTGCTGGAGCACGGGGTCATCGATATGATTGTTTCCCGCAACAGTATGAGAGAGAAGATCTCCAGCCTGTTGTCCATGATGATGTACGTGCATTCACGTACAGATGCTTCGGTGCCAGACAATGATGATTTGCAGATATCTGACTCTTTGGAATCCGGTGTGGCCATGGATGCCGAAGCCAAACCGTCTGAATGAATCTTTTGTTTCCTGTCTTTCCTCTTGCAGACTCGCATTTCTGTCTGACCTGTTCTAGCCTGGCCATGGTTGATGATGCCGAATAAGCGTAAAGGTTTGCCTGAATGGCTGGATCTGATTAGTCGTACCCACCCCTCTGAAATAGAGATGGGGCTGGATCGCATTCGCGAGGTGTGGTGCCGACTACTTCGCGATTCCTTATCGCCTGACCCGATCGCCAGGAAAACGGTGGTGATTGCCGGAACCAACGGCAAAGGAACCACGGCTTTCGCTTTGGCGAAGCTGTTGATGGACCACGGATGCTCGGTCGGTGTTTATTCCTCGCCGCATATAGTGAGATACAACGAGCGGGTTCAGTTCAATGGACAGCCGGTCGATAATGAATTGCTGATCGATAGCTTTGAGCGGGTGGAGGCCAAAAGGGAAGGGACGCCACTGACCTATTTTGAATTCGGTACGCTGGCGGGACTGGTTGCGCTCGCGCAGTTCCGGCCTGACGTAGCGATTCTGGAGGTTGGCTTGGGCGGACGCCTTGATGCCGTTAATATTATTGATGCAGACCTTGCGATCATTACCTCGGTTGGTCTGGATCACACCGAATGGCTCGGTGACGATTTGACAAAAATTGCCCGGGAAAAGGCGGGGATATTACGTCAGGGGCAAAGCGTATTGCTCGGGGAAAGCTTGCCCGAAGTGGTCGATGAAATTTCCAGTCGCTTGTCCTGTAAGGCTTTGACGGTTGGCAAGCAAGTTTTCTCGAAAGAGGGCAAGCTGCAATTGCGGCGCTCCTGTGATCCGGCGGATGCCGGGTCACTTGAATGTGACAGCCCGGAATCGCTGCTGCCAGAAAATAATATATGTCTTGCTGTCCAAGGCTTCCTGGAGCTGCTTGTGCAGTTAGAGGTTAAGAAGTATCCGGAGTCACGGACGTGCTTGTCACAGCTGGTGGCAGGTCTTTCAAACCTGGCTGTGCCCGGCAGAATGGAGCAGTTGCACCATCGGCCGGACGTATTCGCAGATGTCTGCCATAACCCGCATGCGGCCGTCTATCTTTCCAAACTGTTGTCCCGCCATCGCAGGCGATACCGGAAGATTGTTGCTGTGTTTTCCGCCCTCGAAGACAAGGATGTAAAAGGCGTTGTGGAAGCCGTTCATTCTCAGATTGATCAATGGTTGTTGGCGCCACTGCAGGTACCGCGTGCCGCGGCTCTAGCGCGGCTGCAAACAGAGGTAGGGCATCATACAAAAGATGTGTTATCGTTTCGCTGTGTCGAAGATGCACTGGGCGCAGCGGTTGAGGTCAGCTCTGAGGATACCTTTGTTATCGTGTTCGGATCCTTTTATGTCGTTGAAGCTGCCACGGTCTATTTTGCAGACGGGGCGTTTAACAGCAAACATACGCAGAACGAAGAGTGATGAGTGATTCCATTGATGGATTAAAGCAAAGGCTGGTTGGCGCCTTTGTCATATTGACGCTGGCAATTATCTTTTTGCCAATGATTTTTGATAAGCCCCATGTCATTGGTAATTCCAAGATAGTTCCGGTGCCGCCGCGGCCCGATTTTCAGACCGTGGTGGTGCAAAAACCGGAAAAGCCGGCGTTCGAGGTTGTCGAGGTTGAGCCAGAATCGCAAGTGGTTTCCCTGAAGGCACCTAATGCCAAACCCGTACCCGTTGAGTCATCACCTGCCAGGTCCGGGAATGCAGCGTCTGATCAGGGTAAGGTTGCTGAAAAGCCCGTCAGTACACGTGTGTCGGAGTTGGAGGTTTTCAAAAACGTCTGGATGGTGCAGCTGGGTACCTTTTCTGACGCTGATAACGCCTACCGCCTAAGGGATCGATTGCGTAGCGACGGCTTTAAAAGCCATACCAAGCCACTGGACGTTAAAGGCAAGCGCGCGATCAGAGTTTTTAGTGGCCCCTTCGTCAGCAAATTGGAAGCACAGAAAATCAAAAAGAAACTGGATGCGCGTTACAAGGTCAAAAGTCTGGTTTTATTTTTCGATCCCTAGTGCATGACTGAATATCGGGCTTTTTCCGGGCGTGAATTTTGTTATGATGCGCGCCTCAATTTTTCCAAACGAAACACTCTGGCAACAGTTGAAGCAGGCGAAGCGTAGGTCATTGAGCCAACATGATTGATTTGAACTGGGCGGACTGGGCTCTGATAGTCATTATTTCGTTATCGAGTCTGATGAGCCTGCGTCGGGGTTTTATTCGTGAGGCCCTGTCTCTGGTGACCTGGGTCGTGGCTTTTGTTGTTGCTCGCTCGTTTCACCCGCATGCCCAAACGCTGCTGGTGGGCGTCGTCGATCAGCCGGTACTGAGAGTGATTGCCGCGTTCTGCGGATTATTCATCGGTACATTGCTTATCGGAGCGGGTATCAATTTTGTCGTTGCGGCCCTGATTCGAATTACCGGGCTGACGCCACTTGACCGCATACTCGGTGTGTTTTTTGGTCTGACACGAGGTTTGGTATTGACTGTCGTGATGATCGCTGTCCTGCGTCTTTCGCCATTGGCGGAGAGCGACTGGTGGAAAAGTTCTATAATGATCGAAAACTTGGCTATTCTGGAACAGTGGTCAAGAACAGTCTTTGAATCCCGGCCCGCGACGCAGGCCTGAAACCTGATGCGTCCTGCCCCCTTGGCAATGGGCAATGAAGTGTTGGATGTACTGAAAGCAAGAGGAAGTTGAACCATGTGCGGTATTGTCGGAATTGTTGGCAAAGGTAATGCGAATCAGGCCTTATATGATGCCCTGACCGTGCTTCAGCATCGGGGGCAGGATGCCGCCGGGATCGTCACCTGTCAGGATGACCGCTTTTTTTTGCGCAAGGATAACGGCCTGGTAAGGGACGTTTTTCGTACCCGCCATATGACCCGACTGGTTGGAAATGTTGGAATTGGGCATGTGCGTTACCCGACGGCAGGCAGTTCCAGTTCAGCTGAAGCCCAACCGTTTTATGTCAACTCACCCTATGGCATCACGCTGGCGCACAACGGAAATCTGACCAATACGATCGAATTATCTGACGGTGTGCTGAAGTCGGATTTACGTCATATCAATACCAATTCAGATTCTGAAGTCCTGCTTAATATTTTTGCCCACGAATTGCAGCAGCTCGGTAAGCTGGTACCTACCCAGCATGAGATCTTCGAAGCCGTCAAAAAAGTGCACAAACGTGTAAAGGGTGCTTACGCGGTCATCGCGATGATTACCGGATATGGCATTCTCGCTTTCAGAGATCCCAACGGCATACGGCCGGTATGTTTCGGGAAGCGCGAAACAGAGCAGGGCGTTGAGTACATGGTGGCATCCGAGAGTGTGGCGCTGCAGGCGCTTGGTTTTACTCTGGAGCGTGATATCGCGCCCGGTGAGGCGGTCTATATCGAAAATGACGGGACTTTGCACACGCAGCAATGTGCAGAGAATCCGAGTCTGCACCCCTGTATTTTTGAGCATGTTTATTTTGCCCGCCCTGATTCGATTATTGACCGGATATCGGTATATAAAGCGCGTCTGAAGATGGGCGAGATGTTGGCCAAGAAAGTCCTCAGATTGCGTCCGGATCACGATATCGATGTGGTGGTACCGATTCCGGATACCAGTCGCACATCGGCAATGCAGATGGCGAACGAACTGGGCGTCAAGTTTCGTGAAGGCTTTATCAAGAATCGCTATATCGGGCGCACTTTTATCATGCCCGGTCAGAGTGAGCGTAAAAAGTCGGTCAAGCAGAAGTTGAATCCCATTGAGCTGGAGTTCCGGGGTAAGAATGTCATGTTGGTCGACGACTCCATCGTACGGGGGACGACTTGCAGTGAAATCGTACAGATGGCGAGGGACTGCGGTGCCCGCAACGTCTATTTTGCCTCTGCGGCGCCGGAGGTGCGTTACCCGAATGTATATGGAATCGATATGCCTGCAGCCAGTGAGCTGATTGCTTTTAACCGCTCCCTCGAAGAAATTGAGCGTCTGATTGGTGCCGATTGGTTGATCTATCAGGATCTTGAAGATCTCGTTGAATGTGCAAAGGCTGGTAATGACCAAATCGAGACCTTCGATTGTTCGGTATTTAACGGTGAATATGTCACGGGTGATATCGATGACGCTTACCTTGACCGACTTGAACGCAGTCGCAACGATGCCAGGAAAGCAAAAGAGAATGCGGAGCTGGATAGTGATGGTACTATTGACCTGCATAACGCAGTTTAGGCGCGAACAGGCAAGCTAGGAAATTGAATGGCAATCAGCAAAACCCCTGAAGGAAACATTCCGGTGCCCCAGTTGGATGAGGTGGCGTTGGAAACGCTTGCCGTGCGCGCAGGCCAAATCCGATCGCCCGAGCTGGAGCACAGCGAGGCGATTTTCCCCACTTCCAGTTTCGTTTTTAACTCGGCGCAGGAGGCGGCCCAGCGTTTCGCCGGAGAAGTGCCCGGTAATATTTATGCGCGCTTTACCAATCCGACCGTAGCCATGTTCGAGCAACGCATTGCCGCTCTGGAAGGCGGCGAGAGAGCCGTGGCCGCGGCTTCAGGTATGGCGGCAATCTTGTCTACCTTTATGGCTTTGCTGCAACAGGGCGACCATATCCTTTGTTCAAAAAGCGTCTTCGGCACAACACGCGTATTGCTTGATAAATACCTGAGCAAATTTGGTATTGAAGTCAGCTATGTGGCCTTGGGTGACTATGATGGCTGGCAATCGGGTCTGCGAGATAACACGCGCATGTTGTTTCTGGAAACGCCTTCAAATCCTTTGTGCGAGATTGTAGATCTGCCCCGGGTAGCCGCAATTGCTCAAAATGCAGAGGCATTGCTGGTAGTAGATAACTGTTTCTGCACTCCGGTTTTACAGCAGCCATTCAGACTGGGAGCCGATATCGTTGTGCATTCTGCCACCAAATATCTGGACGGGCAGGGCCGTTGCCTGGGCGGCGTTGTTATTGGCAGCGAGCAGCTGATGGAAGAGGTGCACGGCTTCCTGCGTTCGGCCGGGCCGGCAATGAGTCCCTTTAATGCCTGGGTCTTTTTGAAAGGCTTGGAAACCTTGCCTGTCAGAATGAAGGCGCATTCCGAACACGCGCTAAAGGTCGCTGTCTGGCTTGAACAGCAGAGCGGTATAGAGCGCGTGTACTACTCTGATCTGGAAAGTCACCCTGATTATGCGCTTGCCCAAAAGCAGCAGGTGTCGGGCAGTGGTGTGCTGTCATTTGAAATCAAGGGTGATCGCGCAGCGGCCTGGCGTTTTATTGATGCCATGGAATTTATTTCCATTACGGCAAATCTTGGCGATGTGAAGTCAACGATCACGCATCCAGCGACAACAACGCATGGCCGTCTGACAGAGGAAGACAAGCTGGATGCCGGCATCACGGACAACCTGATTCGACTCTCCGTTGGCCTTGAACATCCTGAGGACGTTATCCGGGACCTGAAGCGGGGTTTGTCCGCACTTCAGTCGCAGCGTTGAAACGCAGTCTGCAAGCGCCCTCTGCTTTTTTCAGCGCCTTTTTCTGGTTCTCTTTTTCTTATATTTCAGAGAATTAAGGACTTTTCTTAAATCTTTTCTATACTATATGTATCCGACCGTGCGTGTTCGATAAAGGATCTGGCCGAGTGGCGTCCGAATCGCATTAAAAGCACGGTTTTTGAGCAATCTGACAACGTTGTATCCGGGGTTGTATAGAAGTGAATATTATTCCCGCATCGGGGCCCAAGGTTTCGCCTAAAAACGAGTCGCAGCATTTTCATGCATTTGTTTCGCAGGGTGCACGTGAAGGGGGCCTGATTCTTACGGTCGCGGCCTGCCTGTTCCTTTTTATGGCGCTATTTTCGCATTCGCCGGCCGATCCGGGGTGGATGAGTACCGGTACCAATGATGTGCCCGTTAATTATGGTGGTCGCGCAGGTGCATGGTTCTCTGACATCCTGCTGTATTTCTTTGGCCATGTTTCCTACCTTTTTCCTTTATTGATTGGCTATCGTGCCTGCCTGATATTCAAGCAGCGGCAGCATCGCATTTTTCATTGGCCTATGTTTTCGGTGCGCATCTTTGGTTTTGGTCTGACGCTGGCAGGCGCGACTGCACTGATGGCTATTTATTCGGTGGCGGGGCTAGGGCAGTCTTCAGGCGGGGTCGCGGGGATTACGCTATCGAGAATGATGCTGGCTAATTTCAACCTTCTGGGCAGCACGCTGTTACTGGTGACCATGTTGCTGTTCGGACTGACGGTATTTACCGGTATTTCGTGGATGGGGCTGATGGACAGGACCGGAGCGATTACCGTCGCAGTGGCTCGGCGTGTAGGACATGTCGTTGCCAACAACTGGTACCGTTTTCAGGACTACAGGGCGCTGCGAAAAGAGCAGCGTGCCAAGGAACAGGCGGAACAAAACCGGCAGAAACCCAAACCACGGACGGAGCGCGTCATTAACGCGGAACCGGCAGCGGAGCATGAAGAAAACAGCAGCGCCTTGAAGAGGGCGGTTGGTAAAATCAAGGATAATCTGCTGTCATCGAAACAGGAACAAAGCGCGGAATCTGAGCGTATTGAACCACAGATGGACGCACCAGTGCAGGTAAAAGCCAAAGCCGTCAAAACTTCTTCTGGGACGGCCGCAGCGCCAGACGAAAAAGGTGGTATAAAAATAGCGCCGTTTGTTAAAAAGAGTAAGCAAAGCAAACGCTTGGAAGATGAGAAGCAGGGCAGCCTGTTTATTGCTTCTGAAGGACCTTTGCCTCCCCTGTCACTGCTCGATCCTCCGGATCGCTGCAAGAAGAAGGGTTACAGCAAGGAAACGCTGGAGCATATGTCCCGATTGCTGGAAGAGAAACTGGCAGATTTCGGTGTTTCAGCTGAAGTGGTCGAAGTCAATCCCGGCCCGGTGATCACCCGTTTTGAAATTCAGCCGGCAGCCGGCGTCAAAGTGAGCAAAATCAGTAACCTCGCGAAAGATTTGGCACGCTCGCTAGCGGTCCTCAGTGTGCGGGTTGTTGAAGTGATTCCCGGCAAGTCGGTTGTAGGCATTGAGATCCCCAACGAGCACCGTCAGATTGTGCGCTTCAGCGAAGTCTTGCAGTCGAGTGAGTATGATGATGCCGAGTCACCGGTAACGCTGGGGCTCGGGAATGATATCGCTGGCGATCCGGTGGTCGCTAATCTCGCCAAAATGCCGCATCTATTGGTTGCTGGTACAACCGGTTCCGGTAAGTCGGTCGGCGTGAACAGCATGATTCTCAGTATGCTGTTCAAAGCGACGCCTGAACAGGTGCGCTTTATCATGGTCGACCCCAAGATGCTTGAACTATCGATTTATGATGGCATCCCACATTTGCTGACGCCCGTTGTGACCGACATGAAAGAGGCCGCCAACGCTCTACGTTGGTGCGTGGCGGAAATGGAAAGACGCTACAAGCTGATGGCCAATCTGGGCGTACGTAATATTGCCGGTTACAACCGCAAGGTCAATGAAGGGCAGGAAAAAGGAGAGCCTTTGCTGGACCCTCTTTGGAATCCGGAAGAGCATCTATTGAATGAAGAACAGGAACGGCCCGAGCTGGAAACGCTTCCATTTATCGTGGTCGTTATTGATGAGTTCGCCGACATGATGATGATCGTCGGCAAGAAGGTAGAAGAATTGATTGCCCGAATAGCTCAAAAGGCACGGGCAGCAGGGATACATTTGATTCTGGCAACACAGCGGCCTTCGGTGGATGTGATTACCGGTTTGATCAAGGCGAATGTCCCGACGCGTATTTCCTTTCAGGTATCATCCAAGATTGATTCACGTACTGTGCTTGACCAAGGCGGAGCTGAAATGCTGCTGGGGCATGGCGATATGCTTTATATGCCGCCTGGCACCAGTGTGCCGATTCGGGTGCATGGTGCATTTGTCGATGACCACGAAGTGCACAAGGTCGTTGATGACTGGAAACAGCGCGGCGAACCGGATTATCTTGAAGAAGTACTCACAGGCGGAGAAAGTTCCGACCCTATTGCAGCCGCGCTCGGTGACGATGGCGACAGCGAGCAGGACCCCTTGTATGATGAGGCGGTCGCTTTTGTCACTGAAACACGTCGGGTATCCATCTCATCGGTACAGAGAAAACTCAAGATTGGCTACAACCGCTCAGCCAATCTGGTAGAAGCGATGGAGCAGGCTGGCGTTGTCAGTTCTGCCGGACACAACGGTGCAAGGGAAGTGCTGGCTCCGGCGCCGCCCAAGGACTAGCGCTCGCATAGTGCGTTTATATAGCCGTAAAAAAGAAAGCGCTCTTCAAGGGCGCTTTCTTTTTTTTAAGTATCCCGAAAGTCGTCATCTCTGTTATCTTACGGCGCTGTTCGCCTCTACTCTGAAGAATGTAATAGGATTGTTATGTCATTGAGACGCCTCGTTACCGGTCTGTTTGTATTGATCTTGTCGGCAAGTCTGTTCGCCGAATCCGAAAAGGCGGCTGAAGCGCCAGTCACGCAAGCGAATGAATCTGCAGAATTGTCCGAAGATCTGGCGGAGTTGGTGAAGCTACTCAACGGTATCCGTTCGATATCCGGAGCATTCGTGCAGTATGCCGTGGATAAGCGGGGTACGACAATTCAGGAGTCCCGTGGCAGTTTTAAGGCCAAGCGGCCGGACTATTTTTTCTGGCATACCGAAGCGCCATTGGAACAGATGATTTATGCCGATGGAAAACAGTTGACCGTCTACGATCCGGATCTTGAGCAAGCCACTGTTCAGCCGCACAATACGCAAACCGAGCAGTCGCCGGCCATCCTGTTTTCCGGAAAAACAGATGTCATTGCGCGCATGTATTCGGTTGATCAGCAGGTGATTGATCAGGCTACGCGTCAATTCACCTTGCACCCGCGAGACAAAGAAAGCCTGTTTGAAACCATGCGAATTCGCTTCTCCGGCAGTCAACTTCTGGAGATGCGCTTGAGGGATTCGCTGGGGCAGGAAAGTACGATTAGTTTTGTACATACAGAAGTCAATTCGGAAATTCCCGACTCTGCATTCGAACCGGCTCTTCCGGCCGGAACCGATGTGATTGAAGACCTGTCGTACCCGCGCGACAGCTCATAGTTTTTTGTGTGCAGGGAGCGGCTCTGATGCAATCGCTATTCGATGACATTAATCAGGAACAAGCGGCATACCAGCCCTTGGCGGCAAGAGTCCGACCGGAAAACCTGAGTGAATACATTGGCCAGAAGCATCTGCTGGGCGAGGGTAGTGCGCTGTCATCTGCGCTGCAAAAAGGCGCTTTGCACTCTATGGTGCTCTGGGGACCTCCCGGAGTCGGTAAAACAACGTTTGCACACTTGCTGGCAACGACCTTTGATGTCAATTTTCGTTCACTTTCTGCTGTGCTGTCGGGGGTCAAAGATATCCGTGCAGCTGTTGAAGAAGCGAAGCTTCTGAAACAGCAAGGCGGGCGTCAGACCCTTTTGTTTGTCGATGAGGTGCATCGCTTCAACAAAGCCCAGCAGGATGCTTTTTTGCCTTATGTGGAAGATGGCAGCATCGTGTTCGTTGGTGCGACGACCGAAAACCCTTCCTTTGAGCTGAATAATGCCTTGTTGTCGCGTTCAAGGGTATACGTGTTGAAGCGACTTGAAGAGGAGGAGTTACTGCAAGTCATCGAACAGGCGCTTGCGCATCCCGATGCTTTCCCTGACCAGCAGGTTTGCTGCACCGAGGAAAGTGCGTCCTTGCTTGCAAAGGCCTCAGATGGAGATGCCCGACGCTGCTTGAATTTGCTCGAGCTGGCCGTCGATTTGGGTGACCGTCAGGGCAATACGGTGAATGTCGGCAAGGCGCAGATAGAGGATGTGTTACAGCAGTCACTCAAACGCTTTGATAAAGGCGGCGATATTTTTTACGAGCAGATATCGGCCTTGCATAAGTCGGTGAGAGGTTCCGATCCTGACGCTGCACTGTACTGGTTTGTGCGTATGATTGATGGGGGCTGTGACCCGCTATACATCGCGCGTCGTTTGGTGCGCATGGCGAGCGAAGATATTGGTAACGCGGATCCGAGGGCGCTTACGCTGACATTGTCAGCCTGGGATGTGCAGGAGCGATTGGGAAGCCCGGAAGGTGAGTTGAGTCTGGCACATGCCGTTGTTTATCTGGCCGTCGCGCCCAAGAGCAACGCGGTATACAGTGCTTTCAATCAGTGCAGGCAGTTAGTGCGTGATGGTGCGGACCTGGATGTCCCCATGCACTTGAGAAATGCACCCACAACATTGATGGCTGATCAGGGAATGGGGGAAGGCTATCGCTATGCCCACGATGAACCCCAGGCATTTGCGGCGGGCGAATGTTATTTTCCCGAGGAATTGGCCGATACGACCTTATATCACCCGGTAGACCGGGGGCTGGAAATCCGAATAGGCGAGAAGCTGCGACACCTGCGGGAAGCGAACCGTGCTGCTACACAAAAGCGCTATCGCTAACGATGGTGGCGGTAAGTGGGACAGCTTTGGTAGTAACGGAACATGCAGTTGTGCACGTTTTTTCATGATCTTAGCCGCTATAATTCCGGCACCAGCTATCAAGGAGCCCCGGTGGTGAGGTTTTTTCCCTTTTTCGTCAAATTGTCCATTCTGTTGTCTTTTTTCGCGTTTCAGCAAGCATATGCCACCACCACCAAGAATACCTGGTATGGCGGGTTTACCCTGTTGTCTCTCAAATCTGACTATATCAAAGGCGAAGATATAGAGCGCGACCACGATCGGAGTTTTGGAAAGCGCAGTGTTGGAGGGAACAGTTACGGGCAACAGGTGCTCGATTTCGACGATGCGACCACAGGCTATCGGTATTTCATCGGTGTTTATCCCAATGACTCGTGGGAGTTCGAACTGGCCTTTATCGACTTTGGTGAAACTCATGCCACATTCATTGCCGGCGATATTAACGGGCCCTTTGACCGAAGTTATCTGGAAGCGAGTGCAACGGTCAAAGGTATTGCTTCCCACGTACAATATCGCCACCCGATTGAAGGCTACGAAGGCTTCCACTGGCTGGTTCGCCTGGGAATAATGGCATGGGACGGTCAGGTTCAGGAGCGCTTCTATACAGATAACGATAGCATCAAAGTGCGAAGCTCTGTTTCCAATAATCGTGGCTACGACGAGTATTTTGGGGTCGGCGTGAACTACAAAATTGATGACCGCTGGCGCACGCGCCTTGATGCCGATCGTTATGTCGTCGGCTCTGCCGAAATTGATGCAATATCTCTCACTCTGGATTACCGTTTTGACTGGTCTCTGTTCTAGGCACCTTCCGGTTTAGTCGAGAATTTCAGGTTGCACCAGAATAGATCGTACGTTTTTTAGTTGGGTTGCCTATTGGTGCGCATCGTTTCCTGAGGGCACCCTGAAATGCGCACTTGTGCACTGATTTTACTCCTTTCCTGATAAAATCCTCAGTTGGTACATAGTTTGCTGTAAGCTATTGCAGGTAAGAATGGCTTTGTAGGTATGAGCGCATAAATACCGAAAAGGCTTCCCGCATGTGAATGCGGAAACAGAAAATTCGTGTCATGCATTGCAACGGAGTAATGAGCGACACAAAGACAAAGGCGTCTGAATACAGGTTCATCATGGACTGTGTATTCAGACGTTTTTTTTTGCCTGAAAAGTAACTGATTCGCAGGTTTGGTGGTAGGGCAACGCTGGAAACAACAGGAGAAGAGGCTGCAAGTGCTGGGTTTGAGTGGAAAACAACAAGTTGGCACTGGTTATATCGCGCTAGTGCGAGTTGGTCAGTCATTTCATTCGGAATTGGAAGGCGCTTCTTATGACAACTAACGGGGTCATGAGAGTGGACGCGTGGCCGGGTGATGCCCCTCTAGAGCTGAAGGTCGAAGCTGGCACGGAACTCTTGGCGCTTGAAGAATACAGGACCCGACGGGTTGTCGTCGTAGGTAGTGGCCCGGTCGGTATGCGTTTCTGTGAGGAGCTGTTGCGTCTGGAGCCGAATGCTGAGATCACCCTGCTGGGGAACGAGGCTGTTGCGCCTTACGACCGTGTACAGCTATCCAGTCTATTGGCTGGTCAGGTTAAACGGGAGGCGATTGATCTGCGCATGCCAGACAAGGCAAAGGCGCCGAACTTTCGTTATCTGGTGGCTACGGTCAAAGTGATACACCGGGATAAGAAGCAGGTCGAGGACAGTTTAGGGCAGTGTCATCCATACGAACAACTGGTCTTGGCGACCGGGGCGCGCGCCCATATTCCTAATATCCCGGGGAACACACTCAGTGGTGTGTTCCAGTTTCGAACGCTTATGGATGCGCAGAGCATCTCGGCTCGCGTTGCACGCACCGTGCATGCCGTGGTCATCGGCGGTGGTCTGTTGGGACTGGAGGCGGCCCGGGCTTTGCTGAAAGCGGGCACCAGAGTCACGCTGATTCAGCAGGGTCCGCATTTGATGAACCGCCAGCTGGACCAAAAGTCCTCAGAGTTGCTTCGAATGGATGTAGAGGCGCTGGGTATCAAAGTCATTACCAATGCTGGCGTTCGGGAAATACAGGGCGATGGTCGCGTAGATGCCGTCAAGACTTATGAGGGCGACCTGATTAACTGTGACACCGTTGTGCTGTGCGCAGGCATTACACCCAACAAGGAGATTGCCCTCGACGCCGGGCTGAAAGTGGGCAGGGGCATTGTGGTCGATGAGCGCCTGGCTACGAACGACCCGGATATTTATGCAGTGGGCGAATGTTGTGAGCATGAAGGCCAGACGTATGGCCTGGTCTCTCCGGGGTTTGAACAGGCCGCCATTGCCGCGGATGTCATCGTACATAATCAATCCCGGTACGTCGGCTCGATGGCCGTCACACGTTTGAAGGTACTGGGCCAGCAGGTCTGTAGTATGGGGGATGTCGTTGAACCGGCGAAGAGGCCACGCCTGACCGAGCTGCGTTACTTCAATGCGAAAGCCGGGCAGTACCGAAAAATGACCTTGTTAAAGGGGCGCGTGATTGGTGCTCTGGCTTATGGTGAATGGAGCGAAAGTGGACGGGTTCAATCCTTGTATCAGAATGGCTTTTACGTCTGGCCATGGCAGGCACTGAGTTTCATTCTGTTCGGCCGGCTTTGGTTAAGGAGCGCGGATACGGCTGTTTTGCAATGGCCTGAGCGCACCATCGTCTGCAATTGCCAGCGGATATCAAAAGGGGAAATCTCTGCGGTGATTGCGGAAGGCTGCACAGACGTGAACGCTGTGCAGGAGGCTTGCGGAGCCGGATCGGTGTGCGGCACCTGTAAACCGCTTGTCGCTGAACTGCTTGGTTCTGAGGGGCCTCGAACATCTGAAAAAGCCTGGCGTCTGGTTCTTGTTACCAGCCTTCTCTCTCTTCTGGCGGCAGGGCTGATGGCTTTCTGGCCCGAAGCGCAATCTGCCACATCAGTTCGGGAGACATCCCTGTTCGAACGCATTTACAGCGACAAGTTCTGGAAGCAGGTCACCGGTTTTTCCCTGTTGGGTGTCACCGTCATCGGGCTATTGATGTCACTGCGCAAGCGTTTTGATGTTGAGTGGATGGGCGCATTTCCCTATTGGAGAGCTTTGCACACGGGGCTTGGCCTGTTTTGTGTTGTGTTGCTGGTTTTTCATACCGGTTTTCATCTGGGGAGCAATCTCAATTTTCTGCTGATGTTGAATTTTCTGATTCTGGTCGTGCTTGGTAGTAGTGCCGGTGCTGTTGTCAGCCTCGGCCACTATCTGAAACCACAGGCGGCCATGCGGCTAAAAAAATTCTGGACATGGCTGCATGTGATCGTGAGTTGGCCGCTGCCGGCGCTCATCGGTGCACACATTATGAGCGTGTATTACTTCTAGTGCGGAGAACGCGGTGAAAAAACTGGTGTGGGGGCTTTGGGCAGTAGTGACCCTGTTGATCGTTGGCTATTACGGGAATGCGATGTTTTTGTCTGAAGAAAAGGAAAGTTTATTGATTGGTGAAGCCAGCTATGGCCATTACCAGATCGAGATGGTCTGTGACAGCTGTCATACAGATCCTTTTGGCGGCCCTGAAGTGCTGCAGAAAGCCTGTGTATCCTGCCATGCCGAAGAGTTAAAGGAAGGTCATGACTCGCATCCGAAAAAGAAATTTAACGACCCCAGAAATGCGGACAGGCTTGAAGTCATCGATGCGCGATACTGCGTAACCTGCCATACCGAGCATCAGGCAGAACGTACACATCCCATGGGCGTGACGATACCCGAAGACTACTGCTTCCACTGCCATCAGGAGGTCGGTGAAGAACGTTTGAGTCATAAGGATCTGGCCTTTGATTCCTGCGCCAATGCCGGTTGTCACAACTACCATGATAATCGCGCGCTGTATGAGCGTTTCCTGGTAGAGAATGCAGATCAACCCTGGCTGAACAGGTTGGCCGAAATCAATGCCGCAGATTCAGCTTCCTTCCATGGCCGTCAGGTTTTGGCTACGAAGACCGAGTGGCATTTGGCTTCGGGGGAAGTCGCAAAGACAGACTTGCTGAATCTACAACATTGGGACCAAAACCGGCATGTAGAGGCAGGGATATCCTGCGTTGCCTGTCATGAAAGTACCCCTGGGAGCAAGGCATGGGTCGAGCAACCCGCGATGGAGGTATGTGCGTCCTGTCATCAGCAGGAAAATGAAGGCTTCAGGAAAGGTCGCCATGGTATGCGTTTGGTGCAGGACATGGCGGCGATATCTCCGGGAGAGTCGCGCGCCCTTAGCTTCGCCGACGCATCGCTGAATACCTCTCATAGCTGTATGGCGTGCCATAGCCAGCAGCCGAAGAGTGAACGGGCTGTCGCAGTGACCGCCTGTCTGGGGTGTCATCAGGACGAGCACTCGCTTGCATTCGAGCGTTCACCGCATGCACAACGGGATGAGGAAAGTTTGACCTGTGCCACCTGTCATATGCCGCGATTGACTGATGCCCCCCTGGAAGCAACACCGGGTCAGCCGGTTCTGACACGGGTGGAACATAATCAAAGTGCCAACTTGAGACCCAATGAAAAAATGATTCGCCCGGTCTGTATGCAATGCCACAGTCTGGCGTTTTCAATTGATGCGCTGGCGGATGAAACGCTCATTCAGAATAACTTTAGAGGCAAGCCAGGCCACCATGTGCCCTCCATTGATTGGGCCCTGGAGCGCGAGCAGTAATTTTTAAAACGTGTGAGGAGATCACCATGAAAGAGTACCATTTGAAAACAATCAAACAGTTCGTCGTTGCCGGCAGCATTGCAGGTTCCGCAGCGCTGCTGAGTGCCTGCGGAGGTAGCGAGCAGGCTGCGGGTATTGCACCAAATGTTTATACCGATTCTCTGTTTGCCGTGATGAAGGCGGACCGGACCAACTACACCAAGCTGGTCGTGAAGCGTTTGGGGCCCGCAGGTGCCGGTGCGGTTAAACCAGACGAGCATTGGGAGGATATCCCCAATGGCACACTGCTTCCTGCGCAGATGTTCCGCGCGGGTGCCGAAGCGGTTGCCGAGATGACGGATGACTTTACCTATTCTCTGCAGTCCAAATGGCCGATTAATAGCCAGAACGCGCCCAAAACAGAGATGGAAAAGCAAGGTCTGGAATACATCGCCGCCAACCCGGGGGAAAACTTTTATGGTGAGGAAACGCTCGGTGGCGTGACCTATTACACGGCCGTTTATCCGGATGTCGCCGTATCAGATGCCTGCACGACCTGCCATAACGAACACAAGGATTCACCGAAAACCGACTTCAAACTCGGTGAAGTGATGGGTGGTGTCGTGATCAGAGTACCACTCAAGTCCAGTTGATCCCGAGAGGTGAAGACCATGATGCCCTATCTCAGTTATCTGGCTGTGCTCATTGTTGCTGCCATGTTGGCAGCCTGTGAAAGCAAGGAGCAGCAGCTTCTGGCTGAGGGCCAGCAGATCTATCAAAAAAATTGCAAGGTCTGCCATGCGCAGGGCATCAATGGTGCGCCGATTCTGGGCAACAGAAAAATGTGGTCTGCCCGGGCAGAGCAGGGTAAGGAAACCCTGGTAGAACATGCGATAGACGGTTTTGGCCTGATGCCGGCAAAAGGCGGAAAAGCGGACCTTGCTAAAGCCGATATCGAGAAAGTAGTGGCTTATATGTTAAGTCAGCTGGACTAGCTTGAACACGCATGAACTGTTTTCGATAAACGGAGGTCCCGATGGGCCTGTTTACTGAAAACATCAGAAAGATTTTCAGATCAAAATTACACGTGGAGAAGACGATGTCTGTATATGAAAAAATTGGTGGGGAAGCTGCTGTGAACGCAGCTGTGGATATATTTTATCGCAAGGTCCTGTCGGATGATCGCATTTCGGAGTTTTTCGATACGGTCGACATGGAAGCGCAGCACCAAAAGCAAAAAGCGTTTCTGACCATGGCTTTTGGCGGGCCGAATAGTTATACCGGTAAGGATATGCGCGAAGCACACAAGCATATGAACCTGACCGAAGACCACTTCAATGCAGTGGCAGAGAACCTGGTGGGCACACTCGAAGAGCTTTCGGTTCCGCAAGAGTACATTGACGAAATCATCGGGATTGCATTGAGTGTCAAAGACGATGTGCTGAATAAATGAACTCGGGCGTCTGGCTGCAGTACAAGGAGCAGCGCCTGAAAGCCGAAGCCGGAGAGTCGGTGCTTGATGTCTTGTTGAAACAGGGGCATGAAGTGCCGTTCGGTTGTCGTTCGGGTGTTTGCCAGTCCTGCATAATGGAGAGTCGTAAAGGAGATCCGGGTAAAAAAGCCCAGCAGGGATTGAAGCCGGGTCATCAGGCCATGAATTACTTTATGGCCTGCCAGTGTCAGCCCTCAGAGGATATGGAAATTGTTTTGCCGGGAATGGGGCAGTTGACTCAGGCCGCAACAGTTATTTCAAAAGAGTATTTGCGCTCCGATATTGTTCGCTTGCTACTGCGTTCCGATATTGAATGCCGACCAGGACAATACTTCACGCTGTGGCGCAATGAAAAAACCGGGCGCAGTTATTCGTTGGCCTCCGTCAGTGACAAGCAGGAACTGAGTTTTCATATCAAAGTGATTGAAAGCGGTAGGTTCAGCGCCTGGCTGGCCGAACAGGTGCAGGTAGGGGACACATTGAATTTGCAGGGGCCCATGGGATCCTGTTTCTACCAGACGCCTCCCGATAAACCAATGTTGCTTGCAGGCATTGGTACCGGGCTTGCTCCCTTATATGGAGTGCTGACTGAAGCGCTCAGTGTCGGGCATCAGGAGAAGATAAATCTTGTGTTGGGTGCCAGTGACGAAGCGCATTTTTATTTTCGCGAGGAGCTGGTCGCGCTGGATCTACAATACTCTAATCTGCATGTGCACTGGGTAGCCCAGAAAGCAGAAATCGGCGCCGTGATTCAAGCCAGCATTTATGACTACCTTGCTGAACTGATGCCGGATATGAGTGGAGTGCAGGTGTATTTATGTGGTGCAGAATCTTTCGTGCACAAAATGAAAAGGCAGTGTTTTCTGGCCGGAGCCAGCATGAACGAAATACTGTCTGATGCCTTTGTGGCAAGCTAGTTTTTCTTTGTTTTATCGTTTACGGAAATGGGTAGGTCACGCTTTGTCTGCTCTTAAAGTGCCTGAAATAGGGGCGTTCCTGTTTTGACGTGAAAAGTCTTCTGTGGTATCGAAAACTACCGAAGCTGAGGTCAGGCTTCCAAAAGCCCAACAGTTTGATAATTCACTATCTGAACGATACTATAGAGTGACTGCTCTAATAATTACAGTACTAAATATGCCGTTCAAACTGGAAATCCAGAACCTGTTTAAGGTTTTTGGCGATAAGCCCGGCCAGGCCCTGAAGTTGTTGGAACAGGGACACTCAAAAGAAGAAATCTTTTCCAAAACCGGAATGACCATTGGGGTGCAGGATGCATCGTTTGGTATTCAGGAAGGTGAAATATTCGTTGTGATGGGCTTGTCCGGATCGGGAAAGTCCACGCTCGTGCGACTACTGAACCGGCTCATTGAACCAACGAAGGGCAGTGTCCTGATTGACGGTATGGATATTACCGCGCTCTCGGACGAGGCTTTACGCAAAATACGCCGTGAAAAAATCAGCATGGTGTTTCAGTCCTTTGCCCTGATGCCGCATATGAATGTGCTCGATAACACCGCGTTTGGGCTGGAATTGAACGGTGAGCCGGCAGCGGAGCGCCATCAGAAAGCCATGATCGCCTTGAAACAGGTGGGTCTGGAGTCACATGCACACAGTTATCCTGACGAACTGTCAGGCGGGATGCAGCAACGGGTGGGACTGGCCAGGGCATTGGCGAACGACCCCGATATCATGCTGATGGACGAAGCCTTTTCGGCGCTCGACCCGCTTATTCGCACCGAGATGCAGGACGAACTTTTGCATCTGCAAAGTGCCCATCAACGCACGATTGTCTTTATCTCGCATGATCTCGATGAAGCCATGCGCATCGGCGACCGGATCGCCATTATGCAGGGCGGCGAAGTGGTGCAGATAGGTACACCTGACGAAATTCTCCACAACCCGGCCAATGACTATGTGAAATCCTTCTTTAAGGGTGTGGATGTCGGGAATGTGTTCTGTGCCGGTGACATTGCGCGCAAGCAACAGGTCACGCTGATCAAAAAGCAGTCCAGCGAAGGCTTGCGTGCCGGCCTGAAAGCCCTGCAGGATTATGATCGTGAATTTGCCTATGTGATCGATAAGGACGGGCATTTGATCGGTGTCGTGTCTGCTGACAGTCTGAGCGCGATGTTGAAGGAACAGCACACTCTGGATGAGGCCCTGATTGATGTGCAGGTACTGGCGGCAGAAACACCCATTCGGGAAACGATTGGGCCGGTTGCTGCTGCGCTGTGTCCTTTGCCTGTTGTTGGCACCGATAACAAATATCTGGGCGTGATCAGTCGCACGATGCTGCTGGAAACTTTGGACCGAGAGGAAGCCGTATGAGCGATTCTGCCAGTAATCCCTGGGCCGCCACCGAACAGGCTGAGGATTCCACCAGTGATGTGTCTTCGAACCCCTGGGGAACAGCGAGTGAGGGGACTGCCGATACCAGCCTTTCTGCCGGTGCCGATGCGCCTGTAGAATTTTCCTTTAGTGCACCTTTCCAGGAAGAATGGATTCCTCTGGAGTCCTGGGTAGAAACTTTCGTAGCCTGGTTAGTGCAGAATTTCAGACCCTTCTTTTCAGCGATCAAGGCGCCTGTCGATGCGACCCTGAAATCGATAGAAGCACTGCTGCAGAACACCTCTCCCTTCATCATGATTCTCATCATCGCCTTATTGGCCTGGCAACTTTCGGGTAAAAGGCTCGGTATTGCGACGGCCCTGAGTCTGGTTTTTGTAGGCGCAATCGGCGCCTGGCAAGAAGCCATGACGACCCTTTCGCTGGTGATTACCTCGGTATTGTTTTGTATGCTGATTGGGATCCCGACGGGTATCTGGATGGCGAAAAGTGAATTCAGTCAGCAACTTGTCCGACCCATTCTGGATGCAATGCAAACCACGCCTGCGTTTGTTTACCTGGTTCCGATTGTGATGCTGTTCGGGATCGGAAATGTCCCGGGCGTCGTCGTTACCATTATTTTTGCAGTGCCTCCGGTGATTCGTCTGACCAATCTCGGGATTCGTCAGGTGCCTGCTGATTTGATTGAGGCCGCTCGTTCATTTGGCGCTGATGGAAAGCAAATGCTGCTCAAAGTACAGTTACCACTGGCCATGCCGACAATTATGGCGGGCGTTAACCAGACCCTGATGCTGAGTCTTTCGATGGTTGTGATCGCTTCCATGATTTCTGTGGGTGGACTTGGGCTGATGGTACTGCGTGGTATCGGAAGGCTTGATATTGGTCTGGCGACCGTCGGAGGCATCGGGATCGTTATTCTGGCCATTATTCTTGATCGCATGACCCAGTCATTGGGGCAGTCCTCTCGTGAACGGGGAACGCGTCACTGGTATCAAACCGGCCCCGTGGGGCTACTGTTAAAACTCAAAACCGCGAATAAAGCCGATTCCTGATTGGCGGGCTGGATTTCATCGCCACCAATTGGCATTCAATCACCGGCGGCCGTTTAAGTTGTCGTCACCGCTGAACAATAACAACAGACACACAGAGGAAAGTAATGATGAATAAACTGGTAAGCACAATGATCGCATCCGCTCTGGCTGGCTCAATGAGCTTTGCTCAGGCAGCGGATATGGATCAGCCCGGCAAAGGAGTCAAGGTTCAGGCGCTGCAAAGCGCGATCGCTGAGGAAACCTTTCAGACGGTCGTCCTCAATGAAGCCCTGAGCGCGTTGGGTTATGAAGTGGAAGATATCAAAGAGGTCGACTACAGCGCAGCCTATACCTCAATCGCGAATGGCGATGCGACCTATATGGCCGTGAACTGGTTTCCCTTGCACAACACCATGTACAAGAATGCCGGTGGCGATGCGGTGTTTTATCGCAAAGGCCATTATATTGAAGGGGCTGCTCAAGGTTATCTGATCGACAAGAAAACCGCAGACAAATACAAGATCGATAATATTGAGGATTTCAAAGATCCAAAAATTGCCGCTCTGTTTGACACGGACAACGATGGAAAAGCTGATCTGACCGGGTGTCAGGCGGGTTGGGGTTGCGAGGGTGTTATCGAGCACCAGTTGGACGCCTTCAAACTGCGTGAGCGTATTACGCATAAGCAAGGCCAGTATGCCGCCATCATCTCGGATACAATTGCGCGCTTCAGGGAAGGCGGGTCGGTGTTTTATTATACCTGGACGCCATATTGGGTTTCCGGAAAACTGGTTCCGGGCAAAGACGTCGTATGGCTCGAAGTGCCATTTTCTTCAAACCCTAATGGCACCGATACGACATTGCCGAACGGTAAAAACTATGGCTTTGATATCAACAGTGAGCGGATTGTCGCTAACAAACTGTTTGCCCAGAACAATCCTGCGGCGGCAAAATTGTTTGAAGTGGCCAAACTGCCAATCAATGATGTCAGCGCCCAGAATATGCTGATCTCAAATGGCGAAGATTCGCAAAACCAGATTCGGCAACATGCCCTGAACTGGATTAAAGCGAACCAGAGCACGTTCGACAGCTGGCTTGCCGAAGCGCGTAAAGCTGCGATGTAAATGTGCTGGATTAACACCAGCTCAGGCTAATAGCCTTGCCCGCAACATGACGACGTCATGTTGCGGGCAAGATAAGTGGTGCGAAAGTCAAAAAGAGCTGGATTCGCCGCCCTCGTAAAAATCCTGATTTTCCCTTCCCGAACAGGCGCTGATCTTTCTGACTTTTGTATGGATCATCTTCTGGTATTTTGACCAGAGCTTTTCCAGTTCTGTTTCCGGTTCGCGCTCGCCGAACAGCACTTCCAGCATGGCATGTTGTTCGGGGTTCGACGCTTCCAATTGGCCAGTACTAAGACGGGTGATAACGTGCCCGCAACGGCCCAGAAGTTCAGCTTCCCTGCGTGTAAACTGCCCTGAACGCCCGAATCCCCGAGGAAAATGGATACTGTCGTAGTAGGTTGTTCCGCAATCAAATGATTCAATATTCAGCATGCGTGTCTCCGTATTACCGTCAGATAATGTTGCTGTGCGAATAACGCCAGACTGCGTTTTCAGGTTTCAAAACAGTGCAAAAGCATCTGGTCATAATCGATCTCGGCCGCAGGATCGGTATCGAGCGCGACCTGTATTTGTTCGTCCACCTGCTGGTAGCAATCAACCTCATGGTCTGAACCAGGCGCGGCCATGCCATAGTCAGAGGCCATGCCATAGTCATCAACAACAGGTTCTTCAGAATAGGCCGGTTCATTAGCTTCGGGCGTTTCTGTTGCCATGTCAGTGTCGGGCATGTCCTGATAGTAGCTTCGTTGCTCTTCGAGACAGTTTGTGACTATCTGCGCACTTTCTTCAGCGCTCCCTGAAGCCTCGCCAAGCGATGCGCAGTAGCGTTCAATCTCGTTCCAGGTGTCATCGGAATGGGCGGAAAAGCTGCTCATCGAAAGGGTGAGCAAGAAAATAAAGCGTCGCATATTCAAATTATTAGCCCTCAATCAGACATGTTTTGCGATCAGGCGAATTATGGGAGCAAAAGGCGGGCGCAGAAAAACAATAATTATTTGTGCTGACGATAAAGGATACTGATCGCTACCCCGGTGAGGTGCAGGCCCTTCTTACAATTCGATGGCCTGAGTGGCGGTTTGAATTGCAACGTCCAGTTTTCCTATGGTTTCAATGATCATATCCAGCTCCTTTTGCAGCGTATTGTCCTTGTGGTAACAGGCATAGATTGGCCTTGAGATTAAAGGCGCGCCCTCGACGATGTGAAAAGATTTGCCCAGACTTTTTTCAACCATGCGATATGGCAGGTAAGCACTACCACCAAAACGCGAGATGAAATCCATTGCAAGCCGGGACTGGCTGGTATGAAGGGCTGCCGGTGGTGTTTCCGGGTAGAGCTGGGTGAAATTAATCTGAAAGGCCTGTCCCCAATCTATGGCAACAAATGAGCGGGCAAATGCCTGCTCCGGAGAAGCGCTTTTCTGCGAGCTTATCAGTACCAGTTCGGCTTGAGATACGGCCACGGATTCCAATTCATTTAGCTTGGCTGGTTCATAGACCAGTGCCAGATCCAGTGTGCGTTCCATCAGTTGACGGATCAGGGTTTCCGGACCATGCACCTCTGCACGCAGCGCCAGCTCCGGGTGTAAAGCATGAACTTCAAGCAGCGTGTCCTGAAGCATCAGGTCCCATAGGCCACTGGTGGCGCCAAGTGCCAGCAGGCGCGCCTGTTTCTTTTTCAGGGATACTTCCTGCCGTGCCCGCTCCCAGGCCAGCAAGATGGTTTCGGCATGGCTGATCAAGCGCTCACCCGTGGGGGTTAACTGCAGGTTGTTTCGATAGCGCGTGAACACTGGACTGCCGATAACGCTCTCCAGTTGTTTGATACGCGCGCTGACGGCAGCCTGTGTCAGATAAAGGTTTTCTGCCGCTTTCCCGAAGTGCCGGGTCGTTTTGACTTCCAGAAAAGTCCGTAAAAGTTCAATATCCATACCGGGTTTCTTGTGAATGTGTTGGCAATAAGGCATCTTGTTGGCCGTCATCATAAATTTGTTTGTGGTAACTACAAACAAAATTTATTGTCACTGCGTCAGGACATGGTCCAGAATGCCGCGCTTTCCATCAGACCGCTTTAACCACTTACGTTCGCGGAGCAGACTCCATGCGTATCGCCATCCTCTCGAGGAACCCGAATTTATATTCTACCCGTCGTTTAAAGGAAGCGGGTGATTTGAAAGGTCATACGGTTGATATTATCGATACCATGCACTGCTATATGGACATTACCAGCAATAAACCGGCGGTACGTTACCAGGGCAAGTCATTGCCGAAATATGACGCGGTGATTCCCAGAATCGGGGCTTCCGTGACGTTTTACGGGACCGCAGTGGTCAGACAATTTGAAATGATGGGGACGTATTCGATCAATGAGTCGGTCGCAATCAGTCGCTCGCGCGACAAACTGAGGTCTCTTCAGCTGCTCTCCAGAAAAGGGATCGGTTTGCCAAGAACCGGATTTGCGCACCATCCAGACAAAATTGACGATTTGTTGAAAAATGTGGGGGGCGCGCCTGTGGTCATCAAGCTGCTGGAGGGAACGCAGGGTATTGGTGTGGTACTCGCCGATACAGCCAAAGCGGCAGAAAGTATTATCGAAGCTTTTATGGGGCTGAAGGCCAACATTCTGGTGCAGGAATATATCAAGGAAGCCGGAGGTGCAGATATTCGGTGTCTGGTGATTGGTGGCAAGGTGGTGGCGGCTATGAAGCGGCAGGCAGCGCCGGGTGAGTTTCGTTCCAATTTGCATCGTGGCGGTAGTGCCGAGCTGGTTCGCTTGTCACCGGCAGAAAGGAAAACCGCTGTCGATGCGGCCAAAACAATGGGCCTGAATATGTGTGGTGTCGACATTTTGCGTTCAGCACATGGACCTGTGGTAATGGAGGTGAACTCCTCGCCGGGTCTTGAAGGCATTGAGCAGGCAACTGGAAAGGATGTTGCCAAAATGGTTTTTGAGCATATTGAGAAGAACGCGCGACCCAATCGCACCCGTACCAAGGGCAAAGGCTGAGTTTCGATCAACGCTTGCAGCAGGTGGCTGACAACATGGTAGACGAACTGGAGATCGGGGGGGTTAAAATCCTGCCCGGCCAAACAAAATATATTGATCTGGAAACGGTGGCGCTATATACCGACACCAGCATGTCAATCCCGGTGTTTGTGAAAAGGGGCAAGAGGAAGGGGCCGACACTGGTGGTAAGCGCCGCCATTCATGGAGACGAGCTGAATGGAATCGAGATTATCAGTCGTCTGATTAACAGTAAAAGTCTCAAATCCCTGAAAGGGACATTAATTGCGGTGCCCTTTGTGAATGGCTACGGCGTATTGAACCAGAGCCGTTACCTGCCGGATCGGCGGGATCTGAATCGTTGCTTTCCCGGATCGCGAAAGGGCTCTTTGGCGGGACGTATCGCGCACCTTTTTCTGAATGAAATTGTGTCTAAAGCTGATGTCGGAATTGACCTGCACACCGGCGCGATTCACCGCACCAACTTGCCGCAGGTCAGAGCGAATCTGGACGACCAGGAAACCGCAGCACTGGCAAAGGCCTTTGGCGTGCCGGTTCTGATCAATGCCAATATTCGGGATGGATCATTACGTGCCGCGGCCGGTGAAAAAGGCGTCCCGATGCTGCTATACGAAGCGGGCGAGGCCTTGCGCTTTGATGAGTTGTCGATTCGCGCCGGCGTTCGAGGCGTTCTGAATGTTATGCGCCATCTGGAAATGCTGGGCAAAAGCCGGGCCCGGGCGAGCGCAGTCGAGCCCTTTGTCGCGCGGCAAAGTGGCTGGGTGAGAGCCAGCGATAGCGGCTTCATTTCGCACCTGAAACAGCTGGGTGACTACGTCGAAAAAGGTGACGTTCTGGCAACCATCAAAGATCCCTTTGGACGTACTTTGGATGAAATTGTCTGTAATGCCGAAGGCATCATTATCGGTAAGCAGAATATACCTTTGGCACAGGAAGGAGATGCGGTCTACCATGTCGCCTACTTTAAAAAGCCCGATGATGTTGCCGAACATATCGAATTAATGCAGGACAATCTTATTCCGGAAAATAGCGGGTTTGACTAGGGGGCGGTAGGGTAGCTCCATAGTAAGGGTGAGATAACTTATCCCAGTGGTCTGAAAATCAGAGTGTTAGAGTCGATGACAAGATGAAACAGGATAAAGTAAAAACAAAAATGCTGATCGGAGCTATCGAACGCTGTGATCTTCCGGACCTGGATATAATCGGTCTTGAAATGCGGGTCGACACAGGGGCCAAAACCTCCTCGCTGCATGTCGATAATATTGTGCTTGAGGAAAGGGACGGTGAACCCTGGGTGGTGTTTGACATTCATCCGGATGTGCATCATGTCGACAGGGTGGTCAGACGGGAAGCAAAACTGATCAAGGAGCGTGTCGTCAAAACCTCCAATGATCAAAAAGAACGCCGGGTCGTTATCGAAACGATGTTTCGATTGGGGGAGCAATGCTGGCCGATTGAGCTGAATCTGACCGATCGCTCCAATATGACGTATTTAATGCTGCTTGGGCGGGAGGCCATGAAGGGCAGGGTATTGGTTGACCCTGGCAAATCCTTCCTTTTGGGTTAACGGGCAAACAACGGCTATTTGGGCGCATAGCGTTGCTGAAAGGCCTTTGGCGCCATACCGGTCCAACGGTGGAATGCGGTATAGAAACTGGTAATGTGATTGAAGCCCAGCCGGTAAGCGATCTCACTGATATTGATAGTGGTTTCGTTGATCAGACGCAAAGCCTGCTCACGTCTGACTTCATCATACACTTCAGAAAAACTGGTATGTTCCTCTTGTAACCGGCGTTGCAGGGTGCGCACGCTCATGCCGAGTTTCGGCGCCAGCTGCTCGATTTCAACAATATCTTTTCCCAGAGCTTCTTCAATGTGCAGTCGCAACTTGGCTTCGATCCGATCGCTTTGGGTCAGTTGCAAATCCTGATGCCTGACCACATTCATCAAACTGCTTTGCACCTCAGCACTCCCTGAAAAGTTTTCCAGAGACAAGAGTTTTTTCGGAAATACCAGTTGGTTTTTATCACAGCCAAAGCGCACCGGGAAACCGATTAGTTTCTCATAGGTTTGAGGTGTTTGTTTGGGGGGATAGGCAAAATGCACCTCGATGTCTTGAAACAGATTGAGGGGATCCGGAGACAGGTTTTTGGCTTCGGCGAGGACAAAGGACAGCTGACGTTCTATCTGTGGGCGGGCCAGCTGGCTGGCAAAGTGTTGGCAATCCACCTCCTGGTAACCATAGTGCGCATCATAATGCAGTCTGGAGTGCACAATGTCCTGTGTCAGGTGCTGGTACTGCAAACCAAACTCGAGTGCTTCGCCCAGTGTAGAGCTGGCTTCGATCATCGTGGTGACGGCAGATCTGTGTAGGCTCGAACCCTGGGAGCCGACATGAAATGGCAGCATCGGGTTGCCCGAAACCTGCTCGGCTTCACGCCAGAGTTTGAGCACGTTTTCACCATTCTGACGGTCATAGGGATTGCGAAGATTGTCATCGTCAATCGCTGCTGCGTTCAGGAGTTGCTTTCGGTCAAGTCCCATTCGGGAGCAGGTTTCTATAATGGACAGCACATGGTAATTTGCTGCAGTTCCAGTGGTCATATTGAAGATCGTCTTATTATCGTTATGGCCAGAGAATATAGTCTTTGTAGCTAATTATTGTCTACAGGTGAGACCCGTCACCGAACCGATGAAGCGTGGCTAATCTCTGATATTTGCGCAATTCTGACCAAAGCTGTACCTATACTAAAAATAGTACGTGAATAGTGCGGGTTATTCGCGTGCAGGAGGCTGGCATCTGAAGAGCCCCTCGACCAACAGCAGACAATGATTTATCACAGAATCTTAATATTCCGGGTGGTGCCTAAAGGCCAAGGTTCTTTTAAACTGGGAGCGGCCACTCACACTAAGTTGGCCGCAACAGGAGAGTTACAATGCCAGAACGATCCCAGCAAAACGTTGACGAGTTGATACATTCATTTCTCCATTTCGACAAGGCGGCCAGTACAGCGGCCCTGCATCATATAGACGGGCTTTCAAGAACCATTCAGGAAGAGCAAAAGGGATTGCTTTCCGAAGACGCCAGGGATTCGCTCAGGACTCTGAAATCCATTGCACAGCTCATGCATGCCAAGGCTGAGCTTCGGCAGAAAGGTTTTGCAAAACTCCTTTATGCCGCGATCGACAGCAGCAAGGTCGACCGTGAAGAAATCGAACAGATAGTGGAAGAGTATGAAGCGGAGCATGCAAACATCCTCAGTACCAGTGGTTTGATTTCAGCCAGCCGCCAGTCGTGAATGCCTTCGATTCAGCCAAGTGAAATGACCGGTCCTGAATCGCCCTGTGTGCGGAACTGTTGTCTGGATGACTCGGATATTTGTATGGGCTGCAAGCGGAGTCTGGAAGAGATTTTGCAATGGCGTGATGCCTCTGCGGAAACAAAGAGGCAGATTCTGAAAAACGTTGAAAGGTGAAAACTGCATTACCGGAAGAAGTATCCGCACGCACCGGAATAAAATCAGCTTGGTGGGTCCTACACGGCTGCTTAATTACACAGGTCTGGGTTAATGTCCTGGACGGAATTGCAGCCGGTCAGCGCCATGGTGACACGCATCTGTTGTTGCATGGCTGCCAGCAAGGCACTGACGCCCTGTTCCCCACGTGCGGCCAGCGCGAAAGCCCATGCCCGACCAATCAGACAGGCGTCAGCGCCAAGTGACAGCGCTTTCACCATGTCGGCGCCACTTCGAATACCGCCGTCCAGCAATATCTTGCAGCGCTTGTTGACCTGTTCAGCGATGGCCGGTAGCGATGAGAGGGTCGCCGAAGCGCCGTCCAGTTGACGGCCACCATGGTTGGAAACTACGATGCCGTCCGCACCCAGTTGCACGGCTTGTTCGGCATCTTCCGCGTCCAGGATACCTTTAATGACCAGTTGTCCGTCCCATTGTTCCCTGATCCACGCCATGTCATCCCAAGTCACAGAAGGGTCAAATTGCTGGTCCACCCAATGTCTGAAATCAGTCGGAGAACGCGCACCGGGAACCGCTTCGGCCAGATTTTCGAAGGTTAATGGTTTGCCCCGCAAGGGGACATCCCAGAGCCAGCCCGGATGGGATACCAGGTCAATCGCACGTTTGATAGCGCCCCAATGGCCGTAGCCGCCATTTAGTCCATTGCGTGTATCACGGTAGCGTTCTCCAACCACTGCCAGATCGACTGTGAACACCAGGGTTTTACAGCCGGCACGCTTGGCGCGTTGCATCAATTTCCGGGCATAGTTTCGATCGCGGATGACATATAACTGAAACCAGAACGGGCGGCCACCCTGTGCGGCCAATTCCTCGATAGAACAGATACCGACGGTCGACAGGCAGAAAGGAATGCCATGGTCCGAGGAGGCTTTCAATGCCTGCCGTTCACCCCTGCGGGCAAAGCAGCCGGCAAGGCGGACCGGGGCCAGTATCAGGGGCATTTGCAGGTCTTCGCCAAACAGTGAACAGGCCGTATTAACGTGCTCTACATCCCTTAAGACCCGCTGACGCAGAGAGATGGCGGCGAAGGCGTCGAGGTTGGCTTGCGCGGTTTTTTCCTGATAGGAGCCCCCGTCAATGTAATCAAAAAACTGGCGGGGAAGTTTTTTCTCGGCCAGACGACGAAAGTCCTCTGCCGATGCGGGAACAAGGTTCAGGCTTTTTTGAATCATAAGGGCTTCATTTAGAGTCAGTCATCGGGCGGCTGAATGAATGTTCGTGGCCAGCGGTGTGATGATCTCCGGTGGCGAAAGGTAACTCGCCGGGTGATCTTTGCTGCGTGTCCGACAGGACGGCGCTGTGGGTTTTTGTGCCTTGCCTGTCTTGCCAGACCTGATAGTAGGCCGTAGCGATCAGGATGCAAAGCGCTGTCGTGTAGAGTGATGCGCGGAAGGATTGATTCATATTTTTTCACCTGTGCGAAACTCGCTTGGCATTGTTATAGTCTGAATCTCGGGGCCGTGGTCCAGAACGCTGCATGTCAGGCGTTTTTACCTGCCATTGTTGGTCAGTGCATGCAATTGGAGGACCCGGTATCGCATTAGTGTAAAGCTAAGGTAAAAAGCTGTCTAGCCACTGTTCCTTTTAACAAACGGCCGCTATAGTCTGGCCTTCAAGATGGCTTATGCTGACCATCGATCCACACACGTTTTTCAATGAAGGACCGCAATGAGCATCAAGAAAGTATTGGTTCCCCTGATTTGTCTGGGATGCTTTATCGCCATTGGCCAATGGATTATGCAAAGTTCACCTGAGGCGTCGCAAGGCCGACAGGTCCAGGCCAAGCCCCTCTTGGTTGAAACCCAAACCCTTGCGCGACAGGACTATCAGATCACCATCCATTCTTTTGGCACGGTTCAGGCCCGCCGCAGAGCAGAAGTGCATGCCTTGGTCAGCGGACAGGTGCTCGAATTGTCCGAGCAGTTCAAGGCTGGTGGGGTTGTCTCTGAGGGCGATGTCCTGATGGTGCTGGATGCCAGTGAATATACCGTGGCCTTGCAGGAAGCGCGCAGTCAACTGGCAAATGCAGAGCTCGCACTGGCGGAGGAAATAGCGCGTTCAGAGCAGGCAGCCAGAGATTGGTCGAAACAGGATCGCAGCCAAATCGCCACCGATTACGCGCTCAGAAAGCCGCAGCTGAAAGCTGCCAGGGCGAATCTGGAAACGGCCAAGGCACAACTGGCCATGGCAGAGTTGAACCTGGAACGATGTCAGGTGAAATCAGATTTCAGTGGTCGCATTCTGGAAACGTTTGTGGAGGTTGGCAGCGTCGTCAACCCCGGACTGTCCCTGGCGACTGGATACGAAACGCAGGCGGCCGAAGTGCGTCTCCCGGTCGATGCCAAGAGTCTGCCTTATCTTGACCTTCCGGAGCAGGTCGTGCCAGTCGATGTTACGAATGGCGCAAAAAATCAGACCCCGGTGATGTTCAGAAACCCGCTGGTTGAACCAAAGGAGGAATGGTCCGGTCATCTGGTAAGAACCGAAGCTGCAGTCGACAGCGGTAGTCAACAGCTTTACATCGTCGCGCAAATTGACAACCCGTTCCTGACAAAACTGGGCGATACCCGCCAAACGCTGAAGCTGGGTCAGTATCTGGATGCAGAAATTCTTGGTCGCAAGCTTGAGCAGGTGATCGTTGTCCCCAGCGCAAGCGTTTATCAGGGACGCTACGTTTATATTGTGGAAGATGGACGTTTGAGCAAGCGCGAGATAGTAATACGCTGGAGAGAGCAGGAGCAGACGATTGTCAGCGAAGGGCTTTCACCGGGAGAAAAGATCGTGACAACGGCCTTGGGGCAGGTGTCCAGTGGTACGCCGGTAGCGGAAAGATCCGGCGCTGCTGATCTGGTGAATTCCGAGCAGATGAACACGGATGAATTGCCATGATTGAGTGGTTTGCACGCAATTCGGTTGCTGCCAATCTATTGATGATTACCCTCCTGGTGCTGGGGCTGGGGTCATTGAAATTGAATATTCCACTGGAAGTCTTTCCCAGTGTTGAGCCGAGGGCGGTCACGGTCAATGTTTCGATTCCGGGGGCTTTACCTGAGGATATTGAAACCAGCGTGACGGTAAAGTTGGAGGAGGCCATTCAGGACCTCGAAGGGATCGAGACCCTGTCCAGCACCTCTTCCGAGAATTCGTCCAGTATCTGGGTGCAGCTGCTCGATGGCTATGATGCTCAGGAAATGTTGGCTGAAATCAAGAACCGGGTCGATTCTGTCAATAATCTCCCGGCAGATGCCGAGCGACCGGTGGTGGCGCTGGCGCAACGACGACGGGAAGTCATTAGTGTGGCTGTGTCGGGCCCGCTTTCGGAACAGGAAATTCGACAGGAAGCCGAACGTGTGCGCGATCAGCTGTTGGCGCTGGATGGCATTTCCCAGGTAGAGCTGGATGGGGTCAGAAACTACGAAATCAGCATCAGCTTGAGCGAAGAAGTTCTGCGCAAGTTTGGTTTGAGTATGAAGCAGGTGGCAGACGCGATTGTCGCCAATTCCCGTGATATTTCAGCCGGTAGTTTGAAAACAGAAGGTGGTGAGATCTTACTGCGCTCATCCGGGCGCGCCTATACACAGGCGGAATTCGAAAAGATCGTGATCATCGCGCGCCCCGATGGCGGCACCGTCAGGTTGGGTGATATGGCGGTAATTCAGGATGGCTTTATAGAGCAACAGGTGCTCACGCGCTTTAATCAGCAACCCGCTGCATTAGTGGATGTCTATCGGGTAGGGGATGAAAGCGCCATCAAAGTGGCGGATGCGGTCATGAATTACCTTGAAACCCGCAGTGGCGTGTTTTCCGAAGATTTGACACTCACTCCGTGGCGGGACCGCTCCAAAATCGTGAAAAAAAGGCTCAATACGCTGACTAATAATGCCATACAGGGGGGCATTCTTGTAATGCTGTTGTTAACCCTGTTTCTGCGACCGGCGATTGCTTTCTGGGTGTGCCTTGGAATTCCCGTCTCGTTCATGGGGGCCTTTCTTGTCATGCCGCTGTTTGACATTACTTTGAACGTGATCAGTCTGTTCGGTTTTATTGTGATCCTCGGGATTGTGGTAGACGACGCCATTGTCACCGGGGAAAATATTTACAGTCATTTACGACGCAACGACGACAGCTTCAGAGCCGTGGTTGACGGAACCAAAGAGGTCGCGGTGCCGGTAACCTTCGGAATCCTGACGACTGTGGCCGCATTTATGCCGATTGCTTTTATAGATGGTGTCAGGGGGCAGCTGTTTGCGGCCATTCCGGTAGTGGTGGTTCCCATTTTGCTGTTTTCGTTGATCGAATCGAAATTGGTGTTACCCGCTCACCTAAAGCATTTGAAGTTGAAAACACAAACCTCGGGGTTGGAGCGCTGGCAGCAGTCGTTTGCCGACTGGTTCGAACATATGATCCTGACGATCTATAAGCCCGCGCTCGAAGCCGTCCTCAGACACCGCTATGTCTTCCTTGCCTGCTCGATCGGTGTATTGTTCCTGCTATACGCCTTATTGAGCTCGGGCTGGATGCGTTTTATTTTCTTCCCGAAAGTGCAAAGTGAGCTGGCGCGTGCCAGTTTAGTCATGCCAACAGGAACGCCCTTTGAAGTGACGGACCGGCATGTAAGGCATATGTTGGAAGCGGCACAGGCCCTGCAGGACAAGTACGTCGACGAGGACCCGGACACCGGCGAGCGCCAGAGTGTGATCAAGAACATTATGGCCACAACAGGCTCGGAAAGCGGTTCGGAGACAGGGAGAGTATATTTCGAAATTATTTCCCCGGAAGACCGTTACAGTAGTGTCACCAGTCGACAGCTGGTCAATGAATGGCGCGAGCGTGTCGGACAGATTCCCGGTGCGGACAGTCTGACCTATCGTGCCGAAATAGGGCGGGTAAGCGACCCGATTGATATAGAACTGCGCGGAGAGGACTTTGGGGAGTTGCGGGCCATCGCTGATCAGATCAAGCAAAAGCTGGCGACTTATCCTTCCGTGTTTGATATCACCGACAGTTATTCCAAGGGGAAACAGGCCTTTGAACTGGCACTGAAGCCACAGGCGCTGGCACTTGGCTTCACACGGGCTTCTTTGGTATCGCAGGTCAGAGAGGCTTTTTACGGCTATGAGGTGCAGCGCATACAGCGTGGCCGTGACGATATCCGTGTTATGCTGCGCTACCCCTATGAGCAGCGCCAGTCCATTCGCTCTTTGGAGCAGTATCTTGTCCAGGCGCCAGATGGTAGTCAGATACCTTTGCGTTTGCTGGCTGAGATCCAGCCCTCGGTCAGCCCTGCGAAAATTTCCCGGATTGATTTACGGCGAACCATTAACGTCTCTGCCGATATCAACAAGGAAAAAACCAACATGCTGGTGCTGCAGTCCGAATTGCAGCAGTTTATGGATGAGGTACTCAAGCAATATCCGAATGTCAGCTACGCCATGCAGGGCGAAGCGAAGGAACAGCGGCAGTCGTTTGGCAGTCTTAAATGGGGATTAGTGTTTGTTCTGTTCGTGATTTATTGTCTGTTAGCGATTCCCTTCAAATCCTATACCCAGCCCCTGATTGTCATGCTGGTTATTCCTTTTGGAGCGATTGGCGCAGTTGGTGGACACTGGTTGATGGGGATGGACCTGACCCTGATCAGTCTGCTCGGGATGCTCGCATTGATCGGTGTTGTCGTGAATGACAGTCTGGTGCTGGTAGATTTCGTGAACAAGCATCGCAATGAAACCGGGGATCTGAAGGCGGCCGTGGCCAATGCGGCGGCCGCGCGTTTCCGGCCGGTGGTGTTGACCTCCTTGACGACATTTCTTGGCTTGATGCCGCTATTGTTCGAAAAATCCACGCAAGCGCAGTTTCTGATCCCGATGGCGGTTTCACTGGGTTTCGGTATTCTGTTCGCCACCGTGATTACACTATTTCTGGTGCCGGTGAATTATCTGGTGATTGAAGATATATGGAAAAACAACACTCCGTCCCGATAGCCCTGGTCAGGTCACTGCTGGTTGCAGCCGAGCAGGGTGGTTTGAATCTGACCGTGTTGTTGGAAGAAGCCGGCTTGACCTACCTGGAAGCAATTCTGCTGGACCCGGAAAGCGAATCCCGCATCAGTCTCGAAGATTTTGGTGTCCTGTTACGCAGCCTATGGCTCGAGCTTGGGGATGAAGCCAGCGGGTTTTTATCGCACCCCCTCAAGATTGGGACCTTTGGCATGATGTGCCATGCCATTATCAGTTCCGGTAACTTACGCCGGGCCCTGCTGCGCAGTGCGCGTTTTATTGCCTTGATGACGGATGATTTGAGTATCGAGTTGATCGAGTCCGGTACAGAAGCAAAACTGCTGATCCACTATGACAATCCGCATGGGCTGGATGAGTCCTTCCTGGTGACTTCCATCTTTGTGATCTGGATCAGAATGTCGTGCTGGTTGATCGATCAGCCCATGCTGCTGGAGCGCATTCAATTTCGCTTCCCAAAACCTGGCTATGCCGATGAGTTTTCGATGATGTTTCCCTGTCGACATAATTTTTCACAGAATGAGAATTCTGTGGTCTTCAGTCGTCATCTGCTGGCTTTGCCGGTGCAGCAGGACAGTGAAACTCTGACCCCTTTCCTCAGCCATGCCCCGGAAAGTTTGCTGACCCAGTTTCGGCAGGACGAGAGTATGACGGGACAGGTCAAACGCCTGTTGCTGCATCGGGATGGTATGCAACTGTCATTGGAAAACCTCAGTTTTGAGGAGGTGGCAGACGAACTCCATATGACCACGCATACCGTACGCAGAAGACTGAAAGACGAAGGTAGCAGTTTCCAGGAAATCAAGGATAGTTTGCGTAGGGACAGGGCCCAGCATCTGCTCGATAAACCGGAACTGTCGATACAGGAAATTACCGAACAACTGGGTTTTTCGGAAACGGCCGCATTTACCAGAGCCTTCAAAAAATGGACTGGACTGACACCCGGCGCCTATCGTGAGCGGCAAGCCTGAGCGGCTCTCATCATCAGAATTTTCAGGGCGTGTGGCCTGCGCCACCATCGGATTGTGAACAACAATCAATTGTCGCACCGTTTCTTTCTTTTCTGACGTACTGATCTAGTATTCAAGTAGGTCTGGCTAAAAAATAATCAGGTCGTATTCCCCGAGTCAGTGTCATTCGTTGGAGGTTTCGGGTATGTCAGTAAGAACAGGTGAAGAGACAAAGAACTGGTTTCGCAGTGATCGCATTATGCACGTCAACGAACACTGGTTTTTTGTGACGCGGGAAAATACCCAGGAAGGCCCGTTCAATACACGCCAGGAAGCCGAAAACGAGCTATTGCTCTATATTCGGCACGTCAATGATGAGTTGTATCAACAGGCTCAGGGTAGCAACTAGTCTATTGTAGATTGCAATACAAAGCCCAATTGCCCTTGCAGGAGAACCCACTTGCAAGGTATTGCCGCCGACATAACCAGATCGGCTTTACGCCTGCTTACACCTGGCGTTAAATTTACCCGCCCGTGTTTGCAAGAAATGATCAATTTCGATGCAAGCATAGGTCATTGAGGCCTGCAGGGGCCTTACTTATCCTAATAGTCCGCTTTTATAGCTAATGAAGCCATAAGCATAAGTCAGACGGGATAAGATTATGACCAACGAAGCACTCATTTTTGATGCCATTCGTACACCGCGTGGTCGCGGTAAAGCGAGCGGCGCTCTTCACGAAGTCAAGCCGGTTACGCTATTGACCGGATTGCTCAGTACCTTGCAGACACGAAATCAATTTGAAACCGCTGAAGTCGATGACATCGTCATGGGCTGTGTTACCGCTGTGGGTGACCAGGGCGCGGTGATCGCAAAGACGGCTGCATTGGCTGCGGGTTGGGATGACGATGTCGCAGGCGTGGTGCTCAACCGCTTCTGTGCATCCGGACTCGAAGCAGTGAATACCGCCGCCATGAAAATCCGCTCCGGTTGGGAGAATCTGGTCGTCGCTGGCGGTGTTGAGTCGATGTCCCGGGTGCCTATGGGAAGTGATGGCGGTGCATGGGCCATGGACCCTGAGACCAATTTTAATACCGGATTTATGCCGCAGGGCATAGGCGCGGATCTGATTGCCACCCTGGGTGGTTACAGCCGCACGGACGTTGACACCTATGCGGTGACTTCCCATCAACGCGCGGCGGCCGCCTGGCAGCGCGGTGCTTTTGAGCGTTCCGTGATTCCGGTCACTGACCGCAATGGACTGACGATTCTGGATCATGACGAACTGATTCGGGCCGACAGTACGGTCGAAACGCTGGCGGCACTGAAACCTTCGTTCCAGATGATGGGGGAGATGGGCTTTGATGGTGTTGCCCGTGAGCGTTATCCGCAAGTCGAAGCAATTGAGCATGTGCATTCACCCGCGAACTCCTCTGGCATTGTCGACGGTGCCGCTGCCTTGTTGATTGGCAGTGAGGCGGCTGGCAAGCAATTTGGTATGAAGCCACGCGCGCGTATCGTCGCTACGGCTGTTGTCGGAACTGACCCCACAATTATGCTGACAGGCCCGGCACCCGCCGCACGCAAGGCCTTGAAGGTCGCCGGAATGGATGTGTCCGATATTGACCTGTTTGAGGTGAACGAGGCTTTTGCATCAGTTGTGATGCGGTTTATGGACGAGATGGAGGTCAGTCATGACCGGGTCAATGTCAATGGTGGCGCCATCGCGATGGGGCATCCTCTGGGGGCGACCGGAGCCATGATTCTCGGCACCTTGCTGGATGAGCTGGAAGCAAGAGATCTGAAAACCGGACTGGCCACTTTGTGTGTCGGCGGTGGCATGGGTATCGCCACAATCATTGAACGCGTATAGGCCTTGGGAGAAAGAGAATGAGTTCAGTACAGTATGAGAAAGACCAGGACAATATCGTTCATTTGATCCTGGACAAGCCAAACGCCAATGCCAATCTGATGGATCAGGAGTTTACCGATTCATTGGTCGAGGCCGTTGAAAAACTGGAAAACGATGATTGGTCCGGTGTTTTGTTTCGTTCGGCGAAATCGACATTTTTCGCTGGTGGCAATCTCGATGATTTATACGCCACAACACGTGAAAATGCGCATGTCCTGCACGAGATGGTGGACCGCTTGAAAGTTGCGATGCGCAAACTGGAAACGTCCGGGAAACCTGTTGTTGCCTGTATCAATGGCGCGGCATTGGGTGGCGGCTGGGAGTTGGCGTTGGCCTGTCACCACCGAATTGCCCTGAGCAAGGGTGTCACTCTGGGTTTGCCTGAAGTGACGCTTGGACTGTTGCCTGGCGGTGGCGGTGTTGTACGGATGTCTCGTTTGCTGGGATTACAGGCGGCATTGCCATTTTTAACGGAAGGTCGCCAATTCAAGCCGGAGCAGGGCAAGAAACTGGGTCTGATCGACGAGATTGTGGAGTCCCCGGAACAGCTGGTCGAGTCTGCGGTTGCCTGGATCAAGGCGAATCCAAAAGCACAACAGCCCTATGATGTGAAGGGCTATAAAGTTCCGGGTGGTACTCCAAACCATCCGGCACTAGCGAAAATGCTGCCCATTGCACCTGCGATGATGCGTGATAAAACCAAGGGAACGCTACCCGCACCGGAGTCGATCCTGAGTGTGATGGTTGAAAGTCTGCAGGTTGATATCGATTCAGCCATGCGTATCGAAACGCGTTACTTTGTTGAACTGGTGTGCGGACAGGTTTCCAAGAACATGATTGGCACCTTCTGGTACCAGCTGAATGAGATCAAGGCGGGTGCCGCCAGACCCAAAGGAGTAGAGCCTTCCAAGGTAGCCAAGGTCGGTATTTTGGGCGCGGGTATGATGGGCGCCGGGATTGCGTACTCTTCGGCCTGTAAGGGGATCGAGGTGGTGCTCAAGGATGTCAGTGTTGAGAACGCCGAGAAAGGCAAGGCCTATTCGCAGAAGCTGCTTGATAAGAAGGTCAGCAAGAAACGATTGAGTGCGGAGCAGCGGGATGCCACATTGGCCCGTATTCTGGCGACTGACAAGGCGGAAGATCTTGCCGGTTGTGACCTGATTATCGAGGCTGTATTTGAAGATCGTGGTCTGAAGGCCAAGGTGACGCAAGAGGCTGAAGCGCAGTTGGCGCCAGAAGCGATTTTTGCTTCCAATACCTCGACCTTGCCGATTACCGGATTGGCTGAAGCTTCGGAGCGCCCCGAAAAATTCATCGGGCTGCATTTCTTTTCACCGGTAGACAAGATGCCTCTGGTAGAAATTATCTGTGGTGAGAAAACCTCGGACGAAACGCTGGCGAAGTCTTACGACTTTGTGCTGCAGATCGGCAAAACACCCATTGTCGTGAATGACAGTCGCGGCTTCTTTACCTCACGGGTATTTGGCACCTTTGCGAATGAAGGCATGGCAATGCTGGGCGAGGGGATACCGGCTGCGGCAATTGAGAATGCTGCATTTCTGGCAGGCTTCCCGGTCGGACCATTGGCAGTGACCGACGAAGTAAGCATGACCCTGGTTGAAAAAATACGTAATCAGACCATCAAGGACCTGCAAGCCGAAGGCAAGCCTTATCCGGCGCATCCGGCCGATGCGGTAGTGGATCGAATGCTGGAAGCCAACCGCCCGGGAAAAGCGGCGGGTGCGGGATTTTATGATTACCCGGCCAATGGCAAAAAACATCTGTGGTCCGGGCTTCAAGAGTGCTTCGGCGGCAAGGCCGAGTTTGATCTTGGTGAGTTAAAAGACCGACTGCTATACATTCAGGCGATTGAAACCGTGCGCTGTGTCGAGGAGAAAGTCCTGGGTAGCGTGCGTGATGCCAACATCGGTTCAATTATGGGGATCGGGACACCCGTATGGACCGGCGGTATTCTGCAATTTATCAATCAGACCGGTTTGCCTGAGTTTGTAGCGCGCGCAGAGGTTTTGGCCGACAAGTGCGGAGAGCGCTATGCCGTGCCGGCGCTGCTGAAAGACATGGCGAAAGATGGCTTGACCTTTAAAGATTAATTTCGGCCGGATAAACCAGGCCTTGTGGCCAGTCAGTCCTGCATTGGATTGACTGGCCCAACGCCGTTTTTGGCAGAACCGGCACATCAAAATGCACGAGGATAACAATGATTAAGCGCACAGTATTTGAATCAGAACATGAAATGTTTCGCGACAGTTTTCGGAAATTTTTGCAGGAAGAAGCCGTTCCACACCACCACGAGTGGGAAAAGGAAGGCCAGGTGTCGCGAGAGCTTTGGTTGAAAGCAGGGCAACATGGCTACCTGAGCCCGACAGTGCCTGAAGAATACGGTGGTGTGGGCGTGGATTTTCGCTATAACGCCGTGGTTGACGAAGAAATTGCCAATATGGGATTGAGCGGTATCGGCTTCGGTTTGCACTCTGATATTGCGGTACCTTATATCATGGCTTACGGCACTGAAGAGCAGAAGAAAAAGTACCTGCCGGGCTGTGTCAACGGTGAAATTGTCACGGCGATTGCGATGACTGAGCCGGGTACCGGATCGGATCTTCAGGGTGTGAAAACGACAGCGATTCTGGATGGTGATCACTATGTTCTGAATGGTTCCAAAACCTTTATCACCAACGGCCAGATGGCAGATCTGGTGATTGTGGTTGCGAAAACCAACCCGGACGAAGGTGCCAAAGGTACTAGTCTGTTGCTGGTAGAAGCGGGTTACGACGGTTTTGCCAAGGGTCAGAATCTCGACAAGATCGGTATGAAGGCGCAGGATACCTCTGAGCTGTTCTTTCAGGATGTGAAAGTACCCAAGGAAAATCTGCTGGGCGCGGAAGGCATGGGCTTCATCTACCTGATGCAGGAGCTGCCGCAAGAGCGTCTTTCGGTTGGCCTGAATGCAATCGCCGGCGCGGAATCCATTCTTCAGCAGACCGTTGATTATGTGAAAGAGCGAAAGGCCTTTGGCCGCAACATTGCATCGTTTCAGAACACCCAGTTCAAGCTGGCGGAAATGTCTGCCACGCTGACCATGGCGCGGGTGTTTGTAGACAAGTGTCTGGACCTGCACATCAACAAAGAGTTGGATGTGGTGACGGCTGCCAAACTCAAATTGTTGACCACAGAAATACAGTGCGATGTGATCGATGAGTGCCTGCAGTTGCACGGCGGTTATGGTTATATGCTCGAGTATCCGGTGGCGCGTGCCTATGCCGACGCGCGCGTTCAGAAGATCTATGCGGGCACCAACGAGATCATGAAATTGATCATTGGTCGTTCACTGGTGTAGTTCGTCTCCGGGGATTACACCCAAGCCGCCAGCCCATTTCCCTCGATGAGCGGAGAGGGCATGGCGGCAGTTCATTCCGGTAGTAGCCTGCTCGTTCGGCTGCCGCCTGACTTTCTGTATTTGTTTGACCCGAAATGATTGGTAGCGACATGACTCTTCCCTTGTCCGGACTTAAAATTCTCGATTTTTCCACCTTGCTGCCGGGGCCTTATGCCACGCAATTGCTGGCGGATATGGGGGCAGAGGTGCTGCGAGTGGAGTCACCCACCCGGCCGGACCTGTTGAAGATGATGCCGCCGTTTGTAGGCAAGGGTAAAGACAAGGTATCGGCGGCTCATGCCAGTATCAATCGAAATAAGCAAAGCATTGCGATTGACCTTAAACATGCATCGGCCAAGTCCATCATCGAAAAACTGCTGGCAGACTATGACATCGTGGTCGAGCAGTTTCGACCCGGAGTGATGGCGCGACTGGGGCTCGATTATGAAGCGCTCAAAGCCATTCAGCCGAGTCTCATCTATTGTTCCATTACGGGCTACGGGCAAAGCGGGCCCTACCGGGACCGGGCCGGCCATGACATTAACTATCTGGCCTTGTCGGGACTGGCAAGTTACTCCGGGCGGGTGGAGACCGGGCCGGTGTTGTCGGGCACGCAAATTGCGGATATCGCGGGTGGATCGCATCATGCGGTCATGGCCATTCTCGCGGCAGTAATTCAGCGGCAGGGCACGGGCGAAGGTCAGTATCTGGATATCAGTATGAGCGATGCTGCATTGGCGCTGAACACCATGTTTGGAGCAGGTGCTTTGGCTGGAGGTGGCGACCCGCAATGTGGCAAGGAAATGCTAAATGGCGGTTTGTTCTACGATTATTACCGCACCGCCGATGATCGCTATCTTTCCATCGGTAGCCTCGAACCCAACTTTGCAGGTGGTTTGCTGATGGCGTTGGGGCTAAGAGATCGCTTGCCTCAAATCGCCGATGCCAGACCGGAAGTACAACAAGCGCTGAGACAGGATATTGCCGGGGTGATTGCGGCGCAACCGCTATCGCATTGGGAGCAGGTGTTTGCGCCTCTTGACGTGTGTGTTGAACCGGTACTGAGTCTGGGGGAGGCGGCGGAACACCCGCACTTTCAGGAACGGGAAATGCTGGCCACGGCTCGCATCGGCGAGGAAGAGGAAATCAGGCAGATACATTCTGCACTGCCATTCAAACGTGCCAGCCATCAAGCCGGGGCTCCATTAGGTGCACACAGCGATCAGGTATTAAAAACCCTGGGGCTGAGCGAAGATCAGATTGCGGAACTCAGAGATAGCAAGTGTATTAAGTAAATCAGGCAAACACCGCCGGATCTAACTAACAAATGAGGGAGAAGAGCGTTGAACGAAATCTATCTGGTCCTGCCGATACTGGCTCATGTCGTGCTGGTGATCGCGCTGTATATCGTACTGGCTGTGCGCAAGGCGGCAGCCGTCAGGGCCGGAGGTGTCGATCTCAAACGGACGGCGCTGGACAACAAGGCCTGGCCGGAAGCGGTGGTCAAGGTTTCCAACAATATTGATAATAACTTTGAATCACCCATGCTCTTTTATGGGGTTTGTCTTGCCAGCGCCGTGCTGGGTGTTGCCAATTCCTTCGCCATTGCCTGCTCCATAGGCTATGTCATGGTGCGCTATGCGCATAGCTTTGTGCATATTCGTTCGAACTACGTGCCATTGCGTTTGAGACTCTTTGTGCTGTCATTGCTTATGATTCTGGCCCTGCTCGTAAACGTGTTGGTGCATTTGCTGTAGTTTTTCGCGACATTCAGTGCCAGACTGCACGGAGCGCGGTTAAAAAATAAAACAGAAAACAACCGAAAGGGTGAGCCCAATGTCTGATGCCCCAATGTCTGATACCAGTGTGTCCAGTATCCTGAACCCTACGGGCAGTGACCATTCTCTTATCGATCTGCACAAGCGAAAGCTGGAACTGGTCTTCTCGAATGATATTCCCGATGTGTGGTATGACAACAACCCGATTGCAACCATGCTATGGGCTTCGTTTTCAGTGACGCTGCCGGAAGGCGAACGGCAATTTATCCGCAGTGTGCGTCATTTTGAATCCCGGGTAAATGATCCCGCGCTGCAAGAAAGAATCAGGGAATTCGCTTTTCAGGAAGGTCAGCACGCCAAACAACATTCGCTGTTGAACGATTTTCTGCGCGCACGAGGATTTCCGGTAGATGCGGTACTGAAAGACCTGAACAAACTGATTGAGAAAGAACGCGCACTTTCGCCAAAGGCACAGCTGGCACTGACCGTCACGGCCGAACATTTTACAGCGATTATCGCTGACTTTTTCCTCACGAAACACCCGGAAGAACTCGACAAGATGCATCCTGAGTTGGCGCGATTGTGGGCCTGGCATGCCATTGAGGAAGCGGAACACAAATCGGTAGCGTTCGATGTTTATATGACCATCTTTGGAGACCGTGCTTATCTCAATCGTCTGATGGTATTGCAGACCTGGTACATCTCCTGGCAAATGACACGACATATGGCCTTGTTTGCCAAAACCACAGGGGACCTGTTCAAACCTAAGTCTCTGGTTCAGGGCCTTTGGTATTTCGCCAAACCGTCATCGCTTATCTGGTCTTCGTTACCCGATTACCTGTCGTTTTTCCGCCCCGGATTCCATCCCTGGCATATTGATAATCGCGCGACCCTTGCATTGGCGCGATCCCGTTATCTCGGCGAAGAGTAAGCCGTCCGAAGTCATTCCTACGCTGCTTGTTTCCAATTTTCGGTGGGCAGGTTGGCGGAACCGGCATATCTTGCTTAAACTGAAGAATAAGCGTGTCCTTTTACCGCATGGTCAAATCCTCGGGGAATATCACTTTGTTCAGCTTGAAGCGACTTATTGTTTGTATATGTGCTTTGTTAGCCATGCCGGTGCTCAGTGCAGATACCATTATTATTGAGCACTATCAGAAGCACGAGCGTTATCAGTATGGCGTTCAGTTGTTGGATTTGGCGATGAGCAAGTTGGGTGTTGAATATGATATTCGGGCACCAGACTCCCAGAATATGAATGAAGCGAGAGGTGAGCTGAGCGTGATTTCCGGCCATCTTGATATCCAGTGGATGTCGACCACCGCCGGACGTGAAGAAAATATGATCCCGATTAAAATACCCATTTATCGATGGATTTTGGGAGCGCGACTTCTTTTGGTCCAGAAAGAGCGTCAGGCTGAAATGAGCCAGATCAGAACACTGGAAGATTTGCGCAAGTACAAAGCGGTGCATGGCAAGCACTGGGGAGATCTGCCGGTATATGCAGCGAATGGACTACCCGTCACATCATTGGTCAAGTACGAGAGTCTTTTCAAGTTGCTGCCATTGGGGCGCGCGGATTACTTCCATCGCGGAGTGAATGAAATTTGGGGCGAAGCAGAACGCTACAAAAATGATCTGGCGGTCGCCGACAAGGTGATGCTGTTTTATCCTCACCCGGTCTACTATTTTGTGACCCCCGGGCGGGCGGAGCTGGCGAAGAAAATTGAAGAAGGGCTACGCATGGCAGAGGAGGACGGCTCCTTTAAGCATCACTTTCTGAACTATCACCGTGATTTTATTGAAATGGCGAAGCTGGATTCCCGAACAATGATCGTCTTGAACAACCCGGTGCTGCCCAGAAATTCACCCGATATTGATGCAAGCTGGTGGTTGCCTGAAAAATTTGAACGAAATATAAGACAAACGTACGGCGGCGATTAAGCTTTCCGCTCAAAGGCAGGTTTAGCGAAAGCCGCGCGATTCAGAAATAAACCAAAGTAATGCTGGACTTACCTGCAATAAGCCTATAAAGTCCTTCGCAGCTAGAAAGAAAGAACGTTATTTACATCCTACATTTCGCTGTTTTATTCGTATTACCTCGTCCTGCAGTTTCTAAGTTCCAGTCTAAATTTCCAAGCACCAAGCGCCTCATCGAGGCAACAGTACAATTTTTAAATTTCAGGATATTATTATGTCTAATACAACAACAGGCACAGTTAAGTGGTTTAACGAAGCGAAAGGTTTTGGTTTTATCGAACAGAAATCAGGCCCGGATGTCTTTGCACATTTCAGCGCTATCGCTAGCTCAGGCTTCAAGACGCTTGCTGAAGGCCAGCAAGTAGAGTTCACGGTCACTCAGGGTCAGAAAGGTCCTCAAGCCGAGAACATCGTCGCGATCTAATCGCTGACTGACTCCAAAAAGGCAAGCTTCGGCTTGCCTTTTTTATGCCTGAAATCTGGCAAACCGCTATGATCTTTCTCAATTGAAATTCTGAATGACAATGTCCCAGTTAGTCTGGCTCCCTTGCTTTCCTTAAGCTTTCTTTTCAAGACATGCCAGATAGCGCAACGCTTCAGGTACCATCCGAAATAGGCATCCGCTAGGGAACAAATGCCATGCTATAGTGTCTGAAAAAAACAACCCTGAAAGTCCAGTACCGACCCACAATAACGAGCCTATGGAGAGCCACCATATGACCTTTGCCCTGCCAGTAATGGTCGCATTGATTGCCCTTGTTTCCATCTTTCTGACGCCGCGAGCGCGATCTGAAGGCGGTTTTTTTGCCGGCCTGTCTCCAGGCGGTGCATCTCCCGGTTTATTTACCCTAGTCATGAGTCAGGTGACGACCTGGATTTTTGCACGTTCGTTACTGAATGCCGCCATTCTTGGCTTTTATTACGGCATCTGGGGAACCGTAGCGTATGCGGCCTACTATCTGTCGTTTCTGACTGGCGGGTTGATCATAGACTCTCTTCGTTTCAGGCACGGATTCAATAGCGTGCAGGATTTTTTGAGAGCGCGCTTCGGTTCCACCGGTACCAGCTGTTATAACTTTGTTATTGCATTGCGTTTAGTCAGCGAAGTGTTTGCCAATATTCTTGTGATTGGCATCTTGTTTGGTGATGCTGGTAGCAGCGCCTATACGCTGGCTGTCATGGCTTTTGCCGGTGTCACGCTCTTATATGCCATGATGGGTGGGCTGCATGCCTCGCTGCGTACCGACGTGTTTCAGATGCTGGTGTTCATCGTCGTGCTGATCGGGCTTCTGGTTCTTGTGATGTCCGATGGCCTGTTTACTGTAGAGACGATATTTGCCCAGCCCTTTGTGATTGATCAACCCGGTCCGATCCTTTTACTGGTGGCACTGTTGCAGATCTGGAGTTACCCCATGCATGATCCGGTGATGATGGATCGGGGATTCCTGGCGGATCGGGACACAACGCGACGCAGTTTTCTGCACGCAGGCTGGATCAGTTCGCTGTGTATTTTGGCTTTCGGCTCATTAGGTGTGATTGCGGGCGGGCAGGCAGTTTCAGGTGAATCCATGACATTGGTTCTGGAGCGTTTACTGGGTGAGGTGCCTATGTTGCTGTTTAATCTGGCGCTGGTTATTTCGGCGATGTCGACGCTCGACAGCACGCTATCGAGCTCTGCCAAACTGGTGGCTGTGGATATGCAGGTTGTGCGGCCTACGATACAAACCGGGCGTGCGGTCATGGCCGGATTTATGCTTTTGGGCTTGTTGATGGTGTTTGTCGGCAACAAAGACTTGTTCAGTGCCGTCGCCGTAAGTGGTACGGCTTCAATGTATCTGGCTCCAGTGATTTTCTTTTCCCTCTGGAGTGGTCAAAAGGATATTCCGGTATGGAGCTATGCCGGCGCATTTGTGTTGGCCGTTGGTGGTTCGATTCTTTATTTTCTGGAGTCCTCGGGACATACCATCTATCTCGGCGATGCCCACAAGTACACCAAGTTGCTCTGGATCTGTATTGCCGTCTTGCTTGGTGGTTGCGGGTTGTTTTTGCTGGGCATGCTCGGAGGACGACACGCGACCGCGGATGTGAAGGTTTGACTGCTGCAATGGCGCACATACAACCGGAGCCCGGTCCGTTGTTGGTGTTTGGAGGTCCTTATGGGAATTTGCAGGCTACGCGTGCTGTTCGTGCATTTGCCGAATCACAGGGCATACCTGCCAGCAACGTCATCTGTACTGGCGATACCGCCGCGTATTGTGCCGAACCGGAAGGCTGCATTTCCCTGCTGAGAGAGTGGGGTATTCATGTGGTTCAGGGCAATTGTGAAGAAGCGCTTGCGAACGATGCCGAGGATTGCGCCTGCGGTTTCGAGCCCGGAAGTGCCTGTTCGCTATTATCGGCACAGTGGTATGCATTCAACCGAAAAGCGTTGGGCGGTGACAGTAAACGCTGGATGGGAGAATTGCCAAAAGCGATTACATTTGAATGGGCGGGGCTGCGCTTTTGCTGCGTACATGGTAGCTATGCGAGTAACAATGCTTTTATTTTTGCGTCCAGCAAGCAGGACTTGAAACAGGACGAACTGAGTGCCAGTGGCGCTGATGTAATCCTGGCCGGTCATTGCGGTCTGCCGTTTGGGCAGCGCATCGGTGCGGGGTACTGGCTTAATGCGGGCGTTATTGGTATGCCTGCAAATGATGGACGAGCCGAAACCTGGGTGATGACGCTCACGCCGGTGAGCGGACAGGTCGAAGTATCCTGGCATCGACTGGCCTATGATTATGCCTCGGCGCAGGCAGCAATGGAGGAGCAGGGGCTGGTGAATGGCTATACCATGGCACTCGCTAACGGGCTCTGGCCGAGTATGGATGTGCTCCCAGAAACTGAACGAAGCATGGCCGGTCAGCACATCAAGTTAACGAGCATGCTTCTTTCTCGTTAAGTCGCATGTTGAGCAATAAAGCCCAGTTTTGAAAGGCGCAATATGGCCGGGTATCCTACTGGGGCTGGCTCTCAGGATCTGGGCGTTCTGATCAGCAGGACATCGCATTTGGCCAGGTTCAGTATTTTATGAGCCGTTGAACCCAGCAGGATCTCCAGTCCCTTGCGGCTGTGGCTGCCCGCGACAATTAAATCTGCCCCGAACTCTTCTGCGCTGTCAAGCACTGACTGAGCCGGTGTGCCAAAACAGACGGTGAGTAGATTGGGGTCGAGCCCTGATTTTTCGATCAGTGGTTTGAGGTATTCAGCGCCAGCCTGCGCCAGTTCCTGTTGGTCGATCGCGGGTGGTACCTGGCCAGGCAGACCAGCCCAGTCGGCGATCACCACATCCAGCACGACGTGGACCAGTGAATACTCGGCTTCAGGGTACCTTTGCAGCAGATTTCTGGTCTTTTCCAGTACCTGCTCGGCGTTATGACTGCACTCCAGTGCAACCAGTATTCTTGAATACTCTGACATAGTGAGCTCCTGAGAGGATCGACGTTCTCTGCATTGTAACCTTGCTGCACATGCCTGCCTTGACCTGAATCAAAGCCGTCTTGTATTGGGGAAGATCACAAGCCCAGACCGACGTTAACATAAAAGTTAGCATCTTTCTGACGGTTTACCAGTGTGTCCTGAAAGGGAAGTGCGACGCCTCCGGTCAGTGTCAGAGGCAACAGGCTGTAGCCCAGGTCGAGTCCCAGATTGAGTTCGACACCTGCGCTGTCGAATCGCTCCAAGCGTTTGTCGGCCTGACCGCTTTCATAGAAAACAGTAGCACTCAAATCACGCATGCCGACTGGCCATCCAGCGATACCCTGGTGCACGCGCAGCATTGGAAACTCATAGTCGGCGCTCATAATCCTGGGTTTGCGACCGCGTAATTCCGGGGTTCGGTCCGGGTAAGCTCTCAGACGATAGTCCCGATGATGGATCAGATTGTCGGTAAACATCGAGCGCAGTGAACTGCCGCCCAGATCAAAAGGGTCCGCTCCCGATTCCGCTTCGGCGGCGAATAAGCGCAGTTCAAGGCGTTGTGCTTTGAATATATGCAGGTATTCAGTCCAATCGAGGCTCCAGACCTTTCCGCTGAACTTGAGTTTTTGCAGCATGCCATCCGCCGCTCCAAGCACCCGGACACGGTCGCGCTCCAGTGTAGCCTTAATGGATCGACCATGCGTCGGGCCGAGTGCGCGCCAGGGTCGGCTGGCAGAGGTGAAGTGCATACCGCCTCCGAGTGTGCGCACATGCCAATCCCGAAACAGGCGCTGATTGATCAGGTTCAGATACTCTTCATCATTGATATTGACGCCGGCAAACCAGGTGAGGTTTGCCGATCCAAGATCTTGCTCGTAAAAGCCGATCGCGGAGACATTGTCGTGACGCTCCTCGGTGATGGCTTCGTCAACAAAGGGGCCCGGGACTCCGGCGTCTCCAATCTGGTACTCGTAGTAGCGCTCGTAGCTCAGATTAAGGTGGTGGTAAAGCGTGTAGGACAGTTGTCCTAACGGAAGATCGTTCTTGAAGTCTCTGCCGGCCTGCAAGGCCCATTGGTGGAAGCCCAGGTGATCCCGCCCTGATAATAAGAGGTTGGCAGTGGTATGGGCACGGTCACTGCCGAAACTGAAGAACCAGGTGGTTGGCCATATCGTGTCCAGTGCTCGATAGGGGGCAGGTTTACCCAAGGATAAGGCCGGTTTATTGTCCGCCTGATGGACTGGGTGCTCGATGTCCGTCTTCAAGGCTTGGGGAAGAGCAATGTCGGCTTCGGAAACAGGAAGCAAGGGCGCTTGATAAATATTCCAGCCGTCCTGATCATAACCACGGAAAATCAGGCGCTGTCCCTTTAGATCAATGGTGGGGCGTGTTGCTCCGCCGATGCTGCGCGTTATTTGCTGTAGCTGCCTTCCATCAAGCTCGCTGCGCCAGATTTCGACCAGACCGTCTTTGTCCGACTCCAGATACAGGTAGTTTCGGTCGGGGGACACGGCTACCGCATAGAAGCCTGCTTCCGCGTCTTGTACCAGCACTTTGTGTTGCTTGGCGCCGAGGTTAAAACGCGCGATTTGCCAGGGTTGATGGGGTGGTTTGTACGCGTAGACGATGGCTTTTTCTGGCTCCAGCCAGTGAGGGCTGGCAAAATTTTCGTTCAGCTCACCTGCGCGCAAAACGCGTTCTTCGAGCGTCGCGATATCAACGCTGACAATATGCTTGCGTCCGTTAATCTCTTTTAGTGCCAGTAAATGGGCAGACTCAACATTTTCGCCGGTTACCAGACCCTGCACGTAATGACTGCAATGTGTGATGCGCGACGCGTCAAGTGAGTCCAGGTCAAGCCGGTACAGATCAAAGCTTCTGCGATGGTGATTACAGGGGCTATCCTGCAAGTACCACAAAAAATTGCCTGTGCGCCCGGCTATTTCAGTTTTACCGTACAAGCGATGCAAATTACGTGGCTCGCCTTCCGGGCTGATCTGACGCAATTGTTGGGGTTGATAAGGGTCGAACGCGCTGTAGAAGATATTGCCCTGTGCATCTGCAAAGGGGGCGCCATTAAAAAAGCCGCTGTGGCTCAGTTTTTGTTGGCGCGTTGTATCGGTAGCGGAGAAAATATCCTGGATTTGCTCTTTGTAGCGCTGTTGAAGCCATTCTTCGAAGGCCACCCAGGCATTTTCTATGCTGACAAATGGCGTATGCGCTGCCAACGGGGGATCGAGGCGCAGTGGCACGATTTGCTTGCTCATCGTATCCACCAGTCTGGCTGCAAGCTCTGGTCCCGCGTGCTCACTGAGAAACTGAAAAAATGCGACGCCGTAACTGTAAGACTGGTTCACGGGCCATTCGGGATTCTGCTGTTGAACCTTTGCCAGGGGGAGCATACCTCCATAGACTTCGGTGCGCAGGATCATGTCGTAGTAGGCACTCTGTCCGCGTCCTGTGCCTTTAGCCAGGGAGGTTTCGAGATAAGTGGCGAGACCCTCTTTGTAAAATGTTGGTTGAAACAGGTTGGGAAACAGAAACAGGTTGCGGCCGAATAAAGATCTAAGCATCCGCGGAGCACCCTCAGCTTTGTCGAGATGAATGATGTGCACAAGTTCGTGTCGGAGCAGGTCTTCCAGCCAGTCGCCATGATCACTCAGCTCATCATGCATACCGGGTTTGGGTGTAAACAGCACGATGCGGTTATAGGGGAAGGGGGTGGCGTATCCGTTACTGATATCCTGCGTATGGCTGATCAGAATTTCGACCCGATGCTCAGGTTGCCACTGGAAGTAGCTTCGCAATTGCGGCAATAGTGACTCTGCCTTTTCAAGCGCATGTTCTGCGATTCCCTGATGTTGCGGCAAGAACGTAACTCTGAAATTGTCAGATTCAAGGGATAGCCAGGATTCCAGTGCAGAATAGCGCTCCTGAGCGCTTAACTGGATAGTGCTGAGAGCCAACAGGATAGAACACAGAAAAATCCGTCTAAACGCCATCTTGAAACGCACTGGCTGCTCCTTTGTTTTGCTGAGATTCGAATGTTTGAATGTGCGACATTATCTGGTAGTTTTCGAGTGTCTGACAATCGCAGAATCACCGAAGGGGCAATTCCTGCGGGAGGGTGTGACAGCGATTGCAAAATCGCTTATTCGTATTATGCTTTGTAGATTGGAAAGATTACGAAATCCAGTCTTTCGAAAGACCGCTTCACGCTACAATTTTCGTGGCTGAAGTGTCTCCCTCAGGCACACATGGTTATCGTCGGCCTGCAGTATAGGCTCAGTTAGGTGGCAGGGATTGAACAAACCTTATCTTGCCTGATTGGCGGGATTACACAGCAGCAAATGGAGTTATACAAAGCCTTGGAATTGAGTAAGGTAAGCCAAATCGTCCATCTGGATCCGGCTTGTGAGCCGTATGCTTAGCAGTCAAACATTGCGCCTGTTTACGCTCGTGCTCTGCAGCAGTTGGTCACTACTGTTTTCTTCGGCCTCTGCAGCCACCGGAAAATCTGCCTACGATGAGTCTCTGGTCAGAGCGGCAATCGTTTTCGGAATTCTCAGATTTACCTCATGGCCAGAAAAGTTCGCACCGTCACAGGAGGTCAACCTTTGTGCCTATGGTGCGTCACCCGCAGCCAAAGCTATTGCCGGACTGGAATCAACGCCCAGCATCGGAATGCGCAAGGTAGTTCATCGAGAAGTGACTGCTATCTCGGGGCTGGCCGACTGCCATGCGGTCATAGTTGGCAAAGATGTTTCAATTCAAGATCTTCTTCCGAACGCGATTTTGATGATATGCGACGGCTGTGATTCCAGAACCAAAGACCTGTCTTCGATTACGCTTGCCCGGATGGACAACCGTATCCAGTTTGAAATCAACCTCGACCGTATCGATGAGCAGCGCTTGAGCCTGAGTTCTTCATTGCTTGAGCTCGCGGCTCAGTGCAGTTCCAGTAATCCTGCCATCAAGGGGTGCCGAAATGAATAACGCACGTCCTGTGAAGCAGACGCAAAAACTCAGCTTCAGGCTGATTCGCAACAGTTTTATGGTCATCGTACTGTCCCTGGTATCGATTGCGACAGTGTTTACCGTGTCAACCAGCAACGAAGCCCGCGAAAACCTGTTCAAGGATCTGGAAGTGATGGCCAGTGTGCTCGGCAACCGGTCCTCGGCGGCCCTGATTTTTGGAGATGTCCGCACCGCCGAGAAAAATCTGAGCAGTGCCAATTATCGTGAATCTGTGATTAGCGTGTGCCTCTTTGATGCCTTTGGGTCTTTGTTCGCGCGTTACACAGACAAAAATCTGCAGGGTAGCTGCCCCGCCACTGCAGCAGCGGATCAGCGCATCAGCGGTGAGGCAGATGGCGTCGTTTCTGTCTGGGACAATGTTGTAGATTCTGGAGAGACCATCGGCTCAATTCTGATTCAGGCCAGCACCCAGCACATACGTGACTCCCTGACCCGGGCTTTGATTACGACCACAATTGCGTTTGCGGTCATCATCTTCCTTGCCTATTTTGTATTGCGCAGATTGATTGAAAAGACGCTGTCCTCCCTGACCAGCTTGCATGATACTGCTCTCAAGATCTCCCGGGACCCTTTCTCTGAATTGCGTGCGGAGCGCATGCAAAATGATGAAGTTGGGCGTCTGGTAGACGTTTTTAATGCGATGCTGGACAACCTGAACTCTGAAAACGCTGCTTTGCATAGTTCAGAGCGTCGCTTCCGGACTTTGGCACAGAACTCTCCCGTTGGCATTTATCAAATGAATGAGCGGCGAGAGCTGGTATTCGCCAATGAAAAATGGTTCGAATTGACGCGCTTACCGGCCGATAGCAGTAATACGCTCTACCTCAACCACGTCCATGACGAAGATGAGGAAGTCTATCTTAGTGTCTTGAACAAAGTTCAGGATACGCGTCTACCGCAAGTGCTGGAGTATCGTTATCAGCAGCCTGATTCCGATGAAAAACGCATCTTTATGGAGCATATTGCGCCGGTTCTATCCGCTTCCGATAGCGGGAAACAGTTTGAAGGCTTTATCGGGTCGCTTCAGGATATCAGCGATCTCAAAAACGCGCAGATGGAGCTGGAAAATCTGGCTTTCTATGATCCGCTGACAAATTTGCCGAATCGGCGTTTTTTTCGGGACCATCTGCATTATGTGGTTGCCGCAGCCAATCATGAGGAAAACCGGATCGCCATCATGATGCTGGATCTGGATAATTTCAAAAAAGTGAACGATACCCTGGGGCATGATGCCGGTGACGAGCTGCTCAGTGCTCTGAGTGAAAGGCTGAGAGGGCTGGTCGCACAGAAAGATGTGGTGTCCAGAATGGGCGGTGACGAGTTTATGATCCTGCTGCGCGATGTGGATATTCGCTCGTCAATCCAGCGGATCGCGGATCGCATACTCAAAGCGGTAAAACGTCCCGTGCATATTCGCGATCAGGATATCGAAGTGTCCGCCTCCATTGGTATTGCCACTTACCCCGAAGATGCCCTGAGTGCGGAAGAATTGATGCGGAATGCTGATCTGGCGCTTTATCTGTCCAAGGAAAGCGGCCGCAACCGTTTGTCATTTTTCTCCCGAAAACTTGAAACGCTGGTAAACGAAAAAGTACAGTTGGAACGTAAACTCCGAACGGCGCTAAAGGGGGATGCATTAACCTTCCATGTGCAGCCACAATGGTGCTTGCGTACCGGGCGTCTGGTGTCAGGCGAAGTGCTGATGCGCTGGATTGACGAGGATGAGGGGCCGATCGGTCCCAATCGTTTTATCCCGGTCGCAGAAGAGGCCGGTTTGATCCTCGAAATGGGGGACTGGCTGATCGACAAGGTGTTTGAGTCGATCTCAAAACATCGCAAGGAGCTGGAGATGCTTGGTATCAAATCTCTAGCGATCAATCTTTCTGCGAGACAGTTCTTCAGCAATAAGCTGGCACTTACCATCGACCATGCTTTGAAGACCTATAATATTGACCCTGCCATGATTGAACTCGAACTGACGGAATCGGCCGTGATGGAAGATAGTGAACTTGCGGTTCGTATCATGGAGCGCTTGAAGAGCATCGGTTGTCGCCTGTCGATCGATGACTTTGGTACAGGGTACTCATCATTGTCCTATTTGAAGAAGTTTCCGATTGATGCGGTCAAGATTGACCAGTCCTTCATTTCCGATATACCCGGCGACCAGAATGATGTAGAAATATCTGCGGCGATCATCGCAATGGGGCATAATCTGGGGCTGGAAGTCGTCGCAGAAGGCGTCGAAACGCAGGAGCAAATGGATTTTCTATTGCGTGAAAAGTGCGACTTTGCGCAAGGATATATGATTGCCAAACCGATGCCCTTCGAGGCATTGTTTGACTCAGTACCGGAGATTAACCAGCGTATTGATGGTTTGATTTCAGATAAAAACGAGAAACTGGGCTAGTCTGATCAGGCTGCCAGGTTTTTGCCGCAACTGCATTATCCACGGTTAGGAAACTATGTTTGCCCAAGTACTCAAACTAATCAAAATTCTCAACAGTGAGGCTTCGCCGGCTCAGATCTCCAGTGCCGTTGCTCTGGCCATGTTTACCGGATTTGGTCCTTTGCTTAGCCCTCAGGGTTTGCTTATTTTTTTGCTGGTGTGCCTGATTCGAGTGAACCTGAGCGCCTTTATCCTTGCTACTGCAGGCTTTTCAATTCTGGCATTCGTGATTGACCCGGCTCTGATTATGCTTGGCGAGCTTTTGCTGGGCCTTGAGGGCCTTAACGGCATTTGGACTGCGTTATACCAGTTGGAGTGGATGCGCCTGACACGCTTCAATCATACCCTTGTAATGGGGAGTTTTGCCGCTGCTGCGCTGATGGCTGTACCGGTATTTTTCCTGTCACAGTTCATCATTCATCAGTACCGTGGACGAATCATGGTCTTTGTAAATAACCTGCGTTTGGTCAAGCTGTTCAAAGCGTCTGACCTGTTCCAACGCTACACTGATTTGGGTGCCTGAATGATTTCCTGGATACGTTGGTCTGGACTGGCTGTTTTCGGCCTCCTTACATTTCTACTGCTTCTGATCTGGTTGATGCTGATGCCCTGGCTGTTGGAGTGGGGAATTGAACGTACAGGAGAACGTGTGTTTCAGGCAAAAGTGGAAGTAGGGGACGTTGACCTCAGTCTGAGTCCGCTTGGTTTTAGTGTGTCCCGATTACAGGTTGCCAACAAGGACAAGCCGATGACCAACCTGTTCAGTTTCGATACTGCAAATCTGCAGGCTGAGTTCATGCCTTTGCTGATGGGTAAGTTGATTGTCCCTGAAATGCGTGTGCAGGGCCTGCGCGCCGGAACCCAACGCGAATACAGTGGCGCACTGGATGATGCGGTTCGCAGTAAAGCCGCGTCTGAAGACAATGGAGCAGAACAAAGTACAAAGCAGGCGCTGTCCAAGCTTGGTGCAGACCTGCCTGATGTAGATGAGTTATTGGCGCGGGAATCCTTGCGCACCATAACGCTCGGTAAACAGTTCGAAACCAGTTACCGTGAAACCAAAGCCAAAATCGAATCTTCCGTGAATGAACTCCCAGACCAGCAAAAGCTCAAACGTCTTGAGCAGGAGATGAAAGAGCTGAGCAAGGGCAAAATCAAAAATCTTAGTGATTTTCAGAAAAAGAAAGAAGAGTTTGATCGCCTGAAACGCAAGGTGAAGACCATTCGTAATCAGGTAAAAAATGCCAGAAAAACAGTATCAGAAGGCATTTCGACACTTGGCTCCCAGTATCAGGCGCTGCGTCGGGCTCCCGAAGAAGACCTGGCTCGCCTTCGAGAGCAGTATTCTTTTGACAGTGGCGGGGCCATAAATCTGCTTAGCCTCCTGGCGGGTGGGGAAGCAGGTGAATTTGCCCGGCAGGCTCTGGAGTATTACCAGCTTGCCGATGGCTTCCTGAGTAGTGACGAGGGCGATCAAGGCCCGGACGATCCGGATTCAGAAATGACGCCTGCGCAACAGCGTGCAGAAGGGCGTTTCATCCATTTCAACAGCACAAACCCCTTGCCCGAATTCTGGATCGCCAAGGCATATGTTGATTACGCGCTTTCTGATGTCTCCAATACGGATTCGAGTGCGCTCAAGGATCTTGCCATAGAAATCACTGACATTAGCAAGCAGCAGAATCTGACCGGAAAGCCGCTGCGCTTTCAGGCACAAATGAATCGTGACGGAACGGCCTCGGACCAAACGCTTATCGCAACAGGGGCTTTTGATCGTCGTAATGCGCGCGCTGAAGATACGTTTTATCTGGAGCTTGGTAACTGGCCCCTGTCGCAGATAGATCTTGGTTCGCATTCTCTGAAACTGGCCAAAGCCAATGCGCACATCGAGTTGAACGCAGGCATTGTCGATTCGATGCTGGAGTTAAGCAGCTCGATGGCCTTGAATCAGACCCGGTTCGAAAGTGATAAAAGCGGAGACACTGCAACGGCTCTCATGGGTGTGCTGAAAAAGGTAGAGGCTTTCGATCTCGCGCTTTCAGCAAATGGTGCATTGAGCAGTCCTGATGTCAGTATTGAAAGTGACCTGGATAAACGCCTCAAGGACGCCCTGCAAGCGGAACTGGGCGAGCGAGCGGCCGGTTATGAGGAAAAGCTGAAGCAAAAACTGCAATCCCGCATGGGGCAGTATGCTGGCGATTACGCCCAGTATATCGACAAGCTATCGTTGACAGAGTCCAGCCTTGAAGATCAGTCCGGTATGCTTGAAGGACTGCTCGAACAGCAGATGGACAGCTATAAGAGCGAGATCGAGAACAAGGCAAAATCCAAGGCCGAAGATGCGCTTAAGGACCAGCTTAAAAAGTTATTCTAAAGGCTTCAAGTTTAGATTTCTTAAGGCTGATTGGTGATTCACTTGATCTGCCGCTCCGACTTTATCTTCCCTGAACATCTGTTGAAGTGGTACGGATGTGTTGTCGGGCGCCAAAAACCGGAGTTCCGAAGCGCTAATCCCGAAAGAGCTTTTGGCGATGGTTTGGCTTCTGAAGTCTGTTGATGCTTAGCTGACATTTCCAGTAATTTGTTATTGCCAGTCCATTATCACTACCCCCAACTTATCGTCATAAAAGGCGAGATAAAAGGGGTCGGGTCGAATAAAAAACGTACTACAACAAGCAATGCAAACAATAGGGTTAGGCGCTCACTAGAAATACATTAATACCGGTTCTCAATTCGCGTCTTGCCTGCCTCAAGAAAAGGGGACGCATCTATTTTTTGCTCGCGTTCATTGGAGATTCCAGAAGTCCGCTACCGTTCAATTTAAGACCTGCTCAAACCGAAATTTCTATGTGGCCTTTTCTCTCAAAGACCAGTGGTCGCGATTTTAAATAGCGCTGCGCTCTGATATCTTGTGGCTCCGTTCGTTTCACGAACTGGTCGATTATTTCCAATCCTTGAAGGTGCCAGACAATACAGTGGTCATGTCGGCAAATGCCGAGTCTACTGGCCCAAAAACTTTGCGTATAGCAGCAGGGCACTGCACGCTGTCCAGATACCGACGCTGATTTTGGGTATCCATTCCATCCAGGCACTGGTCACGGATTTTCCGCTGATCTGAGAATCGCCGTTCTTCACCAGCCTTCTCAGGTTGGGGTTTAGTCTCATAAGGTGGTCATCCAGCACATTCACAGACGCTTTGTGATGGTTCATGAACTTCAATCCACTTTTGATCTTTTGATAAAACATCAGGTTGATGGAATAGCCCATGATCACAACCAGCAAGGTCAGTGCCTGATAGGTAAATCCGCCTGGCTGTTTGAGCAAGTAGTCGGCAGCGGCAAGCAGGGCCATCATAAAGGTGATCAGCATGCCGAACTTGGTCCAGTTCAGATTGTCCTCATGGTTGTAGAGCTGAATGGCAGCGTGCTGTTTTTCCATGAGCAGGGTCTGTTCGTTTACGGAGTCCACCGGAATCCAGCGTTGATTGGGCAGCGAAGTGCTTTGGAGATCCCGAAACCAGACCCCACGCAGGCGACGCAAACCGTCCGGATCTTCAGAGGGCACGATATCGCACAGCTTTTGAAATCCACGTCGTTCATGAAATGATACCGACGCATGATTGTAGGGCTCAATCACCACTGACGCGGCGAATCTTGGGGTATCAGCAGATTTAAACAAATGGCTGTAGAGCCCTGAAGCAATGCCTTGGCCGCCAGCACCATCGGCAACACAAATCTGTTTGATCAGAACAAAAGGGTCGATCAGATTGTATCGAAGCAAGGTATTGAGCGTTTCATCCGGAGAGATGGCCTCGCTGTCATAAGCGAGCAGAAAGCCCTGTATTTCACCCGCATTGTCTGCGACGTAGAAATACCGCGCCGCACTAAGATAGTGTTCATAGGCGGCCATCGAAAAGCCAGATACCAGAAATCCTGATTGTGACGCACTGTCAGTATCCTGACTGGCGAGTGAGCGGCTTTGGGCAATCGCCAATACCGAGGGCAGGTCTTCCCGTTTTGCAGGTCGAATTTCGATGGCCCGGCGCTTTCCAGCTTGGTCTTCTGTGGACGGAATTTCTTTTGACCGAACTTCTTTGGACATAGGCGGGCCCCGGCTTTAGTGAACTGTAAAGGCGATAAACGAAAGGGCGCGAATGATAGCAATATTCCTGTTGCTTTGTTGAGTGTTCGAACGAAAGAATCAATCTTCGGCGTGCCATGGCAGACCGGCGGTCGCAGCGTCGGTTGGGGGTAAGGGGGCAGCCCTTTTGGCCATCTCGAATCGTAACGCAAGCTGGTCGATACTCCAATGCTATCTTGCTTGAGTAGGGCGCACTGTTCGCACGAATATTATCGATTTCGGCAGATGGTTTATTAAATCTTTCTTCACGAATGTTTGATGGTTTCGGAATGGATCAGAAACTATAATCCGGTGAAAACATACTTTATGACCGGTTCATGCGCACGATGGTGACAAGCAAAGTTTGGCAGTTATTCTTGGCGGTAGCATTTCTCTCAATGCAGTCCGCTTCAGCGCATATTCACCTGGCATCTAGTCACGATCATGATGGCCATGACCATTCCCACTCGCAAGTCGTACATGCACACAATGTCGCCTCTCATCATATAGATGATTTTGAGTCTGACCCGAACACTCATGCCAGTCAGATCGTCGAGCTATGCCAAAACGGGATAGTGAAATACGCCAAATGTCTGAGTGATCTGGAGCCTCAAGCTGTTCTTTTCTCTGATTTTCCCGTCTGTGAGAAAAGTACTGCTACTTCTGACGGGTTTGACAATACCTTCGTTTTTCGCAGTTTCCACTTTCACTCTAAGCTTAAGGCTAGAGCACCCCCAGTAGTATTTCCCTCTCACGTTTAAAACACATAATTTTACTAGCGAAAGCCAGAGAGCCTTTTGGGTCGTGCAGTGACCAACGCTAATTACTCAAAGGTTCCCTGGGAAATATTATTGAGGTACAAAATGTTATCAGTACTAAAGAACTGCCGATGGCCTATCGCTGTCGGCTTCTATTTTATTTGTAGCTTCGTTTTCGGGCATGGCATGTCCGAAGCGGACAAAGCGAAAGCATTAGAGGCAAGCAACTGGGATTTTATTGAGTTAGGCGCAAGCCATATGGTCACGGGTTACGACCATTTGCTCTTTCTCTTTGGCGTTGTGTTCTTTCTGACCAGATTCAATGACATTGTTAAGTTCGTAACAGCTTTTACAATTGGTCATTCAATCACGCTGCTTTTTGCAACGCTTTATCAGATCCAGGCAAATTACTTTCTTGTCGATGCTGTGATTGCGTTGACCGTTATATACAAAGGTTTTGACAATCTTGGCGGGTTCAAAAAGTATCTAAAAGTCGCTTCGCCAAACCTTCTTCTGATGGTCTTCATTTTTGGACTGATTCATGGGTTTGGTCTTTCAACCCGCCTACAAATGCTCCCTTTATCTGAAGAAGGTTTGGTGCTTAAAATTCTTTCATTCAACCTGGGTGTCGAACTGGGCCAAATCGCCGCATTGACTGTCATGCTGGCCTTGTTGGCGGGTTGGCGTAAAACCGGCTCCTTCAAAAACTTCAGTAACGCCGCGAATGTTTTTTTGATGTCTCTCGGTGTTTTACTGCTGTTGCAGCAATTGCATGGATACTCGCATACATCACACCCAGACGATTTTGGTTTTAGCGCCGACAACCATCTGCACGAACACGAGAAAATTGAGAGTGAAATGGCGAACCAAAGACCGACAAGCGCTCACGATTCAATTGACTAACACGAGAAAAAGTTAAAAGAGGAATAAATATGAAACACTTAATTAGCACTCCATTAATCATAGTAATGTTTTTATTGGGACAAGCAGCATTCGCAGGACCGGGAAGCGGCCACTCTCACGGCAATTCTCATGACCATGGACCTATTACGAGTGATCAAGCCGTCAAGAAAGCTACAAAGCATGTCCAAAAGCTGGTTAAGAAGGGCAAGATTGATGCTTCATGGTTAGAGGTGACGTCCAAATCTGTCGAGGAGAAATCATTCGGGCATGGGCCGGAGTGGGTTGTGACATTTGAAAACAAGGCGATTGAAGATCCAGAAAAACAGTCACTTTATGTTTTCTATACGCTTAACGGGAAGTACTTGGCTTCTAATTTCACAGGGCAATAGGCTCAGACAGGAGGTGTCCGCACCTCCCGTGTAATTATTTGTTCAAGGTGTATCGGGCCGCAATCTCATTAACGCTTTGGTACTTTTGAGCATGCTGGTGTCTCGAATCTCTAACCAAAGTACCAGCGAAAGCAACGATCACAGCCTGTTGAGCCATACGAGCGACGCCGTAGAGGCGAAGCAGGAAGTCCAGGCTTGCCTAACGAAAAGGGGGGGCGCATCTATTTTTTGGTCACGGTTATTGGAGGCCCCGGAAGTCCGCTAACGTTCAGCAGCAGGTAGGCTCGAAGCGTCATACCTGTATTTAATCAGCAAGCGACAATGCGCATTAGTGTATCGACCGGCTGAGTATTCCACTAGCGCCCAATGGATTGCGCCTGCGCGGCAATGACGAGGTGTGGGGGCAGTGACGAGGAGAGTGGACAGTGACGAGGAGAGTGGACAGTGACGAGGAGAGTGGACAGTGACGAGGCGTTGGGAGTAATGGCGCGCATTGATGCGGGGCAAAAGTCCAAGCTTATCAGATAATTCCAATGTCCTGTTTCTCCGGGACCAGTGCTGGTTCGAAGTTGCAGTAATGCGGTTATAGTTCCGGCGCTTGAAATGCAAAACCTTCCGCTTCAATCAACTTACCCACATGGATCAGTTGCTGCTCCGAAAAATGCGGTCCGGAGAGCGAAAGACCGATAGGCAAGCCTTCGTTGTTTAATCCTGTCGGGATATTCAACACGGGGTTCTGTAACTGGTTAAACAGCATCACGAACAGAAAACAATAGTCGGTATAGGCGATGGGCTCCCCGTCCAGATCGATATCCTGGTGTTTGTGGTTGTGTTTGAACGCCGGGCCGACACAGGTCGGGCTCAGAATAAAATCATACTGATCATAGTACTTGTTAAACTCTGCAATGGTTTCCTGCTGCTCGTGCAGCGCGTAGGTAAAGTGCCTGAAATCAAGACTCAGACCTTCTTTCAAGGCTTTGGCTGCCGGGATGCGTGATCCTTTCAGATCCCGGTTGAACAGAAAGTTGATGATCTTGCGCTTGGGCCAGGAGTTTTCCTGGCCGATAACAAATCCAAATAATCGAGCCCAATTCTGCAGGATGCGTTCGGTCAGCTGCAGATCCAGCTGTATGCGCTTGACTGTGGCACCCTGTGCTTCGAGTGCTTCGGTCATTTTGTCCATTGCCGTACGTACATCCTTGCCAGCCTGAAGGCCAACCAGGGTGTCAAAGCTGGCGAAGGTGTAGCCTGACAGAGGCAATTCTCTCGGATAATCCCGGGCCACAGGCAGGTAACGTAAATAATCCCAGCGTGGCGAATAGCAGATGTTATAGGCCAGTTCGATGTCTTCCATGCTGCGGGCCAGAGGTCCGGTGCAGTTCATCGCACTGAAACCCATTTTGTTGCCGGGGAAGGGGGGCACGTGCCCATCCTGGGCATGGCCGTTATGTGTTGGTTTGAGACCGAACAGGCCGCAAAAATGAGAAGGATTGCGGATCGACCCCCCAATATCACTACCGATTTCAAAACTTGTCATTCCTGCCGCGACGGCTGCTGCGCCGCCTCCAGTGCTGCCGCCGGGTACGCGTTGCAGGTCGTAGGGATTGTTGCAGGTCGGGTAAAGTGGGCCAAAGGTCTGCGCATCAGAGAGCAGTGTGGGGACATTTGTTTTGCCCAGAATAATGGCGCCAGCCTGCTTCAGACGCTCAACAATGATCGAGTCTTCATGCGCAACATAATTCTTTAACGGAGGAAAGTTAATGGTTGTCGGGGTCCCGGCCATTTTGAAACATTCTTTGACTGTGACCGGGACGCCATAAAGCGGGCCGGGTTGTTCAAGCGTAGGGCGCTTGTCATCCAACTGTTTGGCGAGGTCAAGCGATTCCGGTTCGTTCAGGTGCACCAGGGCATTGATGGCGGGATTAAACTGATGGATGCGATCGAAATAGGCTTTGGTTAATTCAAGCGAAGTGTATGCACCCGCATTGAGATTTTTGGCGTGTTGTACGGCACTGTTGTAGATCACGCTATGCTCCTGTCGAATTATTGTTATTGCCCGGCCAGTACAGGCAAGCCTTGCCTGACCTCAGAACTTCGAAGGACTATGCAATAAAGGTAAGGGTGCAGCAAGCAAAAATATGCCCGTTGCCCCTGTATACTTGGGAATAAAGCGTTCTACAGGCAGATCAATGGGGCGGTTTGGCCGGTTTAGTGAAAGGTTCCTTGGCTTGCCCCTGAGTGGCAATAGATTTGCCTAGTTGCGAGGGCGATTGCCAAGCGTAATATGGCGCGGGCCAGATGTGGTTTTCTGGCCGGAAACGCCTGTTTCGATTTTTTGAATCTCGCCACCTTGCTTCAAAAAGGCGTCAACCTGTGCAGCAATGGATTCGGAAGTTTCTGAGGCGATGGGCGTTTTCGCGGATTTAGAAGCCATAGTATTTCCTGTCAGGAGGTATTAGTTACTTAAGAAAAGTCGTTCATCATATCACAGTATTGGCTCAGCTTGTATGCGTTTGTTGCCCAAAGGCGCGAATATACTGGCCCTGCCAGAAATTTTCGTTTCCTCTGGTCCCCAAAAGCGCCGGTATTTGTCGACCTGACAGATATTGACTCACTGGACATTGTTGAACTGATGGCCTCGGAGAATGCCCATCCCGAGATTAACCCTGCAATTATCATCACGCGAAACAGGCGTTGCTGGAAGCATGTGGTGGTGTGGCAGGTGGGGCGAGCTTTTATCGGGTAGTTAGCGCAGGGTTTATGCCGAATCTGTTGTTAGAAACGACCGGCCCGTATCTCGGATTTAAGTAGGTTGTTAAAGTGGCCAACCCAAACCTCTGAAAACTGTGTTCCCTTGCGCGCGTTGATCTCGGAGATAGCTCGTAACGCGCTGCGCCGGCGAGAGCGATCCGCCCGTCCGGCAGTCATCGATACAAAGGCATCGACAATCGCCAGAATCTTGGCTCCTGGATGAATTTGTTCTCCGTTGAGTCCATTCGGATAGCCTTGTCCATCTTCATGTTCGTGATGCTGTAATACTATCTCTGCAGCTTCTTCCCAGCCGGGCATATGTGCCAGCAATTTATACCCCCAAACCGGATGAGGCCGGATTTGTTCATTTTCGGCCTTACCGAAGCGCGCATTTTGCTGAAGCAAGGATTGGGGAAGCAGGGACATACCAAAATCATGCAGATAGGACGCCGCAGCCAATTGCTCATAGGATACGGGACTTCCGCCATGCTGATTGAGCTTCTGGGACCATAGGAAGCACTGGATACTGCGCCCTTCCCAATATTCATTCTGTTTGTCCAGCTGAAGGGAAAGTTCTTGAAAAAATACCAGAGTGTCCTGCTGTGTTTTGCTCAGTTCAAACGGGATCTGATCCCGGGATCGCTCCGCAGCACCGTTTTGCGCGGCTTTTTCTTCCTGACTAATGCCAAGAATATCATTGATACAAGCTTGCTGTTGGTGTGGCTCACATTGGGCGAGTCTGGCGAATTTCTCACCCAGATTCTGTTCGTCGAGGTGTTCGAAATTAGCACCAAGCAACTCACGGTGATGCAGGTCTCTCAGGCGATCCATGCCGACCTGTATTGCTTCACTAAGCGACAGGCTGAAAGCCAGATCCCCCTCTCGCATGCGACTGAACATGTGTTCAATTTGGTGGGTATAATTGACCACCGATTCGAGATGTACCATTGCCGCGTTGCCCTTGATCGAATGAATTGAACGAAACAATTCATCGATAAGCGCCGGGTCATCGTCAGTTTCCAGTTCTGCAAGACCTTCTTCGATCGCTTCAAAAGCACTTTCAAAGCTGCCCATCCGATCTGTCTTCAATTCTTCATCTATATCCTGATGGCGGAAAGCTATGTCTGGTTTCATAGTGTATTACGGTCAAAAGGTCTTCAGTCGATCATCCGGTTTAAAAGCCTAATAATAGACATGAATCCTAAAAGGACGAGGGAAAGCCCCCAATATTATAAAAAATTCATATTACCCGAGTTCTACCGCTAACCTTGTGCAAGGCTTTGGTTATGCCCACACGATTCGAATCTTGGATTGGGTCCATTCTGCATATTTGTCCCTGAAATGCTGATCCACAATATGGCGTTTGATCTTCAATGTGGGCGTAAAGAAACCACTGTCCTCCGCCCAAAGTTCACGAAAAACCACGATGTGAGACAACTTTGAATAGCTGTCGAGTTGATGATTCAGGTCTCCAAGGAGTTTACCCAGTTCAGCCGCGAGCTCATCTCGTGGCAGATTCAGGGTATTTTCTGACAGACAAACCAGAGCCAGCGGTTGCACCAGCCCGATGCCCGTTACCATCACTTGCTCGACAAATTCGTGGCGAGAGATCTCGTGTTCGATTGGCACCGGCAGCACAAATTTCCCCTTCGCCGTCTTAAAGGTATCCTTGATGCGCCCGGTAACGATCAGCCGACCTTCCTGGTCCAGGCGACCTGTATCGCCGGTATGGTAGTAGCCGTCTTGCAGTACCTCTTCCGTCTTTTCTGGCGACTGGTAGTAGCCCTTCATGACCCACGGGGTTTTGATCAGAATTTCATCGGTCTCCGGGTCGAGTTTTACCTCCACGCCAGGAACCGGCCGTCCAACGGTGCCGGGTGCAATATCATCGACCGGGTTAAAGGTGACACCACCGCATACTTCAGTGGCGCCGTAAACTTCCTGGATATGAATGTCGAGTTTGGCAAACCATTCTATTAATGATGCCGACATGGGCGCTGCGCCGGAAGTGGCCAGTCTGACCTCGTCGAGGCCCAAACCGGCTTTGATCTTGTGCTTGATAAGGCCGGAAACTATGGGGATCTTTAACAGCAGGTCGAGTTTTCTCTGCGGAAGCTTGGCCAGAATGGCTTGCTGGAATTTGGTCCAGATACGCGGCACGGCAAAAAACAGGGTGGGTTTGACGGATTGCAGGTTGTCAGCAAACTTGTCGAGCGATTCGGTAAAGCTGACCGTAGAGCCAGCGACAATGGGCATGAATTCTGAAAGCACACGCTCTGCAATGTGATTCAGTGGCAGGTAGGAAATGATTCTTTCGGCCACATTCTGATAGACACCGTACACGGGTGTTTCGCGTTCGTGCTGCATGATTAACCGGGGGCCTTCATAGTCGATCATCACGCCTTTCGGGGTGCCGGTTGTTCCCGATGTATAGATAATTGTGAATACCTCATCCAGCTGTGGCGAATGGACTTCTTCCGCCGGGGCGCATTCGGTCATGATGGTGTCCCAGTCGAACTCGCCACGCACCTTGCTATTGCCTTCGTAATGAGGGAAGGCAATGGTGCGTAATCCGCTGGGTACGCCACTGCGCTGGCTCTCCCATTGCTCCAGTTTGCCGACAAACAATGCCTTGATTCCGCTTAAACCAATCACCTCTTCGAGTTCCTTGGCCGGCAGGGTCGGGTAAAAGGGCACTGAGACATAACCGCCCATCAGGATAGCCAGATCGGCAACAATCCACTGCATGCAGTTTTTGGATAAAAGGCCTACATGGTCGCCCTGTTGCAGGCCCATTTCGCGCATGGCGGTCACCAGTTTTCGGGCCATTTGTCCTACTTCTGACCAGGTATACTCTTGCCAGCTATCACCAAAGGGCTGGCGCAGGTAGACCTTATTCGGATGCAGTTTCTCGCGTTCATAGAAAATGTCGATAAAGGTGTTGGCTTGCCTGATGGCTTCGTTTTCCTGAATGGTGACTTTGCCGGAAAGTGGTGCGGGTGCGCTCATGTGATATCCGTTGTTCTTGTTTGTTTCAGCCTTTATTGTTGACTACAACGTACCGCGCTACAAGCGCTGTGTACGGAAGCGATATTCTGTTGACCGGTCGTAAACGAAAAACAGGCATATCTGTTTGCCTGTATCCCGTGAGCGGTCTAGCGAAATGGCCTTGTTGACAGCCATTATTAGACAAACAGATCGTTCATCAGATCCTTGTCAGAATCGGTATCGAATCGATATTGCTCAAAGTCGGTCACGCCCCGATCTTTCAATAACTGTTCATCAATCAGAATCTGGCCACTCAGCTGGCAGTTGTCTGTGCTGAGTATCTCGTAGGCCGCATCTGCCATGATTGCCGGTTGTCTGCCTTTGCTCATTGCGGCTTTACCGCCGCCCTCGAACTCAATCGCTGCGGTGGAAATCAGGGTCTGCGGCCAGAGCGAGTTGACGGCGATGCCGTAGCGCTGATATTCCGCCGCCAACCCGATAGTCAGCATGGACATGCCATACTTGGTGACCGTGTATGGACCGTAGTGCTGGAACCACTTGGGGTCCATATTGACCGGAGGCGACAAACTCAGAATATGCGCATGTTCAGACTTTTTCAGCCAGGGCAGGGCGGCTTTGGCTGTCGCCAGTACGGCGCGTGTATTGATCTGGTACATCAGGTCAAAGCGCTTCAGCGGCAGCATTTCGCTGTTCACCAGCTTGATGGCTCCGGCGTTGTTAATGACGGCATCAATACCGCCAAATTTGTCCGCTCCGGCTTGCACCATTGCATTCAGCGCGTCCTCGTCACGCACATCCACTTGCACAGGCAGTGCCTGTCCTCCCGCCTTTTCTACCTCTTCCGCCACGGTATAAATGGTACCGGGCAGTTTGGGGTGTGGCTCTGCCGATTTTGCCGCGATGATGATATTGGCACCATCGGCTGCAAATCTGAGCGCCATTTCCCTTCCGATTCCGCGGCTGGCGCCGGTAATAATGATGGTTCTGTTGTGTAAGGTCCCCATGGGATTCCCTCTGGTTAGCTGGGTTCGATATTCGCTGTGACGGAGACCAGTAATTGACGTAGTTTCACCTGGTCGCCTTTCGTGACTGTCACGGATTCCACGACGCCATCCACGTCAGACTTCAGTGGGTGCTCCATTTTCATGGCTTCCAATATCAGCAGCGTTTCGCCTTTTGTGACCGATTGGCCCGGCTCGACAAATACGTCAATGATGGCGCCATCCATGCTCGCAGTGATCTGTCCGGAACCCACTGCATCTGCGGTTGAGATGGCCGCATGAGTGCTGTCTTCGAAACTCAGATAGGCACCGCCGAGCCGGAGAAAAATCTCACCACCAACAATCTGGTATTCCAGTGTTTTGCGCACCTGATTGGAGATATAGGAAAGATGCGTGTCGGTCAGTTCACTCACGTCAAAGGCAAGACTTTCGCCATCGATATCGACACGATAGTGAGCATCCTTCTGTGCCAGCATCAACTCCCATGATTCGTCACCGCTACGCAGGGTATAAGGCCATGGCGCCTGGCTGGTATTGCTCCAGCCAGACAGCGTGCTGGAGAAGTCCTTCTGGGGCTCCTGTTTCAGGTGGCTGATAATGGCCGCCAGCGCAATCACGGAACTGTCAGGACTGACAACTTGCATGGTTTCGCTTTCTGCAAAGTCCTCCCCAATAAAGGCTGTGGTTGCCTGGCCCTGAATAAAGGTCGGGTGGCGCAGCACTTCACACAGAAATTCACTGTTGACCGTGACGCCAAAAATTGTACTTTCCTCAACCGCTCGCACCAGACGCCTGCGCGCTTCTTCCCGGTCGGAACCGTAGGCAATAATCTTTGCGAGCATGGGATCATAAAAAGGGGATACCACTTGTCCGGTGCGGATGCCGCCATCAATCCTGATGCCTTCGCCCTGTGCTTCCGACCAGCGATGAATCCTGCCCGTCTGTGGCATGAACTGGTTACGCGGGTCTTCAGCATACAGCCGGACTTCCATGGCATGTCCGGTCAGCTGGATTTGGTCCTGCGTGAGCGGCAGGGTCTGGCCTGCGGCTACCCGGATTTGCCAGGACACGAGATCCGTTCCCGTAATCAGCTCGGTCACCGGGTGTTCTACCTGCAGGCGCGTATTCATTTCAAGAAAGTAAAAGTTCTTTTCGGCATCCACCAGGAACTCAACGGTTCCGGCACCCACATAATTGCATGCTTTTGCGGCTTGTACCGCGGCTTCACCCATGCGTTGACGCAGGTCCGGATCAACAAATGGCGAGGGGGCTTCTTCGACCACTTTCTGATGCCGTCGCTGAATGGAGCAGTCGCGTTCGCCCAGGTAGACCGCATTGCCATGCTGGTCTGCGAACACCTGTATTTCAATATGGCGGGGTTTGATGACTGCTTGTTCCAGGATCAACTCGCCACTGCCGAAGGCATTTTCCGCTTCCGATCGGGCGGTCTTTATCTGCGCTTCCAGTTCGCTTTCCTCAAAGACCAGGCGCATACCGCGCCCACCGCCGCCGGCGGAAGCTTTGACCATCAAGGGGAAGCCGATCTCACTTGCCTGTTGAATCAGGTTGTCGATGTCCTGATCTTCGCCTTCGTATCCCTTGATGCAGGGCACACCAGCCTTGATCATGGCAATCTTGGAAAGCCGTTTGCTTCCCATCAACTCGATCGCGCCAGAAGGCGGTCCGATAAAGGTAATGCCATTGCGGTCACAGGCTTCGGAAAACTGACAGTTTTCCGAAAGAAAGCCGTATCCCGGATGCACGGCCTGTGCGCCCGTTCGCTTGCAGGCATCAATGATATGTTCAATTTTCAGGTAGGATTCGCTGACTGCTGCCGGTCCGATACAGACGGCCTCGTCAGCTGCCAGCACGTGCGGAGCATCGGCGTCGGCTTCACTGTAGACCGCAACGGTCTGATAGCCCATGGCTTTGGCGGTAGCAATTACTCGCACGGCAATTTCGCCGCGGTTGGCAATCAGAATTTTGTCGAATGTCGGGTTATTGGACATTTCTTATCTCTCTGGTTTGTGGGGGCAGCACAGGTCACAGATCGTGCTTGCCTTGGTCGCATCTGAAATCGAAATCGTTGTTATGTTTGCGTGAATCATTCGGTCCATGCCGGTTTGCGCTTTTGCATGAAGGCCATGGTGCCTTCCTGACCTTCGGGGCCCTGGACTGCGGCTGCAAAAGACTCTGCGGCACTATCCAGCAGGCTTTCGAGTGGTACATGGCCAACATCCAGTATCAGCTGTTTGGTGATCCGGTTGGCTATCGGAGCACAACGCTTCACCTGATTCAAGGTTTTTGCCAGTGCTTCTTCCAGTGCTTCATTCGAGGCGAAACTCTGGTGCACAATGCCAAGACGTTCGGCTTCCTGACCGTCAAAACGCGCCCCGAGCAGTGCCAGTCGACGTGCCTGCGTCAGACCAATCCTCGCGACCACAAAGGGCGCGATTTGCGCTGGCGGGATGCCGAGTCCTGTTTCAGGTAGACCGAACTGAGCGTCTTGTGCCGACAAGGCAACATCCGAAATACAGGCGAGTCCGAATCCGCCGCCAAGTACCGCGCCTTCTGTGACGACGATCAGTACTTGCGGTATCTGGTTGGCCGCAGTAATCATTCGACCGAATTCACGGTTAAGACTGTAAAAGGGGTCTTCGCCCGAAGCTTCTTTATTGCCCAGCGCCATGCGTGCATTCGCCATGTCCTTAATGTCGCCACCCGCGCAAAAGTGCCCGTCTGCACCGCGCAGTACGATCGCCCGAATGCTTTCATTGGACTGAACGCTTTCAAACGTGGCCATCAGTTCCTGGACCATCTGAAGGCTCATTGCATTGCGTGCTTTTGGCCGGTTGAGCGTGATCATCAGCGCATGTTCTTTTTGCTCGAGGATCAGTGTTTCGCATGTGGGTAAAGTCATTGCATACTCCCGATTTCGTCAGCTAGCTCTTTTTCTTACCGGGCAGGGTGCCCATCAATTTACAGATAATGCCCAGCATAATTTCGTCGGCACCGCCGCCAATAGACACCAGTCGAATATCGCGCATCGCGCGTGACACTTCGTTATCCCACATATAGCCCATGCCGCCCCAGTACTGCAGACAACTGTCGGCCACTTCGCGGCCAAGGCGACCGGCTTTCAGTTTTGCCATGGAGGCCAGTTTGGTGACATCGGTTTTGTTGATGTACTGTTCTACCGCGCTGTAAGTCATCGCGCGCAAGGCTTCAATTTCGGTTTGCAACTCGGCAAAACGAAAGTGGATGACCTGATTGTTGATCAGTGGCTGGCCAAAGGTTTCACGTTCCCGGCAATAGGCGATGGTATTGTTGACACAGGCTTCCAGTCCTTTCAGGATATTGGCTGCGCCAAACATGCGTTCTTCCTGAAATTGCATCATCTGCATCATGAATCCCATGCCTTCCTGGCCGATGCGATTGCGCTGGGGCACCCGAACATTGTCGAAAAAGACCTGAGCGGTTTCCGAGGAGCGCATACCGAGTTTGTCGAGCTTGGGTGCGACAGTGACGCCGGGGGCATCCATCGGAACCACGATCAGAGACTTGTTGATATGGACCTTGTCGTCGGAAGTGTTAGCCAGCAGGCAGATAAAGTCCGCACTGGGTGAATTGGTGATCCACATTTTCGTACCGTTGATGATGTAGTCGTCACCATCTTTCTTTGCTGTGGTTTTCAGGCCGGCAACGTCTGAGCCTGCGCCGGGTTCGGATACACCAATACAGCCGATCATCTCACCGGTAATGGATGGTGCGAGAAAGTCGCGTTTGAGTTCATCGGAGCCAAAACGCGCCAGTGCCGGTGTACACATGTCGGTTTGTACACCGATGGCCAGCGGAACGCCGCCGCATTTGGCGGTGCCAAATTCTTCAGCCGCCACAATGTTGTAACTGTAGTTCAGTCCCATGCCACCATATTCTGTGGGCTTGCTGATACCCAGCAGCCCCAGATCGCCCAGTTTCTTGAAAATTTCTTTCATGGGAAAGGTACCGGCTTTCTCCCATTCATCGACGTGGGGATTGATTTCGTTTTCAACGAAATTGCTGACGGTACGTCTGATTTCCTTGTGTTCCTGAGTAAAAATCATGGTGTTGTGCCTCTGTGTTCTTTAAGAGTAATTCAGTGAATGCATTGCCGGCCTTGGCCAGGCTGAGTTAGAGCCGTGCCACGCCAAAGGTGTTGGGTCTGAGTTGTCTGCGCCCCGCTTCATCACAGACGTCCAGCAGGAAAGCGAGCACCTTGCGCGTATCGCGCGGATCGATCAGCCCGTCATCCCAAAGGCGTGCCGTGCCAAATAGCGCGGTGGAGCCCTTATCCAGTTTTTCTGCTGTGGCCTTTTCAATCATGTCGAGCATCGCCGGGTCTGCCGTTTTGCCCATTTTTTCATGCTTGTCTTCGGTGACGATACGCAGGACCTTCCCGGCTTGCGCGCCACCCATAACCGCGGTTCGACTGTTCGGCCAGGCAAAGATAAAACGGGGATCAAGGCCTCTTCCGCACATGGCATAGTTGCCCGCGCCGTAGGAGCCACCGACGACAATGGTGAGTTTGGGGACGCTGGTATTGGCGACGGCCTGTAGCATCTTGGAGCCATGCTTGATAACACCATGCTGTTCGGAGTGGGTGCCAACCATGAAACCGGTCGTGTTATGGAAAAACAGCAGCGCGGTATTTGATTGCTCGCACAGTTGAATAAACTGGGCCGCCTTGGCTGCGCCCTGAGGGGTAATCGGGCCGTTATTTCCGATAATGCCACAGGCATGTCCTTCGATCTTCAGGAAGCCGCAGACCGTCTGCTGGTCGAACTCCGGTTTGAAATCGACAAACTCCGAGCCGTCTGCAATACGCGCGATAATTTCCCGAACATCGTAAGGCTTCTTGCTGTCATTAGGCACCACACCGATTAATTCTTCCGGGGAGTAGCGTGGCTCTTCCCAGCATTTTCGTGGTTCGACATGGAGCTGTTCGTTCCAGGGTACCTGCTTCATCAAATCCCGTATCATGCGAATCGCATCGGCATCATCCTCTGCCAGAAATTCGGCTGTTCCGGCGATCTGTGCATGCATTTCCGCGCCACCGAGTTCTTCGTCGGTCGCTACTTCTCCAGTTGCGGCTTTCAATAGGGGAGGGCCGGCCAGAAACATCTTGGCCTTGTTTTTAACAACAACGGTGTAATCGGACAATCCTGGCTGATAGGCACCTCCTGCGGTGGCATTGCCATGGACAATCGTAAATTGGGGGATGCCGGCAGCCGACATGCGTGCCTGATTGGCAAAACCGCGCGCGCCTTGCACAAATATGTCGGTGGCATAGTTCAGATTGGCACCGCCACTCTCTGCCAGTGTGACCACCGGAAGCTTGTTGAGCATGGCGATCTCTTGCAGACGCAGAGTTTTGTCCAGACCCGCAGGCGAAATGGTGCCACCTTTAATCGCGCTATTACTGGCAACCACGATGCAGCGTATCCCTGCAACGAATCCGATGCCCGAAATAATGCCGCCACCGGCCAGGGATCCGTCTTTATCGTCATGCATTTTATAACCGGCCAGACTGCTGATCTCGAGAAAGGGGGCGCCACGATCCAGGAGCAGGTTAATCCGTTCGCGAGGCAGCAATTTGCCTCGCTGTTTGAATTTCTCCTTGGCTTCCTTTTCTTTCTCGGCAACTTTATTCTCGACTTCCCTGAAGGCATCGATAAAGCCCTGCATCGACTCTGCATTGGCTTGAAAGTCCGGTGAAGATGCGTCGATTTGTGATTCAATTCTGCTCATGTTCAGTTCCCGTGTTCACCCCGGTGTGGGCATATCAACTTGATGGATCTTCGAATATTTTTGGTGTGACTGCGCGATGAAAACCGTTATAGGATTCGGAATTCGTGGCTTTTGGCAGAGGAACAACACGGCCTCCCTGTGAAGCTGCGCCGTCAATGCGCAGACAATCGCCACTCACGAATGCTGCACCATCACTCAGTAAAAAGCAGATGACCGAACTGATCTCGGCTTCGGTCCCCATTCGCTTCAAGGGAATGGCATCCTTGAGCCCCAGAATCCAGGGTTTCATCGCGGGTGGGTAAGTGTCCATGCCACTGGTAGCTACCCAGCCGGGTGCCACAGCATTCACGCGTACGCCGGAAGCGGCCCATTCGACGGCTGCGGTCTGGGTAAAGTTGACCATGCCGGCACGGGCGGCACCGGAGTGCCCCATGCCGGGCATGCCGCCCCACATGTCCGCAACAATATTGACGATGGAGCCGCCATGCTTGTTCATGCTCTGCATGTAGACTTCTTTGGCCATCAAAAAGCCACCGGTCAGATTGGTGCGCACAACGGTTTCCCAACCCTTTTGATTGATGCCGGTCAGGGGCGCAGGAAACTGGCCGCCCGCATTGTTAACCAGACCCGCAATCACAGGATGTCGGCTGACAATGTCCTTTACGGTTTGCCGAACAATCTCCTCATCGCGAATATCACAGGAAAATGCTTCGGCCCGGCCGCCATCTTTGATGATCTCTGCGACCACCGTATCGAGTTTTTCCTGTTTACGACCGACAATGATGACCTGAGCGCCAAGACTGGCGAGCTCATGGGCGGTACAGCGACCAATGCCGCTGCCGCCGCCGGTCACAATCACGACCTTGTCCTGAAACAGATCAGAGCGGTAAATGGATTGATAGGGGTGTGTCATGCTGAATAACCTTTATGAATCGAGTTTGTTGGCAATCGATCGGGAAACAGGAATCTCCATTGCCAGCAGCTGTTGTGCAAATGCTTTACCTTGCGGGTCAATGCGCAGACTTGCGACGCCGCCGCCACCAAGGCTGTTTTCAAGCAGGAAGTTGAAGGCGTGAATGCCCGGGAATTCCCAGCGATGTACCTTGCCGGATTCGGGGTCCAGCGTGTGCTGCATATACTGTGCAACAGCGTTTTCAGTCAGTGCTTCACGCAGGTAGGGAAGATACTCCGGCTTGCGCGCGATAACCCCGATATTGGCGTGATTGCCTTTGTCGCCGCTGCGTCCCCAAGCCAGTTTTATCAACGGTACATTGACCTCAGCGTCAGCGACCGGTGTTTCCTTTGCTTCTGTTTGCAGGCTGCCAATATCACCCTTGCTTCGGGTGTCGACTTCTACCTTGTGAGACTGATCGTCCAGCCGATAGGAAACCTCGACCGAGGACTTCGGAATCAGGCAGGAAAACAAACGGATTTTTGGCCAGACGGTAGGTCGCCCGCCAACAATGCCGGTGATTCCCGGAGCCATACCTGTAGCGGCTTGCGCTATCTCGCGTGAAAACAGCACCAAAGATTTTTTGTCCGGGCTGGCGACCGAGATCTTGACGACGATCTCGCGACAGTCATTACGCCTGGCCTGCTCACCATAGGTTGTTTCGGTGCCCAGCAGTTCGATATTGACCTCGGAGTAGCCTTTCAGGCCTTTGGCTTCAAACATGCGGCTGGTCTTGGCAATAATCGCGTCAGCCACCGCCTGTGCCTTGGCGCGTGCATCGATGCCGGCCAGTAAAAAGGTAACTGTGCACTTGAAACCGTCAGGCCAGGTGCCTGACACTTTGTACTGATCACTCGGTGCCCGGCCTTTGGCGCCGATGACCGTGACCATATTTTCCACTTCCTGATTCAGGGTCACGCCTGTGAAGTCACAGGTGACATCGGGCAGGAGATAGGCAGAGGGATCGCCAATTTCATAAACCAGTTGTTCGGCAACCGTGGCTTCTGTCACCAGACCGCCAGTATCCTCCGGTTTGGTGACGATGAATGTGCCATCTGATGAGACTTCGGCGATGGGAAAGCCCATATTATCGAAACCGCCCTTGATAAGTTCCCAATCGGTAAAGTTTCCGCCGGTGCAATGTGCGCCACATTCGATAATATGGCCAGCCAGGCTGCCTTGGGCCAGTTTGTCATAATCGTCCCAGGCCCAGTCGAATTCATGTACCAGTGCGCCGAGCACAACAGCGCTATCCACCACCCGGCCAGTCACGACGATATCCGCCCCGGCATCCAGCGCGGCAGCAATGCCCGGTGCGCCCAGATAGGCATTCATGCTGACCAGCATTGGCGGCATTTCAACCCCGCTGTACATTTCCTTAATGCCTTGTTTGGCGAAGGCTGATTTCTGGGGTAGTACGTTGTCTCCCGATACCATGGCGATCTTGAGCGCAATTCCCTGTTCATCTGCCAGCGCCTGTAAGGCGATGACACAAGCGTCCGGATTCACGCCACCGGCATTGCTGATGACTTTGATGCCCTTGTCCTTAATGCGGCCAAGAAGAGGGGCCATCACCGTTTTGACGAAATCGGTGGCATAACCGGCATTCGGGTCTTTCATCTTCTGGCCAGCCATGATCGACATGGTGATTTCTGCCAGATAATCAAAGACCAGGTAGTCGATATTACCCTGCTCAACCAGCTGTTCTGCTGCGGTTTCTGTATCGCCCCAAAATGCGGAGGCACATCCGATGCGAATGGAAGTCGCGTTGCTCATTTCGGTCTCACTATGGTGTTTTGAGAAAGGGTTGCCAGACAAATACTGTCGGTGGCGGATGTTGCTGGAAATAACAATACCAAGCAAGCGCTTGGTTTGTAAAGAGGGAATTTTAGGGTTATTCTTTGTGCATTCAATGTTTGCAGGAATACAGATGTGCTGACTGACATTCAAGTAGCGCCGGAAACGCTCAGACTGGTCGATTCGCTGGTTGATCAGGGGCTTGTGACCGATCCTCGCACGCCCAAAGGGCGGCTGCTGGCCAAAGCCGCAAAACTGTTCAGGGAAAAGGGTTATGAACGGACAACGGTGAGGGATCTTGCTTCTGCGGTAGGCATTCAATCCGGAAGTATTTTTCACCACTTCAAGTCGAAAGAAGAAATTTTGATGGCTGTCATGCGGGAGGTGATTATCTATAACACCAATCGTATGCAGCAACTACTTGAGGAGGCGGTAACGCCGCGCGACAAGGTGCTGGCGCTGATCTTCTGTGAGTTGGAGGCCATTAATGGCATGACTGGCAACGCCATGTCTGTTCTGGTGTATGAGTGGCGCAGCCTGAAACCGGATAATCAGGCAGAAATTCTGAAACTGCGTGATCGTTACGAGCAGCTTTGGTTGAACGCGCTGAGTGAAGCAAAATCAGCCGGTCAGGTCGAAGCTGATGTCTTCGTGTTGCGCAGATTCCTGACCGGTGCGTTAAGCTGGACGACTACCTGGTTTGACCCAAAAGGCGATATGAGTTTGAAGGCCCTTGCGGAACAGGCGCTGACATTGGCGGTCAAATCAAGCTAGACTGGATCCGGTAAGATTTGATCAGGAGGATATGATGACATCGACACAAGCAGCAAAGCCTCATTCGCAGCAGTCGCAGCAGGATTCCCAATCGACCGAATCTGATAGCGAACGGGCAGCACAGGACAGAGCGGCGGAACAGATGACCCTCCTGCAAACGACGCAAAGCGTGTTGTGGGCGATGCTGGGTGTCCAAAGCAAGAAAAATGCGCGACGTGATTTCAGTCAGGGCAAATTCAGGCATTTTGTCATTATCGGGATCGGTTTTGCGCTGGTCTTTATCCTGACTCTGGTTAGCCTGATCAGTTTGCTGCTGCCCGAATCCTGAGCGCGCCGGTGACCAAGCCGCATTCTCAACAGTGCGCAAGCCTCAGACAGAGGCCTGCGCCAAACTTCACTAACTGATTTTTTGCCGCTGTTGTTTACGCCCGGCCAGGAGAGCGGCCAAAGCGCTGATCAGCAACATGCTCGAGGCGGGTTCCGGGACAGCACGCACCTTGTTTTGGGATTCGGGCACAGGTTCCGTCGCCGGCTCCACAGAAAGGGGGTCTCCAGTAATCAGTACATTATCTATGTAGGCAGTTTCGCTGGCACTGCTGACATCTATCCAAAACGCCAATGCACTTCCGTTTGCACTGTCGGCACTGTTCAGTGCGATGGTTTGCGTAAGATAGTCTGAACCGCCAAGACTGGCGCTCCACAAGGTATTGAAGCTCAGGTCGGGTGATTTCCAGCCAAGGAAAAGTGTATCTGACGGTTCCGTGTTGCTGGTCGCGCGCCAGTCGAAACTGAGCGCGACATTGCTAAAGTCAGTCAGATCTATCGTTCTGACAGCGGCCGCATCAGGTGCCTGATCGCGATAATCCCTGAGTCGCAGGGCGTTTTGATAGATGGCAACATCCGTCTGGTCTTTTTCCGTTTCGAGCCAGCCCTGACCCACAAGCGAACTGTTGTCGCGATCAAAATCATCGTGATAGATGATGGCTGCATGTGTGTGCAGGCAGGAGAACAGCGAGCAGCACAATAATAATGCTGTCCAGCGAGGTTTAAGCCTGATGGCAGGCGGAGAAACGAGGAGTGTCAGTGTGATCATAAAGAAATCCTTTTCGTAAGATACATTCAACGTGGCCCGGTCATGTCTATGAGACGCGCCATCAGGACCACTGCGAGGCAACTTCCTGTTGCGTGCGCAAGTCTAGCATGCCGTAATCCGGGCCAATGTGAAGTTGGTTCAAATCTGGGCTATACGCGAGTAGATGCGGGTTCTGACACCCTTGAGGTGGTACGCAAAATAATGTTGCATAAAAAATCTTTTCAATGGCTTCGAAAACGCAATCCTGACGTTATACTTGGGCTACGGTTTAGTATGTGAGTAGTAGTCCTCCTGTGCCCCTGATGTGTGTGCCTGGTTAACTGCTTGTCCTGACAGCGGTTTCGGCTGCGATAGAAAGGATGGTTGTACGTTTTGAAAAATTTTTCCCTGATTGCGGGTCGTTTGTTTGGCCGCGATATCCGCATGCCGTCTGTGACGATTGCGCTTTCCTGTTTGCTATTGATGGCCTGTGGTGAGTCTTCGAGCGTTGCAAGCTCGTCAGGCTCAAAGTCAGCCGGCCTTTCAGGTGCCGTCGTGGTAGAAAGTTACTCTTTGACCGACCGGGATATCGAGGAGCGCTTCAACGAAAGTCTTTTATTGCAGAATAACAGCGCAGAAGAGGCGCAGCTTATCAGCAACCCTGCCAAGCTTGGCGGCTATTTGAGCGGTACCGAAGGCAACTATTCCAATCGACAAGAAAATGCACTTTCACCCGCTCAGGATTTCTTCAAGGATCCGGTCGATTTTTTTCAGGTCCAGTTGGTTCAAGACCAAACCGTGGCGTTGAGCGTGTTTTATGCGGATACACAGGATTATCTGGATAATTCTGTCATCGATCTCACTTTGAATCTTCTCGACCCGGAGGATACGGGCAATGTGCTTGCCAGCATGTCTGCTTCTGGCGAGGGCACCCAGCTACTGGATGTGCCGGCAACGCGAGACTATCTGATTGAAATCCGTGCCGAGGATGTTGTATCCCCCTCTGTTCCAGTGTTGTACACCCTAAGCATCTCACAGTCTTTGACGCAGGCGGAATTGCTGAATTCAAGTGCGGCACGTCTGGCCTTGCAGTCCGAGTTTGTGCCGGGTGAAATCCTGCTTAAATATAAGGATAGCGCTGAACTTGCAGGCCGGGCGACATCAATGAGCAGGGCGTGGCAGGCGCAAGGCGAGATGCGCCATATTCGTGATGTCGGGACCGTTGCTGGTGTGTATGAGCTGGATTCTGCCGCGTTGGCGCGTAGCATGACTTTCGAATCTGCCAGTGGCCTGACAGAACTTCAGCAGCAAAAGTGGCAAACCCTGCAAATGATAGAAACCCTGCGCCAGGACCCCGCGATTGCGTTTGTTGAACCCAATTATCTGATGAGGGCGACAGCGATTGAGGATGCCGAATATGCGCAGCAATGGAATCTACCCATGCTGCAACTGCCGGCGGCCTGGGAAATCGCAACAGGAGAGGGCGCACAGGTTGCGGTGATTGATACCGGTATTCACTCCAATCATGTTGACCTGATCAATAATATCAGCGCCGATGGCTACGATTTTGTTTCGGTACGAAGTGTTGATGGCGATGGCGTGCCCGGTCGAGATGGTAACCCGTTTGATCCGGGGAGCACTTACCATGGTTCTCATGTGGCCGGTATTATCGCAGCAAGCGCTAATACCGTAGGCATTCGGGGTGTGGCTTTTGATGCCGAGATTCTGCCACTGAGGGCGCTAGGGTTTGATGGTGTGGGTTCTATTGCCGATATTGCTGATGCCGTGCTTTATGCCGCGGGTTTGCAAAGTGCTGGCGGGCGGCAATTGCCAGCGCCGGTTGATGTGATCAACCTTTCTCTCGGCTCTTATGATAATTCCAGTACCTTGCGAAACGCGATTGCGCAGGCAGTTTCAGCAGGTTCCATTGTTGTTGCTGCTGCCGGCAATGATGCCAGTTCACAGGATTTTTATCCGGCCGCGCACCCGGATGTGATCGGTGTCAGTTCGGTTAATGAACGCAAGGGTCGTTCCGGTTTTTCCAATTTTGGCAGTTATGTGGATGTCGCCGCACCCGGCGGTACACATTATACAAGCGCATACTACGATGGTTTTCAGGATGCGATTCTGAGTACGGTTTATGCCAACGAATACTCCGAATTGGCAGGTACTTCCATGGCAGCGCCGCATGTTGCGGGGGTGGTCGCGCTCATGAGAGAAATCGATCCGGACCTTTCGAACGCCGAATTCCACACACTGCTCGAAACCGGGCAGATTACGGAGAGCATCGACCTGGAAAATGTATCTGAATCAAGGGAGCGGCAGTATTTCGGGGCAGGTCTGATTAATGCTTCCATGGCTGTCACGGCGGCTGGTGGCGAAATTCCGGACACCCTTATTGTGTCGCCGGGCGAGTTAGGCTTTATCGATGGCACGACTGACGGTACATTCACCTTGAGTAATCCTGGCAGCGGTGGGGCTGTCGAAGTGTTGGCGATTACGCCTTCCAAAGTCTGGTTGTCGATTTCTCCAGGTGATCCTTCAGACTATATTAATGGCCTGGGTATCTACACTGTTGAAGCCAGTCTGCCGCAGGCACAGAGTATTGATTCTGCCGAGATCGAAATCGAATATCGCATCGAAGGTGGCCCTTCACAGTCCGTTGCTATTCCGGTGTTTTTGTCCAAAGCGCTCACGACCGAGAATTCTGTCGGCGATTTGAATATCCTTCTGGTGAAATGGGAAGACATTGAACAGGCTGAAAGCGATGGTGCATCGTCGATCGAAGTTTATGATGCGGTTGTGGGTAACTATAACCCGTTCACCAAAACGGTTGACTTCGAATTCAGAGATGTACCGAATGGTCTGTATTTGCTCGTTGCCAGCACTGACAACGACGGTGATGGGCTGTTTTTCGAATTGGGTGAAGCGCGGGGCGCCTATCCCTTGCTCTCGGAAGCCCAGCTGATTCGCGTCAAAGGCAAAGACATGACAGATCTGAATTTCGAAGCCGGTTTTCAGTCCTTTCTTAACTCATCGAGCAGTGTTTCCAATTCGCTAAGCCCCATGCTGAAAAGGGCACCGGTGGCCACCATCCCCAGATGAAAGCGTGCGCTAACACCCGATCGTAGCGCTTGTTCATTATTCGCAAGCTATAGGCAGGTATGGACTGGAGTAAAAAACATACAGCGGGTTTCCGTATTGCGTGAAAACGGTTGGCTCACCTTTTAATATTCGCTAAGCTTGCGCCTGCTTTAACTAGCGACTAATAAACTTCTGTTCAACTTTCCAAGCCCTGCAATAACCTGATTCCACGGAGTAGCATGTCAGACAATAAGCAATACAACGCTGATTCGATTGAAGTCCTGAGTGGACTGGATCCCGTCAAAAAACGTCCGGGAATGTATACCGACACCACGCGCCCCAATCACTTGGCGCAAGAGGTCATCGATAACAGTGTCGATGAAGCACTGGCAGGTTTCGCTGACAAGATTGAGGTGGTGTTGCACGCAGATGGTTCCCTTTCGGTCACGGATAACGGTCGCGGGATGCCGGTCGATATCCACTCTGAAGAGGGATTGCCTGGAGTTGAACTGATACTCAGCCGCTTGCATGCTGGGGGAAAATTCTCTAACGACAATTATAACTTCTCCGGTGGATTGCACGGGGTTGGGGTGTCTGTCGTGAATGCGCTTTCATCGAGGCTGGAGGTGCATATACGTCGCGACGGCAAGCTGCATCGGATCGCGTTTGCGCATGGTGACAAAACACATGACCTGGAGGTTCTGGATACGGTTGGTAAAAGGAATACCGGGACCAAGGTGCAGTTCTGGCCCGAAGCCGGCTATTTCGATTCTGTAAAATTCTCTGTCAGTCGCTTGCGCCACGTACTGCGGGCGAAGGCGGTGTTGTGTCCCGGTTTGCGCATGACCTTTCTCAATGAGCAGACACAGGAAAAAGACGAATGGCATTACGAAGATGGTCTGAAGGACTATCTGCAATCGGCGACCAATGGTCTCGATACCTGCCCGGCAACACCTTTCACCGGTTCGATGGCCGGGAATACCGAGGCCGTCGATTGGGCGATTCAATGGCTTACCGACGGTGGCGAATTAACGCAGGAAAGCTATGTCAACCTGATTCCAACCGCGCAGGGGGGCACCCATGTCAACGGTTTCAGAACAGGTTGCCTGGAAGCCATGAGGGAATTCTGCGAGTTCCGTAATCTCCTTCCGCGCGGCGTCAAACTGAGCCCGGAAGATATTTGGGACAAAAGCTGTTTCGTTCTATCGGCCAAACTCGCCGATCCTCAATTTTCCGGACAGACCAAAGAACGACTTTCATCGCGGGAAGCGGCAGCGTTCATTTCAGGTGTAGTGAAGGACGCCTTTAGTCTGTGGCTGAACCAGCACACGGATGAAGCCGAAAAGCTGGCTGAGCTTTGCATCTCCAATGCTCAGCGCCGAATGAAGGCCAGCAAAAAGGTGGCGCGTAAAAAAGTTACCAGCGGCCCCGCTTTGCCAGGGAAACTGGCTGACTGTTCCGGTGCGGATACCATGAACTCCGAATTGTTTCTGGTGGAGGGTGATTCTGCAGGAGGCTCTGCCAAGCAGGCGCGTGACCGAGAATACCAGGCCATCATGCCCCTGCGCGGCAAGATACTGAATACCTGGGAAGTGGATTCCAATGAAATACTCGCCTCTCAGGAGGTGCACGATATTGCGGTTGCATTGGGTGTCGACCCAGGCTCCTCAAATCTGGACGGCCTGCGCTACGGCAAAATCTGTATACTGGCCGATGCTGACTCGGATGGTTTGCATATTGCCACCTTACTGTGTGCCTTGTTTATGCAGCACTTCCGCCCCTTGGTGGAAGCCGGTCATATCTATGTAGCGATGCCACCTTTGTATCGTATAGATGTGGGCAAGGAGGTTTACTATGCTCTGGATGAAGCCGAACGCAAAGGGGTGCTTGATCGCATTGAGGCGGAAAAGAAAAAGGGCAAAATCAACGTGCAGCGCTTTAAGGGGCTGGGTGAAATGAACCCCATGCAATTGCGCGAAACCACCATGGCCCGTGACACGCGTCGTCTCGTGCAGCTCACCATCGATGACCCCGAGGGCACGGTAGAGAATATGGATATGTTGCTGGGCAAAAAAAGGGCCGGGGATCGCAAATCCTGGCTTGAATCTAAAGGTGATCTGGCGGAGGTTTAGCTTTTCTTCTGCTGGATGTCGGACGCTTACCGACCCATTTAATCACGAAGGCCCGTGCTCAAGGGCCTTCGTGAAAACAACTAAAGCAAACACTGATTTTTCTCAGGCGCATTGATATATCGTCAGACTGCCGCTTTTCGTATTATCCAATAGGCTTCCCATCCGTATAAAGGATGGGTATATCCCGAGTGCACTGCCTTGGTTTTCTGAATCCTGTTTGGCTTTGGTCCCGGCAATCTCATTCAATTCTCCTTCGCTCTTCCCTGGCGCTAAGTTCATTCATATCTTCATTAGGAGTCAAAAGGGACTTCCTAAAATTAGAATACACTAAATAAGAGTATAGTAAATAAGTAATAACTAATGTAATATCTCGACAATACCAAAGATGAGATACATAGTTTGAGTTTGTTTATTGGTTTTTTGATTGGACTGGTGCTCGGGTTGACCGGGGCAGGGGGCTCGGTATTTGCTGTACCACTGCTGGTCATGACGCTAGGCTTATCCGTGCAAATGGCTGCAGGCCTGTCGCTTGGTGCGGTGTGTGTAGCGGCCTCTCTGGGGGTTCTTCTGCGTTTACGCAGTCGACAGATTCAGTGGTTGCCTGCCGGCGTTTTTGCATTGGCCGGAGCCGCTGCTGCACCTTTGGGCGGGTTGATCTCCGAGCAGCTGACTGACGTGGTTTTGTTGAGTTCTTTTGCAATCCTGGTGCTGGTGGTCGCTGTTCGTATGTGGCAGCAGGCGACAAGGTCACCGGAGTTGTCCCGGGCGGTGCGCGCGCAAACGTCAATGTTAGCAGGGCAACCTGCGGATGTTGCGGTTTGTGGCGAGGATGCCTTGAGCATTCACAACTTCCGCTGGTTATGTTTTGTGCGCATTGTTGCGGCCGCGCTTCTGACGGGTCTGCTGTCCGGTCTTTTTGGCGTGGGTGGTGGTTTTATCATCGTACCGGTGCTGACAGGCCTGCTGCACATGGGTATCCGTGAGGCGGTTGGGACCTCACTGGTGGTGATTTCAGTGATCAGTGCGGCGGGCTTTGTCAGCTTTGCATCCAGAGTCACAATTCCTGTCGATCTGCTGCAATTGCTTGCGCTTGGCGGCGTGGTGGGTATGTTCGCTGGCATGGGCCTGAGTCGTTTAATTGCGGGGCCGACCCTGCAGAAATTGTTCGCTGTGATGATGGTGCTGTTGTCATTTGTGATGCTTATGCAACGTTATTCCGGAACATTTTAAAGGAGGCTATTGGATGTTATTTCGTCAGTTGATTGAAAAGGAAACCTCGACCTATACCTATTTGCTTGCCGATGAGAACAGTCGGGAAGCGATACTGATTGACCCCGTCAAAGAGCATTTGTCGCTGTACAAACAATTACTGGAAGAACTGAATCTGCATCTGCTGCATGCTTTGGATACCCATGTGCATGCGGACCATATTACCGCGCTGGGTGCGTTGCGCGACATGACCGGGTGTCAAACCTATATCGGACGCAAGGGGTCTGTCGCCTGCAGTGATTTCAGCCTGCAGGATGGTATGCAGATCGCTTTTGGGGATTATGCTTTGAAGGCTTTCTACACACCGGGCCATACCGACGATTCCTATTGTTTTTTACTGTTGGGTGCCGATCTCAAAGCCGTGTTTACCGGCGATACTTTGTTGATCCGTGGTTCCGGACGGACGGATTTCCAGAATGGCAGTTCCCAAGACCTTTACAACAGTTTGCACGACGTTCTGATGCACCTGGATAATGATACGCAGGTGTACCCGGCGCACGATTATCGTGGCATGACGGTCTCAAGCATAGGTGAAGAGCGGGCGCACAATCCGCGCCTGCAGTGGGATCGGGATGATTTTATTGAAGGAATGGCGAATCTGGATTTGCCTGATCCGAAGTTTATGGATGTTGCTGTGCCAGCTAACCGCCAGTGCGGAAAAGAGGATACGACATCGACGCAAAATTAATAGATGATCCTGGCGGAAAAGAGGGTGTTTCCTATGGGTATTGATGGCCGGGTATTCGGTGAGGTGATGCATGATTGAAGCAATAATAGGTGGGCTATTGATTGGCTGCGCTGCTGCGTGTTTGCTGTGGGGAATCGGTCGGGTAGCGGGTATCAGCGGTATATTCTGGCAAAGTCTGCAGCCGGTTTCGAAGGATCCGACAGAGCAGAGTTGGCGAGCGCTTTTTATACTGGGTCTGGTGCTCGGACCTTTAGTCCTGTTGTTACTGGAGTGGCATGATCCTCCGCCTCCCAGTGACGCAGGGTGGGGAACATTGATGGTAGCGGGACTATTGGTTGGATTCGGAACGCGGCTGGGCTCCGGTTGTACGAGTGGCCACGGAATTTGTGGTATTGCGCGGTTTTCCGGACGTTCCGTCTTCGCGACTCTGACCTTTATGGCCACCGGCATTGTTACGGTGAGTCTGACACGTCATTTCTTCCTTTAGGGGGAATGGTCTGTCTGCTTACGATTGGAAACTATCGAATACAGAAACCCGGTATCACGTGGGTCGTTTATGGAGCGCTTTATGAAAAATTGGGTGGCATTGATCAGCGGCCTGTTGTTTGGTGTTGGCCTGGCTGTGTCAGGAATGACGGATACCGCTAAGGTATTGGGTTTTCTTGATTTCTTTGGGGAGTGGGATGCGACCTTGGCTTTTGTAATGGCTGCCGGTTTGGCAGTTACAATCCCTGCATACCGTTTGACCAAAGATCATCGGCCCTGGTTCGAAACCGGCTTTAGTCTTCCAAAAGCCAGTCAGCTTGATGTCAGGTTAATCGGTGGTGCGATCATCTTTGGCCTTGGTTGGGGTTTGTACGGCTACTGTCCCGGGCCGGCTGTGGCTGCCATTGCTTATGGTCGGCTCGATGCTATTGTCTTTGTCATTATGATGGCTGCGGGAATGTATCTGGCAGAAAAACTCATCCGTGTGCGCGATAAAGCAGGCGCGTCGTCGACATGAGCAAGGCAAACACGTCTACAGCAAAAGCGGGAGCAGGCATGGCGGATAAAAAGATGATGGCGGATTTGTTGGAGAATGCCGAATCGGCAGAACGTTTTCTGAAAGAAATTGCCAATGCCAAGCGTTTAATGGTGTTGTGCACGCTGATGGATCAGGAAATGTCTGTCGCCCAATTAAACGCGCTTATCCCGCTGTCTCAATCTGCGTTGTCGCAACATCTTGGGCGTCTGCGTGAAGCAGGGTTTGTCCGGACGCGCAAGGAAGCCCAAACGGTTTACTATCGTTTGGCGGATGAGCGTGTGGCGCGGCTACTACCGGTTTTCTATGAGATGTTCTGCGCCTGAATAATCCGGTATTACCCGGCCAGGGCACCTGGGTCAGGGTTCTAGTTTATTTCGACCCTGGTTTTTCGTTGCTGGCTCTCCCTGAAATGTCAGTCATTCCTACATAAAGATTTGATCTCGCATGTGACACTCTCTCCCGTCAGAAATGAGTGGGGAGTGTCGATGTGATTTCTGCTTGCCGGTACCTTTTAAGCGTCAACCTGTCACTTCCCGAACAGCATTTTGCTGAACAAGGATGAGACAATGTTACCAAACAGAGAGGCGTCGCTCGACCGCACGAGTGCCGCGCGCAAATCGCTTACAACAAAAGGAAGGTCCTACGTCAATGCCTTTCATTTTGATTCAAAAAGAAATTGTTACTGCCGTTCAGGCAAATTGTTTGGTCAGTGCTGTGGGCCAGACAATCCCGAACGAAGCCGTCCAAGGAATATTCATGTCGTCAATAATTTTGTATCCAGGGGTGAATGTCACAAGCTAGTGGAATACGCAGAAAAACAGAAACGTGCATGGCTGCCAGTGCTTAATTCGTCAAATGCCAAAGACCGAACGCTGGATAGAAAACTGGATACCGAACGCGTAACGGAATACGTCAAACTGGGCCATTGGCAGATGCATGTCCGGCAATGGATGAGGGCCGCCTGTGCAAGATATCTGGGGCGTATCGCGCCACCTCAATGGTTCGAATCTCCCCAGTTATTGAGATACGGAGTGGGCGGAAAATATGACATGCATTCGGACGCGGAGCATTTCGACCGACAATGCCGGAGGTTTTATCGGCATATCGATCGTGACTTCAGCATGCTGATCTATCTGAATGATCGTTTCTCCGGCGGTACCTTAAACTTTCCCTGGCTCGGCTATCGTTACCAGCCTGTGGCTGGAGATCTGGTATTTTTTCCATCGAATCACATATTTACCCATGAATCTCTGCCGGTCACAGCTGGCGTCAAGTATGCGCTGGTATCCTGGGGTGTTTTTCAGTGCACCGCCCGGGTGAACCAGCCTCTGGGGGCATTGCCGGTTAACGGAGGCTCCGCCTGAAACGTCCTTGCTAAAGTGATACCGAAGCACAGGAGCTGTCACGCTAGCGAAGCAGCATTTTCTGCCTCACCACTTTCATCGATCTCCAGCAATTATCCTTGGCAAGACAAATATCTTATTTGGTCAGAAACCGCGCTGTGTGATCTGACAAGGGATAGGATAAGATGACGATAATGTATCTAAAAGCTTGGCAAAATCATTGCGTGGTGTGAAGCGGCTGTAAATGTGCAACACCCGGATGGCGTTTGGTTCGGGTAAACAAGGTGTCAAGCGCAACGGTTAGTCGCCAAGGGTATTTTAAAAAGAGTGCAGCATGCAGATTCGAGAAGCGGGCAACGAAGACTGGGATGCCATTTGGCCAATATTTCAGGAAGTTGTCAGGGCGGGGGAGACCTATGCCTATCAGAGAGACACAAGTAAAAATGAGGCTGAAAATCTTTGGATGAGTTTGCCGCGCAAAACATTTGTGGTGGAGCAGGGTGGGGAAATCTTCGCTACTTACTATATCAAAACCAACCAGCCCGGGCCGGGCAGCCATGTCTGCAATTGCGGTTTCATGGTGTCTTCACAGGCGAGAGGCAAGGGCCTGGCGAGTGCGATGTGTAAGCATTCACAGGAAACTGCCATTATTCTGGGATATAAAGCGATGCAGTTTAACTTTGTGGTGTCGAGTAATGACGTTGCCGTCGCTCTTTGGCACAAGCACGGCTTCGAGACAGTTGCACGACTTCCCGGGGCTTTCAATCATCCTGAACGTGGCTTTATCGATGCGCTGGTTATGTACAAATGGCTGTCCCGGTGAACGCGCGATAAAACAGCAAAAGGCATTGCCGGGATAGCCCTTCGGCTTGTAAAGGAAGCCATGTCACAGGTATTCTCTGGCTCGTTTTTAAGCTTTGGGATAAACACACACAATGGCACTTCCGGATTTATTCAAGGGACGGCTTAGCCTTCCTGTCATCTGCGCTCCGATGTTTCTGGTTTCCAGCCCGCGTTTGGTGATTAATGCATGTAAGAATGGCATTGTCGGCACCTTTCCGGCACTGAACACGCGTCCCCAGTCTCTGCTGGATGACTGGTTAAGCGAAATCTCTCTAGAGCTGAAGGCTTACGCTCAGGCGCATCCGGAATTACCGGTGGCACCGTTCGGGGTGAATCAGGTGGTACATCCTTCCAACTCACGTCTCGAGGCCGACCGCGCCCTGTTAAAGAAGCACGAGGTTCCGCTGGTCATTACCAGTCAGGGGGATCCTTCTGAAATAGTGAAAGAAGTCCATGAGTGGGGTGGGCTGGTGTTCCATGACGTGATTTACGCCGCCCATGCGCGCAAGGCCATCGCCGCTGGCGTTGATGGGCTGATTATAGTAACAGCCGGAGCCGGAGGACATGGTGGTACAACCAATCCGATTGCCCTGGTGCGTGAGATTCGAACGTTCTGGGAGGGGCCTCTTGCATTGGCGGGTGCGATTAATGATGGCTATGGGATTCGTGCTGCAGAGGTGTTGGGGGCAGATATGGCCTACATGGGAACGCGCTTTATTGCGACCGAAGAAGCTGAAGTGGATCCGGTTTATAAGCAGATGCTGGTGGAATCAAATTTGAAAGACCTGATTTATACCGATGCCTTTACTGGCGTGCACTGCAATTATCTGCTGCCTTCGATTGCCCGGGCCGGAATTGATCTCGAGCGGTTTCAGGGCAAAAATGCGGTGGATCTTGATTTGGGTGATAGCAATGCCTGGAAGGACATTTGGAGTGCCGGTCATGGCGTTTCGGGCATCGACGCGGTAATGTCTGTCGAGGCATTGGTTAATCAGCTGAAAGAAGAATACGCAAATGCAGTGTCGAAACCGGCATTTGGTGCAGGGTAGTCCGGGCCTTATCCTGAAAGTAGCCGGTTATCGCTGACCGTGACGACCTGTCCCGCGATTAAAAGCCTGCGCACCCGCAAGGGCTTCGCCACTGTTCATGGTGTTCAGTCCGTGACGGAATTCGTTCATTAAGGCCTCTTCGGTGGACAAGGACCATTGTTCCAGCACCGATTGCCGGTCGTTCCGCATACACTGTTGTGGTGCTTTCATGAGTTCTTCGGCAAGTGTTTCGGCGTATGCAAGTGCTTGTCCAGAAGGGGCAAGCCGGTTCGCCAGGCCGATGGCCATGGCTTCATCTGCTTTGACCGGTCGGCCGGTGAGGATCAGGTCCATCGCGCGTGACTGTCCAATCAGCCTCGGTAGCCGTACGGTTCCTCCGTCAATTAGCGGGACGCCAAAACGCCGGCAATAAACGCCCAGCGTGGCGTCTTCAGCAACGACGCGCAGGTCGCACCAAAGTGCCAGCTCTAGCCCCCCGGCGACTGCAAAGCCTTCTACCGCGGCGATGACCGGTTTCCCTGTGTCCAGACGTGTAGGTCCCATCGGTCCGATATCACTCTCTGCAACCAGCGGGTTGCTATCCGCGTCCTTGGCCACACCTTTCAGATCGGCTCCGGAGCAGAAGGTTTGATTGGCTCCGGTAAGCACAGCTACCTTCAGGGTTTTTTCTTCGGAGAAGTACTTAAAGGCCTGGTACAGCTCGTGTGCACAGGGGCCATTGACGGCATTTTTACTGGCAGGACGGTCTATCGTGACCGTGAAAATGCCGTCACGGGATTGTGTTCTGATGTGTTCCGGCATGGCGTCAACTAGACGCCGATGTTTTTTAGTGTTTCAAGCAGCTGCCTGACAACGGCCGCGCCCTGGGGGTGTTCAGCCTCAATCTCGGTCAGATAGAGTTCCACTGCATCCAGTATTGTCGGGTCGACCGGTTCTGCTTCGCCTAACTCATGGATATGGGCATTGACCCGCATCATCAAGTCTTCCTGTTGGCTGCTGGTGTTGTCATCAGCAAACTTTTCGTGCCATTCGGTGATGAGTGCTTTGGCTTGTTCTTTCGGCATCGGGGGTCACCTCTGGTTGTCGATAACTTCAGCTTAGCAAATTACTTCGTACTCGCGCGACACTATTTCATCATCGTTGGCTGTTGGATGGCTTTGAGAAAAAAGTAAGCTTGCAAGGATTGAATGATAAATCCTTTTGAATGAGGTGGAATGATATTTGATTGGGGTGGGTGTTTCGCGTTATTGGGGCATGGTTTTGCCGATTGGTTAATAAAATTCATATTTGACGATGTATGTCGTCAATTAATTTGGCAGAATGATCCGAAGCAACATAACAATAGTGGCGGCGCGTCAAGCTAACGCAGAATCCGCCCACATTTCTTTTTTGGGGTATTCATGAACGGCACTGACTCGGTAGCAGTGGACAAGGATTCTCGCCTGTCCGCACCTAAACGCTTTGCACAACGCGGTCTTACCATTTGCATTCTGAGCTTGTTGCTGGGTACGATTATTTCCGGTACCAGCGAGAATATACATGCCCAGCTATTGAAGCTGGGCGCGTACTTGTGGGATGACTATTTTGTCCTGCGAGCCGAAGAACCTCAGGCCACGTGCAACCCAACCCCTGATATTGATGCCCGAATTGAGGAGCTGCGGGAGGAGCAGGCTGCGGAAAATGAAGAGTTTGATCTTCTGGCGGACGAGTTTGATGAGGATGCCGCACGGGAATCGCTACTCAGTCAGGTGCTGGTGTGTCAGAAGAAACATGCGGATGCTGCGATCTACCACGACAATATGACCGATGCGGTCATGCTGTTTCGTTCAATTGAGCACACCTTTGCAGATATTAGCCTGTTTGCGATAGAGCACCAGAAATCGACGCTGATTCTGTTGCTGATGATGGCGGCAATTGTGGCCACTGCCCGCAATAATCATATTGCGTTTCGTTCAGAGCATTCGCGACTTGATCATTACGTTTCACAAACCGCACAGTTTGTAGCCTATGCCGGTCTGGGACTGTCGACCTATGCATTTTACCGCGGGTCCTATGCTTCCGGCACCGAGGTTACGCACCCAGAATTGATGATTATTCTGATGACCGGTTCTGCAATTCTGGCGGCGATCAATGCCTATCACTGGTTTCACCCCTCGCCGAAATTGACGGCCAAGGGCAATATCCTGCGTTCCCTGCTGACCATTCCGATCCAGACATTTATGTTACTGGCAGCGGTTTTCCACTTTTTCGTGCGCGAAACACATTTCCCGGGTGTCGCAATCTACTTTACACAGATTTTCCAGTTAACGAATCTGCATCTGGCAATTGGTCTGTACATCCTCGGTGGTATGTTGCTGAAAGAAACCCATTTGGGTGCGAGACTGTTTGATATCTTTAAACCCTGGCATTTGCCACCGGAAATGCTGGCCTTTGTCGCCATTGCTCTACTGGCTTTTCCGACCGCCTATACGGGTGCGTCCGGCATTATCATTATCGCGATGGGTGCCGTGGTGTATCAGGAGATGCGGCGTGTCGGTACGCGTCGTCAGCTGTCGCTGGCCGTGACGGCCATGACAGGGTCCGGTGTGGTATTGCGGCCCTGTTTGTTGGTGGTTGGTATTGCGATCCTGAACAAAGAGGTGGTCACCGATGAGCTGTTTTTCTGGGGTTTTCGGGTGTTTCTTGTGAGCATGGTGGTGTTTGCCATATTTGCCTTGATTACCCAGAAGGACCCGATGAAGCTAACGCCGGCAAGTGAAGCACTAAAGCCTTCCCTACAGCGGCTTGGTCCGATGATGCCTTATGTGCTGATTTTGGCCGGCACTCTGGTGGTATATGCCTATTTGCTGGACACCTATCTGGACGAATTTTCCGCACCGATTGTATTGCCGGTACTGATTGCAATCATCGTGCTCTATGAGCGCAAATTCAGCAAAAATTTCAGAGAGCGTAATCTTGAATTAAAGTCCAGTGCAACCGTGACCAAGGCATTTGGCAATGCGGTCGATAATTCGGCGATACAGATTGGCGCCTTGCTGATGTTGATGGCCTGTTCTTTCACGGTCGGTGGGATCATTGAGCGTGGGGGCGGCGTGCTGGAAATACCGGAGGCTTTCTCTTCCGTCTATGCGGCCATGGCGTTTCTGGTGCTGTTTCTGGTGTTTATCGGGATGATTATGGACCCCTTCGGTGCATTGATCCTGGTGACAGGGACCATCGCGCCTGTTGCCTACGCACAGGGTATTCATCCTATTCATTTTTGGATGACCTGCCTGATGGCTTTTGAGCTGGGATACCTGAGCCCTCCGGTCTCTCTGAATCATCTTCTGACCAGACAGGTCGTAGGAGATGAAGAAGTGGAACTGGCTTTGAAGGAGGGGGACAACTTTTATTATCGTCATGAACGCCTACTGCTGCCACTGATGGTAATGGGTACCACACTGATTGTGGTGGCTTTTGGTGGTTTCTGGGTGTTTGCCCCGCATCAGGTGTAGGCGAGATGTCTGAAAAACAGAATACGCTGGTCTATCTGGAAAGCCTGATTGAATCCGGGGAGGTTGCGGAAGAAATTCGTCAACTGGATGAGCAAACCTTACTTGCTGTAAGGCAATTGGTCGACAAGATTTTGGCGCGTGAAAGAGCAGGGCTGGACAGCTTGTTCAGTTCGATGACTCACACCATGAAGTTTATTCCGAATATGCTGCTGCAGACCCTGACGGCGCGTTATATTGAGCCGCCCATTGCTGCGCGGATAACGGTTAAGCTGAGTAACAAGCAAGCGGTTGCAGTTGCCAATGGCTTGAAGCCGGACTACGTTGCAGATACCAGCAGTTACATGCCAGCGTATGAAGCAGCAAAACTTCTGGCAGGTATGCAGACGAAAAAAGCTTCGAAAGCAATTGCTTATGCTTTGATCCACCACTCGCAAACAGCGCTAGCTATCATTGAGTGTCTGGATCAGCAGTTGTTCAATCGCTTGGTTGATCTCGAACAGATCAGAACGCTTCCGGATAAGGCGCTCCGGGAAAGGCTGCTTGAAATGTACCACCCGGTATAGTCAAACGTACATTGTTGTAAAAAGGAAGCCCGGAAACGGCTATGCCGCTTTCCGGGAAGATGGATTAACCTACCAGCTTTTTGATGCTGCCAACGACATTGTCGCCTTTGAAAGGTTTTACGATCCAGCCCTTGACGCCGGCTGCCTTGCCGCGCTCTTTCATGCGAGGGTCACTTTCGGTAGTGAGCATAATAATGTTCACGGTAGAGTTGCCCAGATCGCTACGAATTTTTTCGGCCATGGTCAAGCCGTCCATATTCGGCATGTTGACATCCGAAATGACCAGTTTTATTTGCCCGTCTTTCTGAAGCTTATCCAGGCCGTCTTTGCCATCGACGGCGACTTCTACGGTCAGACCATTATCCTTCAAAAACGCGCTGACTTCGTTGCGTACGGTTGCTGAATCATCAACGACGAGAATTTGTGCCATGTTGTATTTCCTCTTTCTTGCCTGTTCAGGCGTTATTCCAAAAATTAAGAATGCGGTGGGCAGGTGCCGGGCTAGAAAAATTCCAGCTCGCCACTGTCGACCAGGTCTTCTACCGCTTTGTCACTTTCTGCAAACTTGTCCGGATCCCAGCTCAGGTTAAAAATCAGACGTTGGTAAATGATAACGTCCGGATAGGGCCGTTGGGGTTCATGCAAGGTATATTTGAAGCATAGCTGAGGCTCAGTCGAGCCGAAAGAAATATGCTTCTGTGAATGATTCACGATGATCGGGACTTGCGTCCGGTGTGCGTCGGTTGGCGAGTCCTCCGAGCTGAAATAGCGCGATTTGATGCCGCCCCAGATCATGTTGGTGACTTCGTTCAGAATATTATTGGAGTCCCTGGTATCCGGTCGGTCCGATTTAATATGAGTGCGCACCGAACGGATCAGGTCCATGACTTCGCTTTCCGTGGTTTGCAACATCATGTAGCCACGGCACCAGGAGCTTTCGAGAGGGATCAGGCTGAAAAGCTCTCCATAGATGATCTGATCTTTGACGAGATAGGGTTGATCACAACGAATATGGGTATCGGAAATCAGATTCTCAAAGGCCTCTTTGGAGATTTGTTCAATTCCCTGTGCCAATTCAATCGGGTAGTACATGCTGCAGATGAAGTCGTTGATCAGCTGATTCAGTTTTTCCTCATCACCGGTCTTGTAACAGCCTGCAATCGACTCTTGTACCGCGGGCGAGAGATCTTCGGTGGTATCCGTATTATTTCTTCTTAAGAATATGGGGAGTTCCGGGCGTCTGCGTCTGATACTTTCGCACAGATCCATGCCGCTGACATCGTTCTGGTCAGGTTCCTCGGATAGAAACACAGCGCCTAGATCGACATTCGATTTTAGAACGTCATCAATCTCGTTGGACGCATCTTTCAGACCAATCGTATTGTCACCGGTACTGACTTTCAATCCGACCAGATTGTTCTGGGTACACATTTTTTTGAGCAGTTCCAGTGCCTGTTCATCGCACTCATGCACCAGTACTTTACTGACAATCTTTGTTTCTTCAGTCATTTGATCACCTTCAGATGGCTAGAAGAACTCAAGCTCACCGGAATCCGGTTCGGCCTCGTCTATGGCCTGGCTCTTCACTTCGTAGTTTAGTTCATCATCAGCACTTAAATAAGCGCTGGCATGAAATAGTGTTTGGCCCTGATACTCAGCAATAGCATGTACTTCATCGTCAATTTTGAAAGACGAGAGGTAGGGCAGACAATCCTTATCGAGTCGATTGGGCGTTGACATGCCCAAATGTGGTACGGTTTTATTCAGATTCCGTTTGATTGAGCCGCAAAACGCATTACCGACTTCGCCGAGATAGTCGTAAAAGTTCTCTTCGGTGACGGCATTGGTACCGATATTGAGGGCCTTTGCGACAAAGTTTTCGGCATGCTGGTTTCTGCTGACGTGCAACAGTATAAAGATACGGAACAGCTGCGAGGACACAGTCAGCAGAAAGAACTCCTCGCCATGCTCGGTTTCAAAGCGTTGTTGCTCCTTGATCTGCAGATCTTCTGCATCGAACCCTGGTTCCAGGGCTTCACGAAAACCCTTGATAAAGAGCTGATGAATTTCGCGTTTGAAATCTTCTTTGATCATTCTGGCTCGACTTACGGCTAATCAAGTTCCAGTTGACGAAAAATGCCTTTCACCACTTCTGCAGTTGAAGAGACATCCGTTAGAATCATTTTTCCACCCGCTTGTATATCCTGGAACGTCGTGGTGGTCAGGAAATCATTCTTATTCAGGTTTTCCTTATAGCTTTCACTGAGTTCCTGGCTGCGCATCGCGAGATTGCGGACTTCATCGGCAACTACAGCGAAGCCTCTACCGTATTCGCCCGCCCGTGCTGCTTCTATTGCAGCATTCAATGCAAGAATTACGATCTGCTTGACGATGTTAAAGAACTCCTGATTCTGATGGTGCATTTCGGCGTTATGCTCCATCAGCTGCGTCAGACTTTCATGCCAGCGCTCGAATGTCACCAGAAGGTCGGTCAGTGCGGCTAAATCTTCCTGCACGATGCCGAGCTTTTCCCGGAGAAAGGACACATCTTCCTGATGACGGGACTCAAGCTCGCTGATGCGCGCTTCATAGTCCTGAGAAAGCGCCAGTTTTTCATCATCAAGGGCGTCCTGCATTTCGGTGAATCGTTTTTCAAGATCCTTGAGTTGCTCAGCCAGTGCGTTCTTTTCCTGCGTGAGCGAATCGACGCTGGATTGGTGAACCTGGGGATCAATTTTTTCGTTTGCCGAGGCTTCCAGAAGCAATATCTGTTGCTGGCTTTCTGTTCGGATATTGGCAATGCGCTTGCGGGTCAGAACGAAGGTGATTGCGGCGCCTGCAGCAATCCCGATCAATGTGCCTAAAATCAGTTCATTATTCATGCGTTTAGAGAGAATTTGATTTCGTTTAACAAAGCGTAGCAGCAAATTGGCAAGTTGCCGTTTTTTTATGCCTGGACAAGGCAGGCTCAGGTCGTTACTTAGCTTGAAATGATCTGATCTTAAAATCCAGCATGAAAAAGTCCGAAAATGAGATTATTAAGAACATTTTATTACACAGTCTTTGGGGATCTGGTCTATCGTTAGAGATATGGTTTAAATTCCCCCTTAAAAGATCGATATACGCCCATGCTACCGCTAAGTTTTAATCAGAAAGTAGGTCTTGGTTTTGCGATCATCATATTGTTGCTCGTGACATCCGGACTTTCCTCCTTATGGAATCTCAACGACATCAGCGGCTCTACCTCCAGGGTAAATGACTCGGCGGTGCCACTGGTAAAAGAAAGCAACAACGCGCAGATCCAGCTGTTGAAGCTGGCAAAACTCAGTTCGCTTGCCTACAACGCACGGGACACGAAAAGCATTCAGGACTATCGGCAAAAGTTCGAGTCTGGTGTCGGTCAGTTCAATGAGCAGTACCGTTCGCTTGAATCCCTGGCAAAAAACGATACAGAGATGAATGCCCTGGTCATAGGTGTAAAGAGTAACTATGACCTCTATCGCTACGCGGTTGATGAAATGTTCGAAGCCAAACTTTCTCTGATCAACGCCAGGGAAAGCATGCTGGAGGAAGCCGATGATCTGATGGGCTATGTCGACGGGATAGGTGGGTCTCTGCTGGAGATTACCTATTTTATGGCGCCGGAAGAATTTTCTGAGGACATGCAAAGGGTTTCCGGTTATACGGAACAGGCGGAGCTCGAATCCCTCGCAATTATTAAAACGATAGAAGAAATCAAGGTTGCAGAGGATATCTCTCGTTTGCGCGAAGGTGTGGGCGATTTGCGTTTTGCGCTGGATAATTCCCGTCGTATCTATGAGACCGGGTCTCGAATATTCAAGGAGTTTGATGATCAGGATCTCACGGGGCTGGTTGATGCAGCCTATGCGGATCTGGATGAGAAGCTCAACGAAACGCCTTCAATCGCCGACTATCGCATCAAACAGCTGGAGCAGACGCAGGTGGCGCTGGATAAGCTGAAAGAGGCAGATGCTGCAGTCAGCCAGTCAATCGAGGGTCTGGACGAAATCCTTTCTGCTGCGAATGACCAGTTTAACTTTCTGCGGGGTGAAGTGCTGAATAGTCTGGATTTCGGCTTCAAGAGCTCGATTGTCATGCTGGTTGTTCTGGTATTGCTTGCTGCGCAGAATTTTAATTCCATGCGTATGGCGATCGCCAAGAAGATGATCGATTTGGCCAAACTGAATAAAATTGGGGGCACGCTTGCCGCAGCGCAGAGCCAGAGTGCCGCTCTGGAAGAAGTGCTGCAAAGCATGCATGAGAAAATTGGTGTGGCCCAAGGCTCAGTATATCTGATGAATGATGCCAATATGCTTGAGGTTAAAGCACATTTTCCTCCAAAATCGATTGACCCGAATACCAAACCTGCCCAGTTTAAAATGGGTGAGGGCATAATTGGTAAGGCGGCTGAAAGCAAGAAAGTTATTTTCGTCCCCAATACCGCAAAAGACGCTTCCTTTGTTACCCAGGAAAATGACAATGCGCGTGCCTTGATATGTGTGCCTTTGATCGACAAGGAAATGTTGGTGGGTGTGATTAATCTCTCAGGTGACGTCAAGTCCGTTGCGTTTGCCGACAGTGACTATGAGTTTGTGTCATCAGTGGCGCGATCGTTGGTAACCACGATCAAAAATATTCGTATGCGTGAAGTCATTGAAGAGCAGAACCGGAACCTGGAAGCTAAGGTTGAAGAGCGTACCGCAGAACTTCGCAAGAAGAACCACGATATTGCCAGCATGATGGCCAATATGCACCAGGGCCTTTTCACGATTACTCCCGGTGGTTTGATTCACCAGGAATATGCGGCATACCTTGAGCAGATTTTTGAAACTGACCGAATTGCGGATCGAAATTTTGCTGATCTGCTGTTTTCCAATACAACCTCAGGTTCAGACGCAGTCGACCAGAACATGACTGCGGTAGATGCGATCGTTGGTGAAGATGAAATGATGTATGACTTCAATTCTCATTGCCTGATGAATGAAATGACGATCAAGTTTGACGATGGCAGGGAAAAAATTCTTGAGATGGATTGGGATCCGATCATTGGCGAGGACAGCGGTGAAGTTGAAAAACTGATGGTGACTGTTCGTGACGTTACGGAACTTAAGGCTTTAGAAGCGGAAGCCGAAGAGCAGAAGAAAGAGCTGGAGATTATTGGAGAGATTCTGGCGGTCGATGCGCGTAAGTTCAGCGAATTTTTACAGACCTCCAAAACGTTTATCTCCGGATGTCGGGCCATCATTGAAGAAACTCCCGACAAAAATCTCGACGCGGTTGCCGAACTTTTCCGCAACATGCATACAGTGAAGGGGAATGCCCGAACTTACGGTTTGAATAACGTCACCAATATCGTGCATGAAGTGGAAAGCACCTATGACGCGCTACGAAAAGATGAAGAGATGCAGTGGAATCCTTCCCAGCTTTTAAGTGAGCTTGATGAAGCTGAAAGTATCGTTGACCGTTACGCGCATATGTTTAACGAAAAACTGGGTCGGGGCAGCGAAGCGGGCGATCAGGTTGTTTCACTCGATCCGCAACGTGTATCCAGCTGGTTGGAGAAGATCAAATCCATTACTTCTTCGGAACTTGATAGTCAGGTCAAGGCGATTGTCGCCGAGGCTTACAATATGATTGTAACGATCGGGTCAAAACCGCTGAGCGAAGTTCTGTCAGATGTGACAAGCTCTGTCGCATCGCTTGCAGAGCAACTGGACAAGCCAAAACCTGACATCAAGATTGATGATGGCGGCATATTCATTGAGCAGGAAGCGCACAGCATTTTGAATAATATTTTTATGCACGTTTTCCGTAATGCAATGGATCACGGCATTGAGGGCGTTGAAGAGCGGCTCTCCAAAGGCAAATCAGAGCAGGGTACAATCTCGCTCGATACCGCGGTAGGAGAAGACTTTGCAACACTCTCAGTCAGAGATGACGGTCGGGGTATTGCGATTACCAGAATCTACCAGATGGCGGTTGAAAAAGGCATTTATGCGAAAGATCAGCCGAGACCGCCTGCAGAAGAAATTGCCAACCTGATTTTCTCCTCCGGCTTTTCAACGGCTGAAGCCGTTACAGATATCTCGGGACGGGGCGTCGGCATGGACGCAGTGAAAGGCTTCCTTGAAGATGCCGGCGGTTGCATTGAGGTTGTACTGGATGCGGGTGACGATAGTCAGGACTTCAGAAGCTTTGCGACTAACATCGTGCTGCCCGAGAAGTTCTTTACGCGTGCGATGGATTTTGCCCAGAGCGCCTGATTCAACATGCTTCCCATGCCGCCCGATGACCGGGTGGCAAGACCATGACGAGGCTTCATTCGCCAAAGGTGAATGAAGCCTTTTTCATAATGCCTTTGAAAATATGCCAGGCCCAGAGACCGGCCAGAATATTCCCGACTAATGCACCAGCCATCAGACCATGAATTCCGGCCACCGCTGAACCGAGCATCAGGCAGGGCAGGTAGCAGGCAAAAAGTCTCAGGAACGACATGAGCAGGGCAGTTTTGGGTGCGCCCATTGCGTTGCTCATGGAGATACAAAGCATACAAACGCCAAGCGCGGCATAACTGAACGGAACAGATATCACGAAAAGCCCGAGGATCGATGCGACTTCAGGAGCGTCAGTAAGAATCCAGCTGATGCCCTCGGAAAACATCGCAAGGAATGCTGCCAGTATCAGCTGCCAGGCAATGATAAATCGAATTGAGAGCGACACGGTAGCACGGATACTTTTCACATCACCTGCACCATAGAAGCGGCCAATCATGGGCGGCAGCGACATCGTCATCGCCAGAATGATGACAATGCTGAAGAACTCCAGGCGGACACCCACGCCCCAGGCCGCGACGGCTGCAGTACCATAATCGGCAACGACATAGGTCGCCATCATGGCGCTGAGTGCCGGCATGATCTGGCTGATCATTGCAGGCGCCGCAATGCCGCTTATTTCGGAAATGTGCTTTTTAAACTGAGTGGATACCCGGCTGAATTCAATCCAGTGTCGACTGATAATCTTCGGAAAAACAAATATCAGGCCCAAGCCAAAAGAGGTCAGGGTCGCGTATGCTGCACCGACCAGTCCAAAATCAAAATAAAAGATATACAGGGGGTCGAGAGCAATATTGAGCAGGCTCGTCAGGACCATACAGATTCCGGGTAGCATGGTGTCTCCATGGGCCCTGCAAATACTGTATCCGAAATACAGCACGGCCCCAACGAGCGCACTAAGCAGGAAAACTTTCCAGAATGCATCGAGTAATGGAAGCAGATTTGCCTGCCCGCCCATGGCAAACAGGATATTTTCCCTAAAGACCCAAAGCAGCAGGCACAAAACAATCACAGCCAAGGTTCCAAACTGCAGAATCGAAGCACCCAGGCGTTTTGCGTCGCTTTCATTCGCCGAGCCAAGACGCTGCGATATCAGGGCGGTTGTGGCAATCCCGATGCCGACCTGCAGGCCAATGACCAGTTGATAAACCGGGATCGTAAAACCGACGACAGCAAGCGGATCAACCCCCAGACGCGCGATAAAAAAACTGTCTGCGAGCTGGAAACTCATCAGCGACAAGACACCAAATATCATTGGCATCGTCATTCTAACCAAGTCTTTTTTCAATGCTGGCTGATTATCTAATGTATTATTGTCGACCGATTTAGTTGCCATGTCACCATCGTATGCGGTTGATCAGGGTGGAGACAATAGCGGCAAACAGGCGTTTAGGGGAGGGGATAAACAAATTGCTCTATCTCGTATGCGCAACAATTAGCATACTGAGATATCTACTGTTTCATTTGTGATTGGAATTCGACCTGTCGTCACCTGAGATTTACTTTAAAGGATGATTGTCAGGTAGCTGACGATGAAGCCACATAGCGAGCTTGTGTTTCATTTTCAAAAGCACCAGATCTTCCTTGGCCAAGGGCTGTATTTGTTTGTCATGCACCAACAGACGATAGATGTATTCGATCTTGGTATCCTTGGAGTCATTCGCTTCAAACTTTGCCACGCCGCGTTTCTCTGCGTAAATCACCCCGAGTCTTATCGCTTCGTTCAGCAACTCTGCTTCATGTTTTATTTTTTTTCCGGCTTTCGACATGCGATCGCTCCGTGTAGGTCATTGTCATCGTTTTCTTTAGAGTCAACGAGTTTTGAGACGCAGTCAAGGGCTGTCGTTGCGAGTCGCCTGACGCCTCATCCAGGTAGTCATTCCGTTTTTGAATCGCTAACAGGCATATAGCCGGAAGCCATGCGTCGCATCAGGATGTTGTGAAGCGTTGTTGCAAGTAGTCAAACACTGCACGTAAGCCGAACGCGTCGCCGCCAATGGGGCGGCCAGCCTGTTTCCTGTCGTTCCATGCCATCACATCAAAGTGCACCCACGGCGTGTCTTTGGAGACGAATTTCTGCAGGTAAAGCGCCGCTGTGATGGCACCGCCAAAACCGCTGGCTGAGCTGTTCAGCGTGTCAGCAATCTGACTTTTCAGCATTTCTTCGTAAGGCTTGTGCAATGGCAGGCGCCAAATCGGGTCATTGCTGTTCAGCGAGGATACATACAGTGCACTCGCTACTTCTTCATCGTTGCAAAAGTAACCCGGCACCTCGGTACCCAGAGCAACACGACAAGCACCGGTGAGCGTTGCAAAGTCGATGATCAGTTCAGGATGTTCATCATCAGCCTCAGCAAGGGCGTCACAAAGTACGAGTCGACCTTCTGCATCTGTGTTGTCTATTTCAACGGTAATGCCCTTGCGCGTTTTAATCACATCTCCGGGCCTGAATGCGTTTGAGGATACTGCATTCTCCGCGGCGGCAACGAGTACCCTGAGCTGAATCGGGAGCTTGCGCGCCATAATCAGTCTGGCCAGACCGATCACATGCGCGGCCCCACCCATGTCCTTTTTCATCAGGCGCATAAAATTACCAGGTTTGAGGTTCAGGCCGCCGCTGTCAAAGCAGACACCCTTGCCAATCAGGGTGATTTTGGGTGCATCGGGAGATCCCCACTTCAGGTCGAGCAGGCGCGGCTCATGGATCGAAGCGCGCCCCACGGCGTGTATGGTTGGATAATTGGCTTCGAGCAATTGGTCGCCTATCAGTTCGCTGAATTGCCCGTTGAATTCTTTTGCAAGGGCCGCCATCGTTTCGGCCAGGTCGCCGGGCATCATGTCACTTGCCGGCGTATTGATCAGATCTCTTGTCAGCGCGATAGCGGAGACAAAGTCATCAGCCTGTTCCAGTTCGCTGTCACTTGCGAGGCCAAGGGTTGGCAATGGTGATTTTTGCTCGCAGTAACGGTCAAAGCGATAGCTGGCCAAGCCCCAGCTGATGGCGAACTGCACGCGCTGTTGTTGTGTCAGATCACCGGCGAGTACATAGTGATTCAAGGGCAGGCTTTCCGGCAGATTGCCAGCGATAAAATAACTGCCATCTTCCGGAAGAAAGGCCAGCACTTCTGATAGCGCGCCGGACGCATCCGGAATGGCGAGGTGAGGAGCCTCTTCAACGGTGTTGGTACTCGCCCAGTTTTGTACGAAGCTGCTCTGTTGCTCTAGCCAGTGACTAAACTGGGGTCTGGGCATAACGGTGAGTGGTATACCGGTGGGCTGTACCTTGAAATAACTGCTCATTTAAAAAATCCTTAGATTGTCTCGGTGCCTTGTTTCCAGTCTTCATAGCCGCCATCGAGGCTGTAAACCTCATGAAAACCCATCTCATTGAAATAGTCTGCTGCGCCTTGACTGCTGTTGCCGTGATAGCAATAGACTACGAGTGGTTTCAGTTTATCCGCCTGTCGCAAGAAGTCTGGCAGGCTGCTGTTATCGACGTGAAACGCGCCCTCAATGTGTCCGGAGTCGAAGGACTGACGGTCGCGAATATCTACCAGTGTGAGAGCCTTGCTTGGGTCTTTGATCAGGTCAGCGAGTTGCTTTCCATTCATATGCTCAAAGCTCATTTTGGGTTTTCCTGTCTCATTGGCTAAAGGCTTTTCGGAAGGGAAAGTATAGCGGTTTATTGCCTTGGCAGCTCGTTTCTGGTTTCCGGCTTAGCGTTCCGGTGTGTGTCGACAGCAGAAACGGTGTGCAAAACGTGTATAACAGTTTAATCTCTACCTTTTTGAGGGGCTGCGAATGGAATCACAAAGCTCTGGTGAAGCGGGTGCAGGCATCAATGAAATGAAGCTATGTATTTGTAAATAACAATAAGACAGGAACAAGTTATGCATTTGACCGTCTACGGTTTTCCCAATACGCGAACCCTGCGCGTTACCTGGATGCTGGAGGAAATGGGACTGGATTATGATTATCAGTTAATTGATCTGAGTAAGGGCGAGTCTCAGTCGCCGGCTTACCTGGATATCAACCCGGCAGGCAAGGTGCCCGCCTTGAAAGCCGATGGTGCCTATTTGACAGAGTCTGCGGCAATTATCAATTTTGTGGCTGCGCTAAAGCCGGAAAGGGAATTGGTACCGGATGCCAGTCCCTTCCGTCGTGCGCAATATGACCAATGGTGTAACTTCGCGATTGCTGAATTGGAACAGCCACTTTGGACGATCGGCAAAAACAAGTTTGCGTTGCCCAAAGCGCAAAGGTGCGAAGCCATTATTCCGACAGCGCAATGGGAATTCCAGAGGGCACTGGACCTGTTAAGTCGTGGTCTGGGAGAGCAAAGTTTTATTCTTGGGGAGCATTTCACTGCTGCAGATATATTGCTGGCGCATACCTTGTTTTGGGGAATGGCTTTCAAGCAGGATATCGCCCAGGAAAATCTGCAAGCCTATATTGGTCGTCTGGGAGTGCGGCCAGCACTGGCGGCTGCCAGAGCAAAAGAACAGGCGGCCAAAGGCGCTTAGTCTGATACCGGCCGTGCTTGGTAACGAACACGGCCGGAAAGGTCTGGCTTATCAGAGTTGCAGGTCGAAATCTGCCTTTAGTTTTTTGTCTACGAGGTGGTTGCCCAGTTGAACATATTTGGGCATACCCAGATCGTCGAAGGGCGGGTAGTCTTCGCCTTGAATCAGTGGCGAAAGGTACTCGCGGCATTCGGCCGTAATGCCAAAACCATCATCCGTAATATAATGGATGGGCATCTTTTTCTCCTGATTTGCTACCTGGCTTAACGGCGCCTCGCCGATTGTCCAGCGATAGGGCACAGACTGTTCCCGAACGATAATCGGCATCACCGCATTCTTGCCATTCAGCGCAAACTCGACAGCCGCTTTCCCCATTGCATATGCCTGATCAACATCGGTTGCAGAAGCGATATGGCGTGCAGCACGTTGCAAATAATCCGAAACCGCCCAGTGGTACTTGTAGCCAAGTGCCTGTTTCACCATGTTTGCGAGGGTCGGCGCTACACCACCTAGCTGCGTGTGTCCAAAAGCATCTTTTGAGCCCGCATCGGCGACGAAGCGTCCGTGTTCATACTGGGTTCCTTCAGATGCCACGACGACGCAGTAGCCAAAGCGTTTAACGCAGTCTTCCACGCGCGCCAAAAACTTTTCCCGATCAAAAGGGACCTCAGGAAACAGAATGATGTGCGGGGCTTCATCGCTGCTTTGGCCAGCCAGACCACCTGAGGCTGCGATCCAGCCGGCATGTCGTCCCATGACTTCGAGTATAAATACTTTGGTAGATGACTCACACATGGAAGCGATGTCGAGCGCGGCTTCCCTGGTGGAAATCGCAACATACTTGGCGACAGAACCAAAGCCCGGGCAGCAGTCGGTGAAAGGCAGATCGTTGTCAACGGTTTTGGGAACTCCGATACAGGTGATCGGATAGCCCATCTTTTCGCTTAGCTGGGACACCTTGTATGCGGTATCCTGAGAGTCACCACCGCCGTTGTAAAAGAAATAACCGATATCGTGCGCTCGAAACACCTCGATCAGGCGCTCGTATTCTCTTTTATTTTCTTCCAGATTCTTAAGCTTGTAACGGCAGGAGCCAAATGCACCGCTGGGCGTGTGCTTAAGGGCCGCGATATCCTCAGGGCTTTCCAGGCTGGTGTCGATCAGCTCCTCACGCAACGCGCCGATGATACCGTTTCGGCCGGCAAAGACTTTCCCTATTTTGTCGCTGTGCTGTCTTGCAGTTTCAATTACACCGCAAGCTGAAGCATTGATGACGGAGGTTACGCCTCCGGACTGCGCGTAGAACGCGTTTTTTACGGACATTGATGAGCACCTTGAACGTGTTGACGAGTTAATGGCATCGGTTACCGATGTTTGCGGCGCATTATACTTATTTTTATGAAAGTTTCATGGCAGCAATTCCGGAGAAATTGCCCGTAAGAGGGTGAGTCAGAAAGGTAGTGCTCGTATCATGCCGAGGTGACAGACGCTAGGCGATCCGCCCGGTTCATGTGCGGCAAATGATTGAATGACGTCAGGTAACGGTGACGTGTATTGAAGAAGACTTCGCTGAGGCCCGTATTTCGGGTTTGCAGGTTGAGGTCGATAACGCTGCTGGCCGAAAGCTGCAGAATTTTGCCGATGGCCATGGAAATAGCACCTCCGGAACTGACCACCAATACTCTGCTCAGGTCGGTATGTTGGCAGGTCTCGTCAAGCGCCTTCGAAATACGATGGTCAAAGGCTTGCCAGGATTCGGGTGTCTCATGCTTGAGCGTTCCGTCGGACCAGGACAGCAAAGCTTGTTTAAGCAGGGCAAAAAACGTTCGCGTATCATTGCTTTGCGGTGCCTTGTCGGGATGTTCAGCCAGATAGGCATATGCGATTGCTTTAAAGTCGAATTCGTTCCAAAGGGGCAGTTCAATGGTTTCGACAGACTGTCCTAGGCCTTCCTGAAGCATTTCGGCTGTTTGCTTGTGGCGCTCCAGATCGCCGCGAAGAATCAGCTCCGGTGCCAACTCTGTATCGCGTAGATACTCACCAAGCCATCGGGACTGACGACGGCCCAATTCGGAGAGTTGGTCGTAATTCTGATGGCCAAATGATGCCTGGCCGTGGCGAACCAATAGTAAATTGCTCATAGGAGAAAGTTGGCGAACTCGAGTAGGTAAAAGTAAAACATGCTGCGCAGCATACGCAAACTATGCTATTGATGAAGTTTATTTTATTAATTGTCTAGATCACCAGCTTTAATATAAGGGTGAAAAAAATGCGGCTGTGTGACATTGCCCGGCTACATAAGGGCCCGGGTTCTTCCTTCTGTAAATATTTGTTACCCCCGAATGTTTCATTCTGTATCTATTGTTAAGGTGATTTATAAAGTCAGGATGCTAGAGACAGGATATTCTTAAGCTAAGTGAAAGGAGCCAATGATTTCAATGGACTGCGTGTGAACGCTATTAAGTGAGACGAAGAAGAGTTAGAACAAAAACGTATAAAAAATGTGCGCAAATTGTGCGTTTATGGCAAATACTAAGGGTCAGAAAGTTCGTCGCGAGGTAAGTTCCCATGTTGAGAAGATGCATGATCATGTTAATCATTGGCACGCTATCGGCCTGTGCATCCATGAAGAAAGAGGAACCTGTTCTGGATCCTTCCGGCTTGCCGCCTACCGCATCTGGCACCGGCGATCCCGCAGTAATAGAAGTCTGGAACAATATTGGGGGAAGGGCTGTCCGCTCATTGACGCGCCACACAAGATTTCCTGAACAGGCAAGCAGTGCGCAGGCATTTACCGAGATTGACTTTCCTGATGTGGCTGGTGACAAATATGGCCGAAGAATAACCGGCCTGCTTCAGGTTCCAGTGAGCGGTGACTATATTTTCCGCATTAGCGCTGATGAAAGTGCAGAACTCTGGCTTTCCCGGGATGACACGCCTTTCAACAAGCGCTTGCTGGCATTTTCCAACAAACCTACCGGTTACAAGGTTTGGGACAGATTCAAGACACAGACATCGCAAGCCGTCAGTTTGGAGCAGGGCAGCAACTATTTCATTGAAATTCTGCACAAGGAAAATCTGGATGCAGACTACCTGGCTGTGGAATGGGCTTTGGAGGCACTGGGTGGTGCGCCACTTTTCACGAGTCTTTCCAGCGACGACATGGTCGCCTATGCCGGTCCTTCCGCAAGCGAACCTGCACCGCCAACAGTCGATCCTGGGAGTGTATATGCGACAGGATATCATGCTGGGTACAGTTCGGGCATGAACCTGCTGGCATATGACGCGAGTTACCCGATGCCGGATCAGGATAACGATGGCTTGCCTGATTTCTATGAACAGCTGGCGGGCACGGACCCCAATGATATAGCGGACGCATTGGCTGATACAGATGACGATGCCCTGACCAACTATGATGAGTATCTGTTGCTGACCAATCCCAACAGCTCGGATACCGACAGTGACGGGATACCGGACGGATATGAAGTGGCTTATGGCTTGTCAGTCCTGGATAGCAGCGACGCTGCAATGGACTTTGATCTGGATGGCGTTAGCAACCTGCAGGAGTACCTGGCGGGAACGTTACCGAATGATCCCTTTGACAAACCGTTACCAGATGGGGCCACTGAGCGAGAGGTGAGCCTGAGCTGGGAAATACCAACGCAACGAGAAGACGGTTCGGCCTTGACACTCAGTGAAATTAGCGGCTACAAAATATACTCGGGCATCAGTGAAAGTAATTTGACGACGGTCATCGTGCTGGATGATCCCATGCAGGTCAATTATTCGGATATTTTGCCGGAAGGTACCTACTACTATGCGATTAGCACGGTAACCACCGACGGTGTCGAGGGGCCCAAGTCGGATCCGGTTGCTTTAACGGTCAATTAGTGTTCGGGGCAGACTTGGCTGAATGGTAAATTTCCCCTGGTTCGCCGTTTTTTCGTGAGTGTGGGATTTGACCGGGGGACGGCGGGTTCTAGCGTCCGGACCAGTTGGGAGGGCGTTTTTCAAGGAAGGCCCGCAGTCCTTCCTTTTTATCCGCAGTTTCGCACAGAGCAGCCTGTGCAAACTTCTCCAGTGCCAGGCCCGAGTGCTGACCTGCTTCCAGACCGTAATTCACCATGGATTTCATGAATTGCGGCACAAGTGGTGCAAACCCGGCAATATGCTCTGACATTTTTTCCAGTGTCGGCATCAGTTCTTCCGGTTCTACCAGCCGCGTAATCAATCCGATCTGATAGGCCCGGTTTGCGTCGATGGTCTCTCCCATCAACAGCATTTCCATGCCCCAGGCTTTACCCACAATACGGGGTAATCGCTGGGTTGCACCTCCGCCAGGGATAATGCCCAGTTTGCCCTCAGGTGTGGCATATTGCGAGTTGGTCGTGCCAATGCGAATGTCGCAACCCAAAGCCAATTCAAGTCCGCCGCCCATGCAATAACCATTGATAGCGGCGATCGTTGGCTTATCTCCACGTTCCATGCGTTCAGCAAATCCCTGAACGATCGGCTCCAGGGCTTTACGGATATCTCGGTGTTCGACTTCATTCAGGTCAGAACCGGAAGCAAAGGACTTTTTACCTGCGCCCGTTAAACCGATCACACGTACATTGTCATCCATTTCGGCCCGGCCCAGTGCGTCATGCAGCTCGTCCAGAGTCGCCAGCGAAACCGCATTGTGTTTTTCCGGACGATTAAGGGTGATTAACCCGAGCGGTCCTTTTACTTCATAAAGGATGTTTTCGTAAGCCATTGCCAGTAATTCTCAAAAAAGCCAAGACATTTGATGACGTTGGGGGAAACGCTGCGAGACAGCAGGGTTTGGCCCCGAGCGTTCAACTACGCATATTGTAGTGCGTTCCGGGACCGCGCACGTTACCGAAAGGTGAGGCCTCCGTCAACCTAATTCAGCGTTCGCGGCGGGGGCAGTGGCCAATTCTGCGCCAGGCCGTTGCATTTCTGGGTGCACTATCCGTACAAGCATATTTGCCACGCTTCGAAGTGCTCATTACAATACGCGCGCATTTGCTAATCAGGAATATATAAATGACGCAAACCTACACAATCGCCGTACTCGCCGGCGACGGTATCGGACCGGAAATTACCGAGCAGGCACTCAGAGTGCTGCGACTGATCGAAACCAAAAGAGATGTCGTATTTGACTGCAAAGAAGCGGAGTTTGGAGCCAGTGCCTATTTTTCGGTTGGTAAGTCATTCCCCGAAGCGACTATCAAAATCTGTGACGAGGCGGATGCGATCCTGAAAGGGCCGATCGGCCTGAGTCATGAGGAATCTGAAAAAATTCCGGTAGAAGAGCGGCCCGAACGAGGTGCGCTGTTGCCGATGAGGCGGCGCCTGAATACCTACGCAAACTTTCGCCCCATTTCGTTGCCAAAAGGCATGGCCCATTTTTCTCCTCTAAAACAGGAAGTGGTAGGAGAGGGCATTGATATCATGCTGATCCGTGAGCTGATCGGCGGGTTATATTTCGGGGGTAAAGAGCGCGGTGAAAAAGAAGATGGCACGCGTTATGTCAAGGAAACGCTGGATTATGACGACAAGCAGATTCGCCAGATTCTTGAAGTTGCTTTTAAGGAGGCGATGAAGCGCAAAAAAGTTTTGCACAATATTCACAAGAGCAATGTGCTGATTTCTTCGGTGCTTTGGAATGAGGTGCTGGAAGAGGTTGCCAAAGATTATCCTGAAGTCCAGGTAGTACATATGCTGGTTGATGCCGCGGCGACTCACTTGTGTCTCAATCCCGGTCAGTTTGATGTCATGGTCATGGAAAACATGTTTGGTGACATACTGAGTGACCAGGGTGGCGGGATACTGGGTTCGTTGGGGCTAATGCCTTCAGCCTGCATGGGACCGGACAAGGCCTACTATGAGCCCTCGCACGGGTCAGCGCCGGATATTGCAGGTAAAAACCTCGCGAATCCATATTCAATGATTGGTTCAGTGGCCTTGATGCTGGACATGAGTTTCGGTATGGAAGCAGAAGCCAAAGCGGTCTGGACTGCCATGCAGAGTGTGTTCCAGGCAGGGTTTTCTACTGGCGATTTGTCCAAGCCCGGGGCCGGTGTGGAAATTCTCAGTACCAGCGAGTTTGGTGACAAGGTGATTGCCAGTCTGGAAGGACTGCTTTGAGCACCGTTGGCTGAATCAAATGGCGGCGCCGAACTCGGTGTTCCAGCCTGAAACTGAAAAACGAGAGCATTTGCTCTCGTTTTTTTATGGCCGGTCAAATAACGAAGTGGAAAGTCTGGATTAAACCAGCCGCTAGCTGCGTCCGTAATTGTCCTCAAAACGCACAATGTCGTCCTCCCCAAGATAGCTACCACTCTGGACTTCAATCATTTCCAGAGGTACTACCCCGGGGTTCTCCAAGCGGTGCGTGACCCCGATGGGAATATAGGTCGACTCGTTTTCGGATAGCAGTTTTTCCTCTTCACCAATCGTGACCAGTGCTGTACCTGAAACAACAATCCAGTGCTCTGCACGGTGATGATGCATTTGCAAAGACAGCTTGGCTCCGGGCTTGACTGTAATCCGCTTGACCTGGAAACGTTCGCCAATGTCGATGGAGTCGTAACTTCCCCACGGGCGCGCGACTTCGCGATGAAACACGGCTTCTGGCCGTTCATCCTGTTCGAGTTTCCTGACGATGGTCTTGATCTCCTGCACGCGCTCCTTGCTGCTTACCATGACGGCGTCCGGAGTATCAACAACAACCAGATTGTCGATACCGACCGCTGCAATCAACTTGTTCTGGCTGACCAGCAGGTTGCCTTTGCACTGATGTGTAAGCACATCGCCACGTATAACATTGCCCTGATCATCCTGCGCCGACTCTTCCCAGAGCGAAGACCATGATCCGACATCGCTCCAGCCCGCGTCCAGAGGTGTCATCACGGCATCCTGGGTATGTTCCATCACGGCGTAGTCTATGGAGTCGTCAGGGCAGCGCTCAAAAGCCTCACGGTCAACACGCACAAAGTCGAGGTCGGTTGCTCTTTCCCGATAGCTGGCTTTAACGGCATTCAGAATGTCGGGACGATGCTGTTCCAGTTCTGCCAGATAGGTGCTTGCCTTAAATAAAAACATGCCGCTATTCCAGTAATAATTGCCGGAGTCGAGATAACTCTGGGCTGTCTTTTGGTCGGGTTTCTCAACGAACTGGCTGACCTTGCCCAGGCCCCCGGTGATGGCATCCGACTTGATGTAGCCGTAGCCGGTTTCCGGGGTGCGTGGCACGATACCAAAAGTGGCAAGCTTGTTGTCAGACGCCGCGTTGGCCGCAATTTTGATGGCCTTGTGAAAGGCGTGGCGATCGCGAATCACGTGGTCTGCGGCCAATACAAGCAATAGGGGTTCTTCGTTTTTGCTTGCGTTATTCTTCGCTTCAAGCGCGGCCAGTGCAACTGCCGGAGCCGTATTTCTGCCTACGGGTTCCAGCAGTATGGAAGCCGCCGTCAGACTGGTGCGGCGCAATTGCTCTGCGACCAGGAAACGGTGTTCCTCGTTACAGACAATAATAGGCTCTCCAAACGAGAGCGCCTCAGCCGGGGTGTCGGCATGTTCGTCAAACAGTCTGCCCAATGTTTCCTGAAACATTGTCTGTTCGCTCATCAGGGGCAAGAATTGCTTGGGGTACATTTTTCGGGACAAGGGCCAAAGTCGAGTACCGCTTCCGCCGGCCATGATGACCGGAATAATTGTATCCATAGTTGAAACTGCCGCTTTTTGTTTTGGGTGATATGGGGTGACTGGGACTATTTTTGCCTGATGTCCTGCTGATGATCAAGAAACCACTGGTAGGCAGATGTCAGGCCCGGTTCCAGTTCCGTCCTGGCCTGCCAGCCCAGACGCCCGAGCAGAGATACATCCATCAGCTTGCGTGGTGCTCCATCTGGCATGCTGGTATCGAAAACAATGTTGCCCTCATAGCCGGTTACCTTGGCGACCGTCTCGGCCAGTTCGCGTATCGTGACATCTGTTCCCGTGCCTACATTGACGTGAGACAGCATGGTTTCCGTCTGAGCGACATATTCGTCTTGCGGCATTGCCATCACATGCAGACAAGCTTCTGCCATGTCATCAACATACAGGAATTCGCGTTTCGGGTTTCCGCTTCCCCAGATTGCAACCTCCGGGAGCCCTTCTGTTTTTGCTTCGTGGAAACGGCGTAATAATGCCGGAATAACATGGCTGTTTTCCGGGTGAAAGTTGTCACCCGGGCCATATAGATTGGTCGGCATGACGGATCGGAAATCGCAAGCAAACTGACGGTTGAATGACTCGCACAGTTTGATGCCGGCAATCTTGGCGATGGCATAGGGTTCATTGGTTGGTTCCAATGGCCCGGTTAATAACGCTTTTTCCTGCATGGGCTGTTCGGCAAGCTTTGGATAAATACAGGAGCTGCCCAGAAACAGGAGGCGTTTGATGCCGTTTTCATGGGCGGCACGAATAATGTTGCCCTCAATCATCAGATTGTCGTAGATGAAATCGGCCGGATACTCATTGTTGGCGTGGATGCCTCCAACTTTGGCGGCGGCAAGAAATACGTAATCCGGGCGGGATTCCACGAAAAACGCTTCGACCTCCTGTTGCCGGGTCAAATTCAGTTCTGTGCTTGACCGGGTCAGAATGTTTGTGAAACCGCGTTGCTTGAGCTGTCTGACAATCGCGCTGCCGACCATGCCCCGGTGGCCGGCGACATACACCCGGGCATCCAGATCGTTGTTAAAATTTGGATCCATGTTAGGTTCTGCCTTGACCGACATTATTCGTAATGCGAATAGGATTGATAGCCGTGGCTTTCAACCAGCGCATCTCTTTTGGCGATTTCCAGATCGGTATCCACCATTTCGTTCACCAGTTCGTCCAGTGTGATCTTGGGGCTCCAACCCAGTTCCCGCTTGGCCTTGGACGGATCGCCCAGAAGCGTCTCAACCTCGGCAGGGCGGTAATATCGCGGGTCGACTGCGACGATGCGTTGGCCGACCAGATCCAGGCCTTCTTTGCAGGCTGTTTCACTTTGCGCGCTGACGAACCCTTCTTCTTCTTCGCCACTGCCTTTCCATTCAATCTCCAGACCCAGCCTTGCAGCGGATTTATTCACAAAATCCCTGACACTGTATTGCACGCCGGTTGCAATTACATAATCTGTTGCCTGCTCCTGTTGAAGCATTAGCCACTGCATTTCAACATAGTCTTTGGCATGTCCCCAGTCTCGCAGGGCATCCATATTACCCAGGTACAAACAATCCTGCAGGCCCTGGGAAATGCGCGCCAGCGCGCGGGTGATTTTTCGGGTGACAAAGGTCTCGCCGCGACGGGGAGATTCATGATTAAAAAGAATGCCATTACATGCATACATGCCATAGGCTTCGCGATAGTTGACGGCGATCCAGTAGGCATACATTTTTGCCACGGCATAGGGTGATCTTGGATGGAAAGGCGTCGTCTCTGTTTGTGGAATTTCCTGCACCAGTCCATAGAGCTCGGAAGTGGAAGCCTGATAAAAGCGTGTTTTGTGTTCCAGCTTCAGAAAGCGAATCGCCTCCAGCAATCGCAATGTCCCAATGGCATCGACATCGGCCGTGTATTCGGGGGATTCGAAGGAAACTGCAACGTGACTCTGGGCACCGAGATTGTAGACTTCGTCGGGTTGAATTTCGCTCATCAGACGCACCAGGTTGGAGGTGTCTGTCAAATCACCATAGTGCAGATAAAAACGCTGATTTTTTTCGTGCCGATCCTGATAGATATGATCAACCCGTTCGGTGTTGAATGAAGAGGAGCGACGTTTAATCCCGTGAACTTCATATCCTTTATCGAGTAGGAATTCAGCCAGATAGGAGCCATCCTGTCCGGTCACGCCGCTGATAAGTGCTTTTTTAGTCATGCTCAGGCAAACACCTTATTGGTCAGTTTGAGTTGATCTGTATTCCAAAGGGTTGGAATTGCTTTATTTGGGACTATACAGTTTAAAGTCAGGAGCCGTATATTAAAGCAAACGAATGCTTCAGGCCCGTATAATGGCCAAAAAATGTGACATCTTTTTTTCGATTTCCGGACGGGGTCAAGTTTTGGGCTCAATAAGGGAATTGGCTGGTGGCAGGTCGGTTACAGATTAACCTGCTGTCCGGCCCCCGATCCCGTTTTCTACAATTTTTATGAGGATTTCGTTATGAGCGATCAGCAGGATATGTCATCCAGAATGCAGAGCATTGAAGAAAAGCTGGCCTTTCAGGAAGACACGATTGAAGAACTTAACCGGATTGTATCCGAGCAAACGATCGAGATTCAGAAGCTTTGGGAAGCCAAACGCCTGTTACAAAAGAAAGTACAGGAAGTCGGGGCGACACAAGCGGACACGGATCAACCGCCACCGCACTATTAGCCCATACAAGGCGTAGTTTTGCGAGCACCTGTAAAACTGCGCCTCATAATCTGTTATTATCCTGCCCGCGCGATTCATCCCAAGGCGTACATCAGGTGAAAGCCTGTAAAGGGCGCGCATTCAGTTATGTTCTCCCCTCTGTATTGGTGGACCTGTGAGGCCTGCAATTTTCGCTCATATGTCCGTCAGCAAGAGGCCCTTTTGCTGGTATTCCAGTAGACCCGGTTTGTTACTGGTAGGCAGGAAGGTCGAAGGCCCGGCGGGCCAGCGATCTTGGTTGAACAACGTCATTGCCGGTCACCGCCTGTGGCTGGTTATTTTATTTTTTGTTTATATTTATTGAGAGAAACAACATGTCGTCCAGGTTCGTAAAATCACTATTCATCAGTGCCGTCGTTGCACTGCCGCTGCCTTTGATTCTTCCTTTTGCATTGAGTGCCGTTATTGAGGGGAGTGCCTTTAACGGGATACTCGGGCAGCCAGATGCAACATCCTACTATCTTGTGACCTGGGTTCTGGCTTCGTTGGCTGGACTGCTTGCTACCCTCATTGTCGGGGCGGGTCAGTCGGCGAGCGGTCAGCGTTCAAATGCCAAGAGAACTGCGGGTAAAAAAGCGCCAGTCGCACAATCATCAGACGATAATGGTCCAGAAGGAAAAGATCAGGGATTGGTCAAATGGTTTAACGTTAATAAGGGTTTTGGCTTTATTACGACCGACGATGGTGATGATATTTTTGTGCATTTTCGGTCCATTCGCGGCAGTGGCAGGCGCTCACTCAGGCAGGGCCAGAAGGTTCGCTTTGATGTCAGTGAAGGTGACAAAGGGCTGCAGGCAGACAACGTGTCCGTGATTAGTGAGTAATCATAAGGTAGATAAGTGAGTTGTTAAGAAGGGGCCTGTGGCCCCTTTTTTGTTGAAATCTTATGGCGATTAAAGCAAGTTTGGGAGGTAATCGCTTGGTGCCAGAGTAGTGGGGCAGCTTGAGGCATGACAGGTATAGGGTGACATGATCGAAATACTATTCTCCCTGACAATTGGTCTGGGAATTTTTTTGTATGGTATGCATATGCTGGAGAAGACCCTGGCTGAACTTGGCAATGTGCGTATTAAACACTGGCTTGGTCGGGCGACTCGACACCCTGCCAGCAGTGTAGTTTCAGGAACCGTCATTACGGCTGTCCTGCAAAGCAGCTCGATGGTTAGCCTGATCGTGTTGGCTTTTGTGAGTGCAGGCTTGATTCCTCTTTTTAATGCCGTAGGCGTGATTCTTGGGGCAAATCTGGGGACGACATTCACCGGATGGATTGTTGCGACCATTGGTTTCAAGCTGGATCTGGATGCCTTTGGTATTCCACTAATTGGTCTGGGCGCTTTGGGGATCGTCTTTTTTAAAAAGGCCAGTATACAACTCGCAGCCGGACTGTTGCTGGGGCTGGGCTTTTTACTGTTTGGGCTCGATTTCATGAAAGATTCGGTGACCAACCTCCGGGATCTTATCGAGCCGACGTGGTTGTCGCAATTAAACCTACCGCTTTTTCTGCTGTTTGGAATGCTTTTTACGGCAGTGATTCAATCCAGTTCTGCAATGACTCTGATAGCCTTGACAGCACTGAATGGAGGCGTCATCGATTTGACGAGTGCCGCGGCGATCGTAGTAGGCGCAGATATTGGAACTACCAGTACGACCGCACTTGGCAGCCTGAAAAGTTCACCCGTGGCTAAACAGCTGGCGCTTGCTCATGTCAGCTATAATATTTGCGTTGATGCCATCGGTTTCATCGTATTGATTCCGGTGCTTCCAGAGGTTCTGGCCTACTTTGATATTCAAGACCCGCTATACGGGCTGGTGTTATTTCACAGTGCCTTTAACTTGTTGGGGCTTTTTATTTTTGTCCCCTTTCTCAAGCCCTTTTCAGCCTGGCTGTCCGGTTTTTTTAATCATGATGACGAAGGTAGCTTCCTGAACAAAAACGCTTCAGTGGTTCCGGAGGCCGGGGTGGTCGCTTTGGTGAAAGAGTTGGATCTGCTGCTTCTCAAAGTGCTTTCATTGAATATGCATAATCTTAAGCTGGAACCGGGATCGCTCACGCATTCTGATCAAAGGTCGGCAATGATTGACGATGCTTTTCGTCACAAGCAATCCTTCGAAGAACGATATGAGAATCTGAAAGTAGCGGAAGGACAGATACATCAATTCATATCCGGTATCGATTTTTCTTCCAGCCGAATTGATATGACAAGCCTCATCTTTCATATTACCAGTTCCGCAAGGCAACTCGTTTATGCTGCAAAGTCCCTTAAGGATGTCAGGGGAGATCTTGTCGGGTTCAGAAAAAGCTTCGAGCAGCATTTTGGGCATGAGGAGTTTGAAGGGCAAACGGCCCATGTCCATCCGGATTTACTGGTCTCGCTGTATCAGAGGTATTTCGATTTTCTGACCCTGATAGAAGAAACAAAAACGGCACATCAACGTATTTACGGGATGAAACATCACAATGAATTGCTGCATCATAAGTTACACGAACAAATTCTGAAGGCTGTCGCCAGAAATGAGGTTCAGGCGGAAGAGATCGCAACCGTGCTGAATACCAATCGCGAACTTTGGCATTCCAATATCAATCTGATAGAAGGTCTGGAGCATCTGCTGTCTGCCCGGGACCAATTGGTAGAGATGTTGGGAAATAGGTCCAAAGCGGCAGCGGTTTAGCCGAAAAATGTCGATTGAAAGTTCTACCCCCGTCGATGTTTTCCTGCTAGCTTGCGCTAGCCCGAAGATACCAATGCATTGTAAGGGTATCCTTCCTTGCGCCGCTGACTTCTGAACAGTTCGACCGGATGTAAAACGGTGCAGATTCAAGGTTGCTCGAAGATACGAAAACAATAAAAGGAGAGAAAATACCATGCTGGGGAATATGCAATCACAGGGTTTGTTGATTTCGGACATTCTGGAATTTGCAGCGCAAGCTCATCCGGACGCAAACATTGTCAGCCGTTCTGTAGAGGGCGGTATCCATCGTTATACATACGCCGATGCCTTGGCCCGGTCCAAGCAGCTGGCCAATGCGCTCGAACGATTAGGTATCAAATCGGGTGACCGAATTGCCACCATTGCCTGGAATACTTATCGACATTTTGAAATCTATTACGCTGTATCGGGGATGGGGGCGATCACACATACCATCAACCCGCGCCTGTTTCCGGAGCAGCTGAGCTACATCATCCAGCATGCCGAAGACCAGTATCTGTTTGTGGATCTGACTTTTGTGCCGCTGGTTGAGAAACTTGCCGATAGTCTTGCAGGCGTGAAGGGCATCGTCGTTATGACAGATGAGGCGCATATGCCTGAATCCTCACTGGAAAACCTGCTTTGTTATGAGACTTTGGCGTCCAATGAAAGCCCGGAATACCAATGGCCGTGTCTGGATGATAATACGGCTGCTGCCCTTTGTTACACGTCGGGAACGACTGGTAACCCCAAAGGCGTTCTTTATTCACATCGCTCCACTATTATCCATGCTTTCGCGGCGTCTCAAAAAGACGCGCTCGATATTAGTGAGGGCAGCCGGGTACTTCCGGTTGTTCCGATGTTTCATGTGTGTGCCTGGGGCGTCCCATATTCGGCGCCGATGACGGGAGCCACGATTGTTTTTCCCGGTGCCGGGATGGATGGAGCTTCACTGACCGAGTTGATTCAAAGCGAACAGGTAGATCTGCTGTTGGGGGTGCCCACAGTCTGGCTTGGTTTGCTCAATCATCTGGACGAGGTGGGAGAAAAACTCGACTCGGTTGAGCGGGTTGTAATCGGTGGGTCGGCAGCGCCAGTTTCAATGATCGAGGCCTTTGACAAAAAGCATGACGCGATGGTGGTGCATGCCTGGGGCATGACGGAGATGAGTCCTTTGGGCACGGTATGTGCGCCAGGTCGTTATCTGAGGTCATTGCCGGATAAGGAACGTTATGCTTTGCAAACCAAACAGGGAAGGGCGGTATTTGGTATCCAGATCAAAATTGTTGATGAAGATAATCAGGAACTACCACATGATGGGCAGGCTTTTGGACGCCTGTTGGTCAAGGGACCATGGGTTGTAGAGCGTTACTATTTGAGCGAAGAAAGTGCACTGGATGATCAGGGGTGGTTTGATACCGGTGATGTCGCAACCATAGATGAACGCGGTTATATGCAGATCGTTGATCGCAAGAAAGATGTCATCAAGTCAGGCGGCGAGTGGATCAGTTCTATCGAACTCGAGAATGTTGCGGTTGGCTACGAGACGGTTCAGGAAGCCTGTGTGATTGCAGCCAGACACGAAAAATGGGATGAGCGCCCTCTGCTGTTGGTTGTGCCGGTGTCGGGTAAGTCACTGGATAAACAAGACTTGCTGGCACACATTGGCAAGTATGTCGCCTCCTGGTGGGTGCCGGATGATGTGGTCCTTGTCGAGTCACTGCCTCATACCGCAACCGGTAAATTGCTCAAGAAAGATTTAAGAGAGACCTATCAGGACTATTTTCTGTCTTCTGCAAAGGCTATGTGATCAGCGTCTCATTTGTACGTTTAAGCTTCGGTGCTGGCGCCCGAATATAAAGCTGCGGCGTACAAAAGTAATCAACAGGGCGTATAGTGATTTTGAATAAGAAGAGTTAGCGCACGAGAGTCCAGTAATTGCATAGGTAGCTTCCCGCCGATGCGGGATGTATGTATGTGACATCTTGTCGTACCGAAAAAAAGAATAAAACACGCGATCGCAAGGAGCTTACAGTGGTTTTACTGACCGGCTTCGGACTTGGCTGTATCCTGATTCAAATTCTGATCCTGATGCGGGATTACTGGCGTTTTACGGTGACCCGCATCTATTCCGCATTGTTGGCGATGGCTGGACTGTTGTTGCTCATCCCTCACATGGAGCCTCAATGGCGCTGGCTTGCCTGGGATCTCACTACTGCGACGCCTGCACTTTTCTGGCTGTTATGCGAGACCGCATTTGTCCGCGCTCCACAATGGTATTCTCGCTGGTCGCTTATCGCTTTCTACAGTTTTTTATCACCGGCGTTGGCCCGCAAGCTGGGTGTCGACATGGCGCCGGATTCTCCGTTGCATATGTTCCTTTGGGAGGTACCGCGTCTATGTGAGTACCTGCTGGTTCTAAAAGGTGGTTGGGTCCTGCTAACCACTTGGAATGGGGACAGAATCCTTGGCCGAAGGCGCTTGCGAAGTTGGGTCTTGGGGATTGTAGGTAGCGGGATTCTGGGGGTGACGCTGGGTATTAATATGGGAATAGCCAGTGAGCTGTTCATTCAGGTGACGGTCTGTGCCTGTGCGGTATCCAGTGCTGCTTTTATGTTGGGTGGGCGAACCCTGGTACTTGCTGGGGGACGTTGGGAGCAGGGTCCACGATGCGAGCGGAAACAGGCCGGTATTTTTTCAACAGAGGCTTTACCACAATCGACACTAAAGCAGGTTAAGGTCACAAACGCCCTGGAAGTTTCATCTTTGGCCCGCAGACTGGAGGAGCGGATGTCAGAGGGGTTTTATAGAACTGAAGGGTTGACGCTTAGAAAGTTGTCACTGGAACTGGGTGTTCCTTTGCACAGACTGCGTGCAGTGATCAATTGCGACATGGGCTACCGGAGTTTCAGTGAATACATCAACCAGCTCCGTATTCAGGAAGCCAGTGCACGTCTGTTGGCCGAACCGGATACACCGGTACTCAATATTGCGCTGGACGCAGGCTATCGCAATATCAGCTCATTCAATCGCACCTTCAAGGATGTGACAGGCCATACCCCGACGGACTTCCGGAAAACCGAAGGGATGGTGGTTCCGGTATCGGGGCTAGCAAGTATTGGCTGAGCCAAGCCTCCTGTAACATATGTTCGCGTATGAGCCAGCGATTAAGCCTTCATCTTAGGCGATGGTGTAAAGCTTAGTCTTTCACTTCCTTGTAGTAGCGAAATATTTCCTTCAATGGTCGTTGGGGCTTGAAACCGAATTTCTTTTCGAACGCTTTGCCGTTTATAACCACCGGATACTTAAAGTAGTTGACCAGGTAAGACGGAAACATTTTCAGGTTCATCAGCCTGGTAATCGCTTTGGGTAGTACCGGGGGGATGGATGGCAGTGGAATACCGGTGCAGTTGCACTGATCCAATGCCTCCTGATAGGAGACCCAGTCATTGGGGGCGACATTGTATACACCGCGTATCGGCTGCCGGTGCGCCAGCTCAATCGCGTCGGCCATATCGTCAATATGGATAAACTGCATCATGGGTGAAAAGCCCATCAATACGGGTGAAAAGGAATGTGACAGCAAACGGCTCATGGTATTTTTGACGCCAGGACCCACGATATTGCAAGGCCTCAATATCGTGATGTTGAGGTCCGGATATCGCCACAGATAAATATTGGCAAGGTTTTCCAGTTCGACCGAATCCACCAGATCCATGGTAAGTTCGGCGGCCTTCAGTGGCGCCGTTTCCTCGATCAGCGCCGGGTTGTAGGGTGAAGCGCCATAGACGTGGAAGGTCGATAGCACCACGACGTGGCTGATGCCGTACTTGTGACTCAGATCCAGTAGTTTCTGTGTGCCGAGTACGTTGGCGTTGTATCGCCGTAGTCGGGTCTCCTCGCTGGAGGAAATACGACCCAAATGGATCACGCTATCAAAGGCATAGGTTTTGAACAGATCCTCAAAGACACGCTTGGTAAAATCAATTTTGTAGCTGGGAATATCATCACTAAGATAAGTCAGTTCCCGAAAATCGACGGCGACGATCTGGTATTTTCCTCGCAGTCGGTTAATCACCTGTTGTGCAAGAGCGCCTGCGGCCCCTGTGACCAGCACGGTCTTTTTTCGGGATCGGGTGCGCGTCGGGCTGGGTTTCGGGGTCGTGCTCATTCAAATACTCCTTGTCTTTCTTCCAGGCCTTTGGCAATCAGTCCGTTAATCGCTTTTTTGACTTTCTCGACACGTCGCGTCACTTGTTCTTCGGTGAGATCCTCATTTTCAAAATAAATGGGTTTGCCAAAGTTCAGGATTACCTTGGCGGGAAAAATAAAGGGCAGTGCGACCGGAACATAGGGCACTCCCAGCATTTTGGCCAAAGGTTTGATATTGGCAATGGCCGGAATGGTTTCTTCACATCCAACCACGCCGACGGGCACAATCGGCGTGTTGTGTTTCATCGCCAGATGCACGAAACCACTGCCAAAGCGCTGCAACTGATAGCGATCTTTATAAAGTTTGCCGGAACCACGTATGCCTTCGGGAAAAACGATGACGGCCTCATCATTCTCCAGCATACGGGCACAGTTAGTCGGATCGCCCAGCACCGCACCCAATTGATTCAGCAGGTTACCGAGAAAGGGGACCGTTGGGAAAAAGCGTTCAATCATTGCGCGTGGGTAGCGAGGATCTTTTTCTCTATTGGCAACGGCATAACCAATCAGAATACCGTCGATTGGTAGCTGTCCGCTATGGTTGGCGATAATCAAAACAGGGCCCTGGGAAGGTACATTGTCAACACCATTGGTTTTAACCCGAAAATAGCGTTCGTATGCCGAAGCAAAAAATGCGAGAGCAATTTTGCTGGTCTCCAGATTAAAACCCCAGGGGTCAAAGCCCAGTGTACCGACAGGTTTTTCGATTCTATCGAGGTGCGCATCCAGTTCTTTTGATACAAGCAGGTTTTTCAGGTAAGACTTCAGGCCCATTCGTAATCCTTGGTTTATGTCCGGAAAGGATGTTTAATTGCGCGTATTATTTCACATTTACTGCGCATTTCGACAACTGTTAACAAATGATTTTAGGGTGCAGCTGTGGCAAGTAGGAAAGGAGGGCAAGTGAATGAAATTAAATGGCATGTCGGGCGGTTTTCGAGTCTGAACTTATTTGACCTCTATGCCCTGTTGAAGTTGAGGCAGGATGTGTTTGTGCTGGAGCAGCGTTGTCTGTATCCCGATATGGATAATCAAGATCAGGAAGCCGTGCATGTACTCGCTTGGCGGGAAAAACATTTGCTGGCCTATAGCCGGATACTCGGGCCCGGAACCCGTTTTCACTGTCCATCTATTGGTCGTGTGATCGTAGAGAGTACCGAACGGTCGGCAGGCTTGGGAAGCGCATTGATGCGAGAGTCGATCCGGGCCTGTCGTCAGCACTTTCCGGACCAGGAGATACGCCTATCGGCGCAGCGTCATTTGGAGGCATTTTATCGGGAGCTGGGCTTTTCCGTCGCGTCCAAACCTTATGATGAGGATGGGATCGCGCATATTGAAATGCGCTTATTGAGCGATCACCAGGGTTATATGCATCCGGGCTTGTAGTCGTCCCTACTGTTTTATTTGGTCTGCAGAGGGGATGGGTTACGTGCATTTTTTGGAGAGATGATGTACTCGAGTAAGCCGCATCCCTCTTTTAGTTCTGGCCATGCGCCGACCTGAACGCGAAGTTTTGCAATGGTGCAGGTGGGCACAGCCTCGATTTCCCTGCCTGTCAGGAAGGCCAGACACAATGAGATATCCGGATTATGTCCGAACAGAATGGCGCTTTGACTGGTGATAGGTAATTGCTTCAAAGTGTTCAGCCAGCCCTTTATGCCACAAAAGTAAAGCCGCTCTTCTATTTGTATATTAAACGATGCGAAAGCCAGTTCATTGGCAAAGTATTGCGCCGTATTCAATGCGCGTTTAGCAGGGCTGCTGATGAAATGATCCGGAACTTGTTCATGATTCGCCAAATGGCGCGCCATTTCCGGTGCATTTCGGTGTCCTCGTTTGTTTAGCGGGCGCTGACGATCCAACAGCGTCGCATCTTTCCATGAAGATTTTGCGTGGCGAACCAGAAAAAGCGTGTACGTGCCCAAAGTGACCTCCGGAGCTGAGTCAAAAGATAGCCGAAAAGTCTAGAAAGCGACTATGACAATCTGTTTACCGCAGTTCAAGGCCGCCTTGTTTCAGATGCGTTATCTTGGGTGTTGGTTCGTTGCTCTTGTGACCACCAGCGGTCAACCCCCAGAGTGAAATCCGGCGCCGAAGCCGGCTGGTCAAATTTATTCCAGTACGCGAGGCGATGATAGTTCAGGTGCCAGTTGGGTACGATGTAGTGCTGCCACAACAGTACCCGATCAAGCGCTTTCATGGCGCTTACCAATCGGGATCTGGTCCTGGCTGAGATGACATGCTCAATCAGCGCATCGACGACAGGATGATCAACGCCGGCATAATTCTGGCTGCCAATCGTATGTCGGTTTGAAGAGTGGAAGTAGTCTCTTTGTTCATAGCTTGGGGCTTGTCCCTGACTGAGTACGAAGGTCATCATGTCATAGTCGAAATTATCAATACGCACCTTATACTGGGTGGCGTCCACGAGGCGCAGGTTCGCGGTAATTCCCAGCTTTTCCAGATTCCGGATGTAGGGAAGAATGACCCGTTTCAGACCGGGTTGCCGAATCAGAATTTCAAATTCAAACAATCGCCCACTTTGCTGGTGTTGGAGTTGATGGTCCACCAGACGCCATCCGGCCTCTTTCAACAGTCGGGTGGCGGTGCGAATGGGTTGTCGCATGTTGCCATTTCCGGTTGAAGCGGAAGCACTGTAGGGCTCTGCAAATAAGGCTGCTGGAAGTTGGTGCCGGTGCGGCTCAAGTAAAGCCAGTTCTTCCCCTTGAGGAATGCCCTCGGCGGCAAAATCCGAGTTGGGGTAGTAGCTGTTGTTGCGGACATAAGCGTCGTTGAACAGGTTCTTGTTGGTCCACTCAAAATCGAATACCAGGCTAAGCGCCTTACGCACACGCGGGTCCTGAAACAGTTCCCGACGCGTGTTGAAGAAAAAGCCCTGTGTGCCAGAAGGAATCTTGTGATGAATTTCCTGCTTGAGCACGCGCCCGTCTTTTAGTGCAGGGAAATCATAAGCACTCGCCCAGTTCTTGGCGGTATAGTCGTAGTACAAATCAAATTCACCCGCTTTGAAGGCTTCAAAAGCAATGGTCTGATCCCGGTAATAGTGGATCGATACACGGTCAAAATTGAAACGGCCCCGATAGATATTCAGGGATGCGCCCCAAAAATCTGGTACGCGTTCCAGTTCAATACTGTTGCCTATATCGAATTTGGAAAGGCGATAGGGGCCGCTTAACAAAGGCGCCTGTTGCGAAGCTCGTGCAAAGTCCTTGTCGGCCCAATAATGCTTGGGTAAAACAGGCATCTCTCCGAAGCGCAGGATGTTGGCTCCCTGGTGGGCCTGTTTGAAACTGACTCGCACGGTATGCCGGTCCAGCGCTTCCACGCTCTGGATATTTAACAATGCTTGTTGAAAGCGCGGATGCCCGTGCGCAATCAGGGTTTCAAATGAAAAAACGACATCCTCGGCTTCGATCGGATGCGCGTCATGGAAGTGAGCTTGTTTGCGCAGACGAAACTCGACCCATGACAAGTCATCGGGGTAGCTTAGTGATTCAGCCAGCAGGCCATAGGCACTTTGAGGTTCATCTCCGGAGGGTGAGTAATTGCCTGTCCCTGCGAGAAGCGTTTCGTTCAATTCCGAGAACCCGTACATAAATTGCCCGGGTGTATTGAATGGACTGGTACCTTTCAAGGTATAGGGGTTAAGTGAATCAAAGGTACCAAAGCCCATCAGACGCAGGTGTCCGCCTTTGGGGGCCTCGGGGTTCACATGATCATAATGGCTGAACCCTTTCGGGTATTTCAGGTCACCGTAGAGTGCAAATCCGTGCGACGTTATTATCTCGCCGGTTTGTTCCGGTGCGGACTCTGCAACGACTGTGTTGATGAGCCCACAAAGGCCGGCAAGCAATGCAATGCGCAATGCTTTCAAGCTTTGAAGCATGATTGGTGGCACGCATCGTTTCCTTATTTGAGCAGTTCGATAATGCTTGAAAAATCGCGCTTGCCATCACCTTCCTGCTGTTTCTGCTGATAAAGCCCCAGCGCCTTTTCGCCCAGGGGGGTAGCACTGCCGCAGGCACTGGCATTGGCAATAGCGAGTCCAAGATCCTTGGCCATCAAGTCAACCATAAAGCCGGGTTGATAGTCATTGGAGGCCGGGGTGGTGGGCATGACGCCGGGGTAGGGGTTGTAACGTTCCAGGCTCCAGTTTTTCCCCGAGCTGGCCAGCATAATGTCTGACAGGACTTTAGCATCCAAACCGTTTTTAGTACCCAGTTGCAGCGCCTCGCTGGTACCGATCATGTGAATTGCCAGCAGCATGTTGTTGCACATTTTCGCCACTTGACCCGCACCATCAGGACCCGCATGAAATATGTTTTGCCCCATATCACCGAGTATCCCTTTTGCCTTTTCAAAGGCTTTTTCGCTCCCGCCGCACATAAAGGTCAAACTGCCGGCAGCGGCGGCCGCGACGCCACCGGACACCGGCGCATCGAGCATTTCGATGCCCTTGTCCCGGCAGGCGGCATGCACATCACGTGCAGTTTCTGCATCAATCGTAGAGGAGTCGATGACCATGGTGCCGGGCTTGAGCGATGCCAGAAGGCCCTCATCACCAATGTACAAGGAGGCAACGTGTTTTCCCGCAGGCAGCATCGAAATCACATAATCGGCACTGTCAGCTGCATTTTCGGCACTTTTTGCAGCCTGTGCACCGTCGGATACCAACTGCTTTACCAGGGCGGGTACCAGATCAAAAACACGGACCTCGTGGCCGGCCTTAAGCAGATTGGTGGCCATGGGGCCTCCCATATTACCCAGTCCAATGAATGCGATAATAGCCATAATATTTTCCTCTCTGCGTAGTGCCTGTTATTGTAATTTGTTGTCGATGTCGCGCAGCGCATCATGAAGCGGGTTATCTTTCCACGGTGCTGTGAAAAACGATTCAAGCAAGCCTGAGGAGACAGCGCTGAAGTGCGCATGCTGCCAATGCGGGTCATTATCCTTGTCAATCAACAGCGCCCGGACACCCTCCGAAAACTCCGGATAGCGGACGATGTTGGTCGCCAGAACGAGTTCACTTTCAAATACGCTTTTCAGATCGGCAAAGCGAAAGCGCTTGAGCTGTTCAAAGATCAGCAAACTGGAAAGAGGAGAGCCGTTCTTCAGGCTGGCAAGGGCTTTGTGGAACCACTTGCTGTCGTAGTCAATTTCCTGAAGGCTGGCAATGAACTCTCCCAAACAGTTTTGTTGGCTAACCCGCGTCAAGCTGTCCACGATTGCCTGAAGTTCGCTTGGCGATGACTGTTCGAGAAAACTGCGTTCGCATGCGAGTTCGTTCAGCACGCGATCACAGATGCTGTGGTTTTCCTCGTGATTCTCCGACCAGACTTCACTGGCTAAAGCACGCTCTACCTTTTCCAGATGAGCGTTCGGGAGCGCATGGTCCGCAAGATCCAGTGACAGGGCGTCGAGCGCATTGATCGTGGCGCCGGTCAACGCAAAGAAATTGCCAAGGCCATTTGGCATTCTATTCAGAAACCAGGTGCCGCCAACATCCGGAAATAAACCGATAGTAATCTCGGGCATGGCGATACGTGTTGACTCGGTGACAACGCGATGACTGGCGCCGGCCATCAAGCCGAGTCCGCCGCCCATGGTAATCCCGCGTGCCAGGCAGAGAATCGGTTTGTGACAGCGATGAATCAGGTAATTGAGCTGGTACTCATCGAAAAAGAAAGTTTCTGCGTATTCGCATGGCCCGCCTGGCTGACCAATCGCTGACTGGTAAAGCTTTTGTACATCGCCTCCGGCACAGAACGCCTTTTCACCGCTGCCACGAATCACAATGACCGCGATGTCATCATCGTTGCACCATATCTCGAGCTTTGAGCGTATCTCCCTGACCATATCCAGTGTCAGGCTGTTCAGGGTTTTAGGGCTGTCCAGCGTAATGACCCCAAGCTTTCCCTGTTTAGCATCGATTGTCTGGGTTGAAATACTGGCCAGAGGCTTTTTCTTATCGCTCACTATCTTTCCTTAAATTTTCCTGCCGTTGATGTAGGTATCTAGTCTTAAGTCCAGTCAGGGCTGCGTTTTTCGAGAAAGGCTCTGGTACCTTCCAACTGATTTGCTTCACCGATCAAGTCGATAAACTCATCCCGTTCCTGTTGCAGACCCGAAGCGATGGCGCGTTCCCGGGGGGCTGTCAGCAGGCGCTTACAGGCTTGCACCGCATCCGGGCTCTGTCCGCAAACCCCTTCGGCCAGAGAAAGGGCTTTAGTCAGTGCCTCTCCTTTCGTGACGACCTCCTGCACCAGCCCGATTTGTTCAGCTTTATCAGCAGAAATACGCTCTCCGCAGAGGATCATGCGTGAAGCCCAGGCTTCTCCAACCAGCCAGGACAATCGTTGTGTCCCTCCGGCACACGGCAGCAGTCCGACGGCGGCCTCCGGCAATGCCATCTGAGCCTGTTGCTCGGCGATCCGGATATCGCAGGCAAGGGCCACCTCCAGGCCGCCCCCCATGGCGTAGCCATTAATTGCGGCGATCGACACGCCCTTGAAACCCGCCAGCGCCTCAAAAGCGTCACCAAACGCATGGGCAACCTCTTTGGAGCGGGCTTTGTCGCCTTCGGCAAATTGCTTCAAATCCGCGCCTGCCGAAAAGAATTTTTCTCCCTGTCCATGAATGACCAGAGCAATGACTTCAGGCATGTCATTGAGTTTTTTTACTGTCCGACCCAATGCGGGCAAACTTTCGAGGTCCCATGTATTGGCGGGAGGGTTGTTGATGGTGATGCTGGCAATGGCTCCCGAAATGGAAACCTGTATCTTTTCCGAACCACTGAAACTATCTGTCATTTCTGCTTATCCTTGATTCAATGAGGCGGCAAAGTAAACGCGCGTATGCCCGTCCACTTGCCTGCAACATGTTCGTTTGTTTCGATTCCGGCAACCGAGCAAAGCGAGTGTATGTGAGATTCAGTCATACGTAGAACATTTGCTGTTTACTGGATGAGTGTCGAATTTACATCGTCGAGCATTTTTCTGGAAATAATCAGGCGCATGACCTCGTTTGTTCCTTCCAGAATACGGTGTACCCGCGTGTCCCGGAAATGCCGTTCGATCGGGTATTCCTTAATGTAGCCATAGCCGCCATGCAGCTGCAGCGCCTGATCACAAATTTCAAAACCGATGTCGGTGGCGAAACGCTTGGCCATGGCACAGTAGGCGGTTTTATCCGGGTCATTCTGATCAAGTTTGAACGCGGCCAGACGCACCATTTGTCGCGCCGCTGTCAGCTCGGTCAGCATATCGGCGAGCTTGAACTGGGTATTCTGGAATTCGCTGATGGCGCGGCCGAATTGTTGTCGCTCCATGACGTATTCCTTACCCAGCTTCAAACTGCTGCTGGCGGTTCCCAATGAGCAGGCGGCAATGTTGATACGGCCGCCATCCAGCCCTTCCATCGCCAGTTTAAAGCCGTCGCCTTCGTTGGCCAGCAGATTCTCGACTGGAACACGGACATTCTCAAAGCTGATGGTGCGCGTGGGTTGGCTGTTCCAGCCCAGTTTTTCTTCTTTCTTGCCATAACTGATGCCTGCCGAGTCCGCGGGAATGGCGAGGCAAGAGATACCTTTGGGGCCGGCCTTGCCGGTTCTGACCATCGTGACAAGCAAATCCGTATCGCCGGCGCCTGATATAAAGGCCTTGGAACCGTTAACAAGATAATGGTCGCCCTGTTTTTCAGCTTTGGTTGCCAGCGAGGCTGCATCCGAGCCAGCGCCAGGCTCAGTCAAGCAGTAACTGGCCAGCTTCTCTCCGCTGGCCAACTGTTCACACCATTGCTCGACAAATGCCGGCAGGCCGTATTTGGATAGCATGTTGAAAGCCATGTTGTGAATGCTGATAAAAGCAGCGGTCGAAGTACAACCGCTCGCCAGTTCCTCCATAATAATGGCACTGTCCAGTCGGCCAAGACCGATTCCGTGGTAGTGTTCCGGAATGTACATCGCCATAAAACCGAGTTTTCCGGCGGCAACAAAGGTTTGTTTCGGAAATACCGGTCCTTCGTCCCACGCTTTGGCATTGGGTGCCAGTTGTTGCTCGGCAAATTTGCGCGCGGTGAGCTGAAAGGCGCGCTGATCTTCAGTCAGATTGTAATTCATGTTATTTCAACGCAATACTCATGTTGGGGCCCTGTGAAGGCGAGGATTTCCAGCTTGAAGTCACTGTCTTGGTTTCCGTGTAGAAGCGCACTGCCTGTTTACCGTAGGCATGCAGGTCTCCCATAAATGAACCTTTCCAGCCGGTGAATGAGAAAAATGGCAAGGGCACCGGAATCGGGATATTGATGCCGACCTGTCCCACACTGACCTCATGCTGATAGCGACGCGCGTTAATGCCTGAACTGGTAAAGATGGAGGTACCATTTCCGTAGGGGCTATTGTTGACCAGTTCCAGCGCTTCATCAAGTGAGGCCACGTTGAGGCAACTCACGACAGGGCCGAAAATTTCTTCCTTATAGATGTCCATGTCGGTGGTAACGTCGGTAAACAGGGTCGGCCCGACCCAGTTGCCATCCGGGTAGCCATCGACCTTGCAGTTGCGACCATCCACCCGGCAGTTGGCTCCCTGTTCAATACCACTGGCGATCAGCGATTCGACGCGAGATTTCGCTGCCAGACTGATCAGAGGTCCAAAAGCGGCGTCAGGGTCGTTCCAGATACCGGGCCTGATGGATCTGAGTCGATCTGCCAATTCATCTGCCCATGCGATCGTATCGCCCACAAATACGATGACGCTAATCGCCATGCAGCGTTGGCCTGCAGCACCGACCGTTGCGCCAACAAGTGCATTCATGACGGTATCTTTGTCGGCGTCGGGCATGACCACCATATGGTTTTTTGCGCCGGCGAAGCACTGCGCCCGTTTTAGTTGGTGCGTGGTGGTTTGATACACATGTTTTGCAACCGGCACCGAGCCAACAAAAGAAGTGGCCAGTACATCGGGGTGGTTCATCAGTTGATCTACCTGATCTTTGCCACCATGGATCATTTGTACGATGCCTTTAGGTGCGCCGGCTTCCTGAAACAGCTCCAGTAATCTGACAGTCGCCAAGGGGACCTGCTCAGAAGGCTTCAGAATCATGGTATTGCCACATGCGGTGGCCAGGGGATACATCCAGAGCGGAATCATGGCAGGGAAATTAAAAGGCGTGATGCCCAGAGTGACGCCAAGCGGTTGCGTCACGCTGTAGGTGTCGACCTGATTGGCAACATTCTCGACTGTTTCTCCCATCAGCAATGAAGGAATGTTACAGGCGTGTTCGACCACTTCGATCCCGCGCCATACGTCTCCCATCGCGTCTTCAAAATTCTTGCCGTTATCTTCGGCGAGAATTTCGGCGATTTCTTTTTGGTGGGCCTTGAGCAGGTGTTGGTAACGCAGCATCAGGCGCGCCCGCTCTGGAACCGGTACGTTGCGCCATTCAGCAAAAGCCGCTTTGGCACCGCTGACGGCCCGGTCTACCTCATCGCTGGTGGCGTAGGGGACTTCGGCGAGGATGGACTGTGTCGCGGGATTAAGGACAGCTTGTCTTTGGTCGCTTTCGCTGGCGACGAATTCGCCATTGATCAATAATGGGACTTGTTGCGTCATCGTACTTACCTTTCTTGTTCTGGCTGGATGATTCAATGCCGAGTTTGCCGGAAAAACTGCCGGAGCGAAAACGCCTTCAGGAAGCGGAGCCAACGCGGCGGTATTTATTTTGTCACTTTACTCTCTTATTGGCGCGCTTCAATTGACTATCTTGCTCACTACATGGACGATATTGCTCTTGTTTTAGGATTCAAGCGAGAGATATTTGTCATGAGTGAACCGTCGGACTGGCCGCTGTCAAAAGATGCGGTGCGAATTATTGTGCCACGAGGCCTGCAAGTCAGGCTGGAGAATCATGCCCTTGGGCGAGGCTTGTATCCTTTGGCGCTCGGTTATTACCCGAAAGCACACCGGCACTCCATGAAGCGTGAGAATCACGACGATTATCTGCTGATGTATTGTATGGATGGCGAGGGTGTGCTGACATGCAATGAGTCGCAGTGGAAGGTTCAGGCGGGTCAAATCGCGCTTCTGGCTCCGGGTCAGCTTCATGCCTATGCGGCACGCTCCAATAATCCCTGGTCTTTGTTCTGGTTTCATTTTCTCGGAGATGAGGCCTCAGCTTTCTGCGACGAATTATTATCGGATTGCCATTCGCCTATGCTTCCGCAAACGGGTGATCTGACCCTGCAATCCCTGTTTCGCTCTTTGATGGCGACGGTGACCTCGGGCTATAGCCAGCCTATTTTTATTTATGCGGCAAACCAGATGCGGGGCATACTAAGCTATCTCGCATGGAGCGGTAATCGGCAGGCCCACCGAAACACGGTTGATTCGGTGGCAAGGGTCAGTGCTTTTATGCGTCAGAATCTGCATCGAAACCTCACGCTGGACGAACTCGCGGAGTCCAGCGGTCTATCAAAGTATTATTTTAATCGTCGCTACAAGGCGTTGACCGGACACTCTCCGATGCAGCATTTTACCCATATGAAGGTTGAGCAGGCCTGTTTGCTGCTCGAAGCTGGTGGCGCGGGCATTGCGGAGATCGGATTTCAGCTAGGGTACGAGGATTCGCTCTATTTTTCGCGGGTTTTTCGAAAAGTACTGGGTATCTCACCCAGCGAGTACCGGGAACGTACCTTGGCGGGAAGTACCTGATCTGGACGGCCAGATTTCCGGGCGTAGGTTGTGACAACGATGGCAGCCAGCTTTGAGCATACATAAAAGCGATTGACCCGGTTGTGCTGTATCCGGAGAATGCCGGGTTTAGTCAGAATTCATTCCGCTCAAACATGCTCACCCAAGAACAGAAAGAACATATCCAAAGTAGTTATCGTAAATTCACGTCACGAGAAGGTTTCAGGCCTCGCTTTGGACAGCGCGTTATGATCGCCGAGATTGCAAAATATTTGGGCGCGATCGAAACAAGCGAGGAGGGTGAGCGCAAGAGCCCACCGGGGGTCTGTGTTGTGGAAGCAGGTACTGGGACAGGTAAAACACTGGCCTATTCCATTTCGGTGCTCCCCCTTGCCTTGGCGGAGAACCGTAAAGTCGTGATTTCAACGGCAACGACCGCTCTGCAAGAGCAGGTGCTGTCGAAAGATCTGCCCGAGCTGGCAAGGCATTCCGGCTTGAGCTTTTCCTACGCACTGGCGAAAGGCCGCGGACGTTATATCTGCCTTAGTAAACTGGATCATCATCTGGAAGCCTTGAATACGGACCAGAATACTTTACCTATGTTTCTGATGGAACAGCGTGAAGATGCCTTGAATGAAGAAGAGTTGCAGCTGTTTTTGTCACGCTATGCCTCCGGTGAATGGGATGGCGACCGGGACAGCTGGCCGAGCGCGATACCACAGGAAATATGGCGAGGTCTGGCCACGGACAATCAGCAATGTGCGAATCGAAGATGCAGCTATTTCAATACTTGTCCTTATTATGAAGCGCGCAAGCAATGGGACGAGGCCGATGTCATAGTCGCGAATCATGATCTGGTGCTATCGGATCTTGCCTTGGGAGGAGGGGTGATATTGCCATCGCCTGAGTCTTCGATTTATGTGTTTGACGAGGCTCATCATCTCGCGGATAAAGCACTTGGGCATTTTACGGTCAGTGGTGGGCTGAAGGCGGTTCAGAACTGGCTGAAAACCCTTACCAAGTCAATGGCTGAATTTGCACCGTACCTTGGGCCTTCCAATTATCTTGCGCGGCATATTGATGAGATTGCAGGTCTGGCAACCAGTATTCACAGTCTGACGGAATCGTTGTTTGCCTCGCTGGAGCAGGGCATCGCCTGGCTGCAGGAGGATAACAGTTCGGATCGGCGGTATCGTTTTTCAGGCGGCCGACTGCCGGAAGAGCTGGTAAAGCAGGCGATTGAGCTCAAAATGATGTTCGCATCACTGGTGAGAATTCTGGATGACCTACGCAGTGAGGTGTCGGCTGCAGTGGACGAAAAATCGGATTGTGGGCTGTCACGTGAAGAGGGTGAGCAGTGGTTCCCTGTGATGGGCAGTTTATGCAACCGCGCGGAAAACTATTACCAGCTTTGGATATTTTACGCGAAAGACCGCAGCAAGGAGAGCATTCCGGATGCCTGCTGGCTGGTATACAGGGACCAGGAAAGCCAGTCGGACATCGTGTTGTTCGGAAGCCCTCTCAATGCCGGCAAGGTGCTCTACCAGTCTCTGTGGAAAAGGGCCTATGCCGCTGTGCTGACTTCTGCAACCTTAACGGCCTTGGGACGTTTTGATCGTCTGGCCTATAAATCCGGATTGCCGGAGGCCAGTATTTATCATTGTGTGGTTAGCCCCTTCGATTTCGGAAATGTGGCAGAGCTGGTGATTCCCCGAATGTCCTCGTTGCCAAGTGATGCGGAGGCGCATACAACAGAAATATGTGAGCGTTTCGATGAAATTATCGGGTCGCATAAGGCTGTACTGGTGCTATTCAGTTCTCGACGTCAGATGAATGATGTGTTTTACGGGCTGGCGCGTGACACCCGGGAGCAGGTAATGACGCAGGACGACATGGGGAAGCAGGAGCTGGTCGCGACCCATCGTGAAATGATTGATGCCGGCAAGCGCAGCATACTCTTTGGCCTGGCTTCGATGGCAGAGGGCATCGATCTCCCGGGTAAATATCTGACGCATGTTGTGATTGCAAAGATACCTTTTTCCGTCCCAAACGACCCGCTCGAGGAGAGCATCAGTGAATGGCTTGAGCAGCAGGGACGAAATCCCTTTATGGAGGTTTCCGTGCCGGATGCGAGTCTGCGACTGATCCAGGCATGTGGACGCCTCATTCGTACCGAGGAGGATAGAGGAGTCGTGACGATCCTGGATCAACGTCTTGTCAGTCGTCGCTACGGGCAGTTGCTGTTGGATGCCTTGCCACCATTTAAGCGGAGTATTGGCGTCTAGTCGAAGAATCTGTTGAATGGGATGTGGGACTTTTCTCTGGACGAAAAAAAAAGCGATGAACTGAAGCCGAACATTTCAGATCATCGCATTCTCAAGTAGGGCTTTGTAGGGAGGCCCTGATCGGAAAGCCGAATTGAACAGAAAGGCCTGAGTTTCCTGCTCAACGAAGTTTGTTTCGATGGTTGTAGTTTAGGGAGCAGGGGGGCGTAAAAGGATCGTCCATAGGGCGTAGGCTCGGTAATATTTTTCAGATCTGCGTGACATTCGTCACAAAAAACGCCTTTGTTGCATTCGTTGGGGGGGCGGATTAACCGCAATGACTAATTCATGCGATGCTCAAAGAATTCCGAGCTGACGCGCTTTGGACAAGGCTTCCGTGCGGCTTTTTGCGGCAATTTTTCCATACAGGTTACGTATGTGTGCCTTGACCGTCGCGGGCGCCAGAGAAAGCTTCAGGGCGATTTCCTTGTTGGCCAATCCCTGGTCGATCAGTTTCAATACTTCCAGCTCGCGTTGACTCAGAGGTTCAAGCAGCTGCAGATTGTTTTCAAAGGCAGCGGCACCCGGTAACTCATCCGTCGGTTTGGCCTGCTCCTGCTTTAAGCCCATTTCGCTGGAAAGTTTGCGCAGGTAGTGGTCGGAAACATCGATGTGATCGGCCAATGACAGCACTTTGGATATCTCGCTCGTTTCATTGGTGTACACCGCCACAAACCCTTCCTGGGAGGCCATGGCAATGGAGGTGTTGATGGCTTTGCGTGCCAGCTCTTTCTGGCCTGTCTTTACATAAATCAGGGCTTTGAGTGTCATGGCCTGAATGAGGTGATAGTCGTGACGTTTTTCCTGCGTTTGTTTCACCAGACGCTGAGTCACCTCCAAGGCCAGATCAAGTTTATTCTGGTGAATAAACAGGCGCACCCTGGTCAGGTTGATGTCTTCGAAGTTGAGCGGAATGCTGGTAATGTCGCGGCTATCCAGCGCATCCAGAACCCGCTCGGCTTTCTCGGGCTTGCCAAGTGCCATCAGGCAGCGTGCTTTCAGGGAGCTTAAACTCGGGGGCTCGAAAACGATGGACTCTTTTTTATGCTGATAAACCGACTGCGCATCTTCCAGTCGCTCTATCGCCTCAATGTATTCTCTGCGTGAGAACAGGTATGTCGCATAGGTGTACTGAATCAATATGTGCAGACCGGGTTCGGTGCCAAGCGTAATATGCTTCAGTAGTGGATTGATATGGGATTGCGCGATCGTGTACTCGGCACGTTGAATATGAATCATCGCCATGCAGCTGTTCTGCCAGCATGAGATGACTCTGGGTTGTGTCGGGTCCTGATAGCTGTCGATCCACTGCTGGCAGGCCGTTCCGGTCTCAAGCGCGATCTGCAACTTTCCCTGATAATAGTAGATCCAGCCAAGCAGACCGCTGCTGGAGAGCACTGTTGTGTACTTCTTTTCACGTTTTCCGTGTTCAATGGCAGATTTGAGCGCTGCTTCGGCAGATTCAAGGTCACCGATCGTAAAGCTGTCCAGACCGATACCGTAGTAAGTCACCGACTTCAGCGGCATGTTGGTGTTGTCCAGCTCTTCCAGTACCTGCTTGGTGAGCTCACTGGCGCTGCTGAGATCAGAGTGTGATCGGGCAAGGTAGGAGCGAATCAGCGAGATCTCGCTATGCAGATCAATGAGTTCGTGTGTGCTGGTTTCCACTTCATCAATTCTTTGCTGATCGATGAGAGCCTCAAGCTCGTCCAGAAGAGGCTCAATAACCTCGATCTTGTTGCTGAAAAAAAGCGCCCATATTTTCAGCATTATCAGGCGGGGGGAGCTTGCAAAAGTCGGCTCGGGTACATTGTTCAGCCATTGCAGTATCGGTAGGTGATGGCCTTCATGGATCAGGTTGTTGCCATTCTTCTCAAGCAGATCCGCAAGCAGATCCCAATCCTTGATCAACACAGCCTGCTCAATCGCTTCATGTGGCAGACCATTTTCAATTAGCCAGCGTATGGCATCTTGCTGAAGTTGGAGTAATCGGTCCGGGGCCTGGCTTTTAAAACGTGTTAACAGAGAGTCTCTGAACATTTCGTGGTATCTGAACCACTCGTTGTGTTTGTCCAGGGGGATCGTAAACAGATTTTTAGCCAGCAGCTGCTCCAGCATGGCCTGACTGTCCTCGCGTTTGCAGATCGCATTGCAGAGTTGACTGTTCAGTCTTAACAGGCAGGAGGTTTCCAGCAGGAATTGACCCAGATCTTCGGGCTGATGTTCGAGAATTTCGGAAATGACATAATGGGAAAAGTGGCGCTCATCCGCCATCAGCCTGGACGCGGGCAGCTTTGCCTGAATTGCGTCTGCATTGCCGGATGCAGATAGTGCCGTGAGTTGCATCGCAGCAATCCAGCCCTCAGTTTTGTTGTAGATCTCTTTGATCTGTTCGTCAGAGAGCTGCAGCCCCATATAATTCGTAAAAAAGCGTTTGGATTCTTCCAGAGAAAAAACCAGATCTGAGGCATAAATTGTGTCCACCCAGTTTTTGACGCTCCAGCGAGAAACAGGAAGCGGAGGCTCAAATCGTGAGGTCAGAATGATTTCAATATTTGGCGGCAGAAAATCGATGAAATAGGAAAATGTCCGAAGTGTTTCGGGATCATCAATCACATGGAAGTCATCCAGAATCAGAACCAGGTGATTGCCGCTCATGGACCATTGATTCAGCTCATTAATGAGCGCTGTGGCTGCATGTTCTGCCTGTTGCTGGTCCAGCAGGGCGACAGCTTCTTTGCCGAAGTCGGAAATGTGAGTGCTGATGGCGCCTATCACATAGCGCCAGAAACGATTGCTGTCGTTGTCCATCTGATCGAGTGACAGCCAGCAAAAAGCTTTGTCGTGTGAGTTCAGCCACTGCAAGGCCAGCGTGGTTTTTCCGAATCCGGCCGGCGCGGCTATCAGCACCAGTTTGCGTGCGCTGCGAGCATCAAGCCTGTCCAGCAAACGGGAGCGGTCTACGCTCTTGGGGTTATACGTTGGCGCCAGAAATTTTGTCTGCAAAAGCATCGCAGCAGCTACTCTTATCTAAGTGATTTGTACTTGTTTCGAGATGCCAATCTTATAGTAAAAATCAATGGGATAGGAGTCAGATCTCAAGTTACAGGCAAGCATTCACGAAAATAGTGCATATTTGAAGCCGATTACCAGCAACAAAGTAGCCAGGACGGCCTGTAATATATGACTGGGCACCCGCTTGCTCATCCTGGATCCGAAGTGTATGGCCGGCAAGGAACCGATCAACAGACAGCTCAGCAGCATAAAATCGACATTGCCCAATTGCATATGGCCAAGTCCGGCAATCAATGTGAGAGGGACGGCATGTGCAATGTCAGTTCCAATAATGGTGACGGGACTTAAACGGGGGTACAGTGTCATCAGAATGGCTGCGCCAAAGGCTCCTGCACCCACCGAGGTGAGTGTGACCGCGACGCCAAGGAGTGCACCCATGAGCACCGTCAACGGAGCCTGATACCTTTTCAGTTTTGTGAACTCTCTTTCCGACAGTGCAAATGAGCGATTCAGCAGTGGTTTAAACAGGATAACCAGGGCGGTCAGCACCAGCATGATGCCCAGGGTTGTTAGCAGGATTTCCTGATATTGCTCGGGACTGCCAAAGATATTCTTCAGAAAGTATATCGTTATCAGTGATGCCGGGATGCTTCCCATTCCGAGGCGCAGCACGATAGACCAGTTGATTGTGGCCTGCTTCGCATGCGCGAACACGCCACTGGCCTTGGTGCCAGCAGCATAAATCAGATCGGTGCCGATCGCGATGTGGGGTGGAAAATGGAACATAATCAGCATAGGCGTCATGAGAGAGCCGCCTCCCACACCCGTGAGGCCAACGGCGAAACCGACAGCGGCCCCGGTGAATACATACTTAATAAATTCGCCTAATGCGAGAAATTCCATGGGATTGGTCTATATTGAATCAGTAATAAAAAGAGGCTGGAAGAAACGAAACTATAGAGCACGGATTATATTCTCAATAAGAATATTTAATTATAGTTTTATAACTAATTTGATTTAGGGAAGGATTATCCATGAAGTTGCAGCAATTACGTTACATATGGGAAGTCGCGCATCACGATCTCAACGTTTCAGCAACTGCTCAAAGCCTGTTTACCTCTCAGCCTGGAATCAGCAAGCAAATTCGACTGCTCGAGGACGAATTGGGTGTTGAGGTTTTTTCCCGCAGCGGCAAGCATTTGACGCGAGTGACCCCGGCAGGGGAGTCCATCCTTAAAGTCGCAGGTGAAATACTCAGCCAGGTCGACAGCATTAAGAAAATCGCTCAGGAGTTCAATAATGAACAGAAAGGCGATTTATCGATTGCCACGACGCACACGCAGGCTCGTTACATTTTGCCATCCGTCATTGATCGATTTATGGCGCGATTTCCCGATGTGTCGTTGCACATGCATCAAGGTAACCCGGCACAAATAGCGGAAATGGCAGCTGATGGCACGGTTGATTTTGCCATTGCAACCGAAGCGCTTGGTTCGCGCGGGGACCTGATCATGATGCCGTGCTACAAGTGGAATCGTATGATTATCGTTCCTAAAGAGCACCCTTTGCTGAAAGATAAAAGTCTGACTCTGGAGCGTTTGTCAGAGTTTCCTCTGGTCACCTATGTGAAAGGTTTTACCGGGCGTTCTAAACTTGATGAGGCGTTTACCAGTGCAGGTCTCAAACCCAATATTGTCTTTACTGCGTCTGATGCAGATGTCATCAAAACCTATGTCAAGCTGGGGTTGGGGGTAGGAATAGTGGCCTCGATGGCGTATGACTCAACCAAGGATGCGGACCTTGAAGCCCTGAGTGCGGATGCACTTTTTGCACCTAGTATTACCAGTATCGGCTTTAGAAAGGGTACATTTATGCGTGGTTTTATGTACGAGTTTCTAGAGCAATTCGCGCCTCATCTGACCAAAGAGGTGGTCGACGAAGTCTATTATCGTCATGTTCATCGCCAGGATTCCGGCGATATCTTTGAGGCGCTTGACTTGCCCAGTTACTAGCCATAGTGCTGCTGGACACAGGCGGTTCGCACTTACTCCTTGACGTGTAAGCCGCATTCCTTCTGCGTTTCTTCTTCCCACCACCAGCGGCCTTCGCGCTCGTGTTGGTTGGGCAGTACCGGGCGCGTGCAGGGTTCGCATCCGATACTGACGAAGCCCTTTTCATGCAGTGCGTTATAGGGCGCTTCAGAGAGCCTGATATAATCCCACACTTCTTTTGAACTCCAGTTCGCTAAAGGGTTGAACTTGATCAGCTTCCGATCGCCTTGTGAGTTGGCTTCATCAATTTCTATGACAGGAACCTCGGAACGCGTGCTGGGGCTCTGGTCCTTGCGCTGACCGGTGATCCAGGCGCTGAGCCCGGACAGCTTGTTGCGTAAAGGTGCCACTTTTCGGATGCCGCAGCATTCTTTGTGGCCATCTTGATAAAAGCTGAAAAGCCCTTTCTTCTTTACAAAATCCTGCAGCTGTTGTGCGTCGGGGCTGAGTATTTCGATATCAATCCCATAGTGCTCTCTGACCCGTTCAATGAACTGATAGGTTTCCGGGTGAAGACGTCCTGTATCCAGCGAGAAAACGGGTAGAGGGGATCTGAGTTTGTGGCCCATTTCTATCAGGCAGACATCTTCTGATCCGCTGAATGATATTCCGATCGAATCGAATTGGCTGAGTGCGAACTTCAGAATCTGGCGCGGGGATTTTTCTGCCAGCTCCTGATTTAACTGCGCAATGGCTTCTTGCGTGATGTGACTCGGGTCTTTGAAATCAATCGTCATAATATTGTGTCCTGACAGAATAGGGCGGGATTCTAAAGCAGATTTAGCAATATGCAAGGTTCAATGAATTCGTTAGAATGTGCCCGCTTTCAACTATAGGCTTTTTGGAGAATAACGTGGAACTGGTTTGTCTGGATCTGGAGGGAGTGCTGATTCCCGAAATTTGGATTGCATTTGCCGAAAAAACGGGAATTGAGGCGCTCAAGGCGACGACCAGGGATATACCTGATTACGACGTTCTGATGCGTCAGCGTTTGAATATACTGTCCGAGCATGGTTACGGTATCCACCAAATCCAGGAAGTTATTGCGACCCTTGATCCTTTGCCGGGAGCCAAAGAATTCGTTGAATGGCTGAATCCTAGATTCCAGCTGGTCATTCTTTCCGATACGTTTTACGAGTTCGGCATGCCGTTGATGGCCAAGCTGGGCTATCCGACTTTGTTTTGCCACAAGCTTGAGGTAAACGATAAAGGCGATATCGTGAACTATCATTTACGTCAGAAGGATCCGAAACGTCAATCCGTAAGGGCATTCCAGTTGCTTAATTACCGTGTGATTGCGGCGGGTGATTCCTATAACGATACGACCATGCTGAGCCAGGCGGAAGCCGGAATACTGTTCAAGGCACCCCGGAATGTCATCGAGGAATTTCCACAGTATCCGGCCGTGCACGACTACGAGGATCTCAAACAGGAGATACTGAAAGCCAGTGAAACCCAAGATGCATAGTGTTTTGACGAGATCAGGTATTCTAACAGCATCGGAGCCGGTATGAGTGAATCATCCCTGCCAGGAGAACGACTGCAGAAGGTGCTTGCTCAGGCCGGCGCGGGTTCCAGGCGAGAAGTCGAGCGCTGGATAGCAGAAGGTCGTATTTCGGTTAACGGGGAGCGGGCTAAACTTGGGGATCGGGTTCTGCCCTCAGATCGCATTCAACTCGATGGAAAAAAAGTTTACTTGCCGGAATCTGCCGAGCAGGATAACCGGGTTATTGTCTACAGCAAGCCGGAAGGTGTGATCTGCTCGCGATCGGATCCTGAGGGGCGCCCCACGATATTCGAGAATCTGCCCAAGTTGAAGAATCAACGCTGGATTTCTGTTGGCCGTCTGGATATCAATACCTCGGGTTTACTGATACTGACAACGGATGGAGAACTGGCCAATCGATTGATGCATCCGTCTTATGAAGTCGACAGGGAATATGCGGTACGTATACGCGGGGATGTTGACGACGAAATGATTGCCCGACTGAAAGAGGGTGTATTGCTGGAAGACGGCTTGGCGAAATTTACGGATGTCCAGCGCTTCGGCGGGGAAGCCAGCAACCAATGGTTTCATGTCGTGCTGATGGAAGGGAAGAATCGTGAAGTAAGGCGTCTGTGGGAGTCACAAGGCGTTCAGGTCAGTCGTTTGAAGCGGGTTCGTTATGGTTGTATCTTTTTGCCAAGTCGCTTGAAAGTGGGCGCTTGGGAAGAGCTTAACAATAAGGAAATCAACGACCTGAGATCACTTGTTAATCTCCCGCAAATCAGAACCGGGCAGCGTTCACCGAAACAGTCCGAAGAGGATGCCAGAAGGCATAAGCGGGCGCGACATCGAAGAAGTCCCAAGAAGTAGTCCTCTTCCAGGGCCTGATCAGGCGCTTTTGGTCAGGCCTGTCTTGCGTCGGTTCGGCGCCTCGCCCATATCTTCAGCGCAAACGCATTTGTTTCGTCCGGTACCTTTTGCCGAATAAAGGGCCTTGTCGGCTCTGGCGATCAGGTTTTCCAGGGGTTCCCCTGGTCGAAACGTAGCACAGCCGATGCTGGCAGTTACCGGAATGGCCTTGTTGCCAAAATAGATGTTCTGTTCCGCAATAACGCAGCGGAATCTTTCGCTGATCAGCGCCGCTTGAAGGCTGCTGGCGTTATCAAGAATCACCAGGAACTCTTCTCCGCCATAGCGGAAACATAAATCACTCTGTCTTGCGCAGCTTTGTAAGGTCCGAGCCAGATTTTTCAGCACATGGTCTCCTGCAGGGTGGCCATGTGTGTCATTGATTTTCTTGAAATGGTCAATATCCAGTAACATAAGCGAGAATGGTTTTTTGCTTCGAACAGAACGCTCTGCTTCACGGTGCAGGTCAGATTGAAGAGCGCGTTTGTTGCCTAGTCCCGTAAGTTCGTCGATCAGGGCTGATTGCAAAGCGGCGTGATAAAGTCGCGCATTATTAAGCGGAAATACCAGAGTGCTTGCCAGACGTTCAATGATTGCCAGCTCTTCTTCCATAAAGCGTTTCTTCCGTGAAAGCTTGATTGAGCCCAATACGGTATGGTCCAGCGTCAGATTAAACTGACACGAATGAATGCCAGAGCTATCACCGGAGACGAATGCGACGCCATCTTCATTCTCAAAGCTGAATTGGCGATAATCGATGGTGTTGGCCAGCTCATCACTGAACAGCTCAACGATTTTTCTGGTGTCCAGGGATGTTTGCAGTTTGCGTGTAAGTTTCGAGATTAAGTCGTCTTTGTCTGCATAGTTTCGCGTCATTTCATTGTAGGTCGATACAATTTTCGCCTTCTGGAAATCAATGGTGTCAGTGTTGTCTTCAGAATTGTGCATTGCGCTGATCTCTCTCTACTTGGATGTCTATACGACGCTAATGGAGTTAAAGCGATATGCGTGCCAGGTTAAAAAAAAAGATATAAAACAGTTGTATATCGTAATTTCGTCTTGGTATTAAAAGGCTTTGTGTCAAAAAAGCGGCAATTTATTTCATGCCAATGATTAGGAGTCTGTCAAAAATAAGACGGTTTTCTGGCCGAACAGGAGTACGGTGTTGACGAAAGGTTTTCACTCGCCGTCATCTGATCTAGAATCGACGACTTTTGGTGGCTTGGGGTTTCCCCTGCCGACTGGATCCAGCCCACACCGTCGCCGTCATTCAGGCCCAAACAGGTTGATATAAGTGAAGATCAAGAGAACAAACCGATGCGGTTAAAGTCAATTAAACTGGCCGGTTTCAAGTCATTTGTAGACGCAACTACCGTCTCATTGCCCAACAATATGACGGCGATCGTGGGGCCCAATGGGTGCGGAAAATCCAATGTGATTGATGCTGTGCGGTGGGTGATGGGTGAAAGTTCTGCGAAAAACCTTCGCGGAGAATCCATGACCGACGTTATTTTTAATGGATCCTCCGTGCGTCAGCCTGTGGGTCAAGCCTCGATTGAACTGATCTTTGATAACAGCGCTGGAAAACTGAGCGGAGAGTATGCCGGTTTTTCGGAAATTTCAGTGAAGCGCAAGGTGACGCGGGAAGGTCTGTCCCAATACTATTTGAATGGTTCAAAGTGTCGTCGCCGGGATGTGACGGACCTGTTTCTGGGAACCGGTATGGGGCCGCGCAGCTATGCCATTATTGAGCAGGGCATGATATCAAAGCTGATAGAGTCCAAGCCTGAAGAATTGCGCGTCTATCTCGAAGAGGCTGCGGGCATTTCCAAGTATAAAGAGCGCCGTCGCGATACGGAAAACCGTATTGCCCGTACTCAGGAAAATCTGGATCGATTAACCGATATTCGGGAAGAGCTGGGCAAGCAATTGGCCCATTTGCAGCGACAGGCCAAGGCGGCAGAGAGATTCAGGGAGTACAAAAAAGAAGAGCGAATCTGTCACGCCAAGTTGCAGGCCATTCAATGGCAGGAGCTGGACGCTTCAAAGCAGCAGATGGAGCGCACACTTGCCGAGCGGGAAAACCAGATCGAGAAAGCGGTGCTCGAACGCACTGAAAAAGAATCCGAGATCGAACGGAATCGGCTGGAACACGAAGCGCGCCAGGAAGAGTTTTCCCGAATACAGGGCAAGTTTTACGAGATTGGTTCTGAAATCGCGAAGTTGGAGCAGGACATCAGGTATCGCAAGGAGCGGATAGAGCAGCAAGTGTCGTCCAAGGCACGATTGGCAATGGAAAAAGCAAATATCACAGAAAGGATCAGGGAGACGGAGCAAGAGCTGATCGAGAAAAAGGATGATGCCGAGATTCTGGTGCCAGAGTTGGGTCTCCAGCAGGAAAGGCTTGAGGAAAGTCGGGCCGCGCTCGAAGAAAAAGAAGAAGAGCAGAAACACTGGCAGCAGGCATGGGAGATTTTCGATCAGCGATACCGCGATAATGCCAGAATAAGAGATAAGGCCGAGGCAACGATTGAGCGGCTGGTGTCAGGTTGTGAAGAAAAAAGCAATCGCATCCTTGTGCTGAAGCAGGAGCGTGAAGAGCTTTCAGGTCTGATTGATAACGAAGAGTTTCATTTGCTGGCGGCACAACTGGACGAGCTGGAACAGGAAATAGAAGACAAGCAGCAGCAATTGGAAGCGATGTCCCGTGCCAGAAGTGAATCCCTGGAGAAGCAGAAAGTGCTGCGCCGCGTGCGAGAGGATCAGGTCTCTGAGTTGAATAAAAAAGAGGCGATTCATGCTTCGCTGGTGTCTCTACAAAGTCAGGCGACAGCACAGCATGCCGATGAAGATGGAACATTGTTGCAAGAGGCAGGGCTGGACGTTAATGCGCGCATTTTCTCCGACATGAACATAGCTGAGGGCTGGGATCTTGCGGTAGAGCATGTTTTGGGGCCAGGCCTGCACGCCATTGCTACGGATGATCTTGTGTTACCAAACGCGGTGTTGGAGCAGCTTGCTACTGGTATCTGTCTGGCAAATCCGGACTGCCAGAGCATTTCACCCAAGCCGGATACCCTGTCATCCGTTGTGGAAGGCGCAGCGCCCTTTGTTGCAATGTTCAATCAGATTCACACGGCACCGGATGGTGAGGCTGCAAAAGGCCTTTTGGAGCAGTTACCAGATGGGGCGACGGTGATTACGCCTGATGGCACCTGGATGTCCAGGCACTGGACGCGCTATTTTAAACCTGAGCCCGAACGCACGGGGATTGTTAAACGGGAAGTGCAGATCCGCGAGTTGGAGCTCGTGTTAAATGAGGCAAAAGACCGAATTGCCGTCGCTGAAGTCGAGCTGCAAACATTGGAGTCGGCTCTGGAAGATGTTGAGAAAAGGGCTTCCGATCTCGCCGGGGATGTCCGAACGCTGGAAGCCGAGCATGCGCGGATTTCCTCCATGAAGAGTGCGCATGAAGCAAGAACGGAACAACGCACCCTGAGGATGGATAAAAACCGGACTGAGCTGGATTCGGTCCAGGCACAGCTGGAGCGTGAGCAGGAGGCTTTGCGCCAGGAAGAGGCTGTTCTGGAGGAGGTTTTAAACGAACTGGATTCTACTACCCTGGAACGAGAGAGCCGGTTGGAGCAGCGCGAAGCAATTCGAAGTGCTTTGGAGCATCACAGTCGGGAGTTGAGGCGGGTGCAGGGCGAAGTCCATGCGCTCGAACTGGCGCAGCAGGAAAAGCATAGCAAGCGCAATTTGCTCGAACTGAGTTTACGGCGCCTCAGGGAAGACGAGCAGCGGGTAGAGCAGGCGTTCTCCGAACTCGGATCGGTTGAGGAAGACGAGGAGGCGGTTGAATTTGCAGGGGCTCAGCTGGAGGGTTTACTTGAATCGCGCATTGCCATTGAGGAGCGCATGGGGCAGTCCCGGGTCGAGTTGGAGCGGATCGCAGAGCACGTGCGGCAGTGCGAACATCGACGTCAGCAGTGTGAAAGTGATGTGGTTGCGCTGAGAGAGTCCTTGAATGAATTGCGCTTGGAAAAACAGGCGCTCGAGATGCGTCAGCGGGCCTGCATCGAAAAAATCGAAGAACAGGATTTTGAGCTTCAAACTGTGCTCGACAATCTGGACGATCAGGATCAGGCAATAATCCTTTCTGAGCGATTGGAAACGCTTGCAACCCGTATTCAAAGGCTTGGTGCGATCAACCTGGCGGCGCTGGATGAGTTCAAAGAGCAATCTGAACGCAAGGAATACCTGGACGCGCAGCATGAAGAGTTGACCAGCGCACTGGATATGCTGCTAGAGGCGATCAGAAAAATTGATCGTGAAACAAGAGCACGTTTCCGCGAGACCTATGATCAGGTTAACGAAGGGCTTCAACGCCTGTTTCCAAAAATATTCGGCGGTGGAAGTGCCAGCCTTGAACTGACCGATGATGATTTGCTGGAAACGGGTGTTGCGATTATTGCCCGTCCACCCGGTAAGAAAAATTCCACTATTCATCTGCTATCGGGGGGAGAAAAAGCTTTGACAGCAATCGCCCTGATTTTTGCGATCTTTGAGCTGAATCCGGCACCATTTTGTATGCTGGACGAAGTTGATGCACCTCTGGATGATGCCAATGTTGGCCGCTTTGCGGCGATGGTCAAGGAAATGTCTGAGCGTGTACAGTTTATCTATATCACGCATAACAAGGTGTCGATGGAAAAGGCAGATCAGCTGATGGGGGTGACGATGAGTGAGCCTGGCGTTTCAAGACTTGTCTCTGTTGATGTGGATGAGGCTGCAGCCCTGGCCGAAGCATAACGTATATTTAATCTCCATTTGCTTGCGGCTGGGTAGGATTGCCTTGGCCTCGTCGCTCATTTATCGTTACTATAACACTGGTAAGTGTTCGAGCTATTCCAGCGTGTTGCGTCTAGCAAGGACACCTGATCCAACACGCCTTATCTGCTAACTGCTATTGGAATTAATTACTTCACTATGGACTTTCGTGACTGGTTAATCATTGTCGGTATTGTCATCATACTGGGTATTCTGGCTGACGGTTATCGTCGCATGCGTCTTGCGAGAATGGACTCGCTCAAGATGTCAAGAAACATGGGGGCTGGTATCGAAAATAGCCCTCTTGATGATGACTTTAATCCCGAATTGCCCGGAGGTGGGGCGAGGGTGGTTGCGTCCGGCACTGAAGATGTCGAAAGCGAATTTCCCGAAAGTGAGCCGGAACATCAGTTGAGTGCTTCGCCTGATATTGAGGTTGATGAACCTGTGCAGGCTGAAATGCCCTTGTCAGCTGACTCCGAAGATCGTGTGAATAGCGGGGGCGGGCGGCCTGATCGTCCGGTCGTTGCCAAGGCAAGCGTTAAAAAGCCCGGGGGTGACAAGCCTTCAGCCGCGAAAGCTTCAGGTACAAACTCCGTGGCACAGCCTGAAGCGCAAGACAATGCCGGTGACCGGGAAGTGATTGTGATTAATGTGGATGCCAAGGCGGATCAGATTTTTCTGGGGGCGGATATCAAAAAGTTGCTGGAGGCGTGTGGAATGGAGCATGGTGACATGTCGATTTTCCACCGGCATGAGGAGAATGACTTGTTGAGCCCCATACAGTTCAGTGTCGCCAATGCCGTAGAGCCCGGTTATTTTGATCCATCCAAGATGGAGCAACTGGTGACTCCGGGCGTCAGTTTCTTTATGAGCTTGCCGGGGCCGAAGGATTATATGAAGGCCTTTGATTATATGCTCGAAACGGCACAATGTTTCGCGTCAAATCTTGGTGGGGACCTAAGTGATGAGCGCCGCAGCGTGCTGACCAAACAGACGATTGAGCATTTCAGGCACCGTGTCCGGGAATTTGAACGCAAGCAGTTGTCCAAATCCAAAGCCTGATCAAAACCCACCGGAATGACGCAGTAATGGTTGATACCGAGGCACGTATACAGTCTCTGAGAGAGCAGATCAATGAGCATAATTATCAGTATTATGCTCAGGATAACCCCAGTATTCCCGACGCCGAGTACGACCTTTTATTTCAGGAATTGAAGGCTCTGGAGGAAAAGTACCCCGAATACCAGAGTCCGCAGTCACCCACGCAAAGGGTTGGCTCAGAGCCGTTGGACGGTTTTCGTCAGATTAAGCATAAGGTCCCGATGTTGTCGCTTGATAACGTCTTTGATCGGTCTTCGTTATCGTCTTATATCGAAAAAATTCATGAACGACTGAAGGCGGACTCCGGACTGGAGTTTGTAGCCGAGCCAAAGTTTGATGGGGTTGCGATCAGTCTTTTCTATCACGCTGGTGTACTACAATATGCAGCCACAAGAGGTGATGGTGAAACCGGCGAAGATGTGACCTTAAACGCCCGTACGATCAAGTCAGTTCCTTTGCAGCTAAGGGGGCAGGGCTTTCCTGAAGAATTGGAAGTTCGAGGTGAGATCCTGATGCCGCGGGCGGTGTTCAATGCCATTAACCAGTCTTCCGAAGCGGCGGGTGAAAAAATTTTTGTGAATCCCCGAAATGCGGCTTCCGGAAGCCTACGGCAGCTGGACCCTGCGGTTACAGCCAGCCGCAGGTTACATTTGTTTGCCTATTCTGTTGGCTATTTCAGCGGGGGTGGCCTGCCTGAGCGCCATTCGGATACATTGAAATTGCTGGATAGCTGGGGCTTTGCCACGAGTCGGCTGACCCAGAAAGTAGCCGGTGATTCAGGGTGCCAGTCCTACTGTGAAGAGCTTTCCGGGCTGCGACCCGGTCTGGATTTTGATATTGACGGCATTGTCTTCAAGGTAGACAGGTTCGACTATCAGCAGGCGCTAGGATTTGTTTCACGCGCCCCGCGCTGGGCCATTGCATATAAATTCCCTGCGGAAGAAGCGGTAACGACATTGTTAGACGTGGATTTTCAGGTTGGCCGTACCGGAGTGTTGACACCTGTTGCCAGACTGGAGCCCGTCTTTGTTGGCGGGGTCACCGTCAGTAATGCCACCTTGCACAACATGGAAGAAGTTGCCCGTCTCGACTTGCGCATTGGCGATGCCGTAGTGGTGCAGCGAGCCGGAGATGTTATTCCCAAGGTGTTAAGGGTGGTTCCAGAACGCAGGCCGGATGATGCCCGCCTTATCCTGTCCCCGGATCAGTGCCCCGTTTGTGGTTCTGAGGTGATCTCGATTGAACAGCAGGTTGCGATCAGATGTTCTGGTGCCTGGCTCTGTCCTGCCCAGCGCAAACAATCCCTGAAGCATTTTGTATCGCGAAAGGCCATGGATATCGAGGGGTTTGGGGAAAAACTCGTCGATCAATTAGTAGACAAGGATATGCTCAAGAGTGCCGTCGATATTTTCAGCTTGGATATACAGGACTTACTGCTGCTGGAACGTATGGGAGATAAATCTGCGGCGAAGCTGCTAAAGTCAATCGAGCATTCTAAGAAAACCACTTTTGCACGATTTATCTATGCGCTGGGGATTCCGGAAGTGGGTGAAACCACCGCGCGATCACTGGCTTCGAATTTCTCTAATGTCGGTGCGCTATTGAATGCCAGCGAGGAAGAGTTGCAGACGATAGACGATATAGGTCCGATAGTTGCGCGAAATATTTGCCATTTTCTCCAGGAGCCAAAGAATTCAGATCTTATTAAAGCGCTGTTGGATTTGGGGCTGCATTGGGACAGCACTGAGGCAATAGAGGGCACCGCGGATTCCCCATTGGCTGGAAAAACCGTCGTGGTAACGGGTACGTTGACCCGATTTACGCGCGATGAAGTCAAGGAGTTGTTGCTGTCCTCAGGCGCAAAAGTTTCCTCCAGTGTTTCGGGAAATACAGATCTGCTGATAGCGGGGGAGAAAGCGGGTTCAAAACTACTCAAAGCCAGGGAGTTGGGGGTGGAGGTCATCAACGAGGATGAGCTTGAAGGCTGGCTTGCTGAATAACACCCGAAAGCTGCACATGGTCTGTAAAAGCCTTTATTAGTGTGACCGATGAAACATTCCCTGTACGTTGTGCTGTCCTAACGCCGGTACCTTTAATATTATCTGAAACCACATAAATGCTTGGCCTGTATCCCAAATTATGATGCGTTGTCTTTCTGACTTCTCCAACCTGAACAAATCTTTTTTAGTCTTGCTGGCTCTGGTTTGCCTGTCGGGATGTGAAACCGAGATTCCGGCTGATTCTGATGGCGCCCATGGGCCGCTCGATATTATAGGTTCGACCAGCAACCGCGTTTATATCGGCGCCGAATACAATGTCGAGTTTGGCGTTAAAGGCGGGCAGGCGCCCTATCGGTATCGATACTTAAAAGAAGCGCCGGGAGGGTATGATTTCGAGGTGCCTGACGCAGTAAATCACCTCGATTTCACTATCGAGGTGACAGATGGTGCGAAGCCAGCGTTTCGTTTAAGAGGCTTGCCCGGCTTGCCTGAAGATCAGGACTTCGAAAGTTTCAGTCCGATAAAATCGGCTTTTTATCTCGAAGTCAGTGATGGCGTGAACACAGTTGTCAAACAATATGAATATACGCTTTATCAGAACGAACTCACGTATCAGGGTGACACCAAAATAACGGAAGGCCGGGAAAATCTAGGGATTTACAATAATGCCATCAGGAACATCCGAAGAGGTAACGACGGCGATTATTGCAAGACATTCAAGGATTATCCTTTTCCTGTTGTGGAAGAGGTGAACGGCTATACCACGTACACGAATATATTTCAGGTGCGTTTAAGTGTAAGGCACAGTAGTGCTGTCGCCTTCAAGTATCGAATCATTTCCAATTACAGGGAAACAGAGTCAGAAATCGGATCGAATAACTTCGATAAAGCCCGGCCCGACGTGGATTTTGTGGTCGCGGAAGGGGAGTTTGAGTTTGATCCGGGTGAACGTATTTGTTTCATACCGGTTAAAGCGATTGATGATTTTTCCATTGAAGATGAGGAGCATCTCGAGATTGAAATCTATGACCGGGTTGGGGGACTGGTAAACTATGAGCCGATTGCAACGCAAGAAGTGGTGCTGATTGATAATGAACCGCAGGTGGAGATTGACCCGGTCGACACGGTTGTGAATGTGGGGGATTTCGTTTCTGTGCCAGTGTCACTTGCGGGTGAGAGTTCGGGGCAGGAACTGCATTTCTTCATCGATGACACTGAGACCACTGCTTCATCAGACTCATTTACTTTGGTGCCAGAATCCGGTGTTGTTGTTTTCCCCGCAGATGCAAATGATGCCACTATCGGCGTAGATATACTCTCAGAGAGCGTGGACCAGCCACTCGGTCTGGATCGCCGCATACAACTTACCTCGGAAGTGGATGAATACAAGGAGTTTGATCCGAGTGAAATCGTGATCAATGAATGGCCTTCAGAGCGTAATCCGGATAATGAAATTGTACTTTTAAGCGGTGATGAAGTAGCAGCCGTGGCCTTGTCGTCTGATCCGCAGGGTCGGGTGTACGTCATTAAACAGGCAGAAAACGGGGTTGGAGATCAGTACGTTGTGGTCTCCGGCTACTATCGAAATGCGGACCCTTATACGCTGCTGGACAGCTCAGACGAGATTGTATTGGCTCAGGCAGGTACCGACATCGTTGCGAAAGATATTGTTTTCTCTGACGTTGGGGATGGAATACTTTCACTGGTGACTGAAGTGAATGGGCGTGTTGGCGATTTTCACCGGGGTGGCAGCGATTTCCTCGTGAGCAGTTATCGACTTGATACCGATGGCATGTTTGATTTCCTGGGCCATTCCCAGTTTGGTACAGAGGAAGACGATATCGTCGAAGGTGTCGCATTTAAGGATGCGAAACTTTACGTGTTTGGCCAAACCACTGGTCAGGTGTTCGATAGCACACCCAGTGAGCAGGTGAACCGCGGAGGTGCTGACGGCTTTGTTTACCGTTTGGATATGGGGGACGACGGTAGCAGGCTAGTCTGGTCCCGGTTCGTTGGTGGGACTGAAGACAACACGGTTTTGGGGTTTGCCCCAGGCTCATCGCAGTCCTATGCGTTAGCTCTGGACGGGCTGGATGGCAAACGCAGTTTTGTTCAGGCTCTCGATAGTTCCGGTCTTGATTCCGACGCAATGGAGGAGACGCCAGAGCTCGGATCGACGCAAGTGCACAGTTTTAAAGCGATTGATCGCACCGACAACGGCAATAGTTATTTTATACTTAGCCATGGCCTTCGAAACCCGTCGACAGGAAGCGCGACGAATTCAGGTACACAAGATGTGGCGCTCAGTACCTTTCGCGACAGCAATGCAGGCTCATCAAGTACCTTTATCGCCACCGGCGCGAATGATTTCGCCGTCGATCTTGCAATTCTGGATGAGAGAGAAGTGATCGCGGTAACGGGTTATACGGAAGGCGTTCTGGATGGCCAGCTTGGCAAAGGTGGCGCGCAGGATGCCTTTTTCTCTGTGTTTGATATTGAAGAGTCGGCAGATCTCAAATCGAGTGTTCAGTTTGGTACAGCGGGCGTGGACGAGCCAATTGATCTGCTGGCAATCGGGGATGATAAATTTCTGGTTCTGTGGAGCGAGAATCATACCTCTGGAGATGGCAGCACAACTTATCGTATTTCGGCGTTTGCACCAGATGGCAGGATGCTCAGCCCAGAGCCTTGATGGATCAGGGCGCTAGATTTTTCCACGTATCAGGTCGCGTATAAGAAAGCGGGCAGGGTGCAGCATTTCCTGATGTTTAGCGCCCAGAGGGCTTGGCGTACCTGCTATCAGTGAGGAAATTAGCTCCGCTGCAATGGGCGCAGTGGTCACACCTTTTGATCCGTGCGCAATGTTGAGGTAGAGCTTAGGGTAAAATTTGCCTTTGACGGCCTTACATGCATGCCGGTCTACTCTGAGAGAGGAGAAATCCTGCAACACCGCCGGCTGAAAAGGTACTTGCCCGACCAGGGGTTGGTAGTCACGACTGGTGCAGCGTATACCTGCGCGAGACTCATATCTGGCCGAGTTGAGGCGGGCTGTATCCAGCCAGTTTGAAGGCATCCAGCGCGCACATTTTTCAATGTTCTCCATATGGTCTTCCGCTGTTGATTTTTCAGAGCTACCTTGCAGGTCGTAGGTAGCACCAATGTGCAAGCTGCCGTCTGTATTGGCAGATACATACCCCTCTCCGCACAAGATGCATTTCGGGTTTGCATGCTGGTGCTCAAACAATGTGCTTACCTGGCCTCTGATGGTATTGGTCGGAAAACCTTTGGTTTGCTCGAAAACATCTGCTTCATATGCATTTGCAACGATGACATGGTGTGCCTGCACCTGTCTGGAAGAGCTTGTTACAGTCCAGAGTGATTTCCGGGAGCAGTAGTCAAGATGTGATGCCGCTTCCCCAAAGCAAGTTTCAACCCCGGTCGACTCCAGGCAGGCCCTGGCAAATTCGGCCGGATAGAGTCTGCCATTTTGAGGGAACCATATAGCGCCGGTTTCCAGTGAGATCCCTGCCATCTCAGATGCCTGATCTCGATCCAGTTTCTGCATGAATCCGGTAGGTAGTTCAAGGTTTCTATGGCGCTTTTCGTTTTGCTTCTGCTCCACTGATGACCAGTCAAGCTGTAAAAGCCCTGTCGCTTCCCAAAAATGCCTGGTCGGGTGTCGCGTCTGTAATTCCTGATAGAACTGCTGTGCAAATGTCGTCGCCGCGACGATGAGTTCTGCTTCTCTGTTAACGATCGCAGGCAACTTTGCATACATCATCAGGCTGGATTGACCGGATGCCCCTTGCATGGCGTCGTTACGGCGATCCATGACTAAGGTTTGATAACCTTTGGTGGCGAGTGATATTGCAGAGCAAAGCCCTGACAGTCCTGCTCCGATTATCACCACATCATATGGGGCACACGTGCTGTTTCTTTCAGTATCTTTCGTGCGTATCCCGGGCGAAGCTGAATGAGTTGGCGGCTCAAAGCCGCACGAGGCGTCGGGAATAGCCCAGTTGGAGCTGATTTCCGCGAAATAGCTGGAATCCAGCACGTCGGATGCTGTTCGCTCACCGACAAGCATTTCCCTCTTCGAGCCAAAGCCCTTGCGCTTTTGCATTGTAAACCCTAGCGCGGCGAGGCCTCGACGAACAAAACCCGCGGATGTGAATGTTGAGAGGGTTGTTCCGGGCCGGGAGTGCCTGGAGATGATTTCGAACAGGCTTTCTGACCACATGGAGGCATTACTCGATGGATTAAAGCCATCGAGATACCAGGCGTCGGCCCGAAAATGGTAGCCAGCAAGTTCTTCCTGAATATCTCCAAAGATCAGCAGCAATGTGACTCTGCCTCCGCTAAATTGAAGCGTATGCGGGCCTTTGATTGGCATGGGATAGCGCGCCAGAAATTCTGCACTGAGTTTGCTCAAGCTTGGAAAGGAAGCGTGCGCTTTTTCAATGCCCGCCTTGTCCAGCGGGAATTTTTCTACGGATACAAAGTGCAGGTTTTTCTTAGGCTCCGGAAGTTGCTGCCAGGCTTGCAGTGTCGCCAGGAAATTCAGTCCGGTGCCAAAGCCTGTTTCGGCTATCGTAAATGTGTTGCCTGTATCGGTTTCAGTCAACCTCTGCTGAATTCGGTTAGGTCGCAGGAATACGTGCTGGCTCTCGTTCAGACCTCCTTCGCGAGAATAGTAAACGTCTTCAAATAATTTTGAACGAGGTTCGCCGTCTATCCAGTCAATATCTGCAATTTCGAGTTTAAAGGACAAAGTGGCCCGCTTGGTTTGAGTTAATCGGCATTTTGAATGCTAACTTTCTCGATGATGACAGGTTCTAAAGGAACGTTCTGCATGTGATTCTTTGACGAAGTACGGACCTGGGCAATTTTATCGACGACTGTCATGCCATCGGTGACCTTGCCAAATACGGCATAGCCGGGGTTGTTTCCGCTGGCGTTCAGATAGTGATTGTCAACGACATTGATAAAAAACTGGGATGTCGCCGAATGCGGATCATTGGTTCTGGCCATTGCGAGCGTGCCCCTGAGGTTCTTCAAGCTTGGTTTGGCTTCGTTTTTGATCGGTGCCGAGGTAGCTTTCTTCTGCATATTTTTGTCAAAACCGCCTCCCTGAATCATGAAATTTGGAATGACACGATGAAATAAAGTGCCCTCATAAAAGCCGGAGCGGGCATAGCTGATAAAGTTATTGACAGTGATGGGTGCCTGATCGGCTAACAGTGCCACATCAACCTTGCCGTAATTGGTGTGAAGGGTTGCTGTAATCTCTTGTTTTGCACCAGAAGACTCTGCCGAGGCGAACCCTGCTCCAAGAAGAAGTGTTAACGAGAGCACACAAATAGTAAAAAGATGATTTAGAAGCTTTCGCATAACCTTTTCCTTTACCGATTGTAAAAATATCAACGTGGGAGATTATATTTCATAAGCCATTAAAAAATATAGATAAAATATCAATTAATTCGCGCCGGACGCCGATATTTCCGGGAACGTTAACAGTGGCGGACATGCAGTCACAAACGGTTACCGCGAGAAATCATTCTCCAATATACATTGATGCGCCCTGAGTCCACTATTACGTGACTGCTCGAATAAATAGCTTGGTTATGTGGGGGAAAAGCTGTGAGTCAACATGAACAGATACAGAAATCCAGACTTGGGCGTTTACTGGTCAACCGCGGTTACATCAGTGAGTCTCAGTTGGCTGAAGCGCTGGTTGCTCAGGCTGAAGAAGGAAAGTTGCTCGGCGAGGTTCTGATTGCCCGCGAGTGGATATCACAGAAAGATCTGGATCGTACCTTACGTCATCAGAAAAACTACCGATTTGCCACTGCAGCGATAACGATGATAGTTGCGCCTTTACAGCCTATGTTGGCTTTCGCCGCATCGCCCGGGGCACTGCCTCTAACAAACCATCGTATGGAAATCAGTGATATTGACCTGGGAGGCCTGAAAGGTCTGCAAGCGCTTGATGACGCCGAGTTGGCGGACGTCAATGCGCAAGGTTTTTTTCCGGGTGTTTCAATGGCGACGGCGATAGGTCAGAACGGTGATGCTGTTGCAGCCGGGTTCCGTCACAGGTATCAAGAGGACGGCGAATATGAGGAACAGGATGAAGAGCAAATCGCCGGAGAGTTGGCTGATACTGTTCTGACCGTTGCAGGACTTGGCCCTATTTCAGGTCTGATAGATGCGGACATCTCGATTGAGGGTTTGGAGTATCATTCAGACAGGCCCATGATGGAGGTCTTGGAGGGGCAAAGGATCAAGTTCTATATGCCTAAGTCCATTGACCGAATAAGTATGGAAAACATTCGGGTTAAGGGTAACGATTCCGGTCCGACGATGGGGAGTATCTATATGTCGGATATTACCTACGGCCCCAATTCAAGTTACACCATCACCCCGCGTTAGAGAGCGCGAGTGGAGTGCGGCCTTTACTGTTCTGCTTAGGGTAAATAGACAGAAAAAACACCGCCTCCCAATTTTCCGCCGTTGGCAATTGCAATACGGCCACTGCGTTGACTTTCCTTGTGCAGTCCCGCGACTTTGGAAGCAAAGTAAAGTCCGAGACTGGTACTTCCTGTCTTGAAATTGATGTTCTTCTTGATGTCTCCCGGATCGGCTTCAAGCATGGCATCGGGATAGCCTTCACCGTCATCATGCACCTCTATCACTAATTCGCCTTCTGCTTCATATGCGCTAAGAATAATTTTCTCTCTGGTGTAGCGGGAGGCGTTATTGAGCGCGTTGTTTACGACACCAAGGATAAGCTCCCGATCGAAATACCAGGCCAGCGATGGATCCGTATCTATTTCCAGCGTTATATTTCTGTGGTCGAAGACTTCCTGATACTGGGCTTTGTGTTCGTCCAGAAGGTCGGACAGGAAGTGCTCATCTATCGATAATGTTAGCTTGTGATTCTGTAAGCGATATAGCCCGAGTAATTGCACCAGAAAGCTGTTAACCCGTTCCGCTTCGTAAAGGATGGTCGAAGTGTTTAACTGGGCGCGTGTTTCTTCCGGAAGTTCCTCGCAAAGGTTGTCGACTGAGTGCAATAGCATGCCCAGTGAATTTTTCATGTCATGCACTGCGGAAGCGATGATCAGGGAGAAGTCGGGTTGTTCGTCTTCGGTTTTCATGGTTGGTTCTCTTGGTATTGTTTGCCTGATGACTAAATCGCCTGATTGGTGTCCAAATTGGCGATTACTTTCTGAAAATGTTTCAGGCGTTTGTGCTGATGGTGATGTTCCGGGATGTGTGAGATGCGCTTCATGGCCTCCGCAGCCATTTCGATATTTGTAGCTTTCTGGGTGTTCTTGTAGTCCTTGACCAGCACCTGAATGAAGTTCATATTGAGTGCGGCGTGACGTGGCGTCAATTCAAGTGCGGCTTTGAATGCTTCTATCGCCGCCGTCAGATCACCTGCGTCCACTTGCTGAATGGCTGTTTTGTTGAGCTCTTTGGCCTGCATTCTCGTTTGCAGGTCTTCCGGTTCATCCATGAGAGCCTCGATGCTGGCCTGCGTATCCTTGTCCGCGTGAAAGCGTGTGGAGAGGTCCACCAGCAGCGCCTGGGCCCGCTCATCCTGTCCCATGCTGTACAGGGTTTTTGCGAGTTCAAGGCCAACTGACGATGACATTTCTGACTCCTCGATCAGACACTCTGCTTTATGCAAGGTATCTTCGGCCTGTTCCAGTTGGTTCTGTCCCTGATAGACACGGGCTTCGATCAGGAGAGCTGCTATGCTGGCATCTTCATCATTCGAGAATTTGTGCCCCGCCTTGTCGAGCACAGAAATAGCTTCTCTTGCCAGCTGCTTGCCTTCATCGGTCTTTTTGCCCTGGCTCAGGTCAGACAGGCAGCGCCCGAGATTAAGGTAATGGGCGGCCTGTTCATGGACGGAGTTTTCTCCGTAATTTACGGCGTGGCGAAAAGCATTGGCCGCGCCTTCGATGTCGTGATTCTCGAGGCAGACATTGCCGAGTTTTTCCTGCCGCAATACCATTCGGGGAGATAGGGCGACGGCTTCGCTGAGAACGCTTTGGGCTTCTTTTTTCTGGCCAAGGTTCAAGCACGACTCGGTGAGCCCATCATAGGCTTCGACCATGTTCGGGTTGGCATCGATAACGTCCCTGAAGCAGATCTTGGCATCATGATACTGTTGCTCAAGGTTTAGTACTTGTCCCATACCCAGTTTGGCCCAGGGGACTTCGCGGGATTTCAGTACTTCCTTATACACTTTCTCTGCATTGGCGTTGTCACCGACAAGCGTGTAAAGCCTTGCCAGCGTTTGCAGGCACCAGGATTTATAGCGCGTGTTGTTCTCTATCATCTGTGAACAAAGGGAAATGGCCTTGGAGTAATTTTCAAGGTCAATTTCCTTGTTGATTGGTTTGAGGAGCTTTTGCTGGGTAAGTAATTGTCCCAGGCGTTGTTCCAGTACCGTGCGTGTTACCGGCTTTGCGATATACGCGTCCGGCTGGTATTCGCGTGCGCCAAGCACAACGTCCTTGGATGTTTCGGCAGTAAGCATAACGAACAGGTGTGTGTGCTTCAGACGCTTGGTGACCCTCAGTTCTTCTAGTATCTGTTGGCCGTTTTTTCCGCTACCCAGATTGAAGTCGCACAGCACGACATCGTAATAGTCGTATTTGCATTTTGCCATGGCGTCATCTGCGGTGCTTGCCATATCGATATGGTAGGCACCAAAAGATGAAAGCATCAGGCGCAGTGATGAACGAAAGCTCTCGAAATCATCGACAATGAGAAAGCGCAATTGGCCGTATAGTTTGTTGAGTTTGACTTCTTCCAGGGGGAGGCCTCTTCTTCAGGAGTCCGGATTCTGCTCAAGCAGGTCGATAATTTCATCGATCAGCTCATTCATGATGTTAATTCTTGTCTGGGTTTCGATGTAAGCCTGTTCAATTTTCTGAGTTGTGAACCAAGTGAATGTCGAGCCAAATAATGCCAGCGCAAGAAATGCGGACAGTACAATTTGCGGAAACGAAAAATGTTGGCTTTTATGTTTCAATTCTTCCAATTGTACTTTGGTTTGGGTTTGTTCAAGTCTCAGAACGCGGTTCTCTTCGTGCAATTCCTCATACGCGGTTTCCAATGTCGAGATGCGCGCGACCATTAAACTGTTGTTGTTGTCGCCAAGCGAGTTGGAAAGGTTTTTCTGAACTTCATCGTATACGGTCGGAACTTCGTCATCATCCTGTTTTTCGTTCGAACTCAGGCATAGCCGGTTCAGCATAAGATAGAGCTTATCCCGGTCTATCTGCTTCGATATGACGCCAGCAGCGCCCAGCTGGTGGGCTTCTTCATAATACCGATGCGCATGTTGAGAGGTATACATGATTACTGGGATGTGCTTTGTTTCCGGGTTTTGCTTGAGCGCTTTCAGCGTTTCGAAACCGTCCATGCCCGGCATCATATGATCCAGAAAAATGAAATCCGGGTGATACCAGCCAAGCTGAGAAATCGCGTCTTCGCCGGAGGTTGCCTGCTCACAATGTACCTCCATCTTTTTCAGGATTTTGGTCAATAGCATTCTGGAGGTAGATGAGTCATCTACTACAAGTGCGCTGATCTGAGACACGTTTTCATACTCTTATTTGGAGTGTTTGGCCGGGTGGGGCAGTCTGCTTATTAAAATAGTGTAGCAAGTCTATGTAATAACGGAAGAAAACAGGGGCTAAAGTTTGCACGACACAGCTGCCTGGTGTTGCAGGATTCACGAATATTTGTGCTGTTTGATTAATGACTCCGATATCTGGATAATACGGCTCCCCAAAAATCAAGCGCAGGATAAAATCCGAGGTGTCTAGCGTGAACAAAGATTTACTAGAAGGCTGCTTTGCAGACTGGATGGACCGAGAAACCATCGCCGAATCGATGATTCCCATGATTGGTCGACTTTACAGAAAAAATAATGTCGTAACTTCCATATATGGCAGGGCGATTATTAATCAGTCTGTGATTGGCTTACTTAAATCGCATCGCTTTGTTCGTCAGGTCGAGAATAAAGAGCTTTCAGTTCGCGATACCTACGAAGTGTTAAAGGTGCTGGACGAACTGAATCTCGGTCGCGCGCGCATCGATATCGGGAAGTTGGCCGTACGCTTCGCTGAGCAAAGCAATGGAACGTCGCTGGAAGATTTCATTCGCTCGGAGGTCGCTGAAGTGGTCGATGGCTACGATGAAGAGTCGGCCAGAGCACAAAAAGCGTCGACCAAGGATGTGGTGCTCTATGGTTTTGGGCGTATTGGACGTTTGCTGGCTCGAATACTGATCGAGAAAGCCGGGGGCGGAAACAATTTGCGCTTAAGGGCGATTGTCGTGCGTAAAGGCAAAGCAGACAATGATCTTGAAAAACGGGCGAGCCTGCTGCGTCGTGACTCTGTACATGGTCCATTTGAGGGAACCATTACTGTTGACTCTGAAAACAGTCAGATTATTGCGAACGGTAACTGCATTCAGGTGATCTATTCGGATGGTCCGGATCAGGTTGACTACACGCACTATGGTATTGATAACGCGATTGTTATCGATAATACCGGAATTTGGCGTGATGAGGCCGGTCTGGGGCTTCATCTTCAGTCCAAGGGTGTCTCCAAGGTCCTGTTGACGGCTCCGGGCAAAGGCGATATCAAGAATATCGTTTACGGCATTAATGATGATCAAGTAGAAGATTCGGATACCATTTTATCTGCCGCTTCCTGCACTACAAATGCCATTACGCCGGTCCTGAAGGCGGTTGACGATGGATTTGGTGTCATAGACGGGCATGTTGAAACCGTTCACTCCTACACCAATGACCAGAATCTGATTGATAACTACCATAAAGGAAGTCGGCGTGGTCGCAGTGCGCCTTTGAATATGGTGATCACCGAGACCGGGGCGGCCAAGGCTGTCGCCAAAGCGCTTCCTGAAATGGCTGGTAAGCTCACTGGCAATGCGATTCGGGTTCCGACGCCGAACGTATCCATGGCGATTCTCAATCTCAACGTCGCCAAGGAAAGCACGGTAGAAGAAGTGAACAACTACCTGCGAAATATTTCTCTGCATTCGCCATTGCAGAAGCAGATCGACTATGTGAATTCCGAAGAGGTGGTCTCGACCGACTTTGTAGGTTCCCGTCGTGCGGGTATTGTCGATTCCAGAGCAACCATCGTCAACGGTACGCGTCTTGTTCTGTATGTCTGGTACGACAACGAGTTCGGATACAGCGCTCAGGTCATCCGGATTGTGAATCAGATGGCGGGTGTCGTCTATCCTTCGTTTCCCAGGGTGTCCTGAGTCAATAGTGGATAGTAAATCGCTGCCATAGAGACTGAAACCCCGGTAATTAACCGGGGTTTCTACGTGCTAGGAGCGATAAAAATCGGCAGAACCTCAAACTGTGTATTAAGCTTGTTGCTATTAATGTTCAGGTGTTTCAGGGAGAGGGCTGAACAGGCAAGAGTTTTTCGGCTACGGAGTGGCATATTCGTTGCGGCGTCTTTATAATTGTCGCGATTTTTTGGCTCGTCCCTTCTAATTTGATCTATACGATAGACACGATGTGAAAAATCTGCTCAATGTGGTCAATTAGTGATCACTATCGGAGTGGGTGAAGGGACGAAATAGTGCAATGTTTTCTGATGATTAGGCGGAAATGAATGGTCAATATCAAGAAAGGCCTTGATCTTCCAATAACCGGATCTCCCGAGCAGGTAATCACCCAGGGTAATGCTATCAGTCGCGTAGCGTTGGTCGGTTTTGATTACGTGGGTATGAAGCCAACCATGGCGGTTCAGGTCGGAGATAAGGTTAAGAAGGGACAAATACTTTTTGAAGACAAGAAAACGCCGGGCGTGTTCTTTACATCGCCTGCCAGTGGGTCGGTGAAAGAAATCAACCGTGGCGAGCGACGTGTTTTTCAGTCAATTGTAATTGAAGTGTCCGGGAATGAAAGCGTTCAATTCGAATGTTTTGATGCTGCCGCCATAGGAAAACTCTCCAGAGAGCAGGTGGTTGATAACCTGGTTCAGTCAGGACTTTGGACTGCCTTAAGAACCCGTCCTTACAGCAAAGTGCCTGCTATTGATTCGACGCCACATTCCATTTTCGTGACGGCAATGGATACTAATCCCCTGGCGGCAGACCCCGATGTCATTATCAAAGAGCAGCTGCAGGCCTTCAAGGATGGCTTGCAGTTACTCAGCAAATTGACGGACGGAAAGGTGTTCGTATGCCAGTCCGCAGATTCGAAAGTGGATGTGCCTTCAACCGAACGTATTAACGTTCGCCATTTTTCGGGAAAACACCCGGCGGGCAATGCAGGAACGCATATTCATTACACCGACCCCGTTAGTGCAACCAAAACGGTTTGGACGATTGGGTATCAGGATGTCATCGCGGTAGGTCAACTGTTTACAACGGGCGAGCTGCCTGTTGAGCGGGTTTTCGCTTTAGCGGGTCCAATGGTGAACAAACCTCGTTTGGTGCGTTCGTGCCTGGGGGCTAACATTTCGGAGCTGACTGCCGGTGAGTTGATGGAAGGCACGTCTCGAAAAATTTCGGGTTCGGTGCTTGGTGGCAGAACCGCCAAAAATTCAGTCGACTTTGTGGGGCGCTACGCAACGCAGGTAAGCGTGTTGCAGGAGCAGGAAGAACGCGAGTTTATGGGTTGGCTCTCGCCAGGCCTGAACAAGTTTTCTGTGATGAATATTTATCTGTCCAAACTGTTCTCCGGTAAGCGTTTCAATTTTACGACAACTACCAATGGCAGTGAGCGCGCAATGGTGCCGGTAGGGGCGTATGAAGAAGTCATGCCCCTGGATATTCTTCCAACGCAGTTGCTTCGCTCTTTGATTGTCGGCGATACAGAACAGGCACAGCTTTTAGGATGCTTGGAGCTGGATGAAGAAGATCTGGCTTTATGTACGTTTGTTTGCCCGGGTAAGTATGAATACGGGCCAATTTTGCGCGATAACCTGACCCGCATAGAGAAAGAGGGCTAAGTATGGGACTTAGAGCATTTTTAGACAGTATAGAGCCCCACTTTCACAAAGGTGGTAAATACGAGCGCTGGTATGCCTTGTATGAAGCGGCAGACACTATTTTTTACTCTCCTTCGAGTGTGACGCGTTCAAATGCCCATGTCAGAGATGGCCTGGATCTGAAACGCATCATGATCACCGTCTGGTTCTGCACCTTTCCGGCGATGTTTTTTGGTATGTGGAATGTCGGTTTTCAGGCCAATTCGGCGATTGCTGCAGGTCTGGGTAGCGCACCAACAGATTGGCACAGCCTTTTCTTTATAGGACATGACGCCAGCAACTGGTTGCATAACCTGGCCTACGGTGCGGCCTACTTCCTACCTGTATATGCCGTGACATTTATTGTTGGGGGCTTCTGGGAAGTGCTGTTCGCAACCGTGCGTGGCCATGAGGTGAACGAAGGGTTTTTTGTTACCTCGATTCTGTTTGCACTGATTGTCCCGCCCGATATTCCTCTATGGCAGGTGGCACTTGGTATCTCTTTCGGGGTCGTGGTCGGGAAAGAAATCTTTGGTGGCACGGGGAAAAACTTCCTCAACCCGGCATTGACGGGACGCGCTTTTCTGTTCTTTGCCTATCCGGCGGAAATTTCTGGTGATGCGGTATGGACTGCGGTAGATGGTTTCAGCGGCGCAACCACACTCAGTATTATGGCTTCTTCAGGTCTTGAGGGTTTGGTTGGACAGATCTCCTGGACGGACGCATTTTTTGGCACGATACAGGGCTCCATAGGTGAAACATCGACCCTGGCGATTCTGATCGGTGGAGCGGTCCTGTTATCGACCAAGATCGCATCCTGGCGCATTGTGTTGGGTGTTCTGGGCGGTATGATCGCCATGTCACTGATTTTTAATGCGATTGGCTCAGATACTAATCCGATGTTTGCAATTCCTCCCCACTGGCATCTTGTTGCAGGCGGTTTCTGTTTCGGGATGATCTTCATGGCAACAGATCCGGTATCCGCTTCCATGACGAATACCGGCAAGTTTGTGTTTGGCGCATTGATTGGCGTAATGGTGGTTCTGATAAGGGTTGTGAACCCCGCATTTCCGGAAGGAATGATGCTGGCAATTCTGTTCGCAAACCTGTTTGCGCCGTTTATCGATCATGTAGTCGTTCAATCCAATATCAAACGGAGGTTAGCGCGTGTCTAATAAAGAGTCGATCAACAAGACCGTGATGGTCGCGTTGCTTCTGTGTATTGTCTGCTCCATCGTCGTTTCCAGCTCGGTGGTACTGCTCAAGCCTGTGCAGCAAAAAAACAAGGCGCTCAATCTGAAGGCCAACATATTGGCTGCAGCGGGATTACTTCAGGAAGGAGCTTCCGCACAAGAGATTGAAGAGCGCTTCGCTTCGATCAGTGCCAAGCTGGTTGACCTGGATACGGGTGAATACGTTGAGCCGAGTGCAGTTGGCAAAGACGCTGCGCTTGCCTATGACCAGCGCAAGGCTGCCAAGGATCCGTCCTTGTCCGAGCCGATACCGTCTGATAAGGATATTGCGAGTATTAAGCGCCGGGTGGATTATGCAAAGGTGTACCTGGTTGAGAAAGATAACGAGATCGAAACCATTATCTTGCCCGTCAGCGGTTATGGACTCTGGTCTACCTTGCATGGCTTTCTGGCTCTGGAAGGCGATGCCAATACTGTCGTAGGACTGGGTTTTTACGAGCATGCCGAGACTCCGGGCCTGGGTGGTGAGGTAGATAACCCACGCTGGAAAGCGATCTGGCCGGGTAAGAAGGTCTATGATCTGGATGAAGGCGATGAGCCTAAGCTGCAAGTCGTGAAGGGCGCGGTCGACAAGTCCCGGGATGAAGCTATTCATCAGGTAGATGGACTTTCCGGCGCGACATTGACAAGCCGTGGTATTACCAATCTGGTGAGATACTGGACAGGCGCCGAAGGCTTTCAGCAGTACCTGAATAAAATACGGGAAGGGGTATAGGATGAGCGAAGTAACAGCAAAAAAGGTTCTGTTTGAACCGGTCTTCAGTAACAACCCGATTGCGCTGCAAATCCTTGGTATTTGTTCGGCGCTGGCTGTTACCACGAGTATGCAGCTGTCAGTAGTGATGGGGCTTGCCGTTTGTACGGTTTGTGGTCTGTCCAATCTGGCGGTGTCACTGATTCGAAGCCAGATTCCTTCGAATATTCGTATCATCGTTCAGATGACGATCATCGCTTCGCTGGTTATCGTTGTGGATCAGGTGCTGCGAGCCTATGCATACGAAATCAGTAAGCAACTGTCGGTATTCGTTGGGTTGATTATTACCAATTGTATCGTTATGGGGCGTGCCGAAGCCTTTGCCATGCAAAATCCTCCGGTGATGAGTCTGATCGATGGCGTCGGAAACGGACTGGGTTATGCCGTGATATTGTTGGCGGTGGCGTTTATCCGGGAGTTGTTTGGATCCGGCAAGCTCTTTGGCGTAGAGATTCTGGCAACCGTGAATGACGGTGGCTGGTACGTACCGAACGGCTTGTTATTGTTGCCGCCGAGCGCGTTTTTCATTATCGGTTTTCTGATTTGGATACTGCGCGGTTGGAAAAAAGAACAGGTTGAAGCACCGGATTACAAGATGTCGTCGCATAAAGTCAAGGAGGCATTCTAATGGTCGAGCACTATCTCAGTCTTTTCATCAAGGCGGTGTTCGTAGAGAACATGGCTCTGGCCTTCTTCCTTGGAATGTGTACCTTTCTCGCGATATCCAAGAAAATACAGGCCGCGACAGGCTTGGGGATTGCCGTGGTTGTGGTGCTCGCAATCACGGTTCCGGTCAACAACCTTATCTATACCTATGTGTTGAAAGAGGGCGCATTGGCGTGGGCTGGCTATCCGGAAGTGGATCTTAGCTTTCTTGGACTATTGACCTATATCGGCGTGATTGCTGCGCTCGTTCAGATTCTGGAAATGGTGCTTGATAAATATGTCCCGGATCTCTATAACGCGCTCGGCGTGTTTTTACCGCTGATCACCGTAAATTGCGCCATTATGGGAGCATCGTTGTTTATGGTTGAGCGCGATTACAACTTTGGCGAAAGTGTTGTGTATGGACTGGGCGCCGGAGTGGGCTGGGCGCTGGCCATTATTGCACTGGCCGGTATTCGGGAGAAACTCAAGTACAGCGATGTTCCGGAAGGACTGAGAGGCTTGGGTATCACATTTATCTCGGTAGGTTTGATGTCGTTGGGGTTCATGTCATTTTCCGGCATTTCACTTTAATCCGGTGTCTGGCGCAATAATTTATAAGGTAATGCTATGAATGCAGAAATCATACTCGGTGTAGTGATGTTTACGGTCATCGTGCTGTCGCTGGTGGCGGTGATTCTGATTGCCCGGGCAAAACTGGTCAGCTCCGGTGACGTCGCGATCGAAATCAATGGCGATGCGGAAGCAACCATTACAACGCCGGCTGGGGGCAAATTGCTTCAAACGCTGGCTTCAGAGGGACTGTTCCTTTCCTCGGCTTGTGGTGGCGGCGGTACGTGCGCGCAGTGCAAATGCAGAGTGTTGGAGGGTGGCGGTTCGATGCTGCCTACCGAAAAGGCCTATTTTACTCGCAGGGAAGAAAACGAAGGTTGGCGCCTCTCTTGTCAGGTGCCGGTCAAACAGAGCATGAAGATCGAAGTCCCGGAAGAGGTATTTGGGGTCAAGAAGTGGGAGTGTACGGTCGAATCCAATCCCAATGTGGCGACTTTTATCAAGGAATTAACGCTGAAGCTGCCAGAAGGTGAAAACGTAGATTTTCGCGCCGGTGGTTATGTTCAGCTCGAATGCCCGCCACATGTAGTGGACTATAAGGATTTCGACATCGAAGAGGAGTACCGTGAAGATTGGGATAAATTCAATCTCTGGCAGTATCGTTCCGAGGTCAAGGAGACAGTCATTAGGGCCTACTCCATGGCAAATTACCCGGAAGAAAAAGGTGTTGTGAAATTTAATATCCGGATTGCGTCTCCTCCACCTGGAACCAATCACCCACCTGGGCAGATGTCATCATGGACGTTTGGGCTTAAGCCCGGTGATAAGGTTACGGTCTATGGGCCCTTTGGCGAGTTTTTCGCAAAGGACACAGATGCGGAAATGGTCTTTATTGGTGGTGGTGCCGGTATGGCGCCGATGCGATCTCACATTTTCGATCAGCTAAAACGCTTGAATTCCAAACGTAAAATATCCTTCTGGTACGGTGCACGTAGTTTGAGAGAGATGTTTTATCAGGATGAGTATGACAAGCTGCAATCTGAAAATGATAATTTTGTCTGGCACGCCGCGTTGTCAGATCCGCAGGAAGAAGATAACTGGAAAGGCTATACGGGCTTTATTCATAATGTCCTGTACGAGAATTACCTGAAAGATCATCCGGCACCTGAGGATTGTGAGTACTACATGTGTGGGCCTCCAATGATGAACGCAGCGGTCATCGAAATGCTCAAGGGATTGGGTGTAGAAGATGAAAATATCCTGCTGGATGATTTTGGCGGTTAACCCTTTGTACAAGCCGGAGTTGGTGCAGCACCAGGTCCGGCTTTTTAGTCACATGCCCCGCTGGTTTAGACTTCGCGCTGTTTTCCTCGTGTTATCGCTGACACTCGGCGCCTGTTCTGGTGGTGAAGCGTATCTGTTTACCGGCGATACCATGGGCACACAGTACAATGTGCGTGTATTGTCCGAAGAAGGATTGTCAGGACAGGCACAAAAGAGTCTCGGTGAAGGTATTTTCAGTTCACTGAACAGGGTGGACATATTAATGTCCAGCTATCGCCCTGACTCTGAAATATCAGAACTGAATGGTGCGCCAGTCAACGAGCCAATGCGGCTTTCACCTGAAACTTTCGAAGTGCTGGCCATTTCAAAAGATATATACCGTTTGTCGAAGGGTGCTTTCGATATCTCGCTGTCCCCTCTGATCGAGGTATGGGGATTCGGTACGTCAGATGAACCGCGAAGTTTGCCATCTACTGAATTGTTGGCGGAAGCCGGGGCCAGGGTAGGCATGGATAAAGTGGCGCTGGATAGGTTTTCTCTCACCGCCACCAAACTGGCGCCGGTTGAACTAAATGTGTCTGCGATTGCCAAAGGATACGGGGTGGATCGGGTTGTTGAGTTTCTCGATAGCCGCGGTTTCAAGGCCTTTCTGGTTGAAGTGGGTGGAGAAATCTACGCCAGAGGGTTGAAGCATTCGGGGGAGAAGTGGGTGCTTGGTGTTGAAACACCGGATTTTCCGGGTAGAAAGGCGATAACAACTGTCGCTCTGGAGAATAAAGCACTGGCCACATCCGGAGACTACAGGAACTTTATAGAGCGTGATGGTGTGCGTTATTCGCATACTCTAGATCCACGAACAATGGCACCGGTTGACCACCATTTGGCGTCGGTCAGTGTGATTGCCGAGCGCTGCGTTGATGCTGATGCTCTGGCAACCGCACTGATGGTTCTGGGTGATGAGCACGGTGTAGCGTTTGCCGAATCAAATAGTTTGGATGCACTTTTTATAGTACGGGGTGAGTCGGGTTTTGATGTGTTAACGACCGGGCACTTTTCCCGTCTTCAGAATAGAGGTATGAACTAATGGAAATTTACTTTCTGGTGTTTTTCGTGATGGCATTGCTGATTGTTGGGATGTCAGTGGGCGTACTTTTCGGTAAAAAACCGATCTCGGGTTCCTGTGGTGGAATGAGTGCCTTGGGGATGGAGGTGGCGTGCGACATTTGTGGTGGCGACAAGAACCGGTGCGAGAAAGAGAATCAGGATACGGATACGGAGATGGCAGACACACTGGCATACGATGCCAGTAAAGCCAACTGAATAGAGCAGGCTGTCTTAGTAAATAATGTCGGGCAAAGTCGCCCGTTTTGAATTGAATCGCTTGGCGATTGGATGATATTGGAGGTTAAGGAAGTATGGCGGAGTACCACTATGATGTTGTTGTAATAGGCTCTGGGCCCGCTGGCGAGGGGGCTGCAATGAATGCTGCTAAAGGCAGCAAGCGTGTTGCGGTCATTGAACAAAGCCCGGTCGTTGGCGGCAACTGTACACATGTCGGTACCATCCCTTCCAAAGCCCTGCGTCATGCTGTCAAACAGATTATTACCTTCAATACCAACACCATGTTCCGGGACATCGGCGAGCCGCGTTGGTTTTCCTTTCCCAGAGTTCTCAAAAGCGCCGAAAAAGTGATATCCAAGCAGGTGAAACTGAGGACGCAGTTTTATGCGCGCAATCGGGTAGATCTTTACAACGGCAAGGCCTATTTTCTGGATGCTAACCGCATCGAGGTTAGAGGGGGGCAATCAACGGACGTTTTGCATGCGAAGGACTTTGTGATTGCCACCGGTTCACGTCCCTATAAACCAGCCAACATTGATTTCAGTCATGAGCGTATTTATTGCAGTGATTCGATTCTCCAGTTAAGTCACACGCCACGTACGATGGTGATTTATGGGGCAGGAGTCATTGGCTGTGAATATGCTTCGATCTTTTCTGGCCTGGGTGTCAAAGTGGACCTGGTCAATCCGGGTGAAAAACTGCTGTCATTCCTGGATGATGAGATCTCGGACGCATTGAGTTACCACCTGAGAAACAACGGGGTGCTCGTGCGACATAACGAGACCTATGAGACCGTTGAGGGGAAGGAAAATAACGTTGAAGTGACCTTCCAATCCGGCAAGCGGATCCGTGCAGATGCCTTCCTTTGGTGTAATGGCCGTACCGGCAATACCGATTTCATGGGCCTGGACAATATTGGCCTGGAACCAAATGGTCGGGGACAGCTCACCATAGATTCTCACTATCGAACCGAGGTAGAGAATGTTTTTGCAGTCGGGGACGTTATTGGTTGGCCAGCCCTTGCCAGTGCCGCTTATGACCAGGGCCGTTCATCTGCTTCGGCGATGATGGAAGACAGCTATTTCCGTTTTGTCGATGATGTTCCCACAGGTATTTATACAATTCCCGAGATCAGTTCTGTGGGTAAAAACGAACGCGAACTGACCGAGGAAAAAGTGCCTTATGAAGTGGGGCAGGCCTTTTTCAAGGATCTGGCGCGCGCCCAGATTACCGGGGAAGCCGTCGGGATGCTTAAAATTCTGTTTCATCGTGAGTCCAAGAAAATTCTTGGTATCCATTGTTTTGGGGACCAGGCTGCCGAGATTGTACATATCGGTCAGGCGATCATGTGTCAGGAAGGGGACGCAAACACCCTCGACTATTTTATCAATACGACGTTTAACTATCCCACCATGGCTGAAGCATACAGGGTCGCGGCACTTAACGGTCTGAACCGTATTTTTTAGCTTTTCAGGATCTGGCGGGGCGCTGGTCACAGTGCTCCAAATCTTTTCGTCTAACAGTTCACGCTTCGGAACGGCTTCATTTGTAAGCTTTTTTTCTTTTTCGTAAATTAAGCGATCGGGTTTTCCCAGTGTTAGACCTATACCGGGTTCGTTCTCTGCCGCTTTACGGAAACACTAGAATTTATGTCCATTCGCTTGTCCAAGCTATCTTTCCTGTTCTGTATTCTGTCTGTTTGTTTGATTGTTTCTGCCTGCGGAGAAGGGAAGAGGGATTTTGTCCCGATTGATTTTAATCTTCCCGAATTGCCGGATGAGCAGATCATCGTTGATGTGGCAGGAGTCAAAGGCCCATTAGCAAATGCCAAGATCACGTTTTACAAAGCGGAACTTGACCAGGGCCTGTTCAAGACACATCGCTATGCGGCGGCCGCTTACTTTGATCTGCTCGATGAACTGGCTATTACCTACGAATCAGGAGAGTTTACATACAGCGGTGATGCGTCAGCTTTATTGGCAGGTCTTAAGAGCAGCATACGGCGCTATGGGTTTACAACAGGTCTGAGCGGACTCCAGTGGGAGATCGGTGAAGCCACTTCACTGGTGGAAGCGCAAACGCTACTTGATGATTTCCTGTCAGAAACCGGTGAGACAAATGCTCTGGTAAGAAACGATGTGCTTATGATCAGCGAGCAGTATGGCTCTCTGGAGGATCTCAAGCGCCAACTGGATGACGCTGACAGTCCCTGCCAAGATCTCAGTGACAGCAAAAGTTTCAATGAGATCCTGTCCCTGGCTGGTCAATATCAAGGCAATGAGAGTGACACAGAGCGACTAGATGGATGGTCAGAATACATCCAGGATATTGCTGTCCTGCAATCAACCGCGACAAGCAAGTCTGAGGTGCTGACGGAATTAAACACGTTTCAGGCACTGGCTCAGAACGATCTGGCACTTTCACAGGATGCGGTGGCACTTAATCGTCTGCAGGATCTGGTGGATGCGATCAAGAGCACAGGTAATATGGTTCGGGTCGAAGAGCTCGTCGAGCAAGCCTATCGTGAAGAGGGCAATGCAACTTACAAGGCTAATTACAAGAATATTATCAATAACACGGTTTCCATTAACGATGCTATTGATGACTTCCTGCGCAAACAGGCTCTTTTCAACCTGAGTGGTCTGGCGTCTTTGATGACGCAAAGTCTGACACTGGATGAGTTTCTGTCAGAAAGCTTGGCTTTGCTGGTCAATCAACTGGAGGTCGCATTTGACCGGGCATTGATCAATCCGGAAGAGACCCAGTTCGGCGTCCCGCTGAACCTGCTTGAACAGGTCTACAGCGATGAAACTGCTCTACAGCAGGAAGTAAATCTGGGTGAGGTATCCGGGCTGATTTACGTCGAAGTTGAAGCGCAGGCGCAGACTATTGACCTCAATACCGGTCGATCACCCCTGATACAGAATATGCGAGGTTTCTTCCACACTGATGCTATTCATGGCTATGGTGATAACAACCGGGACACTTCACGGGTACTGTATACGCTCAATGGTGTGATTCAGCGCAACCAAGACGGTGAGGTCATTACAGACCCTGATGAATTGCCAAGTGATGAGTCCGATTACCGAAAAATCTACCCGTCGCGGTTTGTGTCACCCCTCGGTACGCTCGCTGTTGATCTGGTATTCGAGAAACTCAAGACCTTCAGCGCCATTAATTCGGACACCGACGGCGATGGCGAATTGAACCGGGATCTGGATGATCTGGTACTTCAATCCATCATGTCTGATGTTTCTGAATTGCTGGTAGACAGTTTTGGTGTCAATCAGCAGCGAGACAGAAGCATCTATGATGCTCCGGCGCTGATTCTGGATTCGATGTCAGAAAATCCCGAACAACAGTTGGCAGCGATCCAGTACAGAGCCAGCATCGAGAGTTTTTCGTCGTTGCTACTGGAGCTTTCGGAACTACTGAATGTGAATGAAAGTGCAGTACGCGCAGCACTGGCACAGGATCTGCTCGACGATAGCATTGACGGACGAAACTCGGATCAAAGTATCGATCAGTTTCAGTCCTTGGAATATCTTGAGTACCTTGTCAGAAAATCCCCGGCAGACCGCACCATTGCCGGGACGGAGTATCGTGTTGAAGAGATTGGTGCCTTGATGTTGGCGCAGATGGCCCACGTCACTCCGAATCTCTCACCCGAAGACTTCAAGGTGAATCTTGAAACGGTCAGCTTTGAATCACCCATCGGCGGTCGGGACGAGAATGATGACGGATTACCGGATTATCGTGGCGATCTTCCCGATACAGGATACCCTGGATTGTGGTCAGCTCGAGTCGATATGAATAGTCCTGTAGTAGCGTCGCTGGATGGAAGTCTTTCTGTTGAATTCAATATCGAAGAAACGGAAGACCTTTGTTCAACATTGCCCTGTGTCAGCCTGGGCGATAGCAGTACCCCTGTGTCAGATGCCTGGACTGTGGTGAAAACACCGCAGCAAGGCTCGATGACCATCACTGAACCGGACGATGCGGGAACGATTGGGTTTTCCGCGCTTGCTCATGTGCCGGGTGAGTATCTGGTGAATGGTGTATTGCAAACGACGGCAGCTCCTTCTCAGGTTTATAAGGTCACTGTACCGGTTCTGGTGCTGGATCCCCGCACTATTGAGTTCAGGTTCAATCCCCAGATTCCATTGCAGGGGGAGGCTGTTGGTGTTGAGTTCAAATTATCCGAGCAGCTTTGCCAGAGTTTACCTGCTGACAATGCGGCCTGTCTGGCGGCGGATTTCACTGATTCGATCGACGACTACAGCGACATATCAGCGCTGGGGGATCTGTTTCGTGTTGACTGGTTGGCGAGTAGCGATCCCGTCGCGGAGACGGCTATAGAAACGTGGACGGTTGTGTCGGGCAATGTGGAACAACTGGATGTCAGCAATACGCGCTATGCCAGTCCTGTCCGTGCAGAAATTGTTTATCAGAACGATGATACAGACTACGTGAGCGCCAATCTGGTGTCTGAAACCGGATTGAAGAGTGTCGTCGCGGGGGACGGGCAACGAATTAGCGATAGCGATGAGGACGGTACTGCCGACGAGCTGGATGCATACCCCTTTGATCCGGCCTGTCATCTTGTCGAAGAAGGCATACAGGATACAAATGGTGATGGGGTAGTGAACTCGGAAGATAGCCCGGCCTGCCTGACTACCATCAAACCCTCCTCCGGCGCTGAATACTATTCGATTCCCTCAGAAAATGAACGCTGGGAGTTGTTCAGTGACTCAAACCATATTTTCAGAAATGTGCAAGGTGATCCGGCTGATCAGTTGGCGCCAGTATCCTATGCTTCAATCGAAAGTGCGATTACCTCCGTTGTAGACTACCCCTTTAGCCGAGACGTCATCGTCGGTGTCGAGAACGGGAATGTGTACCGCTTCAGTTATGAGCAGATGGCCTTTGAGTTGCTCACGTCCGGCGAGCAGCTAGGTGTTGTCAGCTCTTCGGTATCAGCATTGGAGATTCTCGATAAGGTCATTCTAGTGGCATATGCGAGTGGCCAAAAACGCCTGATTGCGCTTTCAGGAGAACCCATAGAACTTGAAGCTGATGCTGCCTATCCGAGAGCAGGAGAAACCATCCAGCTTGCAATGCCCGGCGCAGATATCCGAACAGTGTTCGCGGCCCTGGATGTTGTCTGGACGCTTGATCGATATGATGCAGTGGGCGAAAATTTTACGACGGTTACGGATTTACGTGTATCAGGCGATACAACACGGCTGTTACCCGGTCAAACTCTGGACGGGGAAGTGGTTACAGTTGTCGTGTCGGATGGCGGCTCCGAGTTGTTGAGAGAACAGTTTGCGGTGTTGGATCTGGGAACATTTGATTTCGGTAAATTGTTTTATGATGAAGATGAAACGATCACTCTGGTGAGCTCCGGAAGTGATCTGAACCGTTTTTCCGGTCAGGACCTCGACGCCAACGGATTTACCTTCAACGTTGATTGGATGGTAAATGGTGAGGCGGAAAACTATGGAAAACGAGTGCTACGGTCCGAAAACTTTCCTTATGAACTTCCCGCCGGCTTAACTTCCTTCGGAGATATTGTCGAGGCCAGGGTGTATCTGGAAAGAAAGGGCATTGCTGAACATTTTATGCTCGATCAGTTGGAAGTCATAGTGATCGGAAGTGCTGCGGATTTTGTTGCAGATACGGTCATTTCCGGTACTGAGCCTGATATTACGATTCAGGCGGGTCCAGGTACGGCCAATCGGGAGTTTTTCGACCTTTATTTTTCGCCGAGATGGTATGTTAACGATATCCGGGTAGAGGGCGAAAATTCACTCCAGTTCCCGGCTGTCGGGTCTGACTACACATTGAAATATGGTGATGTAATCGGTCTCGCATTCGGATTTGAGAATGGAGACCAGATGGGGGAGACCGACACTCAGCTGGTAACGATCATCGATACCACCGGTGCTTCGGCGCAGCCATATCGATTGGTTCCCCGAAACTTAACTGATGCTATCGACGTCACTGTTGAGTTCGATACCTTTTCAGAAAATCAGTTAGCTGACTTTTCCCCCTTGTGGTTGGTCAACGGGCAGGAAGCGGAAGATGAGACCTTGTTTGAGTTCACGGTTTCCGATTTACGTCACGGTGACGCACTCAGTCTGATTGTGCAGAAAGGAACCAGTTCATCTGCGGCTTCGGAATTTGCCTTTTCCGACGAGGCGGAGCTTGTTTTCGGATATGATCTGGGTGCCGGCGACGAAAACAGTCCTGATGATGATGCCGATGGTACCCGAAACGCGCTGGACTATTTTCGAAACGATCCGGCTTGTTATGCGGTCTCCAATGGCAATCCGGACGACTCGGATCTTGACGGATTGAGTGATGTGTTTGAGCTCAACTGGGGAACTCCGGGGCAGCGAATCTATATAAATGTCGCGGATTCGGATGGCGATGGTCTGAGTGACGGGTTTGAACTGGAGAATGGTAGTGATCCTTCCGACGCCAATGACCCGGTGGTCTCAGCCAACGACTCTGATGGTGACGGACTTGATGATGCCGACGAGAGAGCGCTAGGCACAAAAGTATTGGTTAGCGACACGGATGGAGACGGTCTGTCGGATGGGTTCGAGTTTAATGATGCCGAGTTCGACCCGCTGGATCCTGATTCTGACGATGACGGAATTGAAGACGGCGTTGCCTATCATAACTGGCAGGCATTGTTTTCCTCTATTGTTCCTCCCGGAAACTGTTTTGCGAGTTGGTTGCCCTTGCAGTCCAACCTGATCACCGCCACCTCTGATGCGATTCAGGTGGATGATACAGGTGCGCAAAAGGTCGCTATGAGCGCTCAAAAAGATGGTTTGAGCGAAATCTTTATTTACGATCTGGCTGCCGGACAATTTCAGGATTCGATAAAAAGAAGTGTGATTGAGAATCTTGTAACGGGGATGGCGTTCAGGACAGATGACCTGAATTATCTCTATGCGGCCATCGAAGACGGAAACATTCTGGAGCTGGATCTTAGCGATAGCGAAACACCATTTAATTACACGACCGGTAGATATTTTTCTACAGGTACTGCTGATCCAGTGACGCACCTTCTAGATCAGGGAGATCTGTTAATCGTCGAGACCTATAACGAGTCAACAGATCTTTTTACCCAGCATATCTTTGAAAAACCGGGCAATGCCGGAATCAATGTTGCCAGCCATACACTCAGCGCGGAGGTAAGTTTAGCACTCAACGCATGGAGAGATGCCACCAGGGACCAGTTGTGGTTCACAGATGGAAGCAGCCAGAACGCAAAACTGTTTGTGGCGGATTACGACGATACGAATCCGGCAGCCAGTATCCTGAGTGAAGTGACCGTGCCGGTAGACCAGAATCTTGGCGGACCGCTCTTTTTCAGGAATTTGACGGATGGTCTTCTGTCTTTTGCTTCGGGAGGGCTTTATGACCCTGTTGGTGACACCTGGTCTTCTGATACGAATGCCTATGAATATGCGATGGAGCATGCCGGGCATCGTATCTCAATTGCCAGCTCAGATAGTCGCTTGGCGATCCGAAATTTCCAGGGTGCTTCCGAAGACAGCTATCGTTTGTATAGACGGACGCTGGATATTTTGGTCTCGGATATCGTGCCGGTGGGTAATGATGTCGTTGTGACTGGAATGTCTATGGCGAATCCGTCTGCACTGGTGTTTCAGAGGGAAATGGTGGGCGATTCCGATGCGGATGGCTTGCCGGGTTGGTGGGAGTCCTATTTTGGTGGTGGTGATTCGGAAGCTCTCGACGCATTGGCCTTGTATGACGGTGCCAACACATACCTGGACGCGTATCAGAATGCTGTCGATATAGCACGCTATGTGTCGGATCAGGACGCCGATGGCATTGTTGATGCTCAGGAAAGTTGTGTAGACGGTCTCTGTATTTTTGTAGCAGATCGGGATGGGGATATGCTGAAGGATGGCGACGAAGCCATGTTTGGGTATGATTTGCTCGATCCGGATTCAGATGACAACGGTACTCACGATGGTGATGAAGACTTTGATGGCGACGGCTTAAGTAATCGTTACGAACTTTATACGCTTGGGCTTGATCCAACGGATTCGGATACCGATGGAGATGGGCTGGCCGATAATACTGAGCTTGAGGTAACGCTGACTGATCCATTATTCGTGGATAGCGACGGCGATACGGTGTCCGATGCTGACCAGGATGCTGATAGTGACGGCATTTCAAATGCGCTGGAAGTAGCGATTGGAACAGATCCGCATAATGTCGATACCGACGGTGACAAAGTCAGTGATTATGACGAGATAAACTACGATGGCGATGACTCTGGATATTCTGTTCTGGACCTGAACCCCCTAAGCGCAGATACAGACGGGGATGGCATATCGGATAACATCGAAATTCAGATTGCTGAACTGAACCCCTTATCCAATGACGCCAGCGCGGACCCGGATGGCGATTCGCTGAGCAATGCTGACGAGGTATACATTGGCTCTGACCCGGGACTTGCCGATACGGACGGTGACGGTCTCGACGATCTGACCGAGCAGACTATAGGAACAAATCCGCTTATATCGGATAGTGATGCGGATGGTGTGGATGACCAGCGTGAAGTCGCTGAGCTTACAGATCCCGTGTTATTTGATACTGATGCGGATGGCCTGGGCGATGGCCTGGAACTGGACACGTTTAACAGTAACCCCCTGCTGGCGGATACCGATGCGGACGGTTTGGGGGATAAGTTTGAGTTTGAGTATTCCTATACTTATTCAGCGGGTGATTTGCTGCAGTTTAACTTTCCACCGGGTCGACCCTTACTTGTTGCCAATCCGCGGCTTGCAGATACTGACTCGGATTCCTTGACAGATGCTGAGGAAACCCAAATCGGCAGTAATATTGCTGAAGCGGATACGGATAACGATGGGCTGACGGATGCCGAAGAGATTGCCTTGGGCACAGGCGTCAGGGTCTGGGATACAGATCAGGACGGAATATCTGACGGTGACGAAGTAAATATTCTACTGACTTCCCCAAAGGACAAGGATTCCGATGATAACGGGATTAATGACGGGGCAGAAGATTTTGACGGAGATGGCCTGACCAATATTCAGGAGCTGTACAGTCTGTATTCAAATCCGATGGAAACCGATGAGCAAGGATATTTGCTCAACGACAATGGAAATCTGGTCAATGCTGCAGGTTCGGTCTATTTCGAAGATGCAGATACCTTGATCAATGGGGCCACTAACGTAGTGGCTGGAGACATTGTTGATGCCGACAATAACATCCTGTTAGCCAATGGCGCCTATATTATTCTTGGCAGCAATGGCGTTACTGATGATCTCGAAGACCCCGACGCAGACGGGCTTGGAAATCTTCGCGAACTTGAGTTGGGTACGGATCCCTACAATAGTGATACGGATGGTGACGGGCTGACCGATGGTGAAGAGGATGCTGGAGGTTCGAATCCGGTACAGGAAGACTCTGATGGTGACGGATTATCGGATTTGTTTGAACTCACTCCTGTCGTAGATGGTGGTTCCGGGACAGATCCGAACAATATCGATTCGGATGGTGATGGCCTTGACGACAAACAGGAGTTTGATAACGGGCTGGATCCGAATGATGTTGATACCGATGACGATCTGATTCCCGACGGGCTGGAAGCCGGTACAGATGCGGCCAAGAGTTTTGATGAGGACGGCGACTCTATTGCAGATGGCCTTGAATATCTGTTCTTGGGGACATCTTTTACGGCAACCGGAGGCAGTGACACGGATGAGGACGGTATCCCGGATGGTCAGGAGGTTTGGGTTTATGTGTATGATTTAAGCGGTGATCTTGTGCCACAGTTTAATTCTCGCGCCAGTGAACCAAGGTGGGTGCCCGAGCAGTTTGATCCTGCGCTTGTTACCAGTCATCCCGAAAGTCATGATATCCAGCGAGTATCCTATGCGAACGGAGATGTTCTTGGTGATGTCTACATCCGTAAAATATCCAATCCGCTCGTGGTTGATAGCGATGGCGACGGTTTGAATGATGGTGTAGAGCTGGAAGGCATAGAGGCTTATCGTGAGGATTTTACAACGCCGCCGATTGCAAATTTTGATCTCGACCTTTCCAGTGGCACGTTGTACAACGCCTCTGATCTTAATGAAGATCTGTTTGTACTTTCTGACCCCTTAAACGTCAATACCAATCTGGAGACCGATCTCGCGACCGGCAAGACTATCACCGATGCTGAAGAAGACCTGGATGGAGATCGTCTACCAAATGCCCGTGATTTACTGGTGGAAACCAGCACTTACACTATTCGGACCGCCGATTCAGATCGAAGCGTCGTGAATGCCCCGGTCCCGGATGGGTTGCCAGACGGTATTGAATTGCTGCTGTTGGGTACAGACCCATTACAGGAAGATACCGATCTTGATAATTTGCGGGACAATGAAGAAATTCTAAATGACGTGGTGGCGAGTGAAAGGGAAGTCGCAGACGGGGAAGCCTGCACGGATATGGAAGTCAGGCTCTCGGATATTGCGGGCAGAAATTACTGTTATACCGTTATTTACAGTTCTTTTCCGAGGGATGCCGACAGTGATAATGATTCGGTCGAGGACGACATTGATGCTTATCCGCTGGATTCAAATTGTTCCGAAACCCGGGACGGGTTCGATAACTCGGGGACTGGCGTTTGCTTCTCAACCTGGTTGTCAGAGCAATCCTCTATCGACCAGATTGAGGTGTTCAGTCGCGCCGCGCCGGCGGTAAATGAAACAGCATTATTTTCAAGCGATTGGGACAAGGTGGTGCGCTATGACTATTCCGATGGTGAGCACCACTATCTGGATCTGGTTGACGGCGTAGAGAGCATTGTCGCAATTGCTTATTCGGAAGATTCATCACGTTTGTATCTGGTTGATAGTGCGGGGAATATCACTTACGTCGTACCGGCAAGTTACAGTACCGGCGACCCTGCAACCTCATTGTTCAATACCGTGCCCGCTGCGGGGCAGGTGGTCGCCATGGCAATCGCGGGGAGCGATATACTGTTGCAGGTTGATCGAAGTGGGGAAACCGACATCTATATTTATGATTCTGCGGGGAATTCGGGTGTACCGTTATCGAATGTCGATATCAGTATAGAGAACTCTCTTTGGGATGCCACGGGCAACCGCTTCTATGCTTTTGAAATGGCCAACGGCGCTGATAGTGCGACGGACATCGTCTATGTCGACATTGCCGGGGGCGAGTTTTCCGGCGGGTTCTCCGGTTCTGGTTATGATTTTGGCGGCAAAGATCCCGGGTCTCGTATGCGTCTGTCTGAAGATGGTACGCAGGTATTAATCGCATCCGGATTTTCGGCGAGTCTGGATCTGTCCGTGTTCACCGCTTTTGACTATCGAAGTCTCAGTGAGACCTATGATCGCTTTACGGATGTCGCTGAACTGGGTTCTCATTTGAGCCTGATCACGACGGTCGATTCCGAAACCGGCAAACAGGACAGCGACTTTCCGGAGAACGCGCTCCTGATCGAAGAGAAGTCCGGAAACAATCTTTATCAACTGCTCCCAGAAGATGAAGCGGTAGAGATTCTTCGGTTATTGCCGAGATCGGATGATGAGCTTGTCTATATCAGGAAAGCCGAGAACCGGTTTGATTTCCTCGAACTGGGCTTTTCGGATCAGGATAATGACGGGCTCAGCAAATTGTATGAAAGCTATTACGCTCTTGATGATGAAGATGATGGCGGTGAGTTCGGTGCCTATGGTGACCCGGACGCCGACTTCCTGAGTAACGCTGAAGAATTTGACAGCGGAACTGACCCGCGCAATAGTGATACGGATGGCGATCTTTGGGAAGATGGTATTGAAGTGATCAACGGGCATGACCCGCTTGACCCGGCCGACTATTAAGCGGCCGGGGATTCTTTGATGACGATTTAATCAGACATCTCTATTTGTGCCTGACGGGCGGCAAGCTAACCGGGAAAACGCGTCATTGGCGCTAGTTCCACGAAACCAGCGTGGCTTCATTGCGCGTTAGCTTCCACCATTTTTCACTGAATTCTTCTTCGGACTCTGTCCAGCCGTCCGAGGCACAGCGGACTTCAGTGTCAACACTTTCAAGATAGGAACTAGCGCAGTCGATATCCGCCTGCCAGAATTCCGGGCGGGTTTTAAACCAGAGGCTCGTATACGCTTTGCCAGCGGCGCTGGGGGTTATTCTCAAGGTGTACTCCTTTCCACCATCCGGCAGATTGAGCTTGAGCTCTGTGGGCGCAAAGTCCGAAAGAGACCGCTCAGCCTCGAATACTTTATGGTTCTCCACCTTAAAGAAGCGGGTGAGCCAGGCATATAGCTCAGTAGCCTTGGCATTTTTTACATAGATTTCGATATCCGGAGCAATCTCAGTCATACATTCGCTTCTAGTGTTTGTTGAAATTCTGCAGGCGATTCCACAATAGTTTCAGATAATAGAAAAAGGCACATAGTCCGCTGGGAATGGCCAGAATCAGCCCCAGAAGTGCGACCAGTTCCTGTAACTCTGAAGGTGGAAGCAGCAGGTTGACATAAACGATGGCCGACATTGCGATAACAAAGGTAATGGCAGACAGGATAAAACGTTTGAAAAATAAAACATCCTTGGCCGCCTTTTTCTGTCCTGAAGGTTTTGTGGATGGTCTCATTCAGTGCTGCGACCCGGTAGACTTTCGGAATAGTGTCAATTTTATATCCAGCGTAAGATCCAAGGCATCCAGAGTGGCCAGTGACGTCCGCGCTTCAGAGCTGCTGCGCCAGTAGTGTGGCGTCATTTTTAGCAGGTTCATCAGCATTTCACCTGATTTCACCGATAAGGACTTCAACACATGTAAGGTATCCAGTAATTCCAAAGAATCACTTTTCTGACATGTATCTGAAGCAACAGTTTCCGCTTTCAAATGTTTATAGATCGCCTTACGAAGTTCAAGCAGGTGTTCAGTGCCCGTTTCGGCAATGACAAGCATTCCGCCTGGTGCCAGGATTCTAGCCGCTTCCTGATAATCTACCCGGCAGAACAGGTAGCTTGCAAGTTGCTGGGAACCCGTTTCGATGGGCAGGGCCGTCGCATTCGCGACCAGCCAGGTTATATTTTTATTGCGTCTGCAAGCCGCTTTGATGGCTGGTGTACTAATATCAATTCCGGTGCTGATAAAGCGATTTTCCGGGAACGATTGCGTGAATGACTGTTCCAACGCGCAAGTGTAATAGCCTTCGCCACACGCAATATCCGTATAGTTCAGCGCTTGGTTCCTATCCAATTGCGCCATGTGGGGCTGTAAAAGCGCGATGATGCCATCGACAATCGCCTGATAGTATCCTGCGTTCAGAAACGCAGTGCGTGCCTCGACCATTTCGCTGGTGTCGCCAGGCAATCTGCTTTTTTTGTGCTGATTCAGTAACAGGTTTGTGTAGCCTTGCCTGGCACGGTCGAAAAGATGATTGTTGCCACAGGCATACGATTTTCCATTAGAGAGCAAAGCCAGGGGAGAGGCACACACCGGGCAAATAAGGGGCGACATCAGCGAGCCAGCAGTCTAACCAGAATCTGTTCGTAAATTCTGGACAGGTTGTTCAGGTCGCTGACCGAAACATGCTCGTTGACCTGGTGAATGCTGGCGTTTAGTGGTCCCAGTTCCAGTACTTGAGCACCGGTAGGGGCAATAAAACGTCCATCCGAGGTACCGCCGGAGGTAGAAAGCTCTGTTTCGTAGCCCATGACCTTTTTGATTGCGTGTTGAGCCGCTTCTACCAGCTCACCCTCAGGCGTCAGAAAAGGTTCACCGCTAAGTTTCCACTCGATCTCGTAGTGTAACTGATGCGCCTTGAGTACAGTTTCCACTTTTTGTTTCAGTTCATCAGCCGTGGTTTCGGTAGAAAAGCGAAAATTGAATAGAACGTCGACATGTCCCGGAATCACATTGGTGGCTCCGGTGCCAGAATGAAAGTTTGTAATCTGGAAGGATGTTTCCGGGAAAAACTCGTTGCCATTGTCCCAGTGCATGGCGGCGAGTTCAGCCATGGCAGCACTCGCCGTATGGATTGGATTGTCGGCGAGGTGAGGGTAAGCGACATGCCCCTGCTTGCCGATGACATGCAATTTGGCATTCAGCGACCCCCGGCGACCATTTTTAACGACGTCTCCGAGTTTTTGCGTACTGGAAGGCTCCCCGATCAGGCACCAGTCTATCTTTTCCTGCCGGCTTTCCAGGGTCTCGATCACTTTGACTGTGCCATTCGTCGCAGGTCCTTCTTCGTCACTGGTAATCAGATAGGCTATCGAGCCTTTATGATCCGGATGTTCGCGCACAAAGCGCTCGCAGGCGGTTACAAACGCCGCCAGACTGCCTTTCATATCAGCGGTACCGCGACCGTACAGCAAATTACCATCAATCGTTGGTTTGAACGGATCGTAGCGCCACTTTTCCAATGGTCCCGTAGGCACGACATCTGTGTGACCAGCGAAGGCCAGCAAGGGGCCGTCGGTGCCGCGACGCGCCCAAAGGTTGGTAACGTCTTCAAACACAAGCGTTTCTGATTCAAAGCCGATATTTGCCAGGCGTTTACTTAAAAGCTCCTGACAACCGTCATCTTCGGGCGTTACCGAGACTTTGCTGACCAGTGTTTTTGTCAGTTCGATTGTGTTTGAGTTTTCCAGGGTCATAAATGATTTCTCAAGAGTAACGAATGGCGCAGAAAAATCTCCGCGCCAGAAAGATGGCTTGCGAGGCGTTAATTATTCGCGTGCAGTGCTTCATTCAGCTCTACGGCGGACTGATTACTCAGGCATTCAACACGTCCGTTCGTTGAGTTGCGTCGGAACAGCAAGTCATCTTTGCCAGCGAGATCCCGCGCCTTGATGGACTCCACGACATCACCATGATTATCAATCAGTGTGACCTTGGTGCCGGCAGTGATGTACAAACCGGACTCTACGGTACACCGGTTTCCGAGAGGAATGCCGATGCCAGCGTTTGCGCCGATCAGGCTGTTTTCCCCTACAGAAATAACTATGTTGCCACCACCTGAAAGCGTGCCCATGGTGGAACAACCACCGCCAAGGTCTGAGCCTTTACCCACCATGACACCGGCCGAAATACGGCCTTCAATCATGGACGCACCTTCTGTGCCTGCATTAAAGTTTACGAACCCTTCGTGCATGATGGTTGTACCCGTGCCGATATACGCACCCAGTCTGACGCGTGCCGTATCCGCGATACGTACGCCCGAAGGCACTGTGTAATCAGTCATCTGAGGGAACTTGTCAACAGATTTCACTTCCAGAACCCGGCCGTCCAAACGCGCTTGAAGCTGTCTTTCGGGGAGTTCTTCAAGGTCGATAGGCCCTTCGTTAGTCCAGGCAAGGTTGGGTAGCAGGCCGAATATACCATCGAGATTAATGCCGTGAGGTTTCACCAGGCAGTGAGATAGCAAATGCAGTTTCAGATAGACCTCAGGGGTCGAGGTGGCGGTGGTATCTTCATCAATAATCACAATCACCGGATGTTTGGCCGAACCGGAAAATTTTGTGGCCAGCGCCTTCAGCGCGGGATTTATGGCGTCAGACTCGGAGAGCCTCGACATTTGTGCCGTATCAATCTCGACGGTCTGGTTTCCGACAGGAATATCCAGGACAGTCCGAAGCGCGTCAATCTCTGCAGCTGATGGTTGAAAAACGGGTGCGGGGAAGAATGTTTCGAGCCAGTCTCCACTGAGGTTTTTGGTGCCGAGGCCCAAGCCAAAAGCAATGGTCATATCAATTATTTCCTACAATGTTTATGGGTTCTGAGAAAGGTTGAAAAGGCTACTGTATAGTTCTGGCTTAAAGCCCAGATAAACTTCATCGCCAAGTTCCAGCAAAGGTCTTTTCACCAGGCTGGGATTGTCGATAATCAGCTGCGTAGCAGAATCCTGTGTCAGATTGGAACGCGCCTCTTCACTGAGTTTGCGCCAGCTCGTTCCCCTGCGATTAATAAGATCTTCAGGTTGTGTCAGCGTCAGCCAATAGCGAATCCTGTCTGCATCAACACCTTCCTTTTTGTAATCATGAAAGACAAAGTCAATGCCGCTGTTCGTTAGCCAGACAAGCGCTTTTTTCATGGTGTCGCAGTTTTTGATGCCGTAAATATGAATGACATCTGTTGCCATATCGAGTTCCTGTGAAAATCTGGTTAAAAGTTTAACTGTCTGCTAGCAATTGGAAAGAACGAAGGATTTTATCCGTCGTGCCGCCTCAATGCACTGTTCTGTTGGCGCTACCAGTGCCATCCGGACACGGTTGGCGCCAGGATTATGGCCATCAATGGTACGCGATAGATAACTTCCCGGGACGACTGTGACGGCCTCTTCACGATACAAAGCCTGGGCAAATTTTTGGTCGCATATCGGGGTTTGAGGCCAGAGATAGAAACTCGCGTCGGTTTGTTGGATATCCATCACCGGGGCCAATATTTCGATAAAGGCGTTGAATTTTTCCCGGTACGCAGAACGGTTAGCCACAACGTGCGCCTCATCGTTCCAGGCCGCGATGCTGGCAAACTGATTCTGGATCGGCATCGCGCAACCGTGGTAGGTTCGATAGCGCAAAAACTGCTTTATGATCGCTGCATCTCCGGCAACGAAACCGGAGCGCAAACCCGGTAAGTTTGAGCGTTTTGACAGGCTATGAAAAACAATTGCGCGACGATAGTCTTTTCTGCCCAGCTCTGCGCAGGCCTGCAACAAGCCTGCAGGGGGCTTGTCCTCATCGGTGTAGATCTCGGAATAGCATTCATCGGAGGCAATAATGAAATCATAGGTGTCTGCCAGTTCAAGCAGTTTCTTAAGCGTGTTGCTGGAGATCACTGCTCCCGTCGGATTGCCTGGCGAACATAAAAATAGCAGCTGGCAACGTTGCCACTGCTGTGGGCTGACCTGGTCAAAATCCGGGATAAAATTGAGTTCTGGAAGACAGGGCAGCAGCGCCAGCTCGGCGCCCGCCAAAAATGTCGCACCTTCGTAGATCTGATAGAAAGGGTTGGGCGAAATCACTAATGGCTCGTTGTCTCGATCAATCACGGCCTGAGTGAAGGAAAAAATGGCTTCCCGCGTGCCGTTGACCGGTAAAATATGCTGCTCGGGATCAAGAGGCTGGCCTTCGAGACCAAATCGGTGTTCTGCCCATCTGGCGATTGCAGCTCTTAATTCCGGAATGCCTCTGGTGGCAGGATAGTTTGCGACCTTATCAATGTGCTGGATCAGCGCATCCTGCACAAAACGCGGTGGCGCGTGTTTCGGTTCGCCAATAGACAATGGAATAGGTGTTTTGTCCGCGATCTTGACTTCGCCCAGCAGCGCGCCGAGTTTCTCAAAGGGGTAGGGCTGGAGTTTATCTAGATCCTGGTTCATCGTATGTGCTTCTCTTTGCCTGACTACGCGTTTATTTGAGGGTGGTCATCCAATTCCCGGCAGATATCATCAGCGATGTTCCTGCATAGCTCACCATCGCAAAGCGGTTGGCCATCTTCCTGGGTCAGAAAGAAGACGTCTTCGACACGCTCCCCAAGGGTGGTAATTCTGGCATTCAGAAGCAGCAGATCGTGGGACAGCAATATCTGACCAATTCGTGCCAGTAATCCGGGTCTGTCGGGCGTGACGACTTCCATTATTGTATGTTGCTTGATTGTGTCATTGCTGAAGGTCACTTCGGTCGGGAATAGAAAGTGTTTGAGCTGTCTGGGGGTCCGGCGCTGAATGATTTCCGGGTAATCCTCTGGGTCATCCAGTTCTTCGATCAGCTTTTTACGAACATATTCCTTGCGCTCCGGATCATCATTCAAGGCCTGATTCTGGGAGTTGGTAACCACGAAGCGGCTCAGACTGAAGGCGCCGCCGGTTGCGCTGATTCTCGCATTGAGTACATTCAGGTTGAGCTGTTCCAGTACGGCAGTGGTGGCAGCAAAAAGATCCTGATTCGATCTCAGATAGATCATAATCTCGCTGAAACCCTTGTTTGTCGAGCTGTCTGTGTCCTGAATAATAATCAATGGATCTTGTGAGTTGCCATGGTCGAGTATGGACGCGGTTTGCCAAACCAGTTCAGAGGTTGAGTCCTGAAGAAAATAATCATCATCCAGATTATTCAGCAAGCCGCTGATATTTTCATGGGCGTAGCCCTTATCAAGGAGCGCTGTTCTGACTTCTTCTCTCGTCGCTTTAATCCAGTCATCGCGATCCAGTGGCTTATCAATACCGCGCCTCAGAGCCCGGCGCGTTTCCACAAACAATTGTTGCAGCAGGGACGCGCGCCAACTGTTCCACAAGCTGGGGTTAGTCGCGGCAATATCACAGACGGTTAAAACGTAAAGGTATTCCAGGTGGCTGATGCTCGGAATCTCTCTGGCGAAAGCCTGTATCACTTCGGGGTCGGCAATATCTTTACGCTGCGCGGTCATGGACATCAGCAGATGGTGTTCAACCAGCCAGCAAACCAGTTTGGTATCGCGTTCGCCAAAATGATGCCGTTCACAGAATGCACGCGCATCAATAGCGCCAAGTTCTGAATGATCACCACCGCGGCCTTTTGCAATATCATGATAAAGCGCGGCAATATAAAGCAGTTCCCGCTTGGGAATTGTCTGAATCAGCTTGCCAGCTAGCGCCAGTTCGTCTTTGCCGCCTTCTTCAGCGAGCTGCACCAGTCCCTTGATCAGCTGGATTGTATGCGCGTCAACCGTATAGATGTGAAACAGATCGTGCTGCATCTGACCAACGATTTTGCCCATCTCCGGCAGGTAATTCCCCAGCACATTATATTTGAGCATGTCATTGAGTGTGCGGTGCAGGGCATGAGGTGTTCTGAGTAGCTCCAGAAACAGACTGGTATTGGCCAGATCCTGTCGGTAGTGGTCATCTATCAAATATTTGTGCTTTCGCATCTGGCGAATGGTGGTTGAGCGAATTCCCTTGATGGAAGGATCGAGCGCCTGAAGCAGAAATATTTCGATGAAAGCGTAAGGCGAGCGGTCAAATATATTATCGTCAACGGCTTCAATGTAGCCATTGTTTAACTGAAATCTTTTATTCAGTGGCGTAATCTTATGCGTTTCCTGTGGATTGAGGTACACATCCTCAAAAAATTGCAGGATCACGTCGGTGAGTTCAGCCAGTCCCATGACGATACGATAGTAATACTGCATCATCTGTTCGACGCCCAGTTTTTCCTCGGCGTCCTGGTAACCCAATATCTCGGCCAGCTTTTTTTGGTGATCGAACAACAGTCGATTTTCGTTACGCTCTGCAATCATCTGCAGGCCATAGCGCAATTTCCAGAGAAAGGTTTCGCCGGAAACCAGCATGTTGAATTCGTCATCAGTCAAAAATGCATAGCGGCTTCGAGTGTTTTGAGCGTCTACACCGAAGTGTCGCTTGGTAATCCAGGCCAGTGTCTGGATATCACGTAGTGTGCCGGGAGATGATTTTAAGTTGGGTTCCAGATTGTATTCACTGCCACCATATTTTTCGTGGCGTGCGCGCTGCTCCTCCCGCTTGGCCAGAAAATAGTGCTCGGAAGTTGTTACCTCGTCAGAATAAACACGTCTTGAGACGTGTTGTCGAAGCGCATCAGAGCCAGAGATGGTGCGGGTTTCCAAAAGGTTGGTTGCGATCGTGACATCTTCCCTGGCGGAGCTAATGCATTCCTCAATTGAACGCACACTATGGCCAATATCCAGCTTAAGGTCCCAGAGCAGAGTGATAAATGAGGAGATTTTCTCGCCGAGGTCTCTGGTAAGTGAATGCTCGGACAGAATCAGAAGATCGATGTCGGAATGTGGATGCAACTCTGCTCTGCCATAGCCGCCAACAGCGACGAGGCAGGCGTCTGATCGAAAATCGAAGGTATCCCAAAGGAGTGATAGCACCAGATCCATATTGGCGGATCGCAGTCCGACCAGTTCGCGAACATCGTGTCCGTTCAGGTATTGTTCATCCAGTTTTTGTTGGGTTGCCTGAAGATGTTTGCGTGCAAGTATTGCCGGCGCCTGGTGTTTTTCGAACGCTTTTCGCAGGCTTTGGCGGCTTTGCCCCAGATCCTCAAGCAGCTCTTCCAGGGAAAGTCGGTCAGTCGTATCGGTCTCAGGCATCTTCAAAAGCTCAGGCAAACAGCGCGCGTTCTTCTTCTCGAAGAGTCAGGATCTCAAAGCCATCGCTCGTAACCAGAATGGTGTGTTCCCATTGGGCTGAAAGTTTGTGGTCCTTGGTGACGACCGTCCATTCGTCGGGCAGGAGTTTGCAGTGCCGCTTGCCCTGATTGATCATCGGCTCGATGGTAAACGTCATGCCTTCACGGATTTCCATGCCTGTCCCTTTCTTGCCATAGTGCATGACCTGTGGTTCTTCATGGAAAATTTTACCTATTCCGTGACCGCAATACTCTCGTACGACTGAATAGTAGTGGCTTTCAGCGTGCTTCTGGATAACCGCTCCAATATCACCCAAACGCGCCCCGGGTTTGACCAGCTCAATCCCTTTATACATGCACTCTTGGGTAATCTTCACAAGACGTTTTGCAGCAACACTGGCTTCGCCGACAAAAAACATTTTGCTGGTGTCGCCGTGATAGCCGTCTTTGATTACGGTGATATCAATATTGATGATGTCGCCATTCTTCAACACCTTTTTATCACTGGGAATGCCATGGCAAATCACATGGTTGACCGAGGTGCAAATCGATTTAGGAAAGCCTTTGTAGTTCAGTGGCGCCGGAATGGCATCTTGAACATTGACGATATAATCATGACAAATCTGATTGAGATGTTCGGTAGAAACGCCCGCAACTACATGCTCTTCAATCATCTCGAGTACTTCAGCTGCCAATCTTCCCGCAACACGCATTTTCTCAATTTCGTCTGCGCTTTTTATCGTAACGTTCATATAACTGCTGTCTGCTCCGTATTGCCAATTCGGGCCCTGTCCGGACCAAACGGCGCATTCTAACCTGAATGGTGACGAATAAAAATAACAGTTATCCGGCTTTACCCTGTTTTTAAGGCCCTTGTTGTCACCCGTAATGCTTATAAATCACTTTTGTATTGGTCGTTGATGTGGTATAAAGCGCTCGCTTATTTTTCGGGTCGTTTCGGTCCGATCAACAGGTAACCAAAATCCGCACACGTTTCGGCACGTGTTCCTGGGTGCCGGGTCATTGACCTGGTTGGGGCATGGGAGGCGTGGAGGTTTAACCCAGCTCTTTTTAAAGGAAAGAATGATGACAGCTGTATCGATGCGAGACCTGCTCAAGGCAGGCGTCCATTTCGGGCACCAAACCCGTTACTGGAATCCCAAGATGGGCAAGTATATTTTTGGTGCGCGTAACAAAATTCATATCATTAACCTGGAGCAAACTGTTCCGGCAATGAATGAAGCGTTGGCCATGGTCAAGAAACTGGCCGAAAACAAAAACAAGATTCTGTTTGTGGGCACCAAGCGTGCTGCAGGCAAAATCGTCAAGGAAGAGGCATTGCGAAGCGGAATGCCTTATGTCAACCACCGATGGTTGGGTGGCATGTTGACCAACTACAAAACGATTCGGCAGAGTATTCGCCGTTACCGTGAGCTCGAAACACAGAGCAACGATGGTACCTTCGAAAAAATCACCAAGAAAGAAGCCTTGATGCGTGTGCGTGAAATGGAAAAGCTTGAGCGCAGCATCGGTGGTATTAAGGATATGGGTGGCTTGCCGGACGCACTGTTTGTTATTGATGTGGATCACGAGCGGATCGCAATCAAAGAAGCGAATAAGTTGGGGATTCCTGTGATCGGTATCGTGGATACGAACAGTAACCCGGACGGTATTGATTACGTTATTCCCGGCAATGATGATGCGATCAGGGCAATACAGATTTACGCCAAAGCGTTTGCTGATGCTGTACTGGAAGGTTCTTCTTCAGGCGGCAGTGAGTACGTTGAGGTGGCTGAAGAGGCTGCTGCAAGCGACGAGCAGGCCGAAGCGTCAGAGTAAGACCTGATGATGAAGAAAGGCCGGTAATCGCCGGCCTTTTTCTTGAACCTTATCTCCAGTCAGTATCCCGTTCTGGGAACTGGAATAAAATGAATTCGTGTAGTTAATGAGGATCTATTATGGCGGCTATAAGTGCCTCAATGGTAAAAGAGCTTAGAGAGCGTACCGGTCTGGGAATGCTGGAGTGTAAGAAAGCACTTGCAGAGTCTGGCGGCGATATCGATAAAGCAATCGAGGATCTGCGTAAGAAAAGCGGCATGAAGGCTGCGAAGAAAGCGGGTCGTACTGCAGCTGATGGCGTGGTTGCCACCAAGGTCGAGGGTGGTTTCGGTGTCCTGTTGGAAGTCAATAGTGAAACTGACTTCGTGGCGCGTGATGAAGGCTTTCTGGCATTTGTCGAGAAGGTTGTGGATAAGGCCTACGAGACAAAAGAACTGGACGTTGCCAAGCTGATGGATGGTGACCTGGAAGACGCGCGCAGTGCGTTGGTCCAGAAAATTGGTGAGAACATCAGTGTTCGCCGAATTGTACATTCCACAGAGGAAGTTGTGGGGCATTATGTGCATGGCAACAAGCGTATTGGTGTGCTGATCGGTTTGAAAGGTGGTACACCCGAGCTGGCAAAAGATATCGCAATGCATGTTGCCGCGGTTAACCCGCAGTACATCACGCGTGACGACGTGCCTGCTGAAGTTGTGGAAAAGGAAAAGGAAATCTTTACGGCGCAGGCGAAAGAAAGTGGTAAGCCAGCAGAAATTATTGAGAAAATGATCGGCGGGCGAATCAATAAGTTCCTGGCTGAAATCAGTCTCGTTGATCAGCCGTTTGTGAAGGATCCCGATGTTAAGGTAGGCGCCCTAGCGAAAAACGCCGGTGCCGAAATCGTTAGCATGATCCGTTTCGAAGTCGGAGAAGGCATCGAAAAAGAAGAAGTTGATTTTGCTGAAGAAGTTGCTGCCCAGCTGAAAGGTTAAGCAGCCCCTTGAATACAGGGTGAGACAGTTCAGTTTGCCGTGCTCATAAAATCAGTGAGTATAAGCATGGCGAGCTATGATATTTTGCTGTTAAAATCCCGCCAGCGATGCCGCATCGCTCGTCGAGCAAGCTTGATGAGATGCGGCATTTATATATCTGGAATTCAATTAATAAAATAATTATCCCAAGAGGAGCGCAATGGCGGCCAATCAGCAGACTAAATACAAGCGTGTACTTCTCAAGCTCAGCGGCGAAGCCCTCATGGGGGAAGAAGAGTTTGGTATTGACCCCAAGGTGCTTGACCGGATGGCGCTTGAAGTGGGCCAGTTGATCGGGATAGGTGTTCAGGTGGGTATGGTCATTGGCGGTGGTAACCTGTTCCGGGGCGCTTCGCTGAGTGCCGCCGGTATGGATCGTGTAACCGGGGACCACATGGGGATGCTGGCGACTGTGATGAATGCACTAGCCATGAGAGATGCGCTGGAACGTTCCAATATATCGACACGGGTGATGTCCGCAATTCCAATGAGTGGCGTGGTTGAGCACTATGATCGCCGTCGCGCAATGCGCGACCTGCGCGATGGTGACGTTGTGATATTCAGTGCCGGCACCGGTAATCCTTTCTTTACAACAGACTCGGCGGCTTGCCTGCGTGGTATTGAAGTCGATGCTGATGTTGTTCTCAAAGCGACTAAAGTCGATGGAGTCTACAGTGCCGACCCAATGAAAGATCCCGAAGCTCAAAAGTATGATCAATTGAGCTACGATGAAGTGTTGGACAAAAAGCTGGGTGTCATGGATTTAACAGCGATCTGTTTGTGTCGTGATCACAATATGCCGGTGCGTGTGTTCAATATGAACAAGCCCGGGGCATTAAAAAACATTATGGTGGGTGAGCCGGAAGGCACGCTGGTGCATTCAGGCGAATAAAAAGCTAGGCGAGAGGAAATTCGAGTGATCGAAGAAATAAAAAGTGATGCAGAAGCGCGTATGAGTAAAAGTATTGATGCGCTGGGGGTGGCGTTTGCCAAAATTCGAACCGGGCGAGCACACCCAAGTATTCTTGATGGGGTGATGGTGCCTTATTATGGTTCCGATACGCCATTGAAGCAGGTGGCCAATATTAGTGTTGAAGACGGTCGTACCTTGGCCATTTCGGCTTGGGAAAAGCCCTTGGTGCCCGCCATAGAAAAAGCCATCATGCAGGCGAATCTGGGCCTGAACCCCTCCACATCCGGTGATTTGATTCGAGTACCAATGCCGGCGCTGACGGAAGAAACCAGAAAAGATATGGTCAAGCTGGCTAAAGCTGATGCTGAAAGCGCACGTGTTTCTGTCAGGAATGCGCGACGTGACGCGAACTCGGATCTCAAGGATTTGCTGAAGGAAAAGGAAATCTCTGAAGATGACGAGAAGCGTGGTCAGGATCTTATCCAGAAACTCACTGATACTTACATCGCCAAGATTGAAAAGCTTTTGCAGGAAAAAGAAGCTGACTTGATGGAAGTGTAATTTCGAATCGATGGGGAGTTTCTATCAATACCTTTCTTCTGAACGGGATGTCTTGCGGTGACAGCTGATATTCCGTTTTCCGCTGGTGCCACGCCCAGGCACGTAGCAATCATCATGGATGGTAATAATCGTTGGGCCAAGCAGCGTAAGCAGCTTGGGGTCTCAGGGCACAAGGCTGGTGTCGAAGCGGTCCGGGATGTCGTCAAAACGTGTGCCGAGGAAGGGGTAGAGGTGCTGACGCTTTTTGCCTTCAGTAGTGAAAACTGGAGGCGGCCGGAAGAGGAAGTCAGCGCCTTGATGGGACTCTTTCTGATTGCGCTGCAGCGTGAAGTCAAAAAGCTCCATAAGAATGATATTCGACTCGTGATTATCGGAGATCGCAGTAAATTCAGTGCGCAACTTCAAAAGCATATGGAAAAAGCGGAAGAGTTAACCCGCAATAATCAGGCGATGACTCTGGTAATAGCTGCAAACTATGGCGGGCACTGGGATTTGACACAGGCTGCACGGCGCCTGGCAACGAAGGTCGAATCCGGTGAGTTAAAGGCTGGCGATATACAGGAAATGCATTTGCAGGCAGAGCTGTGTCTTGGTGATTTTCCGATGCCTGATCTCATGATACGCACGGCGGGTGAGCAGCGAATCAGTAATTTTATGCTTTGGCAATTGGCCTATGCGGAATTCTATTTTTGTGATGAATACTGGCCGGATTTCAAGAGACCGCAAATGTTGTCGGCACTGGAAGCATATGGAAAGCGGAAGCGGCGTTTTGGGCAGACCGATGACCAAATTGAAAGCGTCTAGCAGACAATCGTCCCTGATGCACGGGGTTTGGAGCGCAGCAACATGTTAGGCCAAAGAATTGTAACGGCGTTAATTCTCCTGCCTCTGGTGCTTGCTGGCTTGTTTTTCCTGGAGTCTGAAGCTTTTTCCTGGTTTGTCGCGGGCATTGCTGCGGTAGCTGCCTGGGAATGGGCGAGATTGGCTGGTTTGCAAACTCAGCCATTGCGGTTGATTTATGCTCTTGCCGTAGTGGTGCTAATCTGGTTGTTGGGAAACACGGTCAAGCCTTTGATGCTTTATGCGGCATTTGCTTGGTGGGTTTTGGCATTTGGTCTGGTCCTGACTTTTCCGGCGACACAAAAAATCTGGAAATCCGTGTCGTGCAGGCTCTTTCTGGGTGTGTTTATCCTGCTGCCCTTCTGGGCAGGTGTCGTCTTTCTGAGAGGTACAGAACTCTCGCCCTTTCCTGATCTCAGCGCGCTTTGGCTTGTGTTTTATGCCTTGTTTGTGGTGTTCGCAGCTGACACAGGCGCTTACTTCTCCGGCAAGGCATGGGGCAGGGCCAAGCTGGCACCAAAAGTTTCACCCGGAAAATCCTGGGCGGGATTCTGGGGAGGCATCGCTTCATCCAGTGCCTTGGCCTTGATCGCCGGGTATATTTTGGACGCCTCGCTGTCTCTGTTGTTGCAGATGGTATTAGTGACAGCCATAACGGCGGCGTTTTCCGTGGTTGGTGATTTGACGGAAAGCATGTTTAAGCGAAACGAGGGCGTTAAGGACAGTAGCCAGTTGCTTCCCGGTCATGGCGGGGTGCTGGACCGCATCGACAGCCTCACTGCAGCCTTTCCGGTACTGGCCTGCCTGTTATTGTTTATCGGTTGGGCCTGAATCATCGTGCAAGTCGAAAACGTTTGTGTGCTGGGCGCGACCGGGTCTATCGGTCTTAATACACTCGATGTGATCGAGCGACATCCGGATAGATATCGGCCTTATGCGCTATCTGCTTATTCAAATGTAAAGGAAATGGCAGTCTTGTGCCGGCGACATCGCCCGGAGATTGCGGTGATGGTGTGTGAGCAATCGGCACGGCAATTGGACGAGATGCTGGCAAGCGAGTGTCTAAGTACGTCCGTTGTATCCGGTGCAGATGCGCTGTCGGAGATCGCAGCACATTCGGAAGTGTCGATCGTTATGGCTGCGATTGTCGGAGCTGCGGGTCTGTTGCCAAATCTAGCGGCTGTGAAGGCCGGCAAAAAAGTGCTGCTGGCCAACAAGGAGTCTTTGGTGATGTCTGGCGCCTTGTTTATGGCTGAAGCCAAACGATCAGGTGCTACCTTGCTACCCATCGACAGTGAGCACAATGCGATCTATCAGTGTCTGCCGGATCAGTATCACTGTGGCCAGGCAGCCCCGAAGGAAATCAGGCGCATACTGTTGACTGCATCGGGTGGGCCGTTTCGTGCCCATTCGCTCTCAGAGCTGGAGCAGGTGACGGTCGAACAGGCGTGTCGTCACCCTAATTGGTCGATGGGACAAAAAATTTCCGTTGATTCGGCCTCGTTGATGAATAAAGGGCTTGAGCTCATAGAAGCTTGCTGGTTGTTTGACCTTACCCCCGACAGGATTGAAGTGCATATTCACCCCGAAAGTGTTGTTCATTCGATGGTGGAGTATGTCGATGGCTCTGTTATTGCCCAGCTCGGAAATCCCGATATGAGAACCCCGATCGCTTACGGCATGGCCTGGCCGGAGCGCATAGAATCAGGCGTTGGTGCGCTGGATTTGTTTAGTGTTGGACAATTGAATTTTGAGCCGCCGGATCTCGACAGGTTCCCCTGTCTTCGCTTGGCAGCAGAGGCCTATGTCGAGGGAAGTGCGGCCTGTGCCATTCTGAATGCAGCCAACGAAGTGGCTGTTGAGGCCTTTCTAAAAGGTAATACCGGCTTTACCGCAATCCCTGATATTATAGAGCGGGTTCTGGATGCCGTGAAACACCGGGAAGCCGATAGTATCGAAGCCATTCTGGAAGCTGACCGCCTGGCCCGGTTGGCAGCAACCAGAATACTGTCCTGAACATTTGCAAACCTTAGAATACGTGGTTACCTGTTGGTCCTTATGGAAGCTTTAGAGTCCGTCATTTCGCTCATTATTACCCTGGGTATTCTGGTTACCATCCATGAATACGGGCATTACTGGGTGGCGAAACGCTGTGGCGTAAAAGTACTGCGTTTTTCAGTCGGGTTCGGACGGCCAATTTACCGCTGGAATAACGCAGAAGGCACTGAGTTCTGTATCGCCATGATTCCTCTGGGTGGCTATGTCAAGATGCTGGACGAGAGAGAGGCCCCGGTAGATGCTGAAGAACGTAGTCAGGCCTTCAACAACAAAACTGTCTCGCAGCGTATTGCCATTGCATCGGCAGGACCATTGGCGAACTTCATGTTTGCAGTGTTTGCTTACTGGATAATGGCCATGATCGGTTTTAGCGTGATCAAGCCGGTTATTGGTGAGGTGAGTGCCTCGTCTGTGGCTGAGGAAGCCGGACTCAGCTCTGGTCAGGAGCTGGTATCTGTTGCAGGGCAGCATGTGGATGGATGGCGTGATGTCACCCTTGCGCTTGTGAATTTTATTGGAGAATCCGGCCGTATTGAAGTTCAGACAAGGGTGGCGGAAGACCCGCAACCGCGGCCGTTTTATCTCAGTGTTGATCGCTGGCTTGCAGAAGGAGAACAGCAGGACCTGCTTGCCAGCCTTGGCATCAGGCCCGAGCGCCCACTGATCCCGGCAGAATTCGGGGTGATCGTTCAGGATAGCCCGGCGTATCAGGCCGGCTTGAAGGTCGGAGACCGTGTGCTCTCGGCCGAAAATATACAAGTAGAGGATTGGTACGATCTTGTTGAGGTGATTGAAGCTTCGCCCAACAAGCAGATCACGATCCGCATTGAGCGGGAAGAGGGTGGTGACCGCGTGCAGCTTGACAAGTTGGTCAGACCTGAAGGACAGGCCGATGAAAACGGCGTGGTCAAAGGCAAGCTTGGTATCGGTGTGGCGCCGTTTGCGTATCCCGAAGAGATGATCAGGACCGTTCAGCTGGGCCCAATAGGGGCACTGGTGTATGCGGCAGACCAGACCTGGTTAAACACTGTCATGACGCTGAATGCGATACAGAAAATGCTGGTTGGTCTGTTGTCCCTTGATAATCTGAGTGGCCCGATTACCATTGCCCAGGTCGCGAGTAAGTCGATTAGCTCGGGTATTGAGAGTTTTTTGAGTTTTCTGGCCTTACTGAGTGTCAGTCTCGGGGTGTTGAATCTTTTGCCGATACCTGTTCTCGATGGTGGACACATTCTCTATTACCTGCTGGAAGGCGTCAGAGGCAAGCCTATTCCTGAGTCATGGCAGCTTGCTGGCCTGAAAATTGGAATTTCATTTGTTGTCGCGTTGATGGCGATCGCATTTTATAACGATATCATGCGTCTCTGATGATGTTTCCGCGGACCTGAACTATTCATATAACTCTAACTAAATGAGCAAGCTGTTGACCTATCGCATTGCGCGTACCGTTATTCTTTTTTTGTTGCTGTTTCATGCGCTGATTTCATCTGCGATGGAAAGTTTTGTCGTGGAAGATATTCGTATTGATGGTCTTAAACGTGTATCGGCCGGTACAGTGTTTAGTGATTTTCCAATCAGTACCGGAGATCTCATCGATGAGGCGCAAATTGTCTCGGCAACAAAATCCCTGTTCAAAACCGGCCTGTTCACTGATCTTCAGATCAAGCGCAATGGTCGGGATTTGATCGTACAGGTATTCGAGCGGCCAGCGATCAGCAAAATCGAAATCCAGGGCAACAAGAATATCTCCGAAGACGATTTGAGGGAGGGCTTGCGCTCTGCCGGTATGGCGGAAGGTAAGGTGTTTAAGCGTGTCACGCTGGAGCGGCTTGAGCTGGAAATTTTACGTTCCTATGTTGCCCAGGGGCGATACAGCGCCTCCATTGAAGCGGAGCTGATCGAGTTACCCCGCAATCGCGTTGAAATAGTGCTTAACATTGATGAGGGGGAGGTTGCTTCCATACTCCATATCAACATTATGGGGAATGAATCCTTTACGGATGATGAACTCACGGATCTGATGGAGCTAAAGACCTCCGGCTTCTGGTCCTTTTTTACTAGCGATGACAAGTATGCCAAGGAAAAACTCAGCGGTGATCTCGAACGCATTCGCTCTTACTATCTGGACAACGGATTTATAAAGTTCACGATTGAGTCCACGCAAGTCTCGATTTCTCCCCACAAGGAGAATGTGTTTGTCACGCTTAATGTGTCGGAAGGCCCGCAATACCGAATCCGCAATTTTGAGCTCAAAGGGGACTTGATTCTCGATAAAGAGCTTCTCGAAAAGCTGGTTCTGGTCGAAGCAGGTGAAATATTCTCACGTCAGAAACTCACGACCTCAGCGGATTTGATTTCTCGCGCGCTTGGGGCGGAAGGCTATACCTATGCCAACGTAAACCCGATCCCGGAGCCTCATGATGACAACACGGCAACCATTACGTTTTATGTCGACCCGGGGAAACGAAATTATGTTCGTCGCATAAATTTTAGAGGCAACACCAATACCAAAGACGAGGTCTTGCGTCAGGAAATGCGACAGATGGAAGGCGCGTCAGCTTCCACTGACCTGATCGAAGCTTCCAAGACCAGGCTAGAAAGGCTGGGATACTTTGGTAATGTTACCGTAGACACACCGTCAGTGCCCGGCGTGAATGACCAGATTGATGTCAATTACCAGGTGGAAGAACAGTCCAGTGGTAATCTATCTGCCAGTCTGGGTTTCTCTCAGGGGAGTGGTTTGACGCTGGGGCTGAGTGTCTCGGAAAACAATTTCTTTGGAAGTGGCAAGCGCGTCTCTTTCGGTGTCAATAAGAGCGATTCGGTAAAATCCGCTAACTTTTCCTATTTGAATCCTTACTTTACGGTCGACGGGGTGAGTCGCGGTTTCAGTGTGTTCGCCAGAGAAACCGATTTTGACGAGGACAACCGTTCTGATTATGTAATTGACGCAACCGGGGCCTCTGTCCGCTTTGGTTACCCGATCAATAATATTTCACGCTTGAATTTTGGCCTGGGGTATACCCACACCAAACTTTCCGTCGGCGATTTTCTGCCTCTGCAAATTGACCGTTTTGTTGAAGCCGAAGGTCTTAAATTTGGTACCTACGAATTTACCGGTGGCTGGTCGCGCAGTACGCTAAACCGGGGCATGTTTGCGACAAGCGGATGGCATCAGGGCCTTTCAGTCGATATCATGCTGCCTTTCAGCGATTTGACCTTTTACAAGACAACCTATCGTTCTAATTTTTATCTGCCCCTCGATAAATCGCACGAATTCGTTCTAAGGGCACGGCATGAGCTTGCCTGGGGGGATGGTTATGGGGATCAGAAGCAAATGCCGTTCTTCGAGCATTTCTTTGCCGGCGGGATAAATTCAGTGCGCGGCTACGAGAATAATACCTTGGGCTTGAGAACAACGCCAAACCCCAACGCGCTTGGCGGAGATGACCCTTTTGGCGGGAATCTGTTGTTTGAGAATAGCTTTGAGCTGATATTCCCGCTACCTTTCGTCAAAGACCAGCGTTCAATGCGTTTGGCATATTTTGTTGACGGAGGCAACGTCTTTGATACGAAGCGAAACTATGATTTCGATGGTGATGAGTTGCGTTGGTCTACTGGCGTGAGTTTACAATGGAATACGTTTATCGGCCCCCTTGGGTTTAGTTTTGGGAAAGCGCTGAATGCCATCGAATCCGATGAAAAGCAGTTCTTCCAGTTTTCACTCGGACAGCCGTTTTAGTCACTTGGATCAAAGGAGATCTAGCTCTATGTTTTCGAAAATAATGACGATCACGCTTGGCGTGTTTCTGTTTTCTGCGACCGTAAGTGCCGCTACCAAGATAGGTCTTTTGGATATCCGTACGGCTCTGTTTGCGTCTGAATCAGCCCAGAACTTTACCGAGAAAACGGTTGATCAGTTCAAACAGCAGGATCTTGAGGTGCGGGCGGTTGGTGAAGAAGGACAAAAACTTGAGCAGCGCCTGAAAAACGATGCGGCGATCATGAGTGACAGCGAGCGCGCAAAGCTGGCTTCAGATCTGGAGGCGAAGATTCAGGAATACAAATACCTGAAGAGCAAACTTGATAATGCCTTGGCCGAAAAACGACAGGAATTTCTTGCAGAATCAAAGCCACGGCTGGATAAGGCCATCAATGAGCTGGTTGAAGAAGAAGGTTTGACGCTGTTGTTGCCTAGAGAGGCGGCACTTTATGCCGATGAGGCAATGGACTATACGCAGAAAGTCGTCGACAAATTGAATAAGTCGAAATAGCGCTCCGAAACCAATGTCTGATTTACATTGCAGAGATAACTGACGCCCTTATGCAGAAGCAAAGCTATACGCTCAAAGCTCTCGCGGATATTGTGGACGCCGAGCTGGTCGGAGATGCCGGGATCGAAATTGAAGGCTTGGCGACCTTGCAGAATGCAGGGCCGCAGCAATTGAGTTTTTTGGCCAACCCCGCCTACGCCAAGTATCTGGCAAGCACCGCTGCTGGTGCAGTGATTGTCGGCAAAAACAACGCTGAAGACTATGCAGGCAACAAGTTAATTCACGACAATCCCTACTTGGCCTACGCAAAGCTGAGCCAGCTTTGGTCTGCGCGCACTCAGTGCTCTCATTCTGAGCCTCAGATTCACGATGCAGCCATCGTGTCAAAAGAAGCTGAAATAGGCGCGGGCGTTATTATCGGGGCCGGGACGGTGGTAGAAGCCGGAGTTCGAATAGCGGACGGGGTGGCAATCGGTCCAAACTGCACCTTGGGTAAGGACTGCGTGTTGGGTGAAGGGTCGTTGCTTCATGCCGGCGTGACTCTTTACCATGGTGTCAGTTTGGGAAAGCGCTGTATTTTGCATAGTGGTGTGGTTTTGGGCTCGGATGGGTTCGGGTTTGCCCCTGCTGATGACGGCTGGTTAAAGATAGAGCAGTTGGGCGGGGTGATCATTGAGGACGATGTTGAGATTGGCGCGAATACGACGGTTGACCGAGGTGCGCTCGACAATACGATTATTCGCAAGGGCGTCATTCTGGACAATCAGATTCAGGTGGCGCATAACGTCATCATCGGTGAAAACACAGCCATTGCTGCCTGTAGCGCGATTGCCGGGAGTACCACGATCGGCAGGAACTGTATCGTCGGGGGGGCAAGCGGCATCGCTGGACACTTGACCATAGGTGATGGTGTGCACATCACTGCAATGACCATGGTGATCAAGAGTTTGCCGGAGGCAGGCGTCTATTCCTCGGGAACCGGCGTGCAGCCGAATGAGAAATGGCGCAAGAGTATTGCCCGTTTGCGTCAGCTCGATAAAATGGCCGCCAGACTGAAAGCGCTTGAACAACGCGTCAAAGATGCCTGACACAGGTGCTAAATTAATTACCGGAAACAGGATTGGATGTTTTTCAAATGATGGATATAAATGAAGTTAAAACGTTTTTACCGCACCGGTATCCGTTTCTTTTTGTAGACCGGGTGACGGAAGTGGAATCCGGTAAATCCATACGCGGTTTCAAGAACATTACCCTGAATGAACACTATTTCGAAGGTCATTTCCCGGACGCGCCCATTATGCCGGGTGTCTTGGTGCTCGAAGCGATGGCGCAGATCTCAGGCATACTGGGGTTTGTGACAACCAATAAAAAACCCAGCGACAGTCTGATCCATTATTTCGCAGGAGCCGATAAGGTGCGTTTCAAGAAACCTGTGGTTCCGGGGGATCAGCTGGTGCTTGAGTCCGATCTGATCAGTGCGAAACACAGCATTTGGAAATTTGATTGCCGTGCACTGGTGGACGGTGAAATTGCATGTGTTGCGGAAATCATGACTGCCGAGAGGTCTCGTTGATGGCTATACACCCTCAGGCGCTGGTTGATCCAGCGGCCAAGCTGGCCAATGATGTGGAGGTTGGGCCGTTTACGGTGATTGGACCTGATGTTGAGATCGGCGAGGGGACACGCATCATGTCGCATGTGGTCGTAAAAGGGCCAACGAAGATTGGTGCGGGCAACACGATTTATCAGTTTTCAAGTGTGGGTGAGGACTGTCAGGATAAGAAATATGCGGGTGAGCCGACCCGGCTCGAGATCGGTGATAACAATGTGATTCGCGAAAGCTGCACGATTCATCGCGGCACCGTACAGGACAGTAGTGTCACCAAAATTGGCAGTGGTAATCTGCTGATGGCCTATGTCCACGTTGCGCATGACTGTACTGTCGGCAACGATTGCATTCTGGCCAATGGTGCAACGCTTGCCGGTCACGTTCAGGTCGATGACCAGGTGATTCTGGGAGGCGGTACGATGGTGCACCAGTTCTGCAAGATCGGACCTCATTCCATGAGTGCCGGTGGCAGTATCGTATTGCGGGACATTCCGGCCTTTGTGATGGCCAGCGGACAATCCGCATCGGCACATGGATTAAATACCGAAGGCTTGAAGCGGCGCGGTGTTTCATCAGACACTATCCTGGAGCTAAAGCGGGCCTACAAGACTATTTACCGCAAAGGTTTGAAGTTGAGTGATGCTCTGGAAGAACTTCAGGAGAGTGCGCAGAGCAATAGTTATGTCAAGATGCTTTTGGACAGCATCGAACGTTCAGAGCGCGGAATTATTCGTTAATGAGCGTTGAAAAGAGCGTCCTTGGCAGTGAGGTTCAGCCTGGGCCCACCCGGCAGTCGCAAGCCGGAGTGCTATCCGAGCGAAAAGTCAGAATTGCCATGATCGCAGGAGAAGCCTCCGGCGATATTCTTGGCGCGGGTCTGATACAGGCCCTCAAAAAGCGTTATCCGAATGCTGACTTTGAAGGCATTGGTGGCCCTCTCATGCAGGCAGAAGGGTTCCGTTCGCATGTGCCAATGGAGCGCCTGTCAGTCATGGGGCTGATTGAAGTGCTGGGGCGCATTTTCGAGTTGATTGGAATCCGGCGTCGGCTTAGGGAGCATTTTCTGCGAGAGCGGCCCGATGTATTCATCGGCATTGATGCGCCCGATTTTAATCTCGGCCTCGAAGCGCAATTGCGTCGCGCGAATATCAAAACGTCGCACTACGTTAGTCCGTCGGTCTGGGCCTGGCGGCAACGGCGCGTGTTCAAAATAGCCAAGGCAGTTGACCTGATGCTGACATTGCTGCCTTTTGAAGCGCGCTTTTATCGCGACCACAAAGTGCGGGTTAAATTCGTTGGTCATCCCCTGGCGGACCTGATTCCCCGAAGCAGCAACAAGCAGGAGGCCAGAGCGGCGCTCAATCTTGATCCAGAGCAGCCGTTGCTTGCGATTCTTCCCGGTAGTCGAGCGGGAGAGCTGAAATATATTGGCGAAACCTTTATCGAGACAGCGCGCTGGCTGGCAAAGCGGCGGCCAGATCTGCATTTTGTGGTGCCTAGTGTCAATGCTGATAGGCGGGAGCAGTTTCAGGCGATGCTTGATGCCCACGAAGAAGCCCCTCCTATGACGCTGGTCAACGGACGGTCGCGCGAGGTCATGGCTGCCAGTGATTTAGTGATCCTGGCGTCCGGGACGGCGGCACTGGAAGCTTTGCTGTTAAAAAAGCCAATGGTCGTTTCTTATCGTGTATCAAAAATTACCCACACGATTATGAAATGGTTGCTGAAAGTTCCTTTCGTTTCCTTGCCAAATTTGCTGGCAGACAGGGCGTTGGTGCCCGAATTGCTGCAGGATGAGGCCCAACCGGAGCGTATTGGGCATGAGGCGCTGCGTTTGCTGGAGCCGGCAACACAGGCTGCTATGGTAAAAGATTTTGACGCTATTCATGATTCATTAAGCCAGAATGCCAGCGAAAGTGCCGCCGATGCGATAGCCGAGCTGCTTGAGTACAAGGATCAGCGAGCGTGAGTCTTGAAACGCCTTTTGTTTGTAGTTATCAAGGCGATTTGCTGGCTGGTGTGGACGAGGTGGGTCGTGGTCCTCTTGCAGGGCCGGTCGTTGCTGCTGCAGTGATCCTTGACCCGAACAGGCCGGTTTCTGGTCTGGCGGATTCAAAAAAATTAAGCGAGAAAAAAAGAAACCATCTGTTTGATGAAATTCAGCAGAAGGCCCTTGGCTGGGCGTTGGCCCGCGCCAGCGTCGAAGAAATTGACCGTTTGAATATTCTGCATGCTTCCATGCTCGCGATGAAGCGCGCGGTCGAGGCGTTGAAAATAGAGCCCGAATACGTCCTGGTCGACGGTAACCGCTTGCCTGACATCTCGGTGCCTGCAGAGGCCGTCGTCAAAGGCGATGCGCGGGTGCAGTCGATCGCGGCTGCCTCTATTCTGGCAAAGGTTAGCAGGGACCGTGAAATGGTAGCGCTGGACGAGAGGTATCCCGGTTACGGTCTGGCAAAGCATAAGGGCTATCCCACGCGCTTACATCTTGACGCGCTGGAAAAGCTGGGAGTCAATCCTTTGTATCGGCGTTCTTTTGCGCCGGTGGCCAAACTGATTTCTCGTGACACATGAGACGCCGTTCTCACACATTATTTCGCAGATTTCACACAATTCCACAAAAGTCAAAATAATGACGCAAAATGCTTCTTAAATGAGCGGTATTACCGTCTCTTATCTCTCTGGCTCGACTAAGCTTTGTATAGCTTTTGAACAACAGCTTGAGAGAATTCATGATCAAACACTTCGCAAACAGAATTAAGCCTGGTTTTACCGGTTCCGCAATTATCGCTGCGGCGCTTTTGGTAGGTGGCTGCAGCGGTGGGTCTGGTGGATCAGATGCCTCAAGTGTGCCAACCAGCCCACGTGCTGAATCCACGCTTTCGGGCAGTGCAATCAAAGGTGTTATCCGTCAGGGGCTGGTTTCAGCCTATCTAGTCGAGCTGCGCGATGGTTCCATGGTGAGAGCTGAAAACGCCTTAAGTGCACCGGTTCGCACCGATGCCAATGGAGACTACACATTGACTGTCAGTGCAGCATTGGAGAACGCAACCCTGGTGGTTGAACTCAATGCTGACGACCAAACCCGCATGCTTTGTGATGTGGTTGAGGGTTGTGGCGATGATGCAGATGGCAATCCTGTCAGTTTCGGAGAAGAGTTCTCTTTGTCACAGGACTTCTCGATGACAGGTCTCGTGACCGGCGTGAACGAAGGGGATACAGTCAATGCTTATTTGAGTCCGCTGACGCACATGATGGTCGCAAGGGCCGAAAGCACCGTCCTCGGATTGACGGCAGGAAACATACTTGCGGCACAGTCTTATATTGAAAGTAGTTTTGATCTCGCCTCCGGTACCCTGAGTCTGGCACCGGTAGACATTACCCGCCTTGATGAACAGCAGGGTCTGTCAGAGAATCAGCTTGAAATGGCTGTAGTTGCGGCCGCGTTCCTTGGTCTGGCGAATTCTGCTGATTGGGATTCTGTCGATGAGGTGCTGAATCATGTGTCAGACAGACTCTCGTCAGGGGCTGAGTTGACTGCGGTCAATATGGGCTCCGTGAGGGATGTGGCTTTGGATGACGTGTTCTACGAGGCGAACGAGATTGCCGAAGCTCTGGTTACTTTGAACAGTGATACCGAATATGCAGAATCCTTGGCCGCAGTCGAAAGCCAGACGCAGCAGTCATACGAGTCGGTAACGCAGGCAGCAGAGCAGGTTGACCCTGTTCAGATTCTGTCACAGCCTGCTCCGGTTACCATCGACGAGGGTGGTAGCGCGGTGTTTTCAGTTTCAGCGCAAGGTGGCGGTAGTCTCAGCTTTCAATGGCGTCTGGACGGTGTTGCTCTTGAAGGCGAGACTGCTTCAACTCTGACGGTTTCATCGGCAGAACTTTCCGACGCTGGCGCTTACGATGTATTGGTGACCAACCTGTTGGGATCAGTTGTGTCACTCTCTGCGCTGCTGGAGGTAAACGAAGTGGTCGCCGAAGCGCCTTCCGAGGCGGGGTCGATTGCTTTGTCCTGGGATATCCCGACCCAAAGAGAAGACGGCTCAGATCTGTCGCTATTTGAAATTAACGGGTACACCATCAAGTACGGCCTGTCTTCCGGCAACCTTACCGAAACGGTCGACGTTGTTGGTGGCGGTGAAACCGAAGCTTTGATAGAAGGACTGGAAGCCGGAACGTACTATTTTGCCATCGCAACTGTTGATAGCGATGGTGTTGAGGGTTCCTTCTCGGGAGAGATTACACAAACCGTTATGTAAGGATCAGGTCGTCGCACATGTTTACTGTGTGCATGCCTGAACGGAAAAACGATCGTAATTAGAAAAGCCGGGAAGTCCCGGCTTTTCTGTGTCTGCGTGTCACGTCAGCGCTGATTTCAGACGTTCAATTGCGGATTCCAGCATCTCCATACTGGTTGCAAAACTCAGCCGCATGCAACCGGGGGTGCCAAAGGCGGACCCGGGAACCAGAGCAACGCCTGCAGAACTTAGCAGGTGTTCGGCAAAGGCAACGTCATCCTCGCAGGGGCTGCTTTCAATCGCTTTGCTAAAATTCGGGAAAACATAAAACGTGCCGTCGCCTTCGAGGCACTCTACGCCAGGAAGCTCGTTAAGCGCTGCGACAAGGTAGTCGTGTCGTTTCTTAAACTCAACGACCATCTCCCCAACGCATTCCTGGGGACCGGTTAATGCTTCTGTCGCTGCCGCCTGAGAGATAGATGCGGGATTGGAGGTGCTTTGCGACTGGATCTTCTTCATGGCGGCAATGGCCTTTGCAGGGCCAGCGGCATAACCGATACGCCAGCCGGTCATGGAATAGGCCTTTGAGACGCCGTTCAGAACAAAGGTGCGCTCATACAAATTGGGGCAGGCATTGACGATGTTGACGAACTCGCTGTCTGTCCAGAGAATATGCTCATACATATCATCGGTGACAATCATAATGTCCGGATGTTGGGCCAGAACTTCGCCCAAAGCGACCAGCTCTTTTCTTGTATAAGCCATGCCTGTCGGGTTCGACGGGCTGTTGATAACAAATATACGGGTTTTGGGGCTAATCGCGGCTTGCAGCTGGTCCGGGGTAATCTTGAATCTCTGGCTCTGCTCAGCTTCAATGATGACCGGAGTGCCCTCTGCAATTTTGACCATGTCCGGGTAGGAAACCCAATATGGAGCCGGGATAATGACTTCATCACCGGGGTTGAGCAGGGCGAGTGCAAGATTGAAAAAGCTCTGTTTGCCGCCACAGGAGACGAGAATCTGGTTAGCCTCATAGTCCAGATTGTTGTCTTTTTTGAATTTCTCGATAATGGCTTTTTTCAAGGCAGGCGTGCCATCAACAGCTGTGTACTTGGTCTGTCCTGCTTTGATCGCTTCTACCGCAGCATCCTTGATGTTTTGGGGCGTATCAAAATCGGGTTCGCCTGCACCCAAGCCAATAATGTCTTGTCCAGCGGCTCTTAGTTCATTTGCCTTATTGGTGACCGCCAATGTGGGGGATGGCTTTATTTGCTGTACTCTACTGGATAGTTGCAGGTCCAAGTTGTAATCCTCAATCGTTTTGTGTTTTCTTGATGACTGCGAAAATAGATTGATACTCAATCCTTTGTTCAGATGCCGGATACGGCGCACCGCAACATCCGGGTGCCAGCTCAGGCTGGATTGTCCAGAAAAGCTTTAGCCCTGTCGCTTGCGAGGCTAGTCTGCAGAGCGGCAAATAAACGGGCATCGATTCTATCACCTCTATCGGGATTTCGGAATGCACTGACCTTGTATTTAGTCTGCCTGGCAGTTGCTCTGTTCGGCCAGCGTCAGGCGATGCGCTTTTGCATTGTCCTGGCCATCAGTTTCATGTTGTTGCCTGCTTCCTTAGTCTTTATGATGCGAGGGTTTGCAAACATTCTTGAAGGGTTGTTAATACGGCCCGCAGTTGCGTAATCCAAAGAGAGTTATTTGATGGCCAGAGAGTTTCAGTTGCAGTCCCGTTACCAGCCAGCCGGTGATCAGCCTGCAGCGATCGAACAACTGGTTAACGGAATTGACGACGGCCTATTTCACCAGACGCTGTTGGGCGTTACGGGCTCAGGTAAAACCTTTACGATTGCGAATGTGATTCAGCAGGTTCAGCGTCCGACCATTGTGATGGCGCACAACAAAACCCTGGCGGCCCAATTATATGGAGAGTTCAAGGAGTTCTTCCCCAATAATTCGGTGGAATATTTCGTCTCCTACTACGATTACTATCAGCCCGAAGCCTATGTGCCATCCTCGGACACTTTTATCGAGAAAGACGCTTCCATCAATGATCATATAGAGCAAATGCGACTGTCAGCAACCAAGGCTCTGATGGAGCGATCGGACGCCATTATCGTCGCTACAGTTTCAGCGATTTATGGTTTGGGTGATCCGGAATCCTATCTGAAAATGATGCTGCATCTTGATCGCGGGGAGCATATTGGACAGCGTGCCATCCTGAAACGTTTGGCAGAAATACAATACACAAGAAATGACGTAGAACTGCATCGCGCCACTTACCGAGTGAGAGGTGATGTGATCGATGTCTTTCCCGCGGAATCGGAAAAGGAAGCGATTCGAATCGAGCTGTTTGACGATGAGGTCGAAAACCTGAGCTATTTCGACCCGCTCACGGGAGAACTGATTCGGCGTGTCCCGCGCGTCACCATTTACCCCAAGTCGCACTATGTTACGCCCCGGCAGAAAATTATCGACGCGGTTGATGGTATTAAAGACGAGCTGAAAGGGCGACTCGAGCAACTGAGGGAAAACCAGAAACTGGTGGAGGCTCAACGGCTGGAAGAGCGCACGCGTTACGATACCGAGATGATGATCGAACTTGGTTATTGTAACGGAATAGAAAACTACTCCCGCTATTTGTCAGGGCGAGGCCACGGGCAGGCCCCACCGACACTGTTTGATTATCTTCCGGATAATGCCCTGTTGGTATTGGATGAATCCCACGTGACTGTGCCGCAGATTGGTGCGATGTACAAAGGGGACCGCTCCCGAAAAGAAACATTGGTGGAGTATGGTTTTCGCCTGCCATCCGCGCTGGATAACCGGCCATTGCGATTCGATGAATGGGAGAATCTGGCCCCGCAAATGATCTTTGTGTCCGCGACGCCTGCCGATTATGAAAAAGAGCATGCCGGACAGGTGGTAGAGCAGGTTGTTCGGCCAACCGGGTTATTGGACCCGGAGATTGAGGTGAGGCCGGCATCCAGCCAGGTGGATGACCTGCTTTCGCAGATCGGAGCAGTGATCGAAAAAAACGAGCGCATTCTTGTCACAACGCTTACCAAGAGAATGGCAGAGGACTTAACGGATTTTCTGATGGAGCACGGTATTCGCGTGCGCTATCTGCACTCGGACATTGATACCGTTGAACGTGTCGAGATTATCCGTGATCTTCGCGCCGGGGAGTTCGATGTTCTGGTCGGGATCAATTTGTTACGAGAGGGACTGGATATGCCGGAAGTCTCGCTGGTGGCCATTCTTGATGCCGACAAGGAAGGCTTTCTGAGATCCGAGCGTTCCCTGATTCAAACCATCGGTCGGGCTGCCAGAAATGTAAATGGACGCGCAATTCTGTATGCAGACAAAATCACGGGTTCTATGAAAAGGGCTATGGACGAAACGGCCCGGCGTCGGGAAAAGCAGGAGGCATTCAACAGGGAGCACGGTATTGAACCCAAAGGGCTGAACAGCAAGGTTATCGATATAATGGAAGGCGCCAAACGTATTTCAAACAAGGGAGGCAAAGGTAAGTTGAAGGTGGCTGAAAATGCGCCTGGTTATCAGAAAGATGATGAACCGCTTACCCCCGAAGCGTTGGCGCAAAAAATTTCACGCCTGGAAGACGAAATGTATACCGCGGCAAAAGACCTGGATTTTGAGCGCGCAGCAATATTGCGTGATCAGGTCGCGGAGGCAAAAGCCCGGTTAATGGCGGTTTAAGCTGTATATGTTCAAAGTTTAAACAGAAGAGGCATCTTCGCGTAGCACAGTTCTTAACACTTAAAAAGCGGTATGTGACAGAATGTTGACGTTTTTGTGCACAAACTGTCATGTTCCGGATTAGTGCGTATATCCATGTCAAATCATTCAGCAATATCGCTTTCTATTCGTAAATTGTTGATAAATAAGGATAAAAAGGCTGATTAAAAAATGATCAATCTGTCTGTTTCTCCCATGTAACAAGGGATTAGGCGCTAAAAATGTTGTTTATCAACAAAGATATCCACAGATTCTGTTGATAAGCTGCAAGGTTTCAAGTGCCGACAAAATGCGTCGAAATTGTCAATATTCATTTTAAAAAAACATGCTCTGATTTTTAGTGCGAATCGGTCTATAATTTCGCGGCCTTCTATTAGCCAGATATCAATAATTCCATGTCATATTCTTTGCTTCGATCCTTATTATTCAAGCTGTCACCCGAAACTTCTCATGACCTGTCACTGGAATGGATGAGCGCAGCCGACCGACTGGGCTTGCTTAAACCCTTTACCAGCCCCGTCGCGGATATGCCTGTGGAGGTGATGGGCATCACTTTTCCGAATCCGGTAGGGCTGGCCGCAGGATTGGACAAAAATGCAGATCATGTTGGTGCCTTGGGGCGTTTCGGCTTCGGTTCTGTCGAAGTTGGTACAGTGACGCCCAGGCCGCAACCCGGTAATCCAAAGCCGCGTCTGTTTCGCCTTGAAAAGCAGAACGCCATCATCAACAGGATGGGCTTCAACAACAAAGGGTTGGAGCATCTATTGGCAAGTGTGCGACGCGCAAACTATCCAGGGATTATCGGCATCAATATAGGCAAAAATTTCGACACTCCGGTTGAAAACGCAAATGATGATTATATCGCGTGCCTCAAAGCGGTTTATCCGCATGCCAGTTACGTGACGGTAAACGTATCCTCGCCAAACACGCCGGGACTAAGGTCCCTCCAGTTCGGAGAGGCACTCGACACCCTACTGAATGCGGTGAAAGAAGAGCAAGGCAGGCTGTCGCAGGCGCATGGCCGGTATGTACCAGTCGCAATAAAAGTCGCACCAGATATGAACGAAGAAGAAGTTAAAACCGTGGCGGCCGCTTTACTTGCACATGAAATAGACGGATTAATATCAGGAAACACCACTCTGGATCGAAGACTGGTTCAGGATAGCGAATTTGCTGATGAGGCGGGCGGCTTGAGTGGCGGACCCTTAACCGATAGATCGTGTGAAGTGATTAGGCAATTCAAGTCAGAACTGGGTGAGCAGATACCAATTATCGGTGTCGGCGGCATCATGACCGGCGAAGATGCACTGGATAAAATCCGGGCCGGTGCAAAGCTAGTTCAGTTGTATACCGGTTTCATCTATGCGGGGCCAAGACTTGTGCGAGACTGTGTTGAGGCGATCAGGTTCGGCGTGCATTAGCGGAGGATTCCGATGGCTGCGAGGGCTGTTGCAGAGATGGTGAATGTGTTGTATTCGTCGGGACAAAAAAATAGCCCTGTTGGCAGGGCTATCAACGATTTCTGTGTGTTTAAGTTGAGATTCCAGGGAGCTTGTGAATGCCGGAAACACCTTTCAGGCCATTCCAGTTATCTTCCCGTCCTTCGCGCCAGCCGTTTAACCAGCTCTGTTTCTGCTCACCATTGAGATTGGGGCACAGAGATTTTGATTTTCCGCTAACGCCAGCTTGATAACCCTTATTAAATGTACGTTGAATATTATCTCTTTTCTGTCTTCTCATTCTTATCGAACCTCACGAAATTACTTTCATTGTCAATTGCTGAATAAACTGCCTTAACAAGGCTTGAGACAAAGAGCAGGATTCTCCTTTAGGATGAAATGTGTGTTTTACAGAAATCAAACGAGTATGCTCATTGGGTACGAGCCTGATTCTGCTTTGATCAAGGCGTCTGTTAAGAGACGCTCTAACGGAAAGTTAATATTAACTCTCCTCAAAAGTACATTACTAAATCGCTCTATGCCGAGGGCGGCTTAGAGTCTAGCGATATATGCTTTTATATCTAACTGAAACTAAACGGAAAGTAACAGGGTTCCTGCGTGTTATGTTGCAGGCCTTCTCTGTATGGATTTCGTAACTGCTGAGTTGATCGAAATGAAGCTCAAAATATTTGTCAGTTGTGCCAAGGGCCTTCAGTACGCCCTGGAACAGGAGTTAATCTCTCTGGGTGTTGGGCAAACGCATGCCATCCCTGGCGGCGTCGGGTGTGAGGTCACAATCAGGGATTGTTATCGGATTCTGCTGTGGTCGCGCATAGCCAGCCGAGTGATTTTGAATCTGTGCAACGAAAAAGTCAGTTCGGTAGATGACATCTATGATGTCGCTAAGGCAATCAACTGGTCTGACCATTTCACGGTGGATGACAGCTTCGCGATTCGATTTGTCGGTACCAATGCATTTGTCCGGAATAGCACTTTCGGTGGCTTGAAGGTGAAGGATGGTATTGTTGACAGATTCAGAGAGCTGAGTGGCAGGAGGCCTGATATCAGCAAAGAAAGCCCGAATATTTCCCTGCATGCGCATTTAGCCAAGGGGCGGCTTAGTTTGGGTATCGATCTTTCCGGTGAGGGTCTGCATAAACGACATTACCGTACGGAGAAGGGCGCCGCCCCTCTGCGCGAGAATCTGGCGGCCGGTATCCTGCAGTTAAGCGGCTGGCCACACAAAATCAGTCCTGCCGGTAGCTTGTGCGATCCGATGTGTGGCTCAGGTACGTTTCTGATAGAAGCGGCACAAATGATGCTTAACTATGCTCCCGGTTTAAAGCGCGAGCATTGGGGATTTGATCACTGGCGAGGTCATCAGCCTGCTATCTGGGAAGAGGTCATGCAAGAGGCTCTGGAAAAGCACCAGTCTGCATGCCGGAGTGTCAAACGGAAAATAGTGGGCTTTGATCAGGACCCTAAAGTTATTGCAAAGGCCTGGTCCAATATAGAACGTGCGGGATTTCAGGATTATATTCATGTCGAGAAACGCCAACTGTCCGATTTCGAGTGCTTTGAAGGGCTCAATGAGGGGCTACTGATTGTCAATCCTCCTTATGGTGAGCGCCTGGGAGAGATCGACAGTCTAGGCCCTCTCTACAAACAGTTGGGGCAGGTTTTTGAGCAGTTCCTGATCGGTTGGAAGGCGGCCGTATTGACCGGTCATGAACAGTTGGGCCGGCAAATTGGCTGGCGCAGTCATAAGCAATACAAGCTCCTTAACGGCCCGATAGAAAGTCTGCTGCTGTTGTTTGAGCTGAAAGAGCAGAATCGTTTCAAATCAGAATGGATGTCGCCCGAACAACGATTGAGCAACCCGTTACACTGGCGGGTCAGTCATAGTCAGCGAGCGGACATGTTTGCCAACCGTCTGAAAAAGAACACGAAGGTACTTGGCAAGTGGCTCAGGAAGCAGGAGATCAGCTGTTATCGGCTTTATGATGCGGATATGCCTGAATATGCAATCGCTATCGATGTGTATCAGGACCTGGATGGTCAGATAAATCTGCATGTACAGGAATATGCCGCGCCGGATTCAGTTGATGAAAAAAGTGCAGTTGAACGACTGTCCGAGGCACTGGCGGTGATACGCGATACCCTGTCGGTACCGGCCGGGCAGATTGTGCTCAAAAGCCGCATGGCGCAAAAAGGCAAGGGTCAGTATTCCAAGCGAGACGAGAGCCGCGAGTTTAAACAGGTACAGGAAGGGCCGGCGCTTTTCTGGGTGAATCTGAAGGATTATCTGGATACAGGTTTGTTTCTGGATCATCGTTCGATGCGCCGATGGATGTTTGATAACGCTGACGGCGCCCGCGTGCTCAACCTGTTCTGCTATACCGCTTCCGTGACCGTGTATGCTGCCTTGGGTGGAGCCAGATCGAGTTTGAGCCTGGATATGTCGGCAACCTATCTGCGCTGGGCAAAACGCAACTATGAACTGAATGATGTGGACGAGGCTCGCCACACCTTGCGGAGAGTGGATTGCACGCAATGGCTGCGTGAGGAAGGGGATGAGCATGGTTTTGATATTATCTTTCTGGATCCGCCCAGTTTTTCCAACTCCAAGAACATGGATGGTGTGCTCGATATTCAGCGTGATCATGAAGAGTTAATCGAGCTGTCTATGCGCAAGCTTTCTGCGAACGGGGTGCTGATTTTTTCCAACAATCTGCGCAAGTTCAAGCTCGCGTCTGAGCTGAAAAAGCGCTACCAGGTTGAGGATTGGAGCCGGCGCTCGCTTGATAAGGATTTTGAGCGAAATTCGCGTATCCATCATTGCTGGAGTATTCGGCGACTAAACTCTGAGTAGAAAGGTGTATTAAAACTCGAACTTCAGGTGGGTTCCGGCCTGACGCACCTTGATATTGCTGCCGGTATCTTTCAGCAGGCGACCATATTCAAGTACCAGATAGGTATCCTGCCAAAGTGAAATTTCAAGACCAAGTATCCAGCTGGTACTGAAACGGGTGTCGAATAGGCCGTCCTCCATGCGCTCCGGAGACGGTTCTACGACAATCGGCGCAGAGCTGGTTTCGGTCTGAAAAGGGATAATGATCTGTCTTCTTGTGGTATCCGCCTCGTAGTGGGTCAAACCATATAGAAAGTGACCGGACATGTAATCGGTAATCGGATGCTGAAAGCCAAGGTACCCGCCTATCCAGTACTTGATATTGACATCGAGCGCTTCATCGAAGGTGTCTTTCTTAAAGCCGGAGCCGGCGCGAAACTCCGCACGAAAGTAGTCGTTAATGTAACCACCATAATTGATCAGGTAGCCCCATGTCTGAGCGGTCAGGGGAAAGCGGACATCGGCCGTTGCGCCTGTGTAGTCTCCGTCACTGTCGTATCCGGCGTTCTGGTCAAGGATCAGTTCGACCGATCTGAATTCGTTCATGCTGATGCCAACACTGAAAAACTCCTTTCCCGCTTTGCCGGTCCCCTTGGGGCCTGCATCATTCTTGGCTGGTGCGGCCAGCGATGATTGGCTAAACAAAAACAGGAAACTATTCAACACCAGAAGACGCAGTAAAGGTCCCAGTGTACAGCGATTGGTCAGGCGCAAAGACATCAACATGCTCAAGGTGATTATTCTGATAAAGAAGTCGTTAGGAAGGGTTGGAGTTTCGCACGGATCCCGCTCTGGTTCGAAGATAGCCGTCACAATTCCTCATTAGAGAGTCGCGCATTCAGCAAAAGAAGGCTATGAATGGCACCTTCGCTATGCCGTATTTCCAGATTGTTTTCTTCGGCAATTTCCATGCGCAACGTATAGAGAGACTCACTTTCCAGATCAGGATAAAGCTGACTCAGTGTTGCAAGCTCAAAAGCCAGGTCTTCACCGCAGGCTTCGAACAGTTTTTCGAGCAAGCCAGGGTCATCATCCAGTCCATCAACATAGACTGTTTGGCCATTCAGATCGTCGTTCAGTTCTCTGACAATGTCTGCTGCAGTAACGCCCTGATCCATCAGGTGCTGCACATCCGTATCAAAGTCGCAGTTTTCCCATGGCTCCCAGTCTTCATCCGGAAGGACTAGTACCGACTTGATTTCGCCAGAGGACAACGACCACGCAATCTCGGTGGGGAAGCCCTGTTCATCGGGAGAACTTGGCGTCAGATCGATGAACTGGTGCAAAGACATCATAGGCTATGGTCCATTGGTTCAGGTTTTGGAAAATCTGCGGTGTATTAGTGCTTGCAGGTGGCCGCATTTTTATCGATTTGCGGCTACACTATTAGAAATTTAACGAAAAATAGTGGCATGAGTGAACTTCAAAGACAAATACAACTGGCGAAATTCTACCGCAATCTGAAATTTCTGGTAATCGATGATTTCGAAAATTTTCGCTTGTCGATCAGACAGATGGTGCGCTCCTTTGGCGTAGAGCGTATTGAGGTGGCAGGCAATGGCTCGGATGCAATCAATCGCTGTGAGCGAGAGCAATTCGATGTCATTATTTGTGATTATAATCTGGGTGCGGGCAAGAACGGTCAACAGGTGTTGGAGGAGCTTCGCTTCAATAACATCCTCAAGCATACCAGCCTGTTTGTCATGGTGACTGCGGAAACCTCCAAAGACATGGTCATGGGGGCGCTTGAATACCTTCCTGATAGCTATATCACGAAACCTATTACCAAGGCAGTGTTGCAGAAACGACTGGATAATCTGATTGAGCAGCGAGAAGTCTTAAAGCCAATCAATCACGCGGTTGATCAGGGAGAGCTCGAAAAAGCCGTTGAGTTGCTGGATCAGGAAATAAAATCCAATACCAAGTATGTCACCTGGTGTTTGCGCACCATGGCAAATCTGTATTACCAGCTCGAAGAATTCGAGCTGGCCAAAAAGATTTATGAAAATGTTCTCTCCAAGCGAGATATCGGCTGGGCAAAACTCGGCATGGGCAAAGTTCGTATTGCCTTAGGAGAGCATGAGGAAGCGGTCGAGGACCTGACTGGTCTGCTAAAAACCAATGGTAACCTGATCGAAGCCTACGATGCTCTGGCAGATGCCTATCTTAAGCTTGGCCAGACCAAACAGGCGCAGAAAACCCTGGAAGATGCGGTTGCAATCTCGCCACATGCCATTATGCGCCAGAAAAAACTGGCCAGTGTTGCAGACAGTAATCGTGACTACGATGCGGCCAGTGATGCCTACCGTAAAACCATGAAGCTCGGTTTTAATTCCGTGCATGAGTCTGCAGAGAACTATCTTAACCTGGGGAAGTGCCTGTCTGATCTGGCGGAAGGAGATACCTCGGAAGTTGGTAAAAAGCGAGCCAAGGAAGCCGTCCACACCATGGAGCGCGTCAGCAAAAAGTTCAAGGATGATGATAATGTCAAAATGAGTGCAGCTCTGATCGAATGCCGTGTTCACAAGGGGCAGGGCGATGAAACCAAATCCAAAGCTGCGATGGCAAAAGCGCAGAAGGTTATGGATGTCGCAGACGCCGACCCATATACCTCGCTTGAATTTGCGAGAACACTTTACACGATGGGGCAGGAAGCTGATGCCGAAGCACTGCTCAGTGAGCTTGCCGGAAAACATGCCGATGATGCCAAGTTGATCAGCGCGATTGAAGAATTGCTCGATGAACCAGTGAGTCTAAAACAGCGTGCCAAGGCCCGAATGCTCAACAAGGAAGGTATTGGCGCTTTTGAAGAAGGTGATCTTGAACAAGCGATTAAGGTGTTTGAGGAGGCGATGGAGGTGACACCCAAGCATCCTGCGCTTAATTTGAACATGGTCCAGGTCATGTTGAAACAGATCGAATTGCAGGGCGGAAATCCCGAACTGAAACGCAAGTGTGTAAACTGCCTTGAGAACGTCAAGCATATTCCCGAGCAGCATCGGCAATACAAACGCTTGCAGTTTTTGCTCAAGAAAGTGGATGCTCTTTAAGCATTCTGCGTCCCGGAAGCCACAGCTTGCCGTCCTGTTGTGTTCGCCGAAAGGCCGGAGTCATACTTCCGGGATTGTTCCTGTTCCCGTTCCTGTTCCTGACAGCCTGTGCGCCGGACGGGGTTGACAGTTCTCTGTCCAATTACTTGTCGCGCCTTGCAAATGTTGCAGGTTATGAAGGTGAACCTGCCGTAAAACCCCTGCCTGTGGTGCGTTTCCCCGCATCCGTCAGCAGCGAGTCGAAGACATCAGGTTCCGCTCAAGCCACTATCGGCTTGTTGGACTTTCTGGCAATGGGCGGTTGCCAACTCCAGCAGCTGGTGGCGCATCGAAACTCGGGATTAGGCAAGTTTTCACAGCCTTCTCAAAAGCTATTGTACACGCTTCAGTTTCTGCATTTTGCCCCCGTCTGTATGGATAGCCTGGAGCCCGGAGACCCTCTGGTTGAGGAGCTCGAGCAAGCTTGGCAGCAGAAGCGACGGGATCTGCCTGAAATGCTTGTCAACTCGCTTTTGCTTGGCCCGGATGCCCGCTCTTTCTGGAAGGTGCCGCGCGAAACTCACGGTTATCCTGAACAAATCGGCGCAGAGCTGCCTGAAGCACTAAAACGGCTGCATCATCTTGTGCAACGCTGGCTTGCGGGGGATTATCAGGCTGGCTGGAACCATCTTGAATCTCTGTTGTTTCAGTTTCAGTCAGGTGAGGGCGGACAGTTATATTCAACCTTGCTGCGCTTTCGGTCTGCGCTCGATGCCGGCAACAGGATACTGCGGTCGAGATCCGAGCACTGGTGTGCCCGAGGGCAACCCACAATTAATGTGCGGGCAGCCAATAATATCGTGACGAAGTTTTTTGTTGGTGACGTGCAGCCATGGGCCGCAATCCTGAGTCGGCGGTATTATGCTGTGATCGAACCATATGAAAGGATTGAGATGCTTCTCGAACCGCACTTGCCTGAAGGCTATCTGCGTTGGCGCGCAACAAGGCAGAACGCTATGCATCTGGCCCTTGAGGCGGCTAAACCACATGTCACTCTTTTGCAGCGACTGATGGAACCTTGTGGCCTGAATAACGAAGCGAGGCGGACACCGTGACTCCATCATTAACTCATTTGGCCTTTCACGTGCAACAACTGGAAGCTTGTATCGCTTTCTATCGGGAATATTGTGGATTGAAAGTAGTACATCGGCGCCGAAAGCGCGCAACAGATGTTGCCTGGTTAGCGGAGGAAGGGCGTGAACATGACATCGTTATTATTCTGCTGGCCGGCGGTATCCAATGCAAACAGTCGCTATCCGATTACAGTCACCTTGGCTTTGCGGTAGACAGTAAAGAAAAAGTAGATGCGATCGCGCGGCGAGCTGAAGGTGAGGGCATACTGGTTTGGGATGTAGTGCAGGAGGATTTTCCCGTGGGTTACTATTGTGGTGTCACTGACCCGAATGGGGCGATCGTCGAATTCAGTTATGGTCAGCCCTTGGGGCCGGGCTCAGAAAGCATGCTGATTGATCGTTAGCAGCCATATTGTTGTACCGATATTGTTTGGTGTTGCCTGATGGTATTGCTGGGCTCTTCAATTCGCTAGTCGATCAATGACTCGTGCCCAACGTCGTGTAGCTTCATTAAGCTTTTAATCTCTGCGGCATTATCCAGCATCCACTGATTGAAAACAGCGATTATTTTCGGGTGTTTCAGTGTTGCCAGATGATAGGAGTAATCGTCATAACCAAGATCAGGAACAAATACCAGATAGTCTTTCAGGTGGTTGCGGCGCAGCCATGATTTGACAAAATCCAGGTGCGCATAGACCGTGTCGACATAATCCCGTCTCAGCATTTCCAATGTGGCGCTGGTGTTGATGGTAAAGCTTTCTTTATAGTTTGAATCCTTAAAGGCCGGGTTTACTTGCGGCAGGGTATACCCTCGCACGGTTGCCAGATTTTTTATCGGCCTTTCAAGGCTGCCTTTCTTGCGCAGGAATCCAGAACGACTAATCATGATGACGGATGAAAACGTTATGTCGCCCACTTGTTTGTCTGTCCACGCTGGGTTGGAGGGCAGAATAAAATCTAACTGGCCGCTTTTCAGTAAGAGCTGGTAACGTTTGATGGGTAACGAAATGAGTTTCAGGTCATAGCCTGACTGATCAGAGAAGCGGCGGACTAAATCGGGTAAAAATCCGGCCATGACTCCAGTGCTGTCGCTGTACTGTGGCGCATAGTCTCCTTCGGGAAAGGAAACGGAATATTGTGCTCGCGCCGCATTGACCAGAAAGAACAGTATCAGGATGAAGCCAGATTTACATTTCAATGTCTTACTCGCTCCTGCTATACGCCGTGTAAAGTCATGTCTTATGTTTCTTAAACATAGCACGTGACTCAGTCTACGCATAAATCCAAGGTTTAGTCTGTATTGGTTGCTGTGAATCAAACCTTGTCAGATGATGATAAGGCTTGGACGTATAAACGGAGACAGTCCTGATATTAAAGGGCAGCAGTGAGCTGTTCTAATGGCGTTTTCTCATCTATAACTTAAACAGGCGATCCGTTTTACCCGCTGCGCCAGATTATCAAGTGCGCCGTTGACCTGCATTTTATGCTAAGCGATGCGGACTGCAGCAGGCAGCGATGATGGGACGACGCTTTGCTTATCCTCTGAATATATGTCAAACCCGGGAGTAAAATGGTTCAACAGGACATCGACCTTTGCAAGATTGACAGCTACGCCGATTATCTTGCCGAGCTTGAAACGCGCAATCCCAGTATTGCCCAGGAAGATATCTACAGTGATTTTGGCGTTCTGCTAGTTCCAAAAGGGACTGTAGTCAGTCCGGGGATCGTGCTGAAACTTTCCGACCATCGAATGCATGCCCCTTTGGATCAACTGGTAGGCCTGGAAACTCGCCTGAATAGCAAATCCCTGCTTCGATGCTTTCAACAGCTTCTGGAAAAGGAGCCTGAGCTTCAAACACTGGTGGATGTCGCTGATTTTTCTTCTCCGCTGGCGCATCTGTGCGTCAGCCGCGACCAGCCGTTTACGGCGATGCAGAAATTAACCGTGATCGCCTATCGATTACCGGATTTATTTGAACGCACGCTAGGCGTCACCTTGTTGGCTTGTTTGTCTGCGAAAAAATTGAACTGGGACAACGCACGCTTGCAGCAGTTGTTCGAAGCGGCACTGTTTCGGGATATTGGCTTGCTGCACTTGATGTCGTCTGAAGAATTGAACAAGAAACTGCGTTACGAACAGAATCATGCGCAACTGCAAACGCATGGCCATGTATCGGAACGCATTCTGGATCTGGAAAACCGGTTTCCCGATGAGGTTCTGGCTGCGGTGCGAAATCATCACGAAAGGCGGGATGGGGCCGGGTTTCCCCATGCGCTTTCCGGTGAAAGTGTCAGTGAACTCGCGCTTATGATCAGCTTAATGGATGATTTGTGGTTAAGGCGTGAAAGTCAGGCGCAATGGAGTTCGAAAAAGCTGGCTAATTTGACGCCCTTGCTCAGAACCAACGCCTTTGGCGTCAACAGTGAGCCTTACCGGGCTTTGTTGTCATGGATAATGGATGCAGAGCTGACGGGGGACCCTTTGCCCGACAATGTCGACCTCAGTGCCATGTCGTCGTTTTTGCTCGATCGCAATCTGTTAATCTCCCAACTTTATACTTATCTGATGCAACTGGCTGAAGAGCTACCCGACGATATGAGCACCCAGACCCTGGGTCTGTTGACGAACAGTAATATTGAACTGATTCGCGCATGTGGCTTCGCGAATTTTGAAACCATGGCACTGTTGACTGAAAAAGATCCGGATGCCCGCTATTCGGAAAGTGAATTGCTGGAACTCGACTTGTCGCAAACGGAGTTCTTCTGGCGTATTTCCAAGTTGATCAAGCTCCTTGAAAAGCAATGCAGCAAAGACCAGCCTCTGCACGCGCACGGGGCCGCAGGGGATATACTGACTGAAATGCGCAGCATTGTTGCGGAGGCAGATGTTCGCACCTACCTCGAAGCCGCCGCAGAGAAGAATCTCAAAGATGACCAAGCAAATTAGTACGTGGATCGTGCTTAAATAAAGGTGCAAAATCAACCGACTAAACGGGAGGGCATGTATGTCGATTACCCTAGAGAAAGATGCTTCCGGGAAGCAGTTAAACATTGCCATTGAAGGGGTGTTTGACTTTAAGCTAATGCAGGAGTTTCGCAAAAGCTACAATACCGCAGAGGATGTCGAGTGTTTTATTCTTGATTTTTCAGGAGTCGAATATATGGACAGTTCAGCGCTGGGCATGTTGCTGAATATGCGAAAATCTGTCGGGAGTGAGACCCGTATCGTTATCAAGGATGCACAACCCGCGGTGGGCAAAATACTGGCGATGAGTCGCTTTGACAAGAAGTTCGAGATTGAATCCTGATCTGATTAGTTTTACCGGAACCGAGTAATGAAAACGATAAAAGTCATGATCGTTGATGATGTCCTGTTTATCCGGCATGTGATGATCGCCTCACTCGAACATCTTGGCGTCGACTGTATCGCGGCTGAGAGCGGCAAAGCAGCGCTGGAGCTGTTTCAGCAGCACGAAATTGATGTCATCCTGATGGACGTCATGATGCCTGATCTTGATGGCTTTGAGACCACGCGCCTGATCAAGGCCCAGTCAGGCGAACGCCATGTTCCAGTGATCTTTATGACGGCGCTGTCTGAAAGCGACGCCATACAGCGTTGTCTTGAAAGCGGCGGAGACGATTTCGTCAACAAGGACATCGATCCGATTGTGTTGCTCGCGCGTATCAGGGCGCACGCGCGGACCAAAGAGCTAACCAGGCAAATCCATCAGAAAAGCGACGAGATTTCCCGTCTTTACGATGAACTCAGCAATGAATACCAGATGGCTCGACACGTCATGGAATCGATCACTGCTGAAAACGATATGCAGGTGCCCAACCTGATTACCCATCTTAAATCGATGTCGGTCTTTAATGGCGATCTGTTTCTATGTGCGCGGCGGGCATCGGGTGGTGTCTGTTTTTTCCTGGGAGACTTTACCGGACACGGCCTGCCGGCCTCTATCGGAGCCATGCCCGCGAGCCAGGTCTTTTTCGAGAGCAATCGTCAGCAATCTTCATTGTCAGAAACTGCCAAACGGCTCAATTCAGTACTGACGCGTTGTTTGCCCGACTACATGTTTTGTGCCGCAATTATCGGTGAACTCGATGCCGAGGGGCAGTACCTCAAAATCTGGCACGGTGGTTTGCCCGATATCGTCTGGTTAAAAGAAGGCGAGGGCATCACCAGAGAGCTGGAATCACGCCACATGCCCTTAGGCATTCTGGAAGATAACGAGTTTGATGCCAGTACCCGAACTTTTCGACTGAAAACGGGAGAGCACATTGTCTTCCAGACCGATGGGCTGATTGAAAGCATCGGCACAAATGGTGAAATGTATGGATACGAAAGGCTGGTCGGGTTGCTTGGCCGTTCTGCGCGAGAACGTCAGACGCTGACCAGCTATGTTCCGGGTCTGTTGGAAGATTGGCAGCAATTCTGTGGTGACAATCTGGAACAGGATGACATGTCGCTGATCGTTCTAAGCCCGGGCCCGCTTAATCCCCCTGAAGGCCGGGTCGAATTGCCGGATTTGCTGCCATGGAAAACAGAGCTAAAACTCAGCCCTGATGAGATTCGCTCCGACATTGATCCTGTCAATTTTCTACTTAGTCAGATCACCTTGCCAACATGCTATTCAGGTCACCTTAGTTACTTGACCACGATTCTAAAGGAGTTATACAGCAATGCCCTTGAGCACGGTTTGCTGGAACTGGATTCAAGCATGAAACACAGCGAAGACGGCATGATGGAATACTATGCCGAGCGCGAGCAGCGTTTGCAGCGCCTCGCTGATGGCGAAATTGCCATGTCAATTGGCCTGTATTCCCCGGACGCGCCGCACACGCTTCATATCACTGTCAGCAACACCGGAGAGGGCTTCGACTACACATCCATTAAAGACGGCGAGCCAGTCATCGAAGGAGACGAACTGCATGGCCGTGGCGTCGCACTGGTTCAGGGTATGTGCAAGCACCTCGAGTATAGCGACAAGGGCCGTACGGTGGAGGCTTCCTATGTTTTGTCTTAAGCGACAAAACGGATTCAACCCGCGGTCAGAGCTTTAGAGGGTAAATCTAAAAGAGAACTGTTTTGTGATACAAGTGGCAATGCATTGATACCGCTATATTTATCGCAGCCAGCTGCCTTGACCATCTAATAAGTGTAAGAGTTGCCCAACCATGCCAAAAGTATGTATGAATTTTTTCAGCAGGCCTATTGCAGATTCATTGATCTCGGACAGGAGAGATCAATTTCTAGATCGTTTATCTAAGCAAAGTGTAGATGCTGATTGGCATTTTAAATCAGATAGTTTTCCTGAGTTCTCAGATAAGCCTGGCCAGTTATGTGATGTAGGTAGTGTGAGTAAATTTCTCCCGCCTTCGGTAACAGGACAAGTACAATTTGTGTACGCTGATAGCTCTTATCTGGAGGATAGAGCGGGCTTAGATGACAGCTTTTGGATTAAGTTCAATTCAAAGAAATTTGAATTGCGGTTTATAGTAGAAAAAGTTTTTGCGAGCTATGCTTCGGCGCTCCAATGTTATCTGGCAGAACTGTATATCAAAGATCATTATTTGCCGATAATCAAGAATCAACAAGCTTACCAAGATTTGAATAGTGTAATATTTGACCGAAGGCATAACGTTTTTAACTTCTATCAGTTAAATTTTTTCGACGAGGAGTTGTGTCGCAGAGCATTTGGTATGTCATTGGGTGAGATCGAAGATTTGCTGGCCGGTAAGATCGAGTTAGTAGAAAGGGTCGGCGCAGGATTAATGATAGGAAGCCATTTGGATTTGTATCTGGAAAGCATTGACCTCATTAAAGACAATGATAAAAGAATACGGTCGTTGCTCGGGTTGGACGTATATTTGACGTAAATTGCATTTTTATTTATTGAGTCTTTAACGCTCTAGTCAGGGAGATGGGTCGGACTTTTTAAGGGGACGGTAACGCTATTCCTGGTTTATCAACCGTGGTGGCATACGCTCGGTAATCGATCTGTTTTTACAGAATAAGCCTAATTGTTGAGGGAGCCAGGTATGGTGCGAGAGTTACAAGTCAGAGGGGATTGCTGGATCAGGACTGAAATAAATAATTTACGTGAAGTAAGCCGATTTAATTCTGATGTGGCGTTTTGTCGCCCAATTGATCACTTTCCGGTAATGGATGTGACTGCGTTAAGAAAGCCGAAGGATATTTTTTTTTCTGGTATCTGGATATTGGTTTCGAGTGCTTTTGTAGAAGTTATTTCAGAGCTAAACGACGATAGCTGTTACCAATTTTTCCCTGCTACGGTCCGATTGAGAAACGGTCAGTCTGCAGGTGATTATTTTGTTCTGCATGTCAGACACACTGTGGATTGCCTGGACCATGAGCGTAGCGAAAAG